>DASZNP010000033.1:0-6594 GCA_035551255.1 Solirubrobacterales bacterium
CAGCGCCTGTTTCGCGGCATCGTCGGTCGACGTCTTGGAGCTGCCGACGAGCTCGATGATTTTCACGACAGCCATGCCGAACCTCCTCGTAGGTGCTCGATCGTCTCCTTGGCGCTGATCCCCTCCAGGTAGGCGGCCCGCTGCCAGGCGGGCGTCAACGGTGCCTCCTCGGCGGGGGCGCCGGCGAACTCCGCCTCGAACTGCGCGATCGCGGCAGCAACAGCTGCAGCCTCGTCCCCTTGAGCGGTCTTCCGTGCCACGGAACGAAGCCTAGTTCAAGCGCGGGGGAGTTCGTGGCGGCGGCGCTCAAGCAGCGTCGCGAGGTTGCGGAGAACAGCCTGTGGTTCCCGCTTCAAGCGCAGCGCGGTGATCCGGATCATCTCGATCCCGGCCAGCTTCAGTTCCTCCTGACGCTGGCGGTCGCGCTCGAAGGCGGCCCGGCTGCCGTGCGTCTCGAAGAGGTCGAGTTCGACCGCGAAGCGGAGGTCGGGCCAGTAGGCGTCGAGCTCGAACCCCGCGGCGTTGAAGTTCATCGAGGGAGCAGGGAGCCCAGCCGCCTTGACCGCATCGCGGAAGCGCCGCTCGAACTCCGAGCGCGTGAAGCCGGGATCAGGCCGGTAGATCGCGAGCGCCTGCGCAAGCCGCCCGCGCCCACGATGCCCACCGGAGCGAGCAAGCAAGTCCTCGACCTCCCACACATCCAATAGCTCCCGGTCTTCAGCCCGCTCCAGATATCCCTCCAGCTGCTCCGGCCGCGCACGAATAGCCAGGTCGAGCAACGTCCGCGGAACTGCAGTCACCGGAATGCCCTGGCAGATCGCCCGATCCTCCTTAGCCAGGATCGAAGAGAAGTGAACGCGAAAGTCCCGCTTAGCCCGCCGCCGAGTAGGCGCCGTCACATGCATCACATCAGGCGTAAACCGCAACAGCCCCCACAAATAAGCGGCGGAGTAATGGCTAGCCATAGCCCGCCAAGGCGCAGCCTCATCAGGTTCCGCCGCCAACACAGCAGCCCAACACCGCGAGTACCAAGTCAGCTTGCGATGACCCACCGCATAGACCCCGCGGTGCAGCTGGTGTAGCCGACCCAAAGCGACCCATTCGATCACCGTGCTTTTAGCGTGACCCTGCTTCCGGAGCTGACCCATCGAGATCACACCGTGCTGGTAGGTCGCAAGGTCAGCGAGCGGCCCCAGCGAAGGCGGCGTTCGTCCTTGTACCGGCATATCCGTCCTAAGGACGAACGCCGGGCTTGTTCTCCCCCCGCGGCTGAGGTAATTCCCCGGAAACTCCGGCGGGTGGCGACGATGCGGGACTCCCGCCATCGGGCGGGAGGGTCGTATCGGAGACAGGACCCGCCGGCCGAGCGCCTGGTCCTGCGGCGGGCTACCGGGCGGTCGGTTAGGCGTTTAGGCCGGGGACGGGGTGGCCGTACTTGACGGTTGCGCAGTTGAAGGGTTCGGGGTCGAACTGGTCGGTTAGGGCGCGGCCTGCTGGTTCGCCGGTGCCGGCGATTTCCTTCGTTTCGGTTTTGCCGTTTTTGCCTTTGACCGTGATCGTCTTCGGCGGGGTGCCGCGACCGCACTGGATCGAGAGGTCGCGGACGCCGTCGCGGGCGTCGATGATGTCTTCGCCGCCGTTGCCGAAGAACTCGTCTTCGCCCGGCTGGCCGAGCATCGCGTTGGGGCCGCCGTCGCCGATCAGGACGTCGTTGTCGAACGAGCCCTCCATGTCCTCGTCGGTCGGCGAGAGGTGGACCGGGTGGCAGTTCTTGACGGTCGTGACCCAGGCTTTGTGCTGGGGGAAGGAGATGATCAGCAGGCCCGGATGCGCCTGGGTCTCGGCGAAGGACGCATCGTCGCGTCCCGGTCCGCCGACCAGCGCCCCGCCGGCGCAGCCGCCGCCGGCCGCCAGGAGGTCACCGTTACCTTCGCCGTAGAGATAAGTCGGACCGGGCAGGCCGCCGACGAGACCGTCGGCGCCATCGCCCCCATATATGTGGTCGGAGCCCGGGCCGGACTCGACCAGGTCGTCCTCGGGGCCGGCGTGGATCGTGTCATTGCCGAGGCCGCCAGCGAAACGGACGCTGCCGACCGCCAACAACGAGCCGATCACCCGCAGGCTGTCGCTGCCGGGACCGAGGTCGGCCATCAGCCAGCGGGCCGGGCCGTTGGCGGGACAGGAGACCGTGGCTCGGGTGCCCGGCGCGTACGTGCACCCTTCGCTGATCGCCAGCCCGGCTTTGGCGGTGACGCTGAAGGTATGGGTCGCTTCGTCGTAGGCGACGAAGAACTGGTCGCGGCCGCCGCCGCCGATCACCTGCAAGCCGGCACCGCCCCCCGGGGTCGGATCGAGCTGGACGTAGGCGCTGCCTTTCGGCGGCGCTTCCTTACCGCAGGAGACAGTGTGGCCTTTGGCGCCCGTGCAGCCGTCGCTCCCCTGGCCGCCGTCGAGCGTGTCGGGACCGCCGCCGCCGATCAGGTGGTCGTCGCCCGGACCGCCGTCGATCACGTTCCCCTGCGGGGTGCCGATCAGCGTGTCGCGGAAGGCCGAGCCTTCGAGGCTCTCGAAGCCGAAGAGTTTGTCGTGGCCGTCGCCGAAGGCTTTGTGGGCGCGCAGCGAGGCCCAGACGCCGCTGCCCTTGCCGCCGGCGCGTGCGGTCGCAAAGGAGGCGATGTCGCCCTTGCCGGCGCCCCCGGACATGCGGTCGTAGCCGTAATCCCCGTGGACGAGGTCTTCGTTGCCGGCGCCACCGTTGACGACGTCGATGCCGAGGTCGCCGGCGACCTCGTCGTTGGCGCCCGCCCCGCCGACGACCTTGTCGTCGCCCAGGTCGCCGTTCACCTGGTCGCTCCCCGCCCCGCCATCGACTTCGTCGTTGCCGCGGCCGCCGTGGATCTGGTCGTCCCCGGGCCCACCGCAGATTAGGTCGTTGCCGAGGCTGCCGTAGATCAGGTCATCGCCCCCGGCGCCCCAGATGACGTCGCGCTCGGGCGTCCCCTGCAAGGTGTCGTTGCCGTCGGTGCCGACGATCGTCGCCTTGCGGCCGTGGCAGCGCGGCAGGTCTTCTTCCTGCGCCCGCGTCGCCGCAACGGCGCTCACCGAGCAAACGGCGAATGCCAGCAAGCAGAGAACAGCGATGACCCCCCGAAAGCGACTCACGAAGGCAGAAGCCTATTCGGAGCGGCCGACCATCGCGCGGTCCCCTTGTCCGGGCAGAGAGGACAAAGGAACCACGCGATGGGACGAAGGCTCAGGCGCTGCGGATTAGCTTCTTGTTGACGAACTCGTCGGCGCCGTAGCGGCCGAGCTCGCGGCCGAAGCCGGAGCGCTTGAAGCCGCCGAAGGGCAGCTCGGGAGCGTCGGCGCCGACCAGGTTGACGTAGACCATCCCGGCTTCGATCCGGTCGGCGACCCGGTCGGCCTGCTCCTTGTCGGTGGTCATCACGTAGGAACCAAGCCCGAACGGCGTCTGATTGGCGAGCTCCACCGCCTCCTCCTCAGAGGAGACCTTGTAGACCTGCGCCACCGGCCCGAAGAACTCTTCCTGGGAGGCCTCGTCGCCGGGCTTGATCCCGGTGAGGATCGTCGGTTCGAAGAAGTTGCCGTCGCGCTTGCCGCCGACGACCACCTCGGCGCCGTTATCGATCGCCCGTTTGACCTGGTCCTCGAGCCGGTCGGCCGCGGTCTGGGAGGAGAGCGGGCCGACCGCGGTGTCCTCCTCGGTCGGATCGCCCGGCTTCGCTCCCTCCAGCTGCTCCTTGAACTTCTCGAGGAACTCGTCGTAGAGCTCGTCGACGACGATGAACCGCTTGGCGGCGTTGCAGGACTGACCGGTGTTGTCGAGCCGCGCTTCGGCCGCCGCCGTCACCGCTTCATCGAGGTTGTCGGTGCCGAGGAGGATGAACGGGTCCGAGCCGCCAAGCTCGAGCACGACCTTCTTCAGGTGCTTGCCGGCGATCGAGGCGACCGCCGAGCCGGCCCGCTCCGAACCGGTCACCGAGACCCCGTGCACGCGCGGATCGGCGATCACCCACTCGATCTGCTCGTTGGTCGCGTAGATGTTCTCGTAGCAACCCTCGGGGAAACCGGCGTCGTCGAAGATCTGCTGCATCGCCGCGGCCGATTCCGGGCACTGGGGCGCGTGCTTGAGCAGGATCGTGTTGCCGATCACCATGTTCGGGCCGGCGAAGCGGGCCACCTGGTAGTAGGGGAAGTTCCAGGGCATGATCCCCAGCAGGACCCCGAACGGGCTGCGCCGGATCACCGCGGTGCCCTCGCCTTCGGAGAGCTGGATCGGCTCGTCGGCCATCAGGTCCTCGGCGTTGTCGGCATAGAAGCCGTAGATCATCCCGGCGAAGTCGACCTCCATCAGCGCCTGCTCGATCGGCTTGCCCATCTCGCGGACGATGATCTCGGCCAGCTCCTCGCGGCGCTCGGAGTGCAGCTCGCCAACCTTGCGGACCAGCGCAGCGCGGTCGGCGACCGAGGTCGAGCTCGGCCAGCTCTTCGAGGCCTGATCGCAGCGGTCGATCGCCGCGCGGAGCTCGTCGTCGGTGATCTCCTCGTACTCCTTGACCGTCTCACCGGTGGCGGGGTTGACAACCGCGTAAGTGCTCATCTCAGTCCTCCCTCTGGCTACTCATTTCAAAGATCGCTCGAGGCCGAGCGCCTCCTCGACCGGCACATACTCCATACCCACTCCCTCGGCGACGGCCGGGTGGGTGACCTTGCCGCCGGCGACGTTGACCCCGGGCCGCAGGCCCGGGTCCTTTCTTATCGCCTCGTCTACCCCGTGATCGGCAAGTGCCAACGCGTACGGCAGGGTGGCGTTGGTCAGCGCGTAGGTGGAGGTGATCGGGACCGCGCCGGGCATATTGGCGACGCAGTAGTGGGTGATCCCGTCGACCTCGAAGGTGGGGTCGCGATGGGTGGTCGGACGCGAGGTCTCAAAGCAGCCACCCTGGTCGATCGCGACGTCGACCAGCACCGCGCCGGGCTTCATCAGCGCCAGCTGCTCGCGGCGGATCACGTAGGGGGCACGGGCGCCGTGGACCAGCACCGCGCCGATCACCAGGTCCGCGTTCGGCAGCATCTCTTCGACCGCCAGCCGGGTCGAGTACACCGTCGAGCAGCGGCCGCCGAAGATCACTTCGAGCTCGCGCAGGCGATCGATCGAACGGTCGTAGACGAAGACGTCGGCTTCCATCCCGATCGCGATGAAGGCCGCGTTCATCCCGACCACGCCGCCGCCGATCACCATCACGTTGGCCGCCGCCACTCCCGGCACCCCTCCCAGCAGGATCCCCCGGCCGCCGAGCGGTTTCTCCAGCATGAAGGCGCCGGCCTGGGTGGCGATCTTCCCCGCCACCTCGCTCATCGGCGCCAGCAGCGGCAGCCGGCCGTGGGAGTCCTCGACGGTCTCGTAAGCGATCGCGGTGACGCCCGAGCCGCAGAGCCCGCGCGTCTGCTCGGGGTCGGGCGCCAGGTGCAGGTAGGTGAAGAGCAGCTGGCCCGGCCGCAGCATCTCGATCTCCTCCGGCTGCAGCTCCTTGACGTGGAGGACCATCTCCGCCGCCTCGAACACGCCCGCCGCGTCGGGGACGATCTCCGCCCCCTGGGCGCGGTAGTCCTCGTCGCTGATCGCGCTGCCCTCGCCGGCACCGGCCTGGACCAGCACTTCGTGCCCGTGCTCAGAGAGTTCGCGCACTCCGGCGGGGGTGACCGCGACGCGGTACTCGTCGGACTTGATCTCGCTGGGGACTCCAATCTTCATGCGACAAGCTCCCTCGCTCGCAGGGCCAACCAGAACTCGATGCGGTCGTGGGCGCGCGAGAGGTCGCGGCCCGTCAGCTCTTCCACCTTGCGCATCCGGTAGCGCAGCGTGTGGCGGTGGCAGTAGACCTGCCGCGCCGCCCGCTCCCACTGGCCGTTCTGCTCGATGAAGGCCTCGAGCGAGCGCAAGAGCTCGCCGCCGTACTCCTCGTCGCCGCGTTCGATCGGGCCGAGCACGCTGTCGCAGTAGAGATCGAGCGCGTCGTCGTCCTGAATCGAGAGCAGCAGGGTGAAGGCGCCGAGGTCACGCCAGGAGGCGACGTCGGGGGCGGTGCCGTTATCGAAGGCGGTTGCCTCGAGGGCGCAGCGTGCCTCGTGGAAGGAATGGCGCAGACGGTCCGGCGGCGCCGGGCGGCTAGCGGCGGCGCGGACCGGCGCGTGGTCGCGGGCCAGTGCGTTCCGCGCTTCACCGGCCACCTCGACCGGGTCGCGTTCGGCGCAATCGATCACCGCGCAGAGCAGCTCGCGGCCGTTGACCGAGTGGGGCGCGACAACCGACGGGCAGGCCTCGGCCGCGAGCGCGGTTTCCAGCGCCGCCGCCGCCTCGCCGGGATCGCTGAGGGAGAAGACGAGCACCGCGGCCTCCTCGCCGATCCCGAAAGGCTCGAGCCGGCGCCGCAGCTCGGTCGGGTCCATACGGCCGCCGAGCGCCGCCGCCAAGACGTCGCCGGCCAGCCGCCGCTCGGTCTCCTGGGCGACCCGGCGGCGCATCAGCTCCAGCGCCACCACCGCCACCGCCTGCTGCAGGATCAGCCGCTC
>DASZNP010000034.1:0-11712 GCA_035551255.1 Solirubrobacterales bacterium
GGTCGCCGTTTGTCCGAGCGAGGGGACACCGGTCCCGGCTCTCTCGTAGGCTCCCGCCTCATGTCCAAGCCGATCATCTTCTCTGGCATCCAGCCAACCGGCCGCAAGCACCTGGGCAACTACATCGGCGCGATCCGCCAGTACGTCGAGGGGCAGGAGCGGGGCGAGCCGGCGATCTTCTGCATCGTCGACCTGCACGCGGTCTCGGTCCCCTACGACCCGGTCGAACTGCGCGAGCGCGTCTACGACACCGCCGCGATCTTGCTCGCCGCCGGCCTCGACCCCGAGCGCTGCATCCTCTTCCGCCAGTCCGACGTCGAGGAGCACGCCGAGCTGACCTGGCTGCTCTCGTCGGTCACCTCGCACGGCGACCTCAACCGCATGCACCAGTTCAAGGAAAAGGTCGGCAAGAACCGCGAACTCGCTTCGGCGGCGCTCTTCTACTACCCGGTGCTGATGGCCGCCGACGTGCTCGCCTACCGGGCGACCGAGGTGCCGGTCGGCGACGACCAGCGCCAGCACGTCGAGCTGATGCGGGAGATCGCCCGCCGCTTCAACGCCCGCTTCGGCGAGTGCCTGGTCGTGCCCGAGCTGGTGATCCCGAAGGTCGGCGCCCGGATCATGGACCTGCAGGAGCCCGAGCGGAAGATGTCGACGACGGGCGGGACGCCTCAGGGGACCGTGCTGGTCCTCGACGAGCCAGGCGTGATCCTGAAGAAGTTCCGCTCGGCGGTGACCGACTCCGGCCGGGAGATCGCCCGCGCGACGAACAAGCCGGGGGTAACCAACCTGATCGACATCTTCGCGGTCGCCTGCGAGCGGGATCAGGACGAGGTCGAACGCGAATTCGAGGGCTCCGGCTACGGCGACTTTAAGCAGGCAGTCGGCGAGGCGGTGGTCGAGTACTTGGAGCCGGTACAGAAGCGCTACGCCGAGCTGCGCCCGGACGAGGCGGAGCTCGACCGCATTCTCGGCCTCGGCGCCGAGAAGGCGCACGCGATGGCGCAGCCGGTGGTCGCCGACGTCCGCGCGCGCATGGGCTTCGGCTCGACCTGAGCGCACTTCTTCCCGCATAGCCCGAACAACTGCGTCGGCGGCCTCCCGACCGTCTCGCGGTCTCTCTACGCTCTGTGCCGATGGCAGTGCTCGACCTCGACCTCGATCTGGACCTCGACGTCTTCGCCGGGCCGTTCGACCTGCTGATGGCGGTCGTCCTGCGCGAGGAGGTCAGCCTGCTGGACCTGCAACTGGGCGAGGTCGTCGTTGCCTACGTCGAGCACCTGGAGCGCGAAGGCGAGTTGGAGCTGGAGGTGGCGACCGAGTTCCTCGTCCTGATCGCCGCCCTGCTGGAGCTGAAGTCGCGACTGATGCTCCCGGGCCCCGACGAAGAGCTGGAGGAGATGAAGCCAGAGGAGGCGATGGAGGAGCTGGTGGCGCGGATGCTCGAGTACCGGCGCTACCGCGACGCCGCCGTCGAGATCTCCGCGCGCTTCGAGAGCCAGCGCGGCTACCTCTATCGCTCGGCGCCGCTGCCGTCGGAGCTGCGGCGGGTGGCGGTCGAGGCGGCGACCGCGGTCTACGACCCCGACCAGCTCGGCGCTGCCCTCGGCGACCTGCTGACCGAGCCGCCCGACGTCGACATCAGCCACATCCGCCCGACGGTCTCGCTGGAACGGCGGCTCCGGGCGGTGCGCGACGCGCTGCTGCGGCGCAAGGACTTCGACTTCGACGAGGAGTTCGGCCAGGAGGACCGGCTGACCCAGGCGGTGACGGTCTTCGCGATGCTCGAGCTCTACCGCAAGGGCGAGGTGACCTGGGAGCAAGACAGCTGCTTCGGGCCGATTCGGGTGAAGAAGGTCGTGCCGATCAACCAGATGACGAAGAGCGGATGAGCGACCTCTCCCGCACCGTCGAGGCGCTGCTCTTCCTCTCGCCGCAGCCGGTTGCCGTCAAGGACCTGGCGGAGGCGACGCAGGCGACCGAGGGGCAGGTCGAAGAGGCGATCGGGCTCTTGCGCGAGGACCTCGCCGAGGGCAAGCGCGGTGTCGTGCTGCGCGAGGTCTCCGGCGGCTTCGCCCTCGCCTCCGATCCCACCAGCGAGGACGCCGCGCGGCGCCTGCTGGCGAAGCCACGAACGCCACCGTTGACCCAGGCCCAGGCCGAGACCTTGGCGATCGTCGCCTACCTGCAGCCGGTGACCCGGCCGGAGATCGCCCGCATCCGCGGCGTCACTTCCGAGTCAGCGGTCACCAGCCTCGCCGAGCGCGGGTTGATCGAGGAGGCGGGACGCTCCCAGTTCGGCGCCGCGATCTTCAAGACCTCCGAGCTCTTCGAACGCCTCTTCGGCCTCTCCGGCCTCGACCAGCTGCCCGACCCCTCGAAGTTCGACCCCACCCCCGAGGACGAGCGCGACCTGCGCGAGCGGCTGCTGAAAGCCGGCGAACAGCGCGCCGAGTAGCGCGTGCGCCTGGCGAAGTTCCTGGCGCACGGCGGGGTTGCCTCGCGGCGCAAAGCCGAGGAGATCATCGCCAAGGGGCTGGTGACGGTTGGCGGGGAGGTGGTGCGGGACCCGGCGAGGGATGTGGATGCTGGGGATGACGTGCGGGTTAATGGCGCACCGGTGGAGGCCGAGGCGCGAGAGGTTTGGGTGGTGAACAAGCCGGTGGGGGTGGTCTCGACGGCGCGGGAGACGGGGAGTCGGACGCCGGTGGTGGACCTGGTCGAGACGGAGGCGCGGCTGTACCCAGTGGGGCGTCTCGACGCGGACTCAAGCGGGTTGCTGCTGCTGACGAACGACGGCGAGCTGGCGAACCGCCTGACGCACCCGCGGTATGAAGTGCCGAAGACGTATGAGGCGCGGGTGAAGAAGCCGATTGTTGCTGGCGACTTGGAGCGCTTGGCGCGCGGCGTGGATCTGGAGGATGGTCCGACGGCGCCGACCCAGGTCAAACGCAAGGGAGACCGCGAGATCGAGATCGTCCTGCGCGAAGGCAGGAACCGGCAGGTGCGCCGAATGCTGGAGGCGGTCGGCAACGAGGTGGTGGCTCTGCGGAGGGTCGCGTTCGGGCCGTTACGGCTAGCTGGCCTCAAGGAGGGTTCTTCGCGGCGCCTCTTGGAGGACGAGATCGCGAAGTTGCGCGAGGCGGCGGCAGGGTGAAGAGCAGAGTCCCCCTCCCCACCTGCAAGTAGGAGGGGGACTCTGCTCTTCACCCTCGCGCCGCTCGCAAGAGCTGAGAGGTAACTGCGTCCGCCACGGCCGCAGCTTCGCGTTCCGCCTGGCGGCTGGTCACGCGGAGAACGGCGTAGCCAGCGCGCATGAGTTCCCGGTCGCGCCAGCGATCGCGCTCGAAAGCGACAGCGGTGCCGTGGAAGTCGCGGCTGTCGGCCTCAAGCGCGAAGCGCTGGTCGGACCAGAGGAAGTCAACCTCGATGCGGCCGTTGGCGAGTTGGACCGGTGCGTTGAAGAGTGGCGGTGGGAGGTCGCGCTGGATGATCAGCGGCAACACCTTCGCCTCCAGCGGGCTTTTGAGCTTGCCGCGCTTCCCAAGGAGAGGCGCCGCCCCGCGCCACTCGTCGATCAGCGCCAGCAGCACCTTCATCCCTCGGCGTCGCGGATCGATCGAGGCTTCGATGGCAGCGAGGTCGAGCATCTCTCGCCGCGCCGCCCGCTCGAAGGCACTCCGCAGCGTCCATTCGCCGACGGTTCCCGCGCAATCAACCAACGTCCGCGCCGGGCTCGTGCAGGGGATGCCATCAAAGGTCCCGGTCTCCTCAAGCCGCGGCTGCCGCACATAGTGAAAGCGAATGCCGTCGATGTGGCGTCCTCGGTCGCCAGGAGCGATCACATCGATAACTACTGGTCCCTTGTCGAGGAGGCCGAGCAAAGCCGCGGCGCTCCGATGTGAGACCACCGCGTCCTTGCCACAGGCAAGTACGGCGGCCATCAGCCGCCCATGGCTGCCGAGCCGGGGATGCCCTAGGCCATAAACACCGCGAAAGACCCGATGCAGTCTCCCTACGGTTACTGCATGGTCAATCGCTCTGTCTCCCATACCGAGATTGCGCATCTGCTGGCGGGAGACAACGCCGTGTTGAGCGGCCGCCAGCCTCGCTAGACGCTGGTCGTTTCGAGTGGTGGGACTTTTCCCCGTCATAGGGGGATAAGTCCCACCGTTCGGAGATTCGCCCCCTCCTCTGAGAAGATTCCTTGGAGTGAGCGGCAATGGAAGCAACGGTGAGCTGCGAGTGGGCTCCTATTCGGGGCCGCAGCAGCGGCTTTTTGCGGTGCGGGGTGCTGCCCAGGCTGAGGCTAATGAGCCGGAGGCGATTCTTTCTGCGACCCAGGAGGTCATGGAGGGGTTGATCGAGCGGAATGGGTTGGCGCCTGAGGACATGGTCAGCTGCTTGTTCACGACTACCGATGACCTCGATGCTGAGTTTCCTGCTGTCGCCGCTCGCGATCTGGGGCTGACAATGGTGCCCTTGATGTGCTGCCGGGAGATTCCCGTGCCGGGATCGATGCCGCGAGTGATTCGGGTGATGCTGCACTTCTATGCTGCTGCCGATCACGAGCCGGTGCACGTCTACACCGGCGCTGCGCAGAAGCTGCGGGCCGACCTCCACGCGGCTCAGTAGTCCGGCGTCCGTCAGAATCGGTTGCCGATGACGATCACCTTCGCGGAGAAGCTCGCCCGCATGCCGGGCTACCAAGCCGGAGTCCCGACTGGGCAGGCGCCTGAGGCAATCGCCTCGGGGAACATCGCCCAGCTCGCCTCCAACGAGTCGCCGTTCCCGCCGCACCCGAAGGTCATCGAGGCGATCCAGAACGCCGCCGCCTCGATGAACCGCTACCCCGACCCCGACGCGACGTTGCTGCGCCGGCGCCTCGCCGAGCGCTACGAGACCGAGCCGGGCCGCATCGCCGTCGGCAACGGCTCCTGCGAGATCCTCCTCGCCGCCGCCGAGGCGCTGCTCGAGCCCGGCGCCGAGGTCCTCTATGCCTGGCCGTCCTTCTCGATGTACCCGTACCTGCCGGCGCTGACCGGTGCCCGCGAGGTTCGGGTGCCTCTCGCAGAGGGCGACGTCCACGACCTCGACGCGATGGCCGCCGAGGTGACCGCCGCGACCCAGCTGCTGATCGTCTGCAACCCGAACAACCCGACCGCGACCCACATTCCGGCCGCCGAGATCGGCGCCTTCTGCGAGCGCCTACCGTCCCACGTGACGATCGTCCTCGATGAGGCCTACGTCGAGTTCCAGGCCCACGACGACCCCGATGCCTCGCTCGGTCTGCTGAAGGACTTCCCGAACCTGGTCGTCCTGCGCACGTTCAGCAAGTGCTACGGCCTCGCCGGGCTGCGGGTCGGCTACGCGATCGGCTCCTCCAACTTCCGCGCCGCGATCGACGCCGTGCGCCAGCCGTTCAGTGTCAACGCCCTCGCCCAGGCGGGCGGGGCGGAGGGGATCCTGCACCAGGACGACGTCCTGCGCCGGGTCGAGAGCACGATCGCCGCCCGCCTCACCGTCGAGGAGGGCCTGCAAGCGCTCGGCCTACGGACCAGCGACTCCCACGCCAACTTCTCCTGGGTCGACCTCGGTGACGCCGATGAAGCCGCGGTCCTCGCCGGCCTTGCCGAGCGCGAAATCGCCGTCCGGCCCGGCAAGGCCCTCGGCGACCTCGGCCACATCCGCGTCAGCTACGGCACCGCCGAGGAGAACGAGCGCTTTCTGCGCGGCCTGTCGGAAATACTTGACTAACCGCGCCTCCGTGGTACAACCTCCTGCAAGGTGAGGTTGGACAAAGGCACATCCAGGGGCAGCATCAGGGCGCTCGACGCTGCCGTCGCGCCGGCCCATCTCACCTACTGGTATTGGCGATTTAGCTAGGCGTTCGGCCTGGCGGCGCCCTGCCGCCCGAAGACCCAGATCTTCCCGGCCGAGCGCCGTCTCACCCGTTGTCGCGTTTGCGCGCGCCGACCCAGCCCGGCAGCGAGCAACCAGAAAGTACGATTTAGAGGCTTTGGAGAAAGGCGAAGGCAAAATGTTCATCGGAATGGAAGGGGCGAAGCGAGACGGCGTCCGCGACACGCGGATCGGGAAAATCGTCGAGCTGGCGCCGCCGGAAAGGCTCCTGGCTGAGTTGCCGCTCGGCGAGGAGCGAGCGGAGGCGGTCATTCGCGGCCGCGAGGAAGTGCGGCGGGTGCTTACGGGGGAGGACCCGCGGCTGATGGTCGTGGTCGGTCCGTGCAGCGTCCACGATCCGAAAGCGGCGA
The DNA here is from genome assembly GCA_035551255.1 of Solirubrobacterales bacterium. Taxonomy (GTDB): domain Bacteria; phylum Actinomycetota; class Thermoleophilia; order Solirubrobacterales; family 70-9; genus VAYN01. The sequence continues at coordinate 6,273 of DASZNP010000034.1, forward strand.
TGGAGTACGCGACGAAACTGAGTGCGGTGGCGCGCTCGCTGCGCGACGACATCCTCGTGGTGATGCGGGTCTACTTCGAGAAGCCGCGGACGACGACCGGGTGGAAGGGGCTGATCAACGACCCGCACCTGGACGAAAGCGGCGACGTCAACGCCGGGCTGCGGATCGCCCGCAAACTGCTGCTGGAGGTGCTGGACACCGGGCTGCCGATCGGCTGCGAGTTCCTCGACCCGATCACGCCGCAGTACATCGCCGACTGCGTCGCCTGGGGGGCGATCGGGGCGCGTACCTCGGAGAGCCAAACGCACCGCCAGCTCGCCAGCGGGCTCTCGATGCCGATCGGGTTCAAGAACCGGACCGACGGCAACATCCAGATCGCAGTTGACGCGGTGCGGGCGGCGGCGGCATCGCACGCCTTCGCTGGGATCGACGATGCCGGCGCGCCGGCGATTCTGCACACGACTGGTAACCCCGACTGTCACATCATCCTCCGCGGCGGGCACGGGCAGCCGAATTACCACCCGCCCGAGGTCGAAGACGCGCTGGTAACGCTCGGCGTCGCCGGGCGGCCGGAGCGGCTGGTGATCGACGCCTCCCACGACAACAGCGGCAAGGACCCGGAGAAGCAGTTCTTCGCCGCCGGCGACATCGCCGACCAGATCGCCGACGGGAACAAGGCGATCGTCGGGGTGATGTTGGAGTCGTTCCTGGTCGAGGGGCGGCAGAACCTGGTGCCGGGCGAGGAGCTGACCTACGGGCAGTCGATTACGGATGCCTGTATCGATTGGGAGGACACGGTCTCGGCGCTGGAGCGATTCGCTTCGGCAGTGGAGGCACGGCGCGGGGTCTGAGCCCGCGCACCAGCCTATGAAGGTTGTCGTCCTCGGGGTGGGCCTGATCGGAGGCTCGATCGGGCTCGCCGCGCGGCGGCGGCTGGACGCCGAGGTGGTCGGCTGCGGGCGCAGTCCCGAGCGGCTGGCGCGGGCGGTCGAGCTGGGCGCGATCGACCGCGGCGCCGGCTCGCTGGAGGAGGCGTGCGAGGGCGCCGAGGTCGTTTTCTGCTGTGGGCCGGTGGCGGCGCTGCCCGAGCAGGCGCACGCGGCGCTGGCGGCATCCGGGCCGGAGACCGTCGTCACCGACGTCGGCTCGACCAAGGGCGAGCTGATCGAGGCGGTCGGCGGTGACGAGCGCTTCATCGGCGGTCACCCCCTGGCCGGGGCGGAGACGGCGGGGGTCGAGAACGCTCGCGAGGACCTCTTCGAGGGCGCCCGCTGGTACCTGACCCCGACAGACCGCTCGAGCGGCCTGCTCTACGACCGCCTGCAGCGGACGCTCTCGGCGCTGGGGGCGCGGCCACAGGCGATCGACCCGGAGAGTCATGACCGCCTAATGGCAGCGATCAGCCACCTGCCGCACGTGCTCGCGAACGTGCTCGCCTGCGAGGCGGCCGACTCGCTGACCCAGGACACCGAACGCCTCCCGGACGTCGGCCCGAGCTTCCGCGACATGACTCGCGTAGCCGGCTCGAACCCGGCGATCTGGGCCGACATCTTCGCCAGCAACCGCGAGGCGGTGGCGAGGTCGATCGAGTCCGTCGGCGAGCGCCTGCGCCGCGCGGCGGACCTTGTCCGCGAAGGCGATCGCGAGGCGCTGGCGGAGTGGCACGGCGCATCGGGCGAGGCGCGCCAGCGCCTGCTGGAAGCCGAGTCGGAAGCGGGCCCGCTCCGCGAGCTGCGAATCGTCGTCGCCAACAGGCCCGGAACGATCGCCGAGCTGGCGTTGGCGCTCGGCGAGGCCGGCGTCAACATCGAGGACATGGCTCTGCACCCAGCCCCCGACATGACCTCCGGCGCCGTGACCCTCTGGGTGGCCGGCGACGAGCAAGCGGAAAAGGCCGAGCAGCTAGTCCGCGAGCTAGGCCACACCGTCACGGTCCTCGGCGGCAGCCCCGAATAGGCTCGCCGCGATGACCCGCTTCGACCCTTCAGGGCCACTGCGCGGCTCCCTGCGCCCGCCGTCTGACAAGTCGATCTCGCATCGGGCAGCGCTGATTGCGGCGATGGGGAAAGGGGAGACGGTAATCAACGATTACCTCGACGCGGCCGACACGCGCTCGACGCTTGATGCGATCGGCGCCCTGGGAGCAGGCGTGGTCGAGGAAGGGCTGGGTAAGGAGGGGGGGGCCGCGGGAGCGCGAGGTCTGCAACTGCGGATCCGGGGCATCGGCCTTCGAGGAGCGAAGCCGGCGAGCATCGACGTCGGCAACGCGGGAACGCTCCTGCGCTTGCTGCCCGGATGGCTGGCGGGGCAAGAGGGTGGACGCTGGACCCTTGACGGAGACGAGTCGATCCGCCGGCGCCCGGTCGATCGCATCGCGGTGCCGCTGCGCCGGATGGGCGCAAACTTGAGCTGCCGCGAGGACCGCCTGCCACCGCTGGAGATCGAGGGGACCTCTTTGCACTCGACTACCTACGAGATGCCGATCGCCAGCGCCCAGGTCAAGTCATGTCTCCTTTTCGCCGGGCTGCTCGCTGGCGGCGAGACCCGAGTCGTCGAGCCACTGCCGAGCCGTGACCACACCGAGCGCATGCTCACCGCCGCCGGCGCCGCGGTTGAGCGCGTGGATGACGCCGTGGTCGTGCGCCCGGTCGAGCAACTGGAACCTGACGACCTCCTCGTCCCCGCCGATATCTCCTCGGCCGCCTTCTTCCTCATTGCTGCTGTTCTCGTCCCTGACAGCGAAATCGAACTGGAATCGGTCGGCGTTAATCCCACTCGCACCGGCGTCCTGTCCATCCTCGAACGGATGGGCGTGGTGATCGAGCGCGAGAGGGAGGTCGAAGGCGGAGGGGAGCGCAAAGCCACCCTCCGTGTTCGCCCTGCCCCTCTTCGCGCCACGGAGGTAGGCGGGGCCGAGATCCCGCTGGCGATCGACGAGCTCCCACTCGTTGCCCTCGCCGCCTGCTTCGCTGAGGGCACCACGACCATCCGCGACGCCGAGGAGCTGCGGCGCAAGGAGAGCGATCGGATCGAGACGGTGACGGCGGCCCTCCGCGCCCTCGGCGGCAAGATCGAGCCGACCGAGGACGGAATGGTCATCGAGGGCACCGCAGGCCTCCGAGGCGGCACGATCGACTCCCACGGCGACCACCGGATCGCGATGTTGGGAGCCGTCGCCGGCTTGGCCTCAGAGGAGGGCGTAGAGGTCCGCAACATGGGGGCGGCAGCCGTCAGTTACCCCAACTTCGAGGCCGACCTGGCCTCCCTGCTCACCCGCTGAACATCGTTTCCACCTTTCTCCTCGCTATGGCGAGGAGAACCCTGGAAACGACGGTCAATACGCTGCCCGGATGGTGATCGCGATCGATGGGCCTGCCGGGGCCGGTAAGTCCACGGTTGCGCGGGGGGTGGCGGGTGAGCTGGGTTTCACCTATCTCGACTCCGGGGCGATGTATCGGTGCGTGGCGCTGGCGGCGCTGCAGCGCAACGCCGAGCTCGACGAGGGCGAAGCGGTTGGAGCGCTCGCAGAGGGGCTGGAAATCGACTTCGACGGCCGCCGGGTGTTGCTCGATGGCCGCGACGTCACCGACGAGATTCGTGCTCCCGAAGTCTCCACCGCTGCTTCCCAGGTCTCTGTCCACCCGCGCGTGCGCGAGGCGATGGTCGCCCGCCAGCGGGCGCTGATCGCCGCCGGCCGCTATGTCGCCGAGGGGCGCGACATCGGCACCGTCGTCAGCCCGGACTCGCCGCTGAAGGTCTTCCTCACCGCCTCCGACGAGGAGCGGGCGCGGCGGCGGGCGGCGGAGACCGGCGAGGACTTCGAGGCCGTGCTGGCGGCCCAACGGCAGCGCGACGCTCGCGACACCGAGCGCGAGCACGGTGCGCTGCGCGCCGCCGAGGACGCGGTCGAGCTCGACACCACGGGGCTCTTGATCGACGAAGTGGTTGCGCGAGTGGTCGCATTGGCGCGGGAACGGGAGCTCGCATGAGGCGTGTCGCTTTCCTCTCGCTATGCAAGACAAAGTCGACAGGGGCGGGACGATGAGCCTGCCAACCGTTGCCGTCGTCGGCTTCCCCAACGTCGGCAAGAGCACGCTCGTCAACCGTCTCGTCGGTGGCACGGAGGCGGTCACCTCGCCCGAGCCCGGGGTCACCCGCGACCGCAAGCGGCTGGCGACTGAGTGGAACGGGATTCGCTTCGAGCTGATCGACACTGGCGGGATCGATCTCGGCGATGAGGCGGAGCTGGCGCGCGACGTTCAGGCGCAGGCGCGGCTGGCGATCGCCGAAGCCGACGTCATCGTCCTGGTCGTCGACGGCCGCGCCGGCCTGCGGGGCGGCGACGCCGACCTGGCGAAGACGCTCCGCGGCTCCCAGGTGCCGGTGATCGTGGTCGTCAACAAGGCCGACCGCCCCGACGATTTCGCGATCACCGCCGAGTTCCACGCGCTCGGGCTCGGCGACCCGCTCGGCGTCTCCGCCACCCACGGCCTCGGCACCGGCGACTTGCTCGACGCGATCACCGCGGCGCTTGGCGACCGCGAGCCGCAGCCCGTGGAGGACGAGATCGTCCGCATCGCAGTGGTCGGCCGCCCCAACGTCGGCAAGTCCTCGCTCGTCAATGCCTTCCTCGGCTCCGAGCGGGTGATCGTCTCCGACATCGCCGGCACCACCCGCGACGCGATCGACACCGAGATTGAGGTCGACGGCCGCCGCGCGATCCTCATCGACACCGCCGGCCTGCGCCGCCGCTCGAAGGTCGCCGGCACCGTCGATTACTACGCCCAGCTGCGCTCGGAACGGGCAGTCGAGCGGGCCGACGTCGCGATCGTCGTCTGCGACGCCTCCGAGGGCGTCACCAGCGAGGACATGCGGGTCGCCGAGATGGCGATGAAGGCCGGCTGCGCCTCGCTGCTGGCGATGAACAAGTGGGACATCGGCGAGACCGACATCGACGACACCCGCGCCCGTGTGGAGCGCAAACTGCGGCTGCGGCCGGCCGTGATCACGGTCTCGGCGAAGACGGGGCGCAACGTCGCCAGCCTGCTGCCGCGAGCGCTGCAGCTCGCCGACCGCGCCGCCGAGCGGATCCCGACCCCGGAGCTGAACCGCTTCGTCAGCGACGTCGTCGCCCGCACGCCGCCGCCGACCAAACGCGGCAAGCGACTGCGCCTCTACTACTCGGCGCAGGTGGGGGAGGCGCCGCCGCGGGTCGCGATCCAGGTCAACGACCGCCGCCTGATCTTCCGTGACTGGGCCTACCACCTAGAGAACCGGATGCGCGAGGCCTACGGGCTCGAGGGCGTGCCTCTGGTGATCGACTTCGTCCCGCACTCCGGCCGCCGCGGCTGATGGCCGCCGCCGTCCATTACCCTTCCCGGCCATGTCAGACATGAAGCTTGCCGAGAACGAATTCCTCTTCACTTCCGAGTCGGTCACC
>DASZNP010000035.1:0-10740 GCA_035551255.1 Solirubrobacterales bacterium
CGCCAGCGCCCGGTGGACGATCGTCGCCCCGACCTGGCTCTTGATGTCGTCGCCGATGATCGGCAGCCCGGCCTCCTGGAAGCGCTTGTCCCAGTAGTCCTCGCGGGCGATGAAGACCGGCAGGCAGTTGACGAAGCCGACACCGGCGGCGAGCGCCTGCTCGACGTACCACTTGGTCGCCTCCTCGGAGCCGACCGGCAGGTAACAGACGAGCACGTCGGCCTTGGTCTCTTTGAGGATGCCGACCACGTCCGCGGTTTCGCCCGGGGCTTTGGTGATCTTCTCTTTCAGGTACTTGCCGAGGCCGTCGTGGGTCATCCCGCGCTCGACCTTGACCCCGAGATTCGGGACGTCGGCGAACTTGATCGTGTCGTTCTGGCCCGACCAGATCGCCTCGGAGAGGTCTTTGCCGACCTTCTCGGCGTCGATGTCGAAGGCGGCGACGAATTCGACGTCGCTGACGTGGTAGCCGCCGAGGTCGACGTGCATCAGGCCCGGCACTTCGTCGCCGGGGTCGGCGTCCTTGTAGTACTGGACGCCCTGGATGAAGCTGTTGGCGCAGTTGCCGACGCCGACAATCGCGACGCGGACCTTGTCCTCCGCGCGGCCGACGCCGTTCGTGTGGCCGTTGCCGTTGGCTCCGTTGCTCTCACTCATTGATTCGGAAGTCCTCCTGGATTGCGCTGGGTGGCTGAAGACACCGGGTGGCTTCGCTGGTTACACGTCCCCAGCGGCGCCACCGTCGTCGTCCTTGACGCCGGGGACCTCGCCGGAAAGCTCGTTTCTCACATGCCATACCCGCTGGAAGGTGGTCAATATCGTCAACGCGGCGATCGCGTAGACAGCCGGGGCCAGCAGTTCGAAATCGCCCAAACCGGCGCCCTTGGCGAAAAGCAAGCCGATCGAAAGTATCACCACGCGGACGGGCCGGGTAGCCAATCCGACCTTGCATTCGACTCCAAGCGCCTCGGCCCGGGCGCGGGTGTAGGAGACCATCAGCGAGAAGAGCACGGCCGCCACGCACATCGCCGCGGCGAACGAGCGCCCTTCGACCGCGAAGTAGCCGGCGACGGCGGTGAGCACGATCCCCTCCTCGATCCGATCCAGCGTCGAGTCGAGGAAGGCGCCGAAGAGGCTGCCCTTTCCCGACATCCGCGAGTAGCGGCCGTCGAGCGTGTCGCAGACCGAGCCGAGGATGAAGGCGATCCCGGCGAGGAAGAAGAGGCGCTGGGTGACCAGCACGGCGGCGATCAGGTTGCCGAGCAGGCCGACCATTGAGATCGCGTTCGGGGTGAGACGGGACTCGATCAGCCGATCGCGCGCGTACGCCCGCAGCTCCTGCCCGTTCCGGGCACTGCCACGACTACTGCTGCGCCGGGGCGGCGCCGAAGGTCCCATTGCGGCTCAGGCTATAGAACCCTGGTCATGCCTCGGCCTCGCGCGGCGCCGGGGCGCGCCAGGCCCAGGCCTCCGGACGGGCGCGGGCGAGGGCGCCGGCGGCGATTGCGTAGGAGGAGAGGGCGACCATCCAGCCCAGCGCCGCGTCGACCCAGTAGTGGTTGGCGGTGACGATCACCACCCAGCTGATCAGGATCGGCCAGAAGGCCCAGAGCGCTTTCGACCACCAGCGACGGCAGACCATCACGCCAGTGGCGCCGATCATCATCGCGAAGGCGCAGTGCATGCTCGGCACCGCCGCGTAGGGGTTGATGAAGACCTTGGCCAGGGTGGAGTCGTGGTTGACGTTGGAGAAGTCGGTGATCGTGTCGACGAAGCCGTGTTCGGGGAACATCCGCGGCGGCGCCGTCGGGAAGCCGACGTAGCCGATCATCGCCAGGCACATCGAGACGACGAACATGTTGCGGACGAAGTAATAGGACTCATTGCGGAAGAGGTAGAGCCAGACCAGGAAGCCGAGCGCGATCGAGAACTGGGCGTTGAGGTAGAGCTGGTTGGCGACGTCGATCAGCCAGTGCGCGGGCAGGAAGAAGCTCTGCACGCTGGGCTCGAAGAAGGTGTGGGTCGCCTGCTCCCAGCCGATCACCTGAGCGCCGTGTGCAAGCGCGTCGGATTTGGTCGAGTCGGCGATGCCGCGGCCGAGCTCGTAGATGACGTCGACGCCAACCAGGATGCCGATCTGGCGCCCGGCATCCCCCCATCCCTTGGGCAACTTGGCTCCTATGGTGGCGAGAGCGCGAGACACGTGAACCCACAATTGTAGGGTCCGCTCCGATGGCTTGGAAGCGGCCTAACAAGCGGCGGGTCTTGGCAATTCGGGATCGGCTGCGGGAGATGTACGGGGTGCCGCCGGAGGAACCGCATGGGGACCCGGTTGGCGAGTTGGTCAAGACCATGCTCTCCCAGCACACCAACGACCGCAACCGCGATCGTGCTTACGCCGCGCTGCGCGAGCGCTTTCCGGGCTGGGAGGAAGTCCGCGACGCCCCGATCGCAGAGCTCGAGGACGCGATCCGGCCGGGCGGCCTCGCGAAGCAGAAGGCGCCACGGATCCAGGCGATCCTCGAGCGCCTCGGCGACCCGCCCGACCTCGACTGGACCGAGACCGCCCCGCGCGAGGAGTCGCTCGAGTTCCTCCTTGACCTGCCCGGCGTCGGCCGCAAAACCGCCGCCTGTGTCCTGATCTTCACCTGGGGGATCCCGGAGATCCCGGTCGACGTCCACGTCCACCGGGTGGGCGGCCGCCTCGGCCTCTTCCCGGCCAAAGCCTCCTTCGAGAAGGCCCACGACGAGATGCTGGCGATCGTCCCGCCCGAGGACGCCCACGAGTTCCACGTCAACCTGATCCGGCACGGCCGCACGGTCTGCCGCCCGAAACCGCGCTGCGGCGAGTGCGGGCTGCGGCGCATGTGCCCCTGGTACCGGGAGAACCGCACAGGGGCGACCGGCAGTAGTATGCGCGCCGCTAAATGAGTAAGCGCACCTTCATCTGGTTCGGGATCGCCGTCCTCGTCCTCGCAGTGGTGATCCCCTTCGCGATCTTCCGCTCCAAGGGCGACGCCTCTAGCGGCGGTTCGTCGCAGGAGAAGAGCGCTAAAGAACTCTTCGTGATCAACTGCGGCACCTGCCACACGCTGAGCGCAGCCGGGACCGACGGCAACTACGCCCCCAACCTCGACGAACTTCTGGCACCCACCGGGCCCCCGGAAGGCAAAGACGGAAACCCGGACGAAGTGAAGAAATACGAAGAAACGGTCGAAGCAACCGCCGGGCGCGTCCTCAACGCCGTTGAAAACGGCGTTAACAGCTCCACCCCAGGCCGGATGCCGGGCGGCATCCTGAACGAGTCCCAGGCCAAAGAGGTCGCTGCCTGGGTCGGCGAAAACGCCGGCGAGGGCTGATCCCTCGCGCTTAGGCGCCGACGGGACGAAAACGGCGCTATATAGACCGAAATCGTCCCGTCGACAGAGGTAGTGCCGCTAGCGCGGGAACCGCAGGGCGCTGAAGAGCCCGGCGTGATCGGAGTCCCAGTAGCCGTTGACCGGCAGCAGGCCCGTCACCGCTGAGCGCTCCAGGGTGATGCTCGGTTCGTTCGTCATCACGTGATCGACCTGGTGGTCGAAGTCGGCGACGCTGCCGCCCGCATCTTCGGCCAGCAGGGGCGATTCGAGGCAGCAGCCGAGCGGGTCGTTGGTGCTGCGCTCGACAAAGCCCGCCGCCAGCAGCGCCTGGTAGGCGAGCTGATCCGGGCCGCTGACCGTGTCGTCATCCGAGTTGAGGTCGCCGACCAGGACGACCGGCAGGCTGCTCGTCGCCGGCCCGCCCGGAGCCACCAGTTCTTCGGCCTGAGCGACGCGGACGAACGGGTCGAACGCCTCCAGGTGGGTATTGACGAAGTGGAACGGGTGGCTGCCGCGGACTTGAGCGTCGGTCGCGGTCCAGCCGCGTTTGACCGCCACCGGCTGGCCGCCGACGGACAGTTCGAGCAGGGTGTTGAAGTTGCCACCGCTCGCGTTCCAGGTGTGGACGCCCGCCCCGGCCCGGGCGAGGATCACGTCGCGCATCTGCAGCTGGCCGAGCACCTCGGCGTTCGCCAGTTCGCCGCCCGGGCCGTCGCCTGCAGTTTCGTTGAAGTCGGCCGGGGTTTCAGTCCCGAACTCGTTTTGGACCACGACCACTTCGTAGCGGTCGGGCCCGGGTCCCTTATTGAGTTCGTTCAGCAGCAGCTGGAGGTAGTCAATCGTGATTTCTTCGCCGGCCGGGGTGATCGGCGTCGTGTGCCAGTACGCGACCTCCTGCAAGCCGACCAGGTCGGGCCGCTGTTCGAGGATCTCGTGCGCCAGCCCTTTCGCCCGGACCGGGAAGTTATTGGCGACAACGTCGCGCAAGACCGCGCCGCTCGCCTCCACCACCTGTTCGGTCGTTTTGGCCGCGATCACCGGCCCTAGGTCGGCGCCGAGGTAAAGGTTGCGGGTCATCACGCCGACGACCTTGCCTTTGCCGTTGTCGTGGCCGACGGGCTGGTGGCCGTGGCTGCCGGGTCCCTTCGCCGCCGCCGTCGCGGGCAGCAGCAGCGCCAAAGCCAGGACCGCGGCAGCCAACGACGTCAGCAGCCGGCGGGTTAGTGCGGTGCTCAAGTTCGTCCTCCTCTTCCGTGGCCCCGTTCCCTCGGGACCGATTGGTCGAGGCGCCTCCGTCCGGGTCGCCTCCCCCTTCAGCTACCCGGCTCCCGCGTGACCCGAATCACTATAGGCGCTCGCTTGTAATGCGCTCACAAATCTGCCACACTGCCGCTTAGATTTTTCAAGCTTCTTCATTAGAACCCCAAGAAACCCCTGGAGGAAGGCAAAAGTGGCAAAGACGATCGGAATCGACCTCGGCACGACCAACTCGAGCGTCGCGGTGATGGAGGGCGGCGAGCCGACCGTTCTGGAGAACGCCGAGGGCGGGCGCACGACCCCGTCGGTCGTCGCGTTCACCGAGAGCGGCGAGCGCCTCGTCGGCACCGTCGCCAAACGCCAGGCGGTGATGAACCCGGAGAACACGATCTTCTCGATCAAGCGCTTCATGGGCCGCAAGGAGGCCGAAGTCAAAGAGGAGGAGACGATCGTCCCCTACGCGGTCGAGGCCGGCCCCAACGGCGACGTGCGCGTCGACGTGCGCGGCAAGCAGTACAGCCCGCCGGAGATCAGCGCGATGATCCTGCAGAAGCTGAAGACCGACGCCGAAGCGAAGCTCGGCGAAAAGGTTGACAGCGCGGTGATCACCGTCCCCGCCTACTTCAACGACGACCAGCGGCAGGCGACCAAGGACGCCGGCAAAATCGCCGGGCTCGACGTCAAGCGGATCATCAACGAGCCGACCGCCGCCTCGCTCGCCTACGGGCTCGACAAAGAGGAGAGCGACCACGCGATCCTCGTCTTTGACCTCGGCGGCGGCACCTTCGACGTCTCGGTGCTGGAAATCGGCGACGGCGTCTTCGAGGTGAAAGCGACCGCCGGCGACAACCACCTCGGCGGCGACAACTGGGACAAAGCGATCGTCGAGTGGCTGGTGGCGGAGTTCAAACGCGACCAGGGCGTCGATCTCTCCCAGGACAAAAACTCGCTGCAGCGCCTCTACGAGGCGGCGGAGAAGGCGAAGATCGAGCTCTCCTCGACCCAGGAGACGCAGATCAACCTGCCGTTCATCACCGCGGTCGAGGGGCAGCCGAAGCACCTCGACCTGAAACTGACCCGGTCGAAGCTGAACGAGCTGACGGGCGATCTGCTCGACCGCGTGGTCGGGCCGGTGAAACAGGCGCTGAAAGACGCCGACACCGAGGTCGACCACGTCGTCCTCGTCGGCGGCATGACCCGGATGCCGGCGGTCCGCGAGAAGGTCAAAGAGCTGACCGGCAAGGAGCCCCACCAGGGCGTCAACCCTGATGAGGTCGTGGCGGTCGGCGCGGCGATCCAGGCGGGCGTGCTGGCCGGCGACGTCAAGGACGTGCTGCTGCTCGACGTCACCCCGCTGACCCTCGGGATCGAGACCAAAGGCGGCGTGATGACGAAGCTGATCGAGCGCAACACGACGATCCCGACGAAGAAGTCGGAGGTCTTCTCGACCGCTGACGACAACCAGCCGAGCGTCGAGATCCACGTGCTCCAGGGCGAGCGCGAGATGGCGAGCGGCAACAAGAGCCTGGGCAAATTCCAGCTCACCGGCATCCCGCCGGCGCCGCGCGGCATCCCCCAGATCGAGGTCACCTTCGACATCGACGCCAACGGGATCATCAACGTCAGTGCCGCCGACAAAGGCACCGGCAAAGAACAGAAGATCGAGATCAAATCCGGCTCCGGGCTCTCCGACGAGGAAATCCAGAACATGGTCTCCGACGCCGAGGCCCACGCCGAGGAGGACGCCAAACAGCGCGAGCTGGCCGAGGCGCGGAACCTCGCCGAGAACGCGGCCTACCAGGCCGAGAAAGCGATCGACGAGGCCGGCGACAAAGTCGACGACGCCTCCAAGGAGCAGGTGCGCGCCGCAGTCAAGGACCTGCGCGACTCGCTCGAGAGCGGCTCGAAAGAGGAGCTCGACGCGAAGGTCGAGGCCCTGAACACGGCGATGACCAAAGTGTCCGAGCAGATCTACGCAGCGGCTTCGGCCGAGGCGGCCTCGGAGGGAGCAACCGAGAACGGCGCTGCCTCCGCTGATGAGGAGGAGGTCGTCGACGCTGAGGTGGTTGACGAGGAGGGCAAATGAGCGAGGCTCCCGAGGAGACTCGCGTCGAGGAGCCCCGTCCAGAGGAGGACGGGGCTCAGGCCGTCGAGCAGGACTTCGAGAAGCTGCTGGCTGACGCTCACCAGGAGAAAGAGGAGTACCTCGAACTGGCTCGGCGGACGAAAGCTGACTTCGAGAACTTTCGGAAGCGGGCTGCGGCGCAGGCGCAGGAAGCTCAGGCCCGGGGGAAGATCGATGTTGCTCGGGAAGTGATCGATGCCGTCGACAACCTCGAGCGGGCACTCGAGGCTTCGGAAGATGGTGCGGCGCTTCGCGAGGGCGTTGAGATGGTGCTCTCCGGGTTGCGCGAGACGTTGTCTCGGAATGGGATCGACGTCGTCGATCCCAAGGGCGACAAGTTCGATCCGACCAAGCACGAGGCTCTCTCCACCCAGCCGGTGGAGGGGACCGAGAGCGGGGTCGTCGTCGAGGTATTGCAGAAGGGCTATGCGCTCGGGGACCAGCTGGTCCGGCCCGCACGTGTCGTGGTGAGCGCCTAGGAGGAACGTGGCTGACGAGCTCTACAAGACGCTCGGCGTCTCGAAGAAGGCGTCGGACGAGGAGATCAAGAAGGCGTACCGGAAACTTGCCCGGAAATATCACCCTGACCGCAACCAGGGCGACAAAGAGGCCGAGGACAAGTTCAAGGAGATCTCCGCCGCCTACGACGTCCTCGGCGATCCCGAGAAGCGCAAGGAGTACGACGAGGGCGGTGCCTTCGCGGGCTTCGGCGGCTTCGGCGGCGGCGGCAACCCGTTCGGGGGTGCCGGCGCGGGCCAAGCGGGCGGCTTCGGCGGCTTCGACTTCGGCGACATCCTCGGCGGCATGTTCAACCGGGGTGGGCGCGGCGGTCAGGCCCAGCAGGTGCGCGGGCGCGACCTCGAGACCGAGATACCGCTGAGCTTCGACCAGGCGATCAACGGCGCCCAGATCAGCGTCACCGTCCCGAAGTCATCCCGCTGCGCCACCTGCCACGGCAGCGGTGCCAAACCGGGCACCGCTCCCACCACCTGCCCGCGCTGCGAAGGCCGCGGGGTCGAGAACCAGGGCCAGGGCCTGTTCTCGATCAGCCAGCCCTGCTCGCAGTGCGGCGGCTCCGGCCAGATCATCAAAGACCCCTGCCCGACCTGCGGCGGCTCCGGCCTCACCCAGCAAACCAAGCGCTACAAAGTCAACGTTCCCGCCGGGGTCAAAGACGGCAGCCGCATCCGCCTTGCCGGCAAGGGCGAGGACGGCCCGCGCGGCGGCCCACCCGGCGACCTTTACGTAACGACCCGGGTCGCGAGCTCGCCGGTCTTCAAGCGGCTCGACGACGGCAACCTCGAGGTGACGGTGCCGATCACGGTGCCGGAGGCGCTGCGCGGCGGCACGATCGAGGTGCCGACCCTGAGCGGGACGAAGAAGATCAAAGTCGCGCCGGGGACCAAGCACGGCTCGGTCCAGCGCCTGCGCGGCGAGGGACCGCCCAAGAAACGGGGCGGCAACGGTGACATCCGCTACCGGCTCGAGATCCAGATGCCGAAAGAGCTGACCGACGAGCAGCGCGAGGCGGTCGACAAGCTCGCCGAGACGCTGAACGGCGGCGACCCGCGGGCCGAACTCTTGCGAAAGGCGGCGCGCTGATGGCGACCTACCGCCGGCGGGTTAAAGCGAGCTTCGACCAGGACCAGGGCGTGTTCATGATCTCGGTCGCCGCCGAACTGGCGGAGATGCATCCTCAGACCTTGCGGATCTACGAGCAGCGCGGGCTGATCGCGCCGAAGCGCTCGCCGAAGAACACCCGCCTCTACTCCCAGCGCGACGTCGAGCGGCTGCGGCGGATCCAGCAGATGACCGCCGAAGGGCTGAACCTCGCCGGGGTGGAAATGGTGCTGGCGCTGGAAGGCCAGGTGCAGAGGCTGCGGGCTGAAAACGAGCGGCTGCGCAAACGACTGGAGGAGCAGAGCTGATGCAGGCGGACAGGTTCACGGTCAAATCGCAGGAAGCGGTGGCGGCGGCGCAGGAGCTGGCGCGCACCCGGAACAACCCGGAGATCGCCTCCGCCCACCTGCTGCTCGCGCTGCTCGACCAGGCCGAATCAATGGCGGTCGCGGTCCTGCAGCGGGTTGGCGCCGACCCGGCGACGGCGCGCGCGGGGGCCAACGACGCGGTCGGGAAGCTGCCGACGGTCAGCGGCGGCGAAGAGCCGCGGATGTCCTCGAACCTGGCGCGCGTCGTCCGCGGCGCCGAGGGGGCGATGGCGAAGTTCGGCGACAGCTACATCACGGTCGGCCACCTGCTGCTGGCGTTGGCCGAAGACGGCTCCGGCGTCTCCGACTTGCTGCCCGACCGCGAGGAGCTCGAGCGGGCGGTCAAAGCCGTCCAGGGTCCCGCCAAAGTCACCTCGCCGAACGCCGAGGACAACGCCCAGGCGCTGGAGAAATTCGGCCGCGACCTCACCGCCGAGGCCGAGAGCGGCAAGCTCGACCCGGTGATCGGGCGCGACGAGGAGATTCGCCGCGTGATCCAGGTCCTCTCCCGCCGGACCAAGAACAACCCGGTCCTGATCGGCGATCCCGGCGTCGGCAAGACGGCGATCGTCGAGGGGCTGGCGCAGCGGATCGTCAAGGGCGACGTGCCCGAGAGCCTGCGCGACCGCCGCGTGATCGCGCTCGACATCGGCTCGCTGCTGGCCGGCTCTAAATACCGCGGTGAGTTCGAGGAGCGACTGAAAGCGGTGCTGAACGAGGTGCAGCAGGCGGAGGGCCAGATCGTCCTCTTCCTCGACGAGCTCCACACGATCGTCGGCGCCGGCGCCGCCGAAGGCGCGGTCGACGCCGCCAACCTGCTGAAGCCGATGCTGGCGCGCGGCGAGCTGCGCGCGGTCGGGGCGACCACGCTCGACGAGTACCGCAAGCACATCGAGAAAGACGCGGCGCTGGAGCGGCGCTTCCAGCCGGTGCTGGTCGGCGAGCCCGACATGAACGACACCATCGCGATCCTGCGCGGGCTGAAGGAGCGCTACGAAAACCACCACGGCGTCCGCATCTCCGACTCGGCGATCGTCGCCGCCGCGACCCTCTCGGAGCGCTACATCGCCGACCGCTTCCTCCCTGACAAGGCGATCGACCTGATCGACGAGGCCGCCTCGCGGCTGAAGATCGAGATCGACTCGGTGCCGACCGAGATCGACGAGGTCGAGCGGCGGATCCAGCAGCTGGAGATCGAGCGCCAGGCGCTGAAGAAAGAGACCGACGAGGCCTCGAAGGCGCGGCTGGGGACGCTCGAGGAGGACCTGGCGAACCTGCGCGAGGAGGCCGAGGCGCTGCGCACCCGCTGGCAGAACGAGAAAGAGCCGATCGAGCTGATCAACGCGGCGAAGGCCGAGCTCGAGGAGGCGCGACAGGAGGTCGAGCGGGCTGAACGGGAGACCGACCTCGAGCGGGCCGCCGAACTCAAATTCGGCCAGATCCCCGAGCTCGAGGCGAAAGTCGCCGAGCAACAGGCGCGGCTGGAGGAGATCCACGCCGGCGGCGGCACGATGCTGGCTGACGAAGTGACCGAGGAGGACGTCGCCGAGGTCGTCGCCAAATGGACCGGGATCCCGGTCAGCCGGCTAATGGAGGGCGAGGTCGAGAAGCTCATTCATATGGAGGAGCGGCTGCACGACCGGGTGATCGGCCAGGACGAGGCGATCGCCGCGGTCTCCAATGCCTTGCGGCGCTCGCGCGCCGGCCTGTCCGACCCGAACCGCCCGATCGGCTCCTTCCTCTTCCTCGGCCCGACCGGGGTTGGCAAGACCGAGCTGGCGAAGGCGCTGGCCGAGTTCATGTTCGACTCCGAGCAGGCGATCGTCCGCCTCGACATGTCCGAGTACATGGAGAAGCACACGGTCGCGCGGCTGATCGGCGCTCCTCCCGGCTACGTCGGCTACGAGGAGGGCGGCCAACTGACCGAGGCGGTGCGGCGGCGGCCCTACGCGGTGGTGCTGCTCGACGAGATCGAGAAGGCCCACCCCGATGTCTTCAACACGCTGCTGCA
>DASZNP010000036.1:0-3201 GCA_035551255.1 Solirubrobacterales bacterium
CATCAGGATCCGCGCCTCCGCCTGAGCCTCGGCCGACAGCGGCACGTGGACCGCCATCTGGTCGCCGTCGAAGTCGGCGTTGAAGGCGTGGCAGACCAGCGGGTGGACCTGGATCGCCTTGCCCTCGACCAGGACCGGTTCGAAGGCCTGGATGCCGAGACGGTGCAGGGTCGGCGCCCGGTTGAGCAGGACCGGGTGCTGGTGGATGACTTCCTCCAGCACGTCCCAGACCTCCGGGATCATCGACTCGACCATCTTCTTCGCGGCCTTGATGTTCTGGACCGCTTTGCGCTCGACCAGCTGGGCCATGATGAACGGCTTGAACAGCTCGAGCGCCATCAGCTTCGGCAGGCCGCACTGGTGCAGCCGCAGGCTCGGGCCGGAGACGATCACCGAACGGCCGGAGTAGTCGACGCGCTTACCGAGCAGGTTCTGGCGGAAGCGACCCTGCTTGCCCTTGAGCATGTCCGAGAGCGACTTCAGCGGTCGGTTGCCGGGGCCCGTGACCGGGCGCCCGCGACGGCCGTTGTCGAACAGGGCGTCAACGGCCTCCTGCAGCATCCGCTTCTCGTTGTTGACGATGATCTCGGGGGCGCCGAGGTCGAGCAGCCTTTTCAGCCGATTGTTGCGGTTGATCACTCGGCGGTAGAGGTCGTTGAGGTCGGAGGTCGCGAAGCGGCCACCGTCCAGCTGCACCATCGGCCGCAGCTCCGGCGGGATCACCGGCACCGCATCGAGGATCATCCAGTCCGGCTTGTTGTCGGAGTGTTTGAAGGCGCTCGCGACTTTCAACCGCTTCACAGCACGGGCCTGTTTCTGGCCTTTGGAGCTGTTGATCGTCTGCTCGAGCTCCTCGATTTCGGCGTCGAGGTCAACCTGCTCGAGCAGGTCGCGCACCGCTTCGGCACCCATGCCGCCGCGGAAGTACTCGCCCCAACCGAACGGGGAGCCGAACCGGTCCTTGAGCTCGCGGAAGACCGTCTCGTCGTTGATGACGTCCTTCGGCTTCATCTCCGTGAAGATCTTCCAGACCTCTTGCATCCGCTCCGCGGCCTCTTCGAGGTAGGCCTCAGTGTCGGAGATCTCGGCGTCGAACTGTTTGCGCAGTTCTTTGATCATTTTGGCCCGGTCGTCGTCTTTCAGCTTGCGCAGCTGCGCCGCCGTCAGTTTCAGCGAGTCCGCCCAAATGTGGTCTTCGTCGTCGAACTTGTCCTGGGTGCCGTTCTCCAGGTAGGCGATCCGGCGCTCCAGGGACTCGTTCAGCTCCTGGGTCCTTTTCTGTTTTTCGGACTCGTAGGAGTCGACGACTTTTTTGACCTCTTTCTCCAGTTTTCCGATGTCCTTGTCCCGGGCCTCCTCGTCGACCCAGGTGACCATCGAAGCGGCGAAGTAGAGGACCTTCTCGAGCTCTTTCGGAGCCATGTCGATCAGGTAACCGATCCGGCTCGGGACGCCCTTGAAGAACCAGATGTGGGAGACCGGGGAAGCGAGGTCGACGTGCCCCATCCGCTCGCGGCGGACCTTGGAGCGGGTCACCTCGACGCCGCAACGCTCGCAGACGATTCCCTTGTAGCGGACCCGCTTGTACTTGCCGCAGTAGCACTCCCAGTCCTTGGTCGGACCGAAGATGCGCTCGCAGAAGAGCCCGTCTTTCTCGGGCTTCAGCGTCCGGTAGTTGATCGTCTCGGGCTTCGTTACCTCGCCCCAACTCCAGGAGCGGATTTTCTTCGAAGACGCGAGCCCGATCTCAATCGCGTCGAAATTGTTGATGTCGATCATCAGTCCTCCACCTCGGCCGGCGCGGCCTCTTCGGCTTTCCCGGCACCATCACCATCAGTTCCAGCCTCGCCCTCGGCGACCACCTGCTCCTCTTGCTCGTCCGCGGCTCCGTTGGTGGAGTCGGCGCGGACGCCGGTCAGGTCCATCCCCAGCTCCTCGGCTGCTTTCAGCAGGTCGTCTTCCTCGTCGGAGATTTCGACGTCCGAGCCCTCGGAGACCACGTTGGCGTCGAGCGAGAGGCTCTGGATCTCCTTCAAAAGCACTTTGAAGGACTCCGGGATCGAGGGCTCGGGAATGTTCTCGCCCTTGACGATCGCCTCGTAGGCCTTGACGCGCCCGACCGTGTCGTCGGACTTGACCGTGAGCATCTCCTGCAGGGTGTAGGCAGCGCCGTAAGCCTCCAGCGCCCAGACCTCCATCTCGCCGAAGCGCTGCCCACCGAACTGCGCCTTGCCGCCCAGCGGCTGCTGGGTGACGAGCGAGTACGGGCCGGTCGAACGAGCGTGGATCTTGTCGTCAACCAGGTGCAGCAGCTTGAGGATGTACATGTAGCCGACCGTGACCTTGCCCTCGTACGGCTCGCCGGTGCGGCCGTTGTAGAGCTGGGCCGTGCCGGCGGCACGGGCCCCCGGGCGGGCGCTCTTGTCAACCCCGAGATCGATCCCGCGCTCGGCGTTCTCGTCGTTCCAGGCCACGAGGGCGTCGTCGACGTCCTCAACGGTGGCGCCGTCGAAGACCTGGGTCGCGACATAGACGCGCCCGTCGCCTTCGGAGTGGGCCTGTTTGTAGGCCTCGGAGCCGTCGTCGTACCAGCCGTTCGCCGCGACCCACCCGAGGTGGGTCTCGAGGATCTGGCCGATGTTCATTCGGCTCGGCACGCCGAGCGGGTTGAGGATGACGTCGACGGGGGTGCCGTCGGCGAGGTGAGGCATGTCCTCCTCGGGCACGATCTTCGAGATCACACCCTTGTTCCCGTGGCGGCCCGCGAGCTTGTCGCCCTCGGCAATCTTGCGCTTGGTCGCGACGTAGACGCGGACCAGGTCGTTGACGCCGGGCGGCAGGTCGTCGCCGTCGTCACGGCTGAAGGTGAGGACGTCGATGACGACGCCGCCCTCGCCGTGCGGCACTTTCAGCGAGGTGTCGCGGACCTCGCGCGCCTTCTCCTTGAAGATCGCGCGGATCAGCTTCTCCTCGGCGGTCAGCTCGGTCTCGCCCTTCGGCGTCACCTTGCCGACCAGGAGGTCGCCGGAAACGACCTCGGCGCCGACGCGGACGATGCCGCGCTCGTCGAGGTTGCGCAGGCTCTCCTCCGAGCGGTTCGGGATGTCGCGGGTGATCTCCTCGTCGCCGAGCTTGGTCGTGCGGGCGTCGATCTCGTACTCCTCGATGTGGATCGAGGTGAGTTCGTCGTCCTTGACCAGG
>DASZNP010000037.1:0-4671 GCA_035551255.1 Solirubrobacterales bacterium
CACGTTGACCGCTGGGCGATCGAAAATCCCGAAGACCCCCACGCCCACCTGCGCCAGTACCCCGCTGACGGCACCCTGCTGGGAGCCTCAGACGGCCGCGTCTACATCGTCGCGGGAGGCGCGCCGCTCTACCTGAGCAACTGGAGCGTGATCGGCGGTCCGCAGCCCTCCGTCCATGTCGACCGCTGGGCGATAGAAAACCCCCAAGACCCGCATGCGCACCTTCACCTCTATCCCGCCGACGGCACCTTCATCCGCGGCGCGACCACCGGGCGGGTGTATCGGGTCGCGGGCGGCGCGCCGATCTACGTCAGCACCTGGAGCGTCTTCGGCGGGCCTCAGCACTACGTCAACGTGGATCAGTGGGCGATCGACAACACCCCCGACCCTCATGCGCATCTACGAGCTGCCCCGCTGGATGGGACGAGGGTCAAGGCGCTCCCGTCGGGCCAATATTGGAGCTTCGGCCAAGGCTTGCGGACGGCGATACCGCCCTCTGACCCAGCAGTGGCAGTGGACGAATACGGGTTGGGGGTCTTCGGGATCGCCGCCCCGCCCTCCACTGCCGCAATCGCGGGCGGTTCCGTCGCAGTTCCGGCCGCTCCGAGCTCCCGGCGAGAGAAGTGCCACCACCGCAAGGGGTCAAAACATCGCTGCGGACGGCACCGGCGCCGGTCGCGCCATCACCGCCGAGGGTGACGCGCTCGGCGACGGGATTTCCGGGACTAGCTCAGGTCTTGCCGGAACAGCAGGTGCGGCAGGCCGGCGTGGACGATCTCGGCGTCCTGGTCGAAGCCCGCTTTCTCGGCTACCCGCTGGGACGGGAGGTTGGCTGGGAGGATGAGGGCGACTACCTGCTCCAGTTCGAGGTCGCGGGCGTGTTCGCAGGCAGCGATCGCGGCCTCGGTGGCTAGGCCTTGGCCGTGGAAGTCGGGCTCGATGCTCCAGGGGAGCTCGACTTCGGCGATCCCTTCAACGGTGGTCCAGGCGAGGCCGCCACGGCCGCAGAAGGCACCGGTCTCCTTCTCTATGAGGACCCAGGGGCCGAAGCCGTGGTCCTGCCAGTGGACTTGGTCGCCTTCGACCAGTTCGTCAATTACCTGGGCGGTGAAGGGCGGCAGGGGGGAGGGGCGCAGCCAGCTCTCGATCTCCGGCCTTGTGAAGTGGGCGTGGTAGAGGGCGCGGTCGTCGGCGGTCGGTGGGCGGGCGAGGAGCCGCGCGGTCTGCCGCTCGCCGGCCGGCATCTCAGGGCTGATCGCTCCGGGGCAAGCGCGGCTCGGTGCTGCCGTCGTTCGGGACCTCTTCGGCGGAGGCGTCGTAGTCGTAGTCGCGGGACGGTCGCCGGCCCCCGTTGGTCGGCGGCGCCCCGAACGTTCCCCGGCCGCCGCCCGGCATCCCGACGACCATGAAGCGCCCGATCGTGAACCGTTTCAGCACCCGCCGGGCGATCGCTCGCGTTGGTGGCAGCAGCAGGAACACGCCGACGATGTCGGTGAGGAAGCCCGGCGTCAACAGCAGCGTGCCGCCGACGATGATCAGGGCTCCGTCCACCACCTCCCGTCCCGGGAACCGCCGCGCCGCCAGCGCTTCGTTGAACCGTCGCCAGGCGCTCCGTCCCTGGTGTTTCAGCAGCCAGGAGCCGAGCAGCGCATCGGCCAGCAGCAGGATCAAGGTCGGCACGACGCCGATCAGCTGGCCGACCTGGATGATCACGTAGAGCTCCGCGATCGGGACGACGATGAAGAGCAGGATCAGAAGCAGGGGCATGGGGAAAGCCTAGGGAGGGGCGGGCGTCGCCTCTTCGCTACCCGGCCGAAGTTGGGCTCAAGCCGCTTTGGCGGCCTTGCCGGCCGCCGCCTCGAGCTCGGCCAGGGCGTTGTTGAGTCCGTTGCTAACGACGTCGATATCGGTCATGCAGTCGTAATCGGCGAGCAGGCCGAACCCGACCTTGCCGTTGTAGCTCATGATCGCCACCGCCAGGCAGTGGTTCTGCGGCAGGAAGGCGACGGGGAAGACGTCCTCGAGTTCCTTGCCCAGCACGTAGAGCGGCATCTGCGGCCCCGGCACGTTGGTGACGATGAGGTTGAAGAGCCGGGTCGAGAAGTTGATCCGCGCGGCCTGCGCCAGGATCGTCGGTGGGGCGAAGTCGTTGAAGCGGGAGATGACTTCGGCGCCGAGCGCCTGTTTGGAGCGCTTCAGGCCCGCCATCGCGTCGCTGATCGTCCGCAGTCGCCGCACCGGGTCCTCGATGTAGACCGGCAGCGGCCCGCGCATCAGGGCGATCTGGTTGCCGAGGTTGCCGCGCTCGTCCTCGCCGCGAATCGAGACCGGGACCAGCGCCCGCAGCTCCAGCCCCTCGGTGCGGACGCGGCGCACGTGCAGCCACTCGCGCAGGGCGCCGGTCACCACCGCGAGGACGACGTCGTTGACGGTGCCGCCGAAGGTGTCTTTGATCCGTTTGAAGGTGGCGAGCTCCGAGCGCGCCCAGACGTAGCGGCGGTGCGGCCCGATCTCCTCGTTCAGCGGCACGTCCGGCGCCGGGTCGGCGAAGGCGCTGGCGATCTCGCCGACCCCCTCCAGCGCCTCGACCAGCTTGCGCGCCGTCGTCTCCGGTTTCTTGACCACGTCGACGGCCCGCTCGGCGAGCTTGATCGGCGCCGCCACCGCGTCAGCGATCCCGCGGGCGACCAGCTCGGTCGTCCCCGGTTCAGGCTGCGGAACCCACTCGTCCTCGAGGTTCATCGGCTCGGCGTCGCGCTCGAGGTCGAAGAGGACGGTGCCGATGTCGACCCCGGAGACGCCGTCGACCATCGCGTGGTGCGTCTTGGTCAGGATCGCGAAGCGGTCGCGTTCGAGGTTCTGCACCAGCCACAGCTCCCAGAGCGGCTTCAGCCGGTCGAGCTGCTGGGAGAAGATCCGCCCGGCGAGTTTCTTCAGCTCCTCCTCGCCGCCCGGATCGGGCAGCGCGGTGTGGCGGATGTGGTAGGTGAGGTTGAAGTTGACGTCGTCGGCCCAGAGCGGCCGCCCAGCCTCCAGCGGCGGCACCACGAGCTTCTGGCGGAAGCGCGGCACCAGCGGCAGGCGACCGCGCACGTGCTCGACCAAGTCGACGTAGCGCGGCGGCGGTCCCTCGAAGATCAGGATCGCGCCAATGTGCATGTGGCTGCTCGAGCTCTCGTTCGTCAGGAACGAGGCGTCCACAGAGGTCAGGCGGTCGAGGTGGCGTCCAGAGGTGGCCATCCCGCAAGGCTACTTAGGCCGCAAATTCGGGGCGATCTCGCGAGACCGGCCGCAAGCGCGCCATCGGTACCCTGAAGGAATGCCTGCCACCCTCACCGGCCCCAAGCGGGTCCTTCTGGCTGCGCCGCGCGGCTACTGCGCTGGCGTCGACCGCGCCGTGCAGACGGTCGAGCGCGCGCTCGAGCTCCACGGCGCGCCCGTCTACGTCCGCAAGGAGATCGTCCACAACAAGCACGTGGTCGAGGAGCTGGCCAAGCGCGGCGCGATCTTCGTCGAGGAGGAGACCGAGGTGCCCGAGGGCGCGATCGTCGTCTTCTCCGCCCACGGGGTGGCGCCGAGCGTGCACGAGAACGCCGCCGCTCGCAACCTGCAGACGATCGACGCGACCTGCCCGCTGGTGACCAAGGTCCACGTCTCCGCCCGCCGCCTCGCCGCCCAGGGCAACACGATCATCATGATCGGCCACGAGGGCCACGAGGAGGTGGAAGGGACGACCGGCGAGGCGCCCGACAGCATCGTCCTGATCGAAACCGCCGACGAAGTCGAGTCGCTCGCGGTTCCGGACCCGGGCAAAGTCGCCTTCATCACCCAGACGACGCTCTCCGTCGACGAGACGGCCGAGGTGATCGCCGCCCTGCGGGCGAAGTTCCCCGGCATCGTCGCCAGCAAGTCAGACGACATCTGTTACGCGACCACCAACCGCCAGATCGCCGTCAAGCAGCTGGCGCGCGAGTGCGACCTGGTGCTGGTGATCGGCTCGACCAACTCCTCCAACTCCAACCGCCTGGTCGAGGTGGCGCGCGAACACGGCGCCGCCTCCCACCTGATCGACAACCACACCCAGGTGCAGGAGGAGTGGCTCGACGGCGTCGAGACCGTCGGCATCACGTCCGGCGCCTCCGCCCCCGAGGAGCTCGTCGAGCGCCTCGTCTCCTTCTTCCGCGAGCGCGGCGCCGACGACGTCTCCGAGCTCCGCACCGTCCACGAGGACGTCCGCTTCATGCTCCCGCGTGAGATCCGCGAGGAGATCGCGGCGCGGGCTTAACGGTTGGTGAGTTTTGGCCCCTATAGGGCCCTTAATTCACCAATCGCTCACTCATAGGGTGCGTAGCGGTGGTGCAGCATGAGGTCGTTGCCGTCGGGGTCGGTGAAGAAAGCCATGTGGCAGACGCCGGTGTCGAAGATGTCGCCGGCGAACTCGACGCCTTTGGCTTCCAGCTCCTTCTGGGCCGCGGCGACGTCGTCGACGTGCAGCGCGGGATGGGCGTTTTTCTGCGGTGCGAACTCGATGCCGAGTTTGGCCGGCTCCCAGAGACAGAAGCAGGTGTTGCCGGCCCAGAATTCAAAGTGGCCATGCTCGTCGGGCCGCAACCCGAGCGTCTCGACGTAGAACGCACGCGAGCGCTCCGGGTCGGTGCACGGGATGCCGAT
>DASZNP010000038.1:0-8311 GCA_035551255.1 Solirubrobacterales bacterium
CAACCCTGTCGATCGTCCTCTTCGGCTGTGTCATCAGTCTGGTGCCGGTCGGGTCGACTCGCCTGCTGGCGCGCAGACGGCGCACCATGCAGCGGCTCCTGATCACCCCTGGACGAAGCTCGGAGGCATCCCCGGCGCAGATCGCCGGCCTGATCGAGGCCCTCGGTAGCGTCACCCGCGAACGCTGGTGGGTGCGCGTTGCCAAGGGCTCTCCGCCGCTTGCGACGCTGGAGCTCATCTCGGGGGTGAAATCCGGTGGCGGTTCCGAGCAGCGGATCGGCATCGCGGTGCCGGCCGGGGAGGGGAATCTGCGGGCGCTTCGGGGAGTACTGGCGAGCCGCTACCCCGATGCGAAGCTGACCGAGGTCGGCGGCAGTGCTCCGGAGGCACTACGGCGCTGGTTGAAAGAGGTAGTGCGCCTGAAGAAGGCAAAGCCCTTCGCCCGTGCCTTGGACCGCCCACTCGAGCGCAGCCTCCAAGGCGCCGAGCCTTACTTGGAGGCCCCGAGCGATGCGCTCCTCTCGGTGATGGCGGAGACTCGCCAGCGGGTCCTGGTTCAAATCGTCATCAGTCCGGTGCCCAACCATTTCCAGCGGGCCGCGCGCGGCATCTCGGTTCAGCGCCGCTCCACGGCCCGCGAGGCCCCCGCACCGGATGCCGTGCAGCAGCGCGAGGAGCGCGCTTCCACCGATGCTGTCGTCTTCCGGCCATTGAGCTTCTGCGATATCCGGGTCGGTGCGGAGACCTATGAGGCCGCGCGGCACGTCGCCGGGGCGATCGAGGCGAGTGCCGAGGGCGGCGAGAACCACCTGCGCCAGCGCCGGCCGCTCCTGCGCCGCCGCCTCTACATAGAGAGGACGCTTCGGGCTGAGTCAAACCCGGTCCCCTCTTGGTGGCGGGGCGTGTACTCGAGCCTTGAGATCGCCGCCCTCTGGCAGATCCCCACCGCATTCGCAAAGAACGTCTCGCTCACCCGCTCGAACGTCCCCCAGCTCGCCGTCCCTCCCGAGGTCCTGCAGCCGGGTGAGCGCGCCAAGGCGATCGCGACTGACCTGCGCGGCAACTTCATCGGGATCCGCGCCGGCGACTTCAAGTACGGGACCCAGGTATCCGGGGTCCAGGGCGGCGGAAAGACGTCACTGTTGGCGAAGATCAGCGAGGTCCGAGCGCTCGATCCCGATGCCGCGGTGATCGTCATCGACCCGAAGGACGAGCTAGCCGAAGCCGCAGCGGGGCTGATGCCGAGCTGGCGCAAGGTTCACTTCCTCGACGTCGCCCACCCACTCATCGGCCTGGCTTTGCGGACGGAGAGTCGCGACCTGCAGGCCGAGGCCTCGATCTTCAGCGAGGCGATGGTCGACGTCTCGCGGACTGAGGAGGGCGACAGCCAGGCCCTCAATGCCTCCCAGCGCAGCTTCAAAATGGCCCGCGGGGCCACCCTTGCCCTCGAGGAGGAACCGACCTTCTGGCACACCGCCCGCTGGCTTGCCTCCGATGACGACGCCGCCGAATGGCGGGCGGAGAAGATCGCAAGGCTCGCCGGCGACCCACGCTGGCATGCGGTATGGGACCACTTCGCCCGGATCCTCCCGGCCCAGCTGCAGAAATCGCCGAGCCAGGCGGTGATGAGGCTCGAGGCCCCTTACAACAAGATCCAGACCCTGCTCGGCGACGAGTGCCTGAACACCGTCTTGCACCATCCCGTCACCGTCAGCTTCGACGAAGTGATCCGTCGCCGCGAGGCGCTCGTCATCGCGGGTCGGGTCCCGGATCATCCGGACGCCATCGTCCTACTGAAGTTTGCGATCCAGCTGGTCCACCGGGCGATCCTCGCCCAGCAGAAGCTCCCCGAGGAGGAGCGCAGCCGCGTGGTTGTGATCATCGACGATGCCGGTCCCCTCGTCACCCCGACGGTCGCCCGGATGATGGAGCACGACCGCTCCGCCGGACTCGACCTGGTGCTCGGGTGGCAGCACGGTGGGCAGATGACTCCCGAACTTCGCCAAGCCATCGACGCGCTTTGCAGCAACCGCTTCTATCTGCGCTCGGCAGAAGAGGACGCGCGCGCTGCGATCAACCGCCTGAACCCCGCCTACGAGGAGCGCCTCTCCGGAGGGCTATCGGAGTTGAAGCGCACGCGGGTAGAGGTCAACCAGCTCACCGGGCTCGACATCGGGCATGCGATCGCGGTCCTGCAGGCGGGTAGGTCGGTCTCCAGCTCCTTCACCGTAGTCACGATTCCTTGGCAGCGCGATCCGAAAAGGCTCGAGGCGATCGCGGCACGGATGCGCGAGGAAGGGGGCTACGACCCGGAGGTGATCGCGCCACCGTCCGAGCTGACCGGCCGGGGCGACAATGAGGGCCTGCGCGACATCGGCGGCGAGCAGGAGCAGGAGCAGGATCCGGACACCCCGCCGGATCCCCCGGCTACCGGGGAGAAGGAGAAGCCTGCGCCCGTCCGGCGAAAAGGCGGCCTCCCGGCGGAGGCTGCAGCAGAACCCCGGGTCGAGAGTGCACCGAAGGCGGTCGAGCAGGAGACGAAGATCGCCCCGGGTCCGCCACAGAGCCTCCCAGTCCGCCGCGGTAGGCGCCAGGCCGAGGTCGCATCGCTCGGAACCCCCACCAACAAGCCGCTCGCCGACGGCTACCGCGAAGTCGAGCTGATGCGCGATCGGGCCGCCGGGATCACCTGGGAGGACCCGCCGACCGACCCGCCTCAGATGCACCACAAGGCTTTGAACGTCGAGCAACGCTCGATTCTCGAGGCGCTCTACGAGCTCCGCGTCCTGAGCGCCGGCCAGGTGCAGCGGGAGTTCCTGATGTCAACGGGGGAGCGACAGGTCCGCCGCGAGCTCTCGCTGCTTGTTCGCCAGCGAATGATCCGACGAGGGGAGGTCGGGCTTCGAAAGGTCCGGGGGCGCGGCAAACGGATCTATGTCCTGGAGAGCGCCGGCTTCGACCTACTGCGGGACGCCCCCGACCATCCGGCCTCGGGAGCGTGGAGGGCCCCCGAGCTCCACAGTGCCCAGCATGTTGTCCACGACCTCGCTCGCAATGAGTGGTTGTTTGCGTTCCGCTCGCTGGCGCCGCGAAACCTCATCGACTGGCATGGCCCGCGGTCGGGCAAGATCGAGGTGCCGATGATCAAGGAGCGCCGGGAGGCTCCCCGGCGGATGACGCCGACGGATCTGCGCGAGAACGCTCCGATCGACTTCGCCGGCAGCGAGTTCAGCAACGTCGTCCCGGACCTCACTCTCGAGCTATTGCTGAAAAAGCCCGGGGGAGAGAAGGTGACCACCGACCTCCTGGTCGAGATCGAGTGGGGAAACAACGACCAGACGGTGCGGAAGAAGGCTCTCGACTACGACGCTTTCCTCACCGGCTGGTGGAAGGCCCACCCCCGCTACAAGGATCTGGGCCGCCCACCCATCCTCTTCTTCGCGGTCCCCGACGCCCAGCGCGCCTCGCGATTCATCGAGATCCTCGACGGGGCCCTCACCAGCTATCTGCTCGGGCCCGCCCAGACGCAGACCCGCGAGCAGCGCTCCCGAGGGGTCACGCCCCAACCCAAACGGCTTTACCTGGGTCGCCGAAACATCTTCGTCTGCGTGGCCCGGGACATCCATCAGCGGACGCTTCGGGCCTGGCGGGTCCCCGCGGAGCCTCCCGGCGAGCGGATCCGGGCCGCGCGAAATGCCCAGGATCGGCGCGCTGCAGGTCGACCCGTTCCGCGCCCCTTCCTGCTGATCGGCCCCGGCGAGCTTGTCGATCCCGCGAAGTGAGGCAAGTCGATGACTGGCCCCGGCAGGCTCCCTTTTCGCCCTCGCCGCGAACGAGATCCGCCACAGCCGCAGTGGTCCCGCGGGGAATCCCAGCGACGTGCAACGGCAACCCTCGTCGTCAAGCGAGGCCTCGCCCAGGCCGAGGAGAAGTACCTGGTAGCACCCGATGCGAGCCTCGGGACCTGGTTCGCCCGCGTCACCGAGACGCTCGCCGTTGCCGCCCGCGTTGTCATCGAGCGGACCGAAGGGGACTGCGGGCCAGGGGAGTTCACGGCCGAGCAGCTCGGCCTCTTCGCCGACATCTGCGCCGAGGCGATTCGGGCAGCCGCGCAGGTTTGGGGAAGCAGCTCGTCATCGAGGGCCCGGGAGGAGATCGTCGAGCTGATCATCTCAACGCCGCACCCGTCAGCGAGCCCGAGCTCGATCGGCGGCCTTTGGTCATTGGCGGGCTGCCTCGCTGCGATGGAGCCGCTCGCCAACGGCCTTCGGGACGGCGATCTACCGATGGGCGAGCCGATTGACTGCGACCGTGTTGCAGAGGCGCTACTGGGGGTGGCCCTCCATGCCTTTCAGGCAATCGAAGACCTCTGCTGAGAAGCGCCGCGCCGACCGCAGGCTGTCGGCTGTGAAATCTCTGTCCTGGTGGCTTCCTAACTTCAGGGTGATGCAGGCCGAAGCGATACCCGGACAGAGCTTGCGCCGTCGGGCCCGCGATCATCGCGAGCAGGGCACCAGGCTCGGCCTCTTTGCCGTCGCCGCCTTCGCTCTTGCGGCGGTGCTCGGGCCCGGTGCGGCAGGTGGCTTGGCGGCGCTTCCTTGCGCCTTCGGCCTTCTGCTCGCAGGCGAAGCCCGACGCCAGTTGCGGCTCGGCCGGGGCTACCGCCTCGGTGCGATCTCCGAGGAGCGCATCGGATCACGGCTGTGGGCGTTGGAGGCTCGCGGTTGGCTCGTCTCCCACGACATTCCCAAAGAGGGTGGCGGCAATATCGACCACCTTGTTCACTCGCCGGCGGTGACCTTCGTCGTCGAGACCAAGACCTCGACCCCCCGGCGTCCGGACCTCGAGCAGGCGCGCTGTCAGGCTCGCTGGGCCCTCGCCAACTACGGACAGGCGCGCGAAGTGATCGCGGTGCTATGCGTTCAGCGCTCCACAGATCACCCGCGGCTGGTCGATGGCGTATACGTGGTCGGTGCCGCCCGCCTCCTGAACTTCATGCTCGACCGGGGCTGACTGAGATGGCCGGCGGCCACACCCTAAACCTCAAGCAGGGTCCCGGACCCCGCAACCGACGCCACCCGGTGCGAATCCGACAGGGCCAGCGCTTCTTTCCCCTTTCCGGGGTCAACCGTCGCCGCTTCACGGTGACGAGGCTCGACGGCGAGTGGGTAGCGATCGAGCGCGAGGATGGCAGCAAGGGCCGTGTCTCGCTCGACGGACTGCTCGCCTGCGATGCGGCCGGGGCCGGTGTCAACTTCCGCTTCCACGGTTGGCGGCGGCTGCCGCGTGGCTACCGCACCGACTTCAAGGTCCTCGCGGTCGAACCCCGGGCGGGGAGGTGCGTGATCTCGCTGCCCGAGTGGGACCCCGGCTCCCAGGTAGAGGTTCCGCTCTCCGAGCTCCCGCAAGGGCTCGGCGTGGTTGGGGCCGAAGGTTCCTGCAGGGCGGACCTGACGGCCAAGAGCAAGGGTGAGCTCTCGCTCCATGGTTTCAGCGCCGCAAAGCCGAGGGGCCTCTCGCGCGAGGGTCTCAGAGACCACCCTGACCTGCTCGTCCAGGGTCAGGAATACCGTCGCCGCCAGGACCGGAAGAAATTCCGAATCCTCGAAGTCGATCCCGACTCGCCAACCGTCCCGGCTTGGTCTGGTCGCCGCGTCGTGCGGCTCGAGGCCGGACGTCTCTTGGCGCAGGGCTCCGACGGACGTGGGCTCTACTACACCTACCTCGGCGGAGGGCGCGCGGGGGCGAGGCGTCGCCGCGGGAAAGCCAGCCGCCGAACCTGATCCCGGGCGCGATGTTCCCGCAGACCATGAGGACCACCCACCAGGCCGGCGAGGGTAGTACGGGCGCCGGGCCCGGACCGCGCAAGCATGACATGCTGGCCCTACGGTCCTCGGTCAGGACGTACGACTGGATAATGTGACCGCACGGCAGGTCTCGAGTTCGGCGTTGAGCCGATGTGAATCGGACCTGCCGGCAGCTCGGATCCGGACAGTTAGAGCACGCCTGGAACGATGGACGCTCCCGGGGTCAGCAGCGAGGCCGGCAGAGGCTTGCTCTTGGCCTCCACGGCGCTGATGACGATGAGGGTGCCGGAGTTGTGCTCCCACCAGATGGTCCGTACCTTGCGCAGAGCCCCGGCAACTCCTCGGTAGCCCGCTGACCCCTCGGCCCCGAAGCGGGGTGGCTTATAGGTGGAGCCGCCGAGACCTTCGACGTATTGGGTCCGGGCTTGCTTCCTCAGTGCTTCCAGCTTCCTGTCGAAGTTCGCGAACCAGACCGCCGAAGACTGACCGGAGTCCGCAACCCAGGTTTCGATTCTCAGTTCGGCGCCATTTCCCGCCAGCAGGGTTGCTCGACGCTTGGCGGGGTTAGTCGGCTTCGCTCCCTTGTATGCGTAGGCGTTGCATCGCTCCTGGAGAGCCCCGCTTGGATCGCCGGATTCGCGGATGAGGATTTTGTGCTCGATCGTGTTGTTCAATTCGAACGCCTTCGCAATCGTGTGCTCCGTGATCGCGCCGCATGCGTCTGGGTTTACGGCAGACGCTTGGGTGGCGAAAACCGCCGCGGCTAGCAGGGCCGTTAGAACTGGGCCGAGAGCGAGGGTTACATGTCGACGAGCTGGCATTACTTTCCTCCTGCGGTTTGTTCTGGGCGCGGTGCTGAATAAACCCCTAATAGGGCCCTGGGTCGCGGTCTCGATCCCAAGGCGCACATTCGACCCGGATGGCTACTTGGCTACTGCCTGTCCTAAGGAAGTTCGGACGCTTAGATGGCGGGAGGTGGCCCCGCCCCGCATCGCCGCGGGGATTGAGGAGCAGGAGAATGAGCACGGACATCAAGTTCCTCGGAAAGGCTAGAAAGATGCCCGCGAGCTGCGAGGGCTCAGTCAGGATGAGGTAGAACGGCGGGCAGCGTTGCCCGGCGACGAGCTGCGGGTCGCCGGCGGGTCCAAAGGCGAGGTGATCACGTCCAACTCAATACAGCCCCAGCAGCTCCCAGCAAGGGCCCGCGCCGGTTCATTGGAAGGACAGGACGCGAGCCAATGGGGAGCGGCGCGGAGCGCTGATCTGATCGCGGCGCACCCGTCGTGATCGCCAACACCGACCGAAGTATTTTCTATGTCCGGCAGGGCAAAAAACACGTCCGCCAGGCCGTGAAACAGGTCCGTCAGGTGTCCGTCAGGGCGTGTTCCATGTCCGCAAATACACGGTCGTGAGGCCCTTAGACAACCATCGGTTCGCGATTGATTTGGCTCCAGGCAGCCAAATCCGCAACCTGTCCGCCCATCTTCTCTGCAAAGGGGAAGTGAGGTGCAGGCGTAGGGGTAGAGCCAGGCGGACACCTGCTTGACAGATCCCCGCGAGGCCCTACCCTCTGAATCCTTATCTCTCAAGCCATTTCACGGCAGTTCCCGCTTTCAAGCGGTCCACATAAGCACTCGAACCAGAGTCCGCCAGCGATCGTCAAGACCAAGGTCTTGCTTTCTTCTCGATCCACCGCCGTGCTCCACGCCATCTCCGTGAAGCCCCGCGTCTAGGACCGCTCCAAGCACCAGAACAAACAGCCTCTCCCTCAGCGATCGCAAGCGCACGGCCTTTGTCGAAGCCCGGCGATGCGTTCTCAGGGGCAGGCGCGCCAGTGATCGGCGAAACCAGAGAAGCGCCCTGCGGCGCAAGCCGGCGGAAGTCGCGAGTGGGCGGCCCGACGGAGTGACCAATCCAAGAAAAGGGGGGACCGCTCGAACGGCCCTCCCCTCAAAAGATGCGGGGCTATGGACCCCGCGGAAAGGAACAGCGATGACTACGACTCACGCTGCCCCTGTACCGACGACCATAACCGATGGTGAGGCTCTAACCGACTCGCACGCACTCATGGTGGGCCACCGCGAGGAAGCTCAGCGGATCCTCGATCGCGAACTGAGGGCCGGGATGCCGCCGAAGTCCGCCCTGGCGATGGCCGGGCGCGCGATCAAGGCGGCGAGCCGAGCGCGCGTCATGCACCTGGCCGAGCTGCCCTTCGCCACCGCCTGACCCCCGGCGCTGGGCACCGGTTCACGGGCCGGCGTCGCCGACGGCGCCTGACCCTCTACTCCGAGGTCTCGCCGCGGCGGGCCTCACAACCCTGCTCACCGCCGCTGTCACGGAAGCGGCGGCGGTGAGAGAGAGGATCACCATGAGCAAGGAAGCAAGTCGTATCCGCCGTGTCATCTCCCGTTTGCGCAACCGCGAGGACATCGCGGAGATCGTGAAGATGGCTCAGCTCGAAGTCGCCCGGGGCGTTGCCTTCGGCGACCTCCGCCGCTTCGACC
>DASZNP010000039.1:0-45730 GCA_035551255.1 Solirubrobacterales bacterium
GACCAGGTTGACCCGGTGCCGCGATTCGATCCGCTGCAGCGCCCCCAGCTCGGCCAGTCGCGCCAGCGTGTTCGGGAACATCATGTGGGTGGAGAGGGTGTCGGCCGGGGGCGGTTCGCGGTCGAGGAGCAGGACCTTCCAGCCCTGCTCCGCCAACCGCGCCGCCGCCGGCGTGCCGGCGACGCGAGCGCCGACGATGACCGCGTCGTAGCTCGGGCGCCGGCCGCTCATGCCGTTCGCCGCCCGACGGTGAGCAGGTACTCCATGTGGAAAAGGGCGTCGTCGTCACTGCCCCGGTTCCACTCGCCGCAGAAGTCGCTCAGGACCTGGTCGAACTCTTCCGCCCGGCCCTCTTTCTCGGCATTCGCCCGCGCTGCGATCGTCGGTCCGTACCGCTCCTTGAAGTGCTCGCCGTAGTCGTCGGGCCGCTGGAAGGCGGTCACCTCGAGCACGCCTTTCTCGACCCGCTCCAGCTCCACCCGATCCCCGAGCAGGTCGCGGAGATGCTCCTCGCCGCCCCACAGCGGCGGCGGCTGCGCGCCCTCCGGCGGCGGCGGCATGAACTGCCCCATCTCTCGGAAGAGGCCGCCGATCATCCCCTCTGGCGTCCAGCTCAGCAGACCGATCCTGCCGCCCGGCTTGCAGACGCGCACCAGCTCGTCGGCCGCTTTCTGGTGGAAGGGCGCGAACATCACGCCGATCGAGGAGATGACGACGTCGAAGCTGCCGTCCTCGAAGGGGAGGTCGTGGGCGTCGGCCTCGACCCACTCCAGCTCGACCCCCTCGGCCTCGGCGCGGGCGCGGCCGGCTTCGAAGAGCTCCGGGGTGAGGTCGCTGGCGACGACCTCGGCTCCGGCCTGGGCGGCGACGATCGCCGCGTTGCCGGTGCCGGCGGCGACGTCGAGGACGCGGTCGCCCGGGCCGATCTCGCAGGCCTCGACCAGGCGCGGGCCGAGCGGCAGGAGGAAGGTCTCGACCATCGACGGGTAGTCGCCGGAGGCCCACATCTTCCGGTGTTTCTGCCGCAGCTCGGGGCTGGGACTGGGGGCGTCGGTGCTGGGGGTCACTGTTGAGGCTCCTTCTTTGGTTGCTTAATGGTTCTGTTGATGACTCTTGTTCTACGCCCGCGCCGGGGGCCGATCAACTTCTAAATCTGCAGTTGGGTGCCTACACTGCCTCTGGGGAGATGGCTGAGAGCTACGGACAGTTCTGCCCGGTCGCCCAGGCCGCCGAGGTGCTGACGGAGCGCTGGACCCTGCTGGTGCTGCGGGAGCTGCTGATGGGCAGCACGCGATTCAACGAGCTGCAGCGCGGAGTGCCGCGGATGTCCTCCTCGTTGTTGAGCAAACGGCTGCGGGAGATGGAGCGCTCGGGGCTGATCACGCGCGAGCCGCTGCAGGGGGAGCGCGGCAACGCCTACGAGCTGACGCCGGCGGGCGAAGCGCTCGGGCCGCTCGTCGTCGGGCTTGGGACCTGGAGCCGCGAATGGCTGAAGCGCGAGGTCAGCGCCGAGGAGGCCGATCCGGCGCTGCTGATGTGGGACATGCAGCGAAGCCTTCGCCTCGACCGTCTGCCGGAGGAGCGGGTGGTCACCTTCTTCCGCTACCGCGACGCCGAGGAGGGAAAGCGCGCCTGGTGGATGGTGGCCGAGGCTGGCAACGCCGACCTCTGCCTCACCGATCCCGGCTTTCCGATCGACCTCAACGTCGACGCCGAGGCGCAGGCGATGGCCGAGGTCTGGCTAGGCAAACTCGAGCTGGGCGCAGCGATGAGCTCGCGCCGGGTCAAGGTGACGGGCCCCGACCACCTCGTCCGCAGCCTCCCCGAATGGCTGGGCTTCAGCTCCTTCGCCTATCCCGACCCAGCGGCGGAGCTGGCTACGCGGACGGAACGTGCCTGAAACCGACGAGATCTTCCACGCACTTGCCAATGAGGCAGGACTAGCGGCAGAGCACCTCGCCGTCGGCGCCACCGCTCTCGGTCGCGCCAACTACGCCGAGAGGGCGTTTTACGCGCAGGCCTTCTTCGCCCTCTCAGTTGGGCTCGAGCGATCCTGCAAGCTGATCCTGGTAGTCGACCACGCGCTGCGGGAGGGCGACTTTCCATCGAATGAGCAGGTGAGGCGGTACCGACACGATCTCTCATCGCTGCTCGAGGCTGTGGATAAGGTGGCGAAGGGCCTGAGCCTAGATGCCGACCGTCGTCTGCCTCAGACGGAGATCCACAAGGGCATCATCGGGACGCTCTCCAACTTCGCGGACAATCTGACGCGCTACTACAACCTCGACCTCGTAACGCGTGCGGCCGGAGTCCAAGAGCGCGAAGATCCGATCGCTGAATGGGTGGCGCAGGTCACCCAGCCGGTGCTTGCCAAGCACTACCGAGAGCGGCACCAGCGACACCATCTCGCCAACGCCTATGCGATGGAACAGGCGGCTGGACCGCACATGATGGTCCGCTTCTTCACTGAGGACGGGAAGTTGATCGACTCGCCCGGGGCGATGGTCCTACGCTCGCTAGAAACCGAATTTGCCCGGCGCTGGGAGCGGATGTACGTGCTGCAGCTAGCGCGCTTCGTCGGGAAAGTCTTGAGCGAGCTTGGGTTTCGAGGCAACGGACGGGGCGACATTCCGTACTTCTCTGAATTTTTTGCCCTGTTCGGAAACTCGGACGCCTACTTGCGAGGGCGCAAGACCTGGTCGATCCATCGCCGTTAGAGGGTCAGGTGTCGTGCGTCGTTGCGACTAGGCGGCGGCGCGGATCAGGTCGGCGGCTTTCTCGGCGATCATGATCGTCGGGGCGTTGGTGTTGCCGGAGACAATCAGCGGCATCACCGAGGCGTCGACTACGCGAAGGCGCTCGAGGCCGCGGACGCGGAGAACGGGATCGACTACCGCGTCGTCTCCGTTGCCCATGCGGCAGGTGCCGACCGGGTGGTAGAGGAGCTCGGCACGGCGGCGGGCGTCGGCAGCGATCGCCTCGTCGGTATCGACCTCCGGACCGGGGAAGAGCTCGCGGCCGAGCACCTCGGCGAGCGGTCCCTCGCTTGCGATTTCTCGCGCCCGGCGGATGCCGGCGACGAGCGCGTCGACGTCCTCTTGCTCGGAGAGGGAGTTGGTGAGGATGCGCGGCTTCGTTGCCGGGTCGGATGAGCGCAGGCGGACCCAGCCGCGTGCCCGCGGTTTGACCAGGACCGGGCCGAAGCTGACCGCGTGGCCGTCGTATTCGTCGAAGCCGTTGTCGTTGAAGTACGCCGGGGCGAAGTGGAACTGGAGGTCGGGTGAGGGCAGGCCGGGACGGCTGCGGACGAAGGCGAAGGCCTCGGCGACCGAGGAGGTGAGCGGGCCGGTTTTGCGCAGCAGGTACTCGAGCAGCGCCTTTGGCTTCTCGGCGTCGGCAAGAGAGCCGCCGCCCGGCACGTCCCAGCTGCAGAGCGAGTAGGGATGGTCCTGCAGGTTCTCGCCGACCCCTGGCAGCTCGTGGTGCACCGGGACGCCGGCCTCGCGCAGTTGCTCGGCGGGCCCGACGCCGGAGAGCAGCAGCAGTTGTGGGGAGCCGATCGCGCCGGCGCTGAGGATCACCTCGCGTCCGGCCCGCGCCAGCTGCTCGCCGCCGCGGCGGCGCGAGTAGCGCACGCCCGTGGCAGCGCCGCCCTCGATCTCGATCCCCGAGACCAGCGCGCCGGTCACCACCTCCAGGTTCGGGCGGCCCAGCGCCGGCCGCAGGTAGGCGTCAGCGGTGCTCCAGCGTTTGCCGTTGCGCTGCGTCACCTGCACCAGGGAGGCGCCGTCCTGCTCGGGGCCGTTGTAGTCGGCGATCCGGGGGATGCCCGCCGCGGCGCAGGCCGCGAGGAAACGGCCGGTCAACGGCCGCGGCGAGCGCTCGTCTTCGACCCGCAGCGGGCCGCCGGCCCCGTGGTACTCGGAAGCGCCGCGCTGGTTGTCCTCGGCCTTGAGGAAGTAGGGCCGGACCTCGTCCCAGCCCCAACCCTCCGCGCCGGCGGCAGCCCAGCCGTCGTAGTCGAGCGGGTTGCCGCGCACGTAGAGCATCGCGTTCATCGAGCTCGAGCCGCCGAGCCCTTTGCCGCGCGGGATGTAGAGCGAGCGGTTGTCGCAGTAAGGCTCCGGCTCGGTCGCCAAGTCCCAGTCGAGCTTCGTCTTGAACTGCTTGGCGAAGGCGGCGGGGATCTTGATGTTGGGATGGCGGTCGCGCTTGCCCGCCTCGATCAGCAGCACCCGCACCGAAGGGTCCTCGCTGAGCCGGTTCGCCAGCACGCAGCCGGCCGAGCCGGCGCCGACGATCACGTAGTCGTGCGTCTCGACCACAGTTCGAGTATTGCACCCGGCCCGGGACGGGTAGGGAATAAAGGAACGCTCTCGGAAGGGAACTATGGGTGGAGCAGGGAAACGGCTCGCAGTCGTGCTGGTGGCGGTTGGCCTCGTCGCGCTGCTGCTTCCTGTGAGCCTGGAGGCCCGGGGGGCACTCTGCGGTGGGCGGAAGCCGACGATCCTCTCCAACGACCGCTCGATCAACGGCACCCGCGGCCCCGACGTGATCGTCGCTGGCCGCGGGCCGAACATGATCCACGGCCAGGGCGGCAACGACGTGATCTGTGGCGGCCGGGGGCGGGACCGGATCTACGGCGGGCGCGGTAACGACACGATCGATGGCAAGGGGGACGCCGACCTGGTCCACGGCGGGCGCGGCTCCGACGGGCTCGACGGCGGTTCAGGGCGCGATCGGGTCTTCGGCGACAGCGGGAACGACACGGTGCAGGGTGGGCCGGGGGCTCGTGACTACGTCGATGGCGGCCTCGGCGACGACAGCATCCACGGCGGCAATGGCAACTCCGACGTGCTGATCGGCGGGGTCGGGCATGACCGCGTTGACGGTGGCCCCGGGGCGCGTGACATCGCCTCCTATATGAGTGCCGGCGGCCCGGTCACCGTCAACCTCGAAACCGGCACCGTCAGCGGCGCCGAACAGGAGCACCTGGTCCGGGTAGAGGACGTCCTCACCGCACCGGCGACCGACCCCGGCGGTCTAGGGGTCCGGGTCGAGCTGGGCCGCGGCGCTCCGGGCTCCAGCCTCGCGATCACCGGCGGCGAAGGGGCCGACACCGCGGCTATCGGCTACCAGCAATCCCGCTACCTCGTCTCGACCGGCTCGGGCGGCCCCGTACGGGTCGAGGGTGGGCGGGTGAGCTCGATCAGCGTCTCGCTCGGGGCCGGGAACGACGAGGCGTCCTTCAACCGCTCGCTGCCTCCCGGCGTCTCCGTCGTCGTCGACGGCGGGCCCGGGAGCGATCGGCTCCACGGCGGCCCCGGCAACGACACGCTGTACGGAGGCGACGACGGCGAACCCGACACGCTTGTCGGCGGCGGCGGCAACGACGCCCTCTTCGGCGTCGACGTCCTGCACCCGCAGCACCAGAGCGGGCCGGCGCTGATGATCGGTGGTCCCGGCAATGACCTGATGGTCGGCGGCCAGCCCTGCGACGGAGACTTCTTCAACGGTGGGCCGGGAGGTAACGACAGCGCCTCGTTCGCGCGGGTCCGCAACGAAGGGACCGTCGTCGACGCAACGATCGGCGGGGCGGTGCTCGACCCGGAAGTTCCCGGTTGCGCCGTCGGTCGCATCTCCCGCAGCACCGAGAAGATCGAGGGCTCGACCGGCCCCGACATCCTCGCCGGCTCCTCCCGCGACGACACGCTGCTGGGCCGCGGCGGCGCCGACGCGCTCGACGGCCGCGGCGGCCAGGATCGCTGCATCGGCGGCAATGGCGAAGACCGCAGCCGTCATTGCGAGTACGTGCGCTAGCGCAGCTCATAGGATCAGGGCGTGCCACCCCAGCCGGTACAAGGCTCCTTCGAGCTTGCCCGTGGCGTCATCCCCCAGGAGCGAATCGACGATGCCCTACGGCTGCTCCACCTCGACCTCCTGCAGCGCGGCGCCTCAGCCGAGGAGCTGGGCGAATGGCTGTGGGGGATGCACTGGTTCCCGCACCTGAGGGAACGGGAAGAGATCCTCGCTCTGGCCGAGTCGCTGCCGGAGGAGTGGCGGACCGGGCGGTCCTGCGAGCCGCAGATCCTCCTGCAGTTCCCGCACGTGGGGCCGGAGCCGGAGATCGAGTTCCACCTCGACCAGGAGCCGGCTTGGGCTGGCGACAGCACCTACCTGCGGATCGTTGGCGTCCCTCTCAGCCCCTGGCGCGGCGACAACGGTGGACTGCTGGTGAAGACCGCCGAGGGGCCGGCGCCGGTCGAGGCCGACCCCGGCGACGCGATCATGCTGACCCCCGACCTGCCGCACTCCGGCGGCGTCAACCTCACGGGCGCCCTGCGCTACGGCGTCTACTTCCGCTGGCTCGAAGAGTGACGTGTCGACTTTGTTACCCAGGAGGTAACTAAGTCGACATACGCGTCGCGGCGCGGAGCTCGGCGGTGCGGAGGTCGCGGGCGTGGTCGTTCTGCGGGTCGCGTTGGCACACCCAGACCTCGTGGGCGGGATGGTCGGCGATGCGGAGGCCGGCGGAGCGGGCCATCGCTTCCACGCAGGCGGGGTTGGCTGCCCACCAGTTGGTCGGGTCGCCGGCGAGCTGGTGCTCGATGAAGGCGGCGCGGGGCCAGGTCGGCTCGAGCAGGCGCTTGCGCTCGCTGATCTCGATGTCTTCGGGGGTGCCCGGCGACTCCTCTCCCGGCATCGTCAGCGTCTGCAGGACGAGGGTGCCGCCGACCTTCTCGGCGACGATGTCGAGGGCGAGGAGGGGATAGCGCAGGTGGTAGAGGACGCCCATGAAGAGGACGACCTCGAAGGTCCCCTCGACGTCAACCAGGTCGTAGACCGAGCCCTGGCGAAACTCGACCCGGCCGTCTGGGTCGAGGTACTGGGCTGCCCAGCGGCCCTGCTGCAGGTAGTGCTCGTCGAGGTCGAGGGCCAGCACCTCGGCGCCGCGCTCGGCTAGCTCGAAGGAGTAGAAGCCGGCGTTGCAGCCGATGTCGAGGGCGCGGGCGCCGCTCAGGTCCTCGGGCAGGGAGTCCTCGATCTGGTGCCACTTGAAAGCCGGGAAGTCGCCGAGCGGGTGGTCAGGGGCGGTCTCCCTGCCGTCGGGCAGGTGCAGATTGTGAAACCAGGGGCCGAGCTCGGCGATCGTGCCCTCGACCTGGAGCGTCATCTCGCCACCATCCCCGCGACCTCCGCCTCGAGCAGTTCGCAACGCCGCTTGGCCGTGTGCTCGGCCAGTACCCGGGCGCGGGCGCGCTCGCCGATCGCCAGCCGCTTGTCTTCGCTGGTCTTCGTCAGGTAGTCGATGACGTCCTCGGGCGAGTCGGCGACGAGGATCTCCTCGCCGGGGCTGAAGATCTGGTCGAGGCCGTCCCAGCGGTCGGAGATCACCGGGACCGCGCAGGCGGCGGCCTCGAACAGACGCACGCTCGGCGACCAGCCGGCGGTGCGCATCTCCGCCCGGGTGACGTTGAGGGTGAAGCACTGCGAGGCGTAGAAGCGGGGGTGGTCGGCGGGCGCGACGTGCTCGACTCGCTCGATGTTGCTGGGCCACTCGATCTCCTCGGGGTACTGCGGCCCGGCGACCGCGAAGTCGCAGTCGTCCAGCTGGCGCGCCGGCTCGATCAGTAGGCGGTCGAGGAGCGGCTGGCGGTCGTCGCTGTAGGTGCCGAGGTAGCCGAGGTTCCAGTACGGCGTCTCCTGCAGCGGCCGGTAGGCGTCGGGGTCGACGAGGCAGTAGAAGGCGAGCGCCCGGCGCGCCCCGAACTCCTCTTCCAGCACCCGCAGGGTCGGGCCGCCGGTGAAGGAGAGGTAGAGGTCGAAGCGGCTGACCAGCGCGGGGGAGAGGTACTCGGTGTCGCCGCGGCGCAGCTTGTCGAGAGTGATCGGGGTGTCGATGTCGTAGAAAACGACGGCGCCCTCGGCGCGCTGCAGCACCCATTCGGCAACGGCGACGCCTTCGGGCACGTAGGAGCCGATCACGACGAGGTCGGCGGCTTCGATCGCGGTGGCGTGCTGCTCGAGCTCCTCCAGCGAGCCGTAGAGTTCGGTCCGTCCCCAGGGCGGCTCGGGCAGGTCGCGCTCGGATGCGTACCAGGGCTTGTCGCGCTCGAGGAAGAGGACGTCGTGGCCGCGCCCGCTCAACTCGCGAACCAGGGCCCGGTAGTTGGTCGCGTGGCCGTTACCCCAGGAGGAGGTAATCGAGAGGCCGAGGAAGACGATCTTCATCGCGCCGGCGCTCCCGCGAGGACCGCCTCGACCTGCTCGGCGCGGCGGTCGTAGGTGTGCTCGGCGAGGACGCGTGCGAGGGCGGCCTCGCCGATCGCGCGGGCGCGCTCGGGGTCGAGCTCGGCGAGCAGCTCGGCGACCTCGGCGCCGTCGCGGGCGACAAGGACCTCGTCGCCGGGCGCGAGGAAGTCCTCGACGCCCTGCCATTCGTCGGTGATCAGGCAGGCACCGGCCCCGGCTGCCTCGAAGACCCGCGTCGCCGGCGACCAGCCGTTCGCCGCCATGCTCTCGCGGCTGACGTTGAGGACGGCGAGGGCGCTGCGGTTGAGCGCGTTGTGATCGCCGGGGGGGACGTGGCCGAGATAGCGGACGTTGCCGAGATCGCCGACGCGGTCCTCCCAGCCGTTGCCACCCAACATAAGGACGCTGTCCGGCAGTAGTTCGGCTACACGGAAGAAGAACTCCTCGACCCGCGCCTCGCGGTCGGGCAGGCGGTTGCCGAGGAAGGCGAGCTCGCAGGCGAGGTCCGGGCGCGGCGGCTCCGGGTGGTGGGTCTCGGGGTCGAGGGCGTTGTAGATCGGCGTGCAGGAGCGGGCGCCGAGGGCTGCATAGCGGTCGATCACCGGCTGGCCGCCGCCGTAGGTGAAGACCATGTCGTAAGCAGGGATCAGCTCGCGCAGGGGGCTCTCGGCCTGTTCAGGGGCCTCTTCCATCGAGGCGAGCGTCGCCGGCGCGTCGACGTCCCAGAAGATCCGCGCCTCCGGTCCCTCTAGCTCAGCCACTGCCTGCTCGAGGACCGTGTCGAAGACGCCGACCCCGCTCGCCTTGACGACGACGTCGAAGTCAGCGGTGCCGGCGACGACCTCGCGCACCGCGCGCTCGTCGCTCGGCTCGTAGACGACGACCTCAGCCCATGGAGGGTCGTCGATGTCGCGGTGCGCCTGGCGGTCGAAGGCGTCGGGTTCATAGAAGGTGACGCGGTGGCCGCGGGCGTCGAGCGCGCGGACGATCCCGCGGTAGTAGGTGCAGGCGCCGTTCCAGTAGGCGGAGACGAGGCTCGAGCCGAAGAAGGCGATCCTCATCCCACGGCCTCCACCGCCGTCTCGCCGCGCAGGTCGGCGTCGATCGCCAGCAGCTCGTCGACGCGGTGCGCGCAGGTGTGGCGGGTGCGGATCGTCTCCAGCCCACTCGTGCGCAGCTGCGCCGCCAGCTCGGGATAGTCGCGGACCGCTTCCATCGCCTCGCGCATCTCCCTCGTGTCGCGGGCGATGAGGTAGTCCTGCTCGGTGCGGAAGAGCCCCTCGCAGTCGTCCCAGGGGGCGGAGATCAGGGGGATGCCGCAGGCCAGCGCCTCGAAGGGGCGGATCGTCGGGATTCCCGGGAGGGCCTCGGTGTAGGGGCGGCGCGGGACGTGGACGGTGAGGCGGTGGCGGGCGAAAAGCTCGGGGGCGCGGTGGTTGGCGACCCAGCCTCGGTAGTGGAGGCGGGGCGCGAGGGCGATCCGCAGCCGCGCCGAGCGCGGATAGCGCACTCCATATATAGAGCCGTGCAGG
This sequence comes from Solirubrobacterales bacterium, assembly GCA_035551255.1. Lineage (GTDB taxonomy): Bacteria > Actinomycetota > Thermoleophilia > Solirubrobacterales > 70-9 > VAYN01. The sequence goes on from DASZNP010000039.1 coordinate 9,786, forward strand.
TGCGCGGCCCGGGCGGGGCGGAGGAGGAAGGTGCGGAGCTCCTCGCTGCGCTCGCCGTCGCCCCAGTTGCCGATCCAGACCAGGTCAGCCTCCGGCTCGATGCTCGGCATCGGGTAGAAGACGCGGGTGTCGGCGGCCTCGTGCCAGGTCCAGGCGCGGGCGGCCCAGCCGCGTTCGAGGTAGATGCGGCGGATCACCTCGCCGTAGGCGAGGACGCCGTCGTAGTTGCAGAGGTCGAGGCGCGCCATCTCCTCCGGCGCGGTGGCGGCGCGGTGGTGGGTGTCGTGGAAGAGCAGCCGGTAGCCGTTGTGCCGGGCGCGGTGGGCGCCGATCCGGGTGACCAGGTCGGCCTCGTTCCACTCGTGGACGAGGACGAGGTCGGCGTCGTCGAGGGCGGTGTCGACGTCGAAGTCGTGCGGGTCGTAGGGGGTGCCGCGGAGGTGCGGGAAGGCACGGGCGAACTCGCGCAACGGCGCCTCGCCGTGCTCGCGGACGAGGTTGTCATGGCTCCAGCCGTCGGCCGGTTCGTAGACCGTCACTTCGTGGTCGCGCTCCTGCAGCTCGGTGACGACGCCGCGGAGGAAGTGGGCGTTGCCGTGGTTCCAGTCGGAGACCAACGAGTGGGAGAAGACGACGACCTTCATGCGGCGACCTTGGTCAAGAGGCGCTGGTAGAGCTGGCGGTAGGCGGTGGCGGTGCGCTCGATCGAGTACTCGGCGGCGCGTTCCTGGGCGCGCACGGCGAGGTCGTCGCGCACCTGCGGCGTCTCGATCAGGCAAGCAAGGACTTCCTTGAGCGCCTTGTGATCGTGCGGATCGACGAAGATCGCCGCGTCCTCCCACAGCTCGCGGAGGGAAGGGATGTCGCCGAGGACGAGCGCGCAGCGATCCCGAGCCGCCTCGAGGATCCCAAGCCCAAACGGCTCATAGACAGCGGGTGCCGCGTAGATCGGCGCTGTCTGTCGCAGCTCGGCCAGCGCAGCGCGGTCAAGGACGCCAGTAGCTCGAGCATGCCGAGGCGCCGCCCCATCACCCAGATCCCCCGCCACCACCACGGGCCAAGCGAGCCCCGCCGCAGTCGCATCCAACGCCACAAGGTTCTTCGCCGCATCCCAAAACCGCCCCGACCCCAACACGAACGGTTCGCCCTCCCGAACTGCATCAAATTTCCGGCCTGGCGGCCCGGAAATTTGATGCAGTTCGCCTGAGGCGGCTGGATTCGCCGGCGGGGTGGGGGAGCCGTTGGGGATTATCGTCGCGCTCTCGGGGTCTAGGGCGTGGTCTTTTTCCAGCTCTTCGAGCATCGCTGCCGTCGGGGCTATTACGGCGTCGGCGCTTGCTAGGCCGGTGGAGGCCTCTTCTCGGTAGCGGTTCCAGCTTTCCGGTGCCTCGGTGTTGTGGACGGCTCGCCACCAGGAGAGGACGTCGGAGTGGGCTACGACGACCTTCGGAGCCCGGAAGGGGAGGGCGCCGTGGGCGTAGGAGCAGAGGTGGACGACGTCGAGCTGCTCCTCTTCCTCCAGTTGCAGCAGCCAGCGGCCGGCCGCCTCGACCTCGTCCCAGGGGTCCTCCATCCACTCGAGGCGGTAGCCGCTCTCGAAAAGCCGCGACGGCAGCGCTTCCCGCTGGGCGCGGCGCAGGCGCGGACCCATCGTCGCCACTACGACCTCGTCTCCCGCCGCCTCCAGCGCGGCAGCCAGATCGGTCGTGTAGGTGAGGACGCCGCCCACCGTGTCGGTGCTGATCAGGATCTTCACTACTCGCCTTTACCCGCGGCCGCATAGATCGCGTCGATCGTCTCTGCGATTACCTCCAACTTGTTGGCGGACGGGTCGAAGCTGCGATCGTGTCGCAGTCGCTCCGCCCAGGTGGCGATCGCGCGTCCGCCCCACTCGTCGGGCGGCTCGATCAGCGTCTCCGAAGCGGTGCCGCGCCAGAGCTCGGCGCGGAAGTCGTAGAAGGAGCCACCAACGTTGCGGACTGAGAGCGCACCCTCGCTCCCCCAAGCGGTGCACTCGAAGACGCAATCCCGCCCGGCCGGGGTGAACCAAGAACAGGCGACCCGCGCCCGCACACCACCCAGTGAAAGCTCAGCCGAAGCGTGATCCTCGACCGCGTGACCGTGCAACGAAAGCGTCCGGGCAGTCTCGACGTCAATCCCGCTGGACCCAGTGGCTTCGGTGAGCCAGAGCGCTAGGTCGACTAGGTGGGTGCCGAGGTCGATTAGGCAGCCGCCGCCGGCTAGGTCGGGGTCGGTGAACCAGCCCTTGTCGGGGCCGTAGGCGTTGTGGAAGACGAGGTCGATCGTGTGGAGCTGGCCGAGTACGCCGGAGGCGACCTGCTCGTGCGCGGCACGGAGTGCCTCGACGTGGCGGTAGGAGAGATCGACCGCGAGCAGGCGGTCGGCGGCGCGCGCTGCATCCAGGACCCGCTGCGTCTCGGCAGCGTCCCGAGCCAGCGGCTTCTGGCAGAAGACGGCGACGCCGCGCTCCAAGGCTGCGATCGCCTGCTCGGCGTGCAGGGCGCTGGGGGTGGCAATGACGAGCCCGCCGAGTTCGTGCTCGAGCAGCTCCTCCAGCGACTCGGCTCGCGCTGCGCTGGGCGCCACCTCGACCGCCGCTTCGAGCGCCTCGGGCTGCGGGTCGGCGACCGCGGTGACGCGGGCCAGACCGCCACGGGCGAGGGCCTCCATCCGGTTGCGACCGATCCAGCCGACGCCGAGGAAGCCGAGGCGGGGGAGGGTCGCCACCGTCAAGCGACCACCAAGGCCTTCATGAATTCCTCCGGCCGCTCGAGCGCGGTCTCCAGTGCCCGGTCGATTTCGTCGAGCCCGAAGCGGTGGGTGTAGAGGGGCGAGGGATCGAGCCGTCCCTCGCTGACCGCCCGCGCTGCCTCGCGGATGCCTTCGACGTAGACGCGCGGGTCGCGCTCGTGGGCGTTGACAACGTCGAGCCCGCGCCAGTTCCAGAGCTGCATGTCGACGGTGCGCGAGCCGTCTTGGTGGAAGCCGGCGATCACCAGCCGGCCGCGCGTCTTCGTCAGCGGCCCGGCGAGGTCGAGCGTCGATTGGACCCCTGCCGCCTCGATCACCACGTCACAGAGCTCCCCGCCGGTCAGCTCCTCGACTCGCTCCAGCACCGGTTCCTCCAGCGCGATCGTCTCCGCCGCGCCTATCTCCCGCGCGGTCTCCAGCGCCGAGCGCCGCCGCGAGATCGCAACCACCCGTGCGCCCGCGTCCGCTGCCAGCTGGCCGATCACGCAGCCGAGGAAGCCGGCGCCGACGATCGCGACCGTGTCGCCCGCCTCGACCCCACTTCGCCGCACCACGTTGACCGCGCACCCGAGCGCCTCGCCGGGGAAGTAGTCGACCCCATCGGGCAGCGGCACCAGGTCCTCGGCCCGCGCCAGGTCGTAGTCGGCGTAGGCGTTGTAGGAGAGGCCGGCGACCCGGTCGCCCTCCACGAGCCCCGCGACTCCCTCGCCGACCGCATCGACCACTCCCCAGCCCTCGTGCCCCGGCGCGCCCGGCGGTCGCGGGTACTCGAACCACGGCCGCCCGGTCCAGACCGCGAGGTCCGAGCCGCAGACGCCCGAGCCCTCCAGCCGCAGTCGCACCTCGCCCACGCCCGGATCCGGCACCGGCACCTCGACCAGCTCGGCCGAGCGGCTCTCGCGGATGACGACCGCGCGCGGCACTCGGACCCTCAGGCGCCGGTCACCGAGTGAGTCCTCGCGCGACAAGTTCCCTGTGCGCGGAGTCCACCCTGTCGTCTGCGGTCTGCCCGTCCAGCCACTCGGCCAGCTCGGCCAGCCCGTCGTCCAGCGCGATCTGCGGTTCGTACCCAAGCACCTCTTGGGCTCTCGTGATGTCAGCGAAGCAGTGACGGATGTCGCCGACCCGGTACTTACCGGTGACCTCTGCCTCGATCTCGTCGCGGCCGGTCACCCGCGCCAGGCGCAGGGCGATCTCCTGGACGGTAATGCTCTCGCCGCTGCCGACGTTGATGGCACGTCCGGCAGCGGAGTCCCGTTCCAGCGCCAGGGCGCAGGCACGGGCGACGTCGTGGACGCTGACGAAGTCCCGCCGCTGCTCGCCGTCCTCGAAGATCTTCGGCGGCCGCCCGTTGAGCAGCCGGCTGCCGAAGATGGCGAGCACGCCGGTGTATGGGTTCGACAGTGCCTGGTCAGGTCCGTAGACGTTGAAGAAGCGCAGCGCCGTCGTCGGCGCGTCATAAGACGAGCCGAAGAGGAGGCACATGCGCTCCTGGTCGTACTTGTTCAAGGCGTAGATCGACGAGAGGGAGGGCTGCTTGCTCTCCGGCGTCGGCTCCGGCGTGAGCGAGCGGCCGTCGGGGGAGAGCGGCTCCCATTCGCCGCGCTCGAGCTCGCCAGGGGTCCGCTCGACCGCCTCGGCGGCCCGCCCATCGGCGTCGCGATAGAGCCCCTCGCCGTAGATGCTCATGCTGGAGGCGACGAGGAGCCGCCGGACCGGGCGCTCGATCAGCGCCTCGAGAAGGACGCCGGTGCCGACCGTGTTGACCGAGCAGTAGTCGGCAATCTCGTACATGCTCTGGCCGACTCCGACCCGGGCGGCGAGGTGGACCACCGCGTCGACGCCGAGCAGCGCCTCGGCGACGGCGCCCGGGTCGCGGACGTCCCCCTGGACGAGCTCTACCTCGGGGTCGAGGTAGTCGGGCCGCTCGCGCTCGGGGTGGACCTGGGGATCGAGCCGGTCGAGGGCCCTAACGTCGTGTCCTTGCCGCAGTAGGTACCGGGCCAGGTGCGAGCCGATGAAGCCAGCGCCGCCGGTGATGAGGACTCGTTCGGGCAAGGGGGTGGCCTTCCGCTGGTGGGATCAATGTCTTGATCCCCTTGTTGCCATCGCCTGCTGCGGCTAAACACAAGGTCCGTGGGCTGACACCCTTCGGATCGATGACCGAGAAGAAGAAGGCGATCAGGGCGATCGTGCGCGGCCGGGTGCAGGGCGTCGGCTTCCGCGAAGCGACGGTTGCGAAGGCGCAGCAAATCGACGTGTTCGGGTGGGTGCGGAACGCCGAGGACGGTTCGGTGCTGGTCCATGCGGAAGGCGACGCGGAGGCGGTGGCGCAACTGATCGAGTTCTTGAAGCAGGGCCCACGCGCTGCCGAGGTCGAGGACCTAGAGGTAGAGGAAGTGAAGGCGGAGGGACACGAGCAGTTCGCCGTTCGCGGCGTCAGCGCCGGCGTCTTTGTCGTCCAGGAGCACCAGGCGACCGTGCACCACTACGACCTGCGGCTCGAGGTCGACGGGGTGATGCGCTCCTGGGCGGTGCCGAAGGAGCCCTCGATGGACCCGGCGGTGAAACGGCTTGCGATCGAGGTCGAGGACCACTCGCTCGCCCACAACGATTTCGAGGGCGCGCTCGACGGCGGCTGGGTGAAGATCTGGGACCACGGCACCTATGAGCAGGGCGGGAGGGTGCCTTGGCCGGAGGCGCTCGAGCGCGGCCACGCCGTCTTCGTCCTCCACGGCGAGAAGCTGGAGGGCGGCTTCGCCCTCCAGCGCACCCGTCGCGGCGAGAAGCCGCAGTGGCTTTTGATCAAGCGCCGGGACGAGTTTGCGAAAGCCGATTCTCCTAAAGGAACAAGATGATCCCGTCGATGAGGCCCATATGGACACTGCGTCCAAGCAGCCGACCGTGTCGCGAAAGCCCGCCTTTGCCGCACTGGGCCTGCTCAGCGGGCTGCTGGTCTTCTATGCCGTCGTCATCGTTTGGACGCTCGGAGATGCTTCGCTGCAGGACGCGGTAGGGCGCTGGGTCTACGACGCGGTCGTCCTCGGTGCCGCCCTGCTTGTGCTTGCCCGCGCGGCGCGGATCCCGGCCGAGCGGGGGGCCTGGCTCGCCCTCGGCGCCGGCCTGATGTTTTGGGCGCTCGGGCAGACCTACTACTCGGTCGTCCTCTATTACGCGAGCCCGGCCCCCTTCCCCTCGCCGGCCGACCTCGGCTTCCTCGCCTTCTACCCCGCCAGCTACGTCGCCCTCGTCCTGCTGCTGCGGGCGCGGGTCGCCCACCTCGAGCCGCTGGCCTGGGTGGATGGCCTGATCGGGGCGCTGGCGGTGGCCGGCGTCGCCGCGGCGCTGATCTTCCCCCCGGTCCTCGGCGCGCTCGAAGGCAGTCCCTTCGGCGTCGCCGTCAGCCTCGCCTACCCCTGTTGCGACCTCGTCCTGCTGGGGATGTTGAGCGGCGCCTTCGCCGCCTCGAAGTGGCGCACCGAGGGCACCTGGCTGCTGATTGCCGGCGCGCTCCTGCTCTTCGCGGTGTGCGACGTCGTCTACCTCTCCGTCGGCGGCCAGTCGACCACCGCTCTCAATGTCGCCAGCGTCGGCTGGCCACTCGCCTTCCTGCTGCTGGCCGGCGCCTCTTGGCTCCCGGCGACCGCGACCGGCACCGCGGTCGGCCGCGCCGAGCGCCGCCGCATCCTCGTCCCGATCGCGATGGGCGTGGTCGGGGTCGCCCTGCTCGCCGTCGGCACCTTCCTCCCGATCGGTGTTGCCGCGGTCGCCTGCGGCGTCGCCTGCCTGGTCGCCGTCCTCCTGCGCCTGCTGATCACCTTCGAACAGAACACTCGGATGCTGCGGGTGAACGAGACCCGCGCGATCACCGATTCCCTCACCAACCTCGCCAACCGGCGGGCGCTGATGGCCGACCTCGAGGACGCGGTCTCCGCCTCGCCGCCCGAGGCGATGGTCCTGGCGCTGTTCGACCTCGACGGGTTCAAGTCCTACAACGACAGCTTCGGCCACCCGGCCGGTGACGACCTCCTGCACCGCCTCGGCCAGCAGCTCGAGGTATCGGTCGAGCCGCACGGCCGCGCCTACCGCCTCGGCGGCGACGAGTTCTGCATCCTCGCCCGCACCCGCGACCTGCCCGCCGAAGCGATTTGCGAAGCCGCCGAGCAGGCGCTCTGCGAGCGCGGCAAGGGCTTCAAGATCACTGCCTCCTGGGGCAAGGTCCTGATCCCGGTCGAGGTGACCACTTCCACCGACGCGCTGCGCGTCGCCGACCGGCGGATGTACGCGAAAAAGGGCCGCCGCGCCGACTCTGCTCGCAGCCAGACCCGCGGCGTCCTGCTGCGGATGCTGCACGAGCGCGAGCCCGATCTCGAGCGCCACCTCGACGGCGTCGCCTCCCTCGCGGCTGCCTTCGGCAAGGCCCTGGCGCTCGACGCGGAGGAACAGGACGTCGTCGTCCGCGCCGCCGAGCTGCACGACATCGGCAAGGTTGCGATCCCCGACGCGGTCCTCCACAAGGGCGCCGACCTCTCGCCGGAGGAGTGGGAGCTGATGCGCAAGCACACGATCATCGGCCAGCGCATCCTCGACGCCGCGCCGGCCCTGCGCCCGGTCGCCAACCTGATCCGCTCGACCCACGAGCGCTGGGACGGCGAGGGCTACCCCGACCAGCTCGCCGGCAAGGACATCCCCCTCGGCTCCCGCGCGATCTTCATCTGCGACGCCTACAACGCGATGACCGAAGGCCGCTCCTACCGTTCGCCGATGAGCAGTGAGGAAGCCCTCGAAGAGCTCCGCCGCGGCGCCGGCACCCAGTTCGACCCCGACCTGGTCCGCAGCTTCATCGACAAGGTAGTCCCGGCGCTCGATCAGAGCAGCCGCTCGGTCGCCGCGTCGGCTTCGCCGTCGAAGTAGCGGTCGAGTACTTGCTGGAAGACCTCCGCCTGGGGGTCGGCGCGGGCGAAGAGGGTCATCGAGGAGCGGAGCTTGATCGCGTCGATGCCGCCGAGGATCTGCTCGGCCGTCATGCCCTGGTGGGAGAGGAGGGCCTGGCAGCACTCGATTAGGCGCGGGCCTAGGATTGGGTGGTCGAGGTAGGCGCGCGCTTCTGCGAGGGAGTCGATCGCGTAGCGGCGGGACATCTCGCTCTGGCCGAGACCGGCGATCTGGGGAAAGACGAACCACATCCAGTGGCTGGTCTTGCGCCCCTGGCGCAGCTCGGCTAACGCTCGCGTGTAGGTGCCGCCGCTGTCCTGAGCGCTGACGAAGCGCTGCAAGTTCCGCTCTTCCATGGCTGCAGGCTATGCCGAAATTGCGCAACGGTGGGCCACAAAAAACGCCGATGTTCCTAACCGAGCCGCCGGAACCGCCATCATTCATGGGTAGGTATGCCTCGACTTCTACAAAGGAACCGAGCGTTTCGCGACTTTTGGATCGGACAGACGGTCTCGCTCTTCGGCGATCAGGTCTCGCTGCTGGCGATCCCGCTCCTGGCGGCGCTCGAGCTCGATGCCGACGCGGCTCAGATGGGTCTGCTGACCGCTGTTGCGCTGGCGCCTAACCTGCTGTTCTCGATCCACCTCGGCGCCTGGGCCGACCGTCGCCCGCGGCGGCGGCAGCTGCTGATCGCCGCCGACCTCGGCCGCGCCCTGCTGCTGCTGACGATCCCGCTGGCCGCGGTGCTTGGCGTTCTCTCGCTGGCCCAGCTCTACGTGGTCGCCTTCGCCGCCGGTTCGCTCGGCGTCGTCTTCAGCGTCGCCTACGACATCGTCTTCGTCGGCCTGCTCGACCGCGAGCAGTACATCCAGGGCAACTCGCTGATCAACGGCAGCCGCGCCGCCTCGATCGTCGCCGGCAACAGCGTCGCCGGCATCCTCGTCCAGGCGCTGACGGCGCCGATCGCGCTGCTCCTCGATGCCCTCTCCTACATCGGCTCCGCGCTCTTCATCGGGCGGGCGGGAGCGGTCGAGTCGACCCCGGCGCGGGAGGGGGAGGCCGCCAGCCTCGTCGCCGGCGGGCGCTTCATCGCCCGCACGCCGCTGATCCGCGCCGCGCTGCTCGCGTCCGCGACCCTCAACCTCTTCAACACCGGCTTCTACGCGCTGCTTGTCCTCTACGCCACGCAGACGCTGGGGATGGGGGCGGGAGAGCTCGGGATCGCCCTGGCGATCGGCGGCTTCGGCTCGCTGCTGGGAGCGTGGGTGGTCCGCGGCCTCAGTCGCCGTATCGGCCTCGGGAAGGCGCTTGTCTTCGGCTTCGTCCTTGCCCCGGCGCCACTCCTGCTGGTGCCGATCGCCGCCGGGACCAGGATTCCCGCCGAGCTCGTCGCCGTCGCCGAGTTCTTCAACGGCATGGGGGTGATGGTGCTCGACGTCGGCCTTGGCTCCCTTTACGCCGCGCTCGTCCCCGACCAGCTGCGGGCTCGGGTCTCCGGTGCCTTCCTGCTCGTCAACTACGGCGTACGGCCGATCGGCGCCTTGGCCGGCGGCCTGCTCGCCGCCGTGATCGGCCTGCACGCGACGATGTGGGTGACCGCGGTCGGCGCCCTCGCCGGCGTCCTCTGGCTGTTGCCCTCGCCGGTGCCGCGCCTGCGTGATCTTCCGCGCGCGGCGGTTGACTACTGATGCCTTCCGCTGGCGCGCGGCCCTAGGATCTACCCATGGGCGAGTTCCGCTACGAGGGGCACCGAATCTCCTACGACGTCTACGGCGAGGGGAAGCGGCTGATCGTGCTGACCCACGGCTTGCTGATGAACCGCCACATGTTCGACCGGCTGGGGCCGGAGCTGGCGGAGCGGGGGAACCGGGTGGTCACGGTCGACATGCTCGGCCACGGGCGCTCCGATCGGCCCGAGGACCTGCGGCTCTACTCGATGCCGCTGTTCGCGCGGCAGGTGGTGGCGCTGCTCGACCACTTGGAAGAGGAGAGCGCGGTGATCGGCGGCACCTCGCTGGGGGCGAACATCGCGCTGGAGCTGGCGGTTCACTATCCCGACCGGGCGCGGGCGCTCTTCATCGAGATGCCGGTGCTCGATAACGCCCTCTCCGCCGTCGCTGCCTTCTTCGCCCCGGTCCTGCTCGGCCTCAAGTTCGGCCGCCCCGTCATGGAGGGCGTCTCGCTGGCGACGCGGGCGCTGCCGCGCAGCGCCTACCTGCTCGACATGGGCCTCGACTTCGTCCGCCAGCGGCCCGGCCCGTCCCAGGCGGTGCTGGAGGGGCTGCTGCTGGGGGAGACGGCGCCGCACCGCGCCGAGCGGGTGAAGATCGAGCACGAGACGCTCGTCGTCGGCCACCACCGCGACCCGCTGCACCCCTTCAGCGACTCGGGGATGCTGCTCGAAGAGCTGCCGAACGCGCGCCTGGTCGAAGCGAACTCGATCATGGAGTGGCGCCTGCGACCCGAGCGCCTGAACGCCGAGCTGACGGCGTTCCTCGAGGAGGTCTGGGCCCCGGATCTCCGCGCAGTCGCCGCTGGCTGACACAATCCTGGCTGGTGAGCCAAACCGCCGGCGACAAGCGGGTCGAACGCGAGGCTGAGTTCTCGACGATCTCCGGGCAGGAGATCGAGCCGCTCTACGGCCCCGAGGACCTCAACGGCGATTTGGAGGAGCGGGTCGGCGCGCCGGGTTCCTATCCCTTCACCCGCGGGCCGTACGAGTCGATGTACCGGGGGCGGCTGTGGACGATGCGCCAGTTCGCCGGCTTCGGCACCGTCGAGGAGACCAACGAGCGTTTCCATTACCTGCTCGACCACGGGCAGACCGGCCTTTCGACCGCCTTCGACATGCCCACGCTGATGGGCTACGACTCCGACCACGCGAAAAGCCTCGGCGAGGTCGGCCGCGAGGGCGTCGCCGTCGACACCCTCGCTGACATGGAGCGCCTGTTCGAGGGGATCCCGCTCGGCGGCGTCACCACCTCGATGACGATCAACGCGCCCGCCGCGATCCTGCTCGCCTTCTACGTCCTCGTCGGCGAGAAGCAAGAAGTGCCGGCCGAGAAACTGGGCGGCACGATCCAGACCGACATCCTCAAGGAGTACATCGCCCAGAAGGAGTGGTGTTTCCCGATCGAGCCAGCGATGCGACTGGTCACCGACATGATCGAGTGGTGCACGGAGAACATGCCGCGCTGGCACCCGGTCTCGATCTCCGGCTACCACATCCGCGAGGCCGGTTCGACCGCCCAGCAGGAGCTCGCCTTCACGCTGAAGGACGGCTTCACCTACGTCGAGCGGGCGATCGAGCGTGGGCTCGACGTCGACGACTTCGCGCCGCGGCTCTCCTTCTTCTTCAACTCCCACATCGACTTCTTCGAGGAGATCGCCAAGTACCGGGCGGCGCGCCGGATCTGGGCGCGGGAGATGAAAGAGACCTACGGGGCGACCCGCGAGGAGTCGATGCGCCTGCGCTTCCATACCCAGACCGCCGGCGTCTCCCTGACCGCGCAGCAGCCGCTCAACAACATCGTCCGCACCGCGCTGGAGGCGCTGGCGGCGGTGATGGGCGGGACCCAGTCCCTGCACACCAACTCCTTCGACGAGGCGCTGGCGCTGCCGACCGAGGAGGCGGTGCGGGTGGCACTGCGCACCCAGCAGATCATCGCCACCGAGACCGGCGTGCCGAACACGGCCGACCCGCTCGGCGGCTCCTGGTTCGTCGAGAAGCTGACCGACGAGATGGAGCGCGCGGCCTACGAGTACTTCGCCCGGATCGACGAGCTGGGGGGGATGGTCGAGGCGATCCGCCGCAACTTCCCCCAGCGCGAGATCGCCGAGGCCTCGTTCACCTACCAGCAGGAGCTGAACGAGCGCAAGCGGATCGTCGTCGGCGTCAACGACTTCACCTCCGACGAGGCCGAAGAGACGCCGATCCTCCGCATCGACCCGGCCCTGGAACGCAAGCAGACGGAGCGCCTGGCGGCGACCAAAGCCTCCCGCGACGGCGCCGCCGTCGAGGCTGCACTAGCCGAGCTGAAGCGCGCCGCTGCCACCGAGGCCAACCTGATGCGGCCGATCATCGAGGCGGCACGCACGCAGGCCACCGAGGGCGAGATGATCAGCGCGATGCAAGAGGTATTCGGCACCTACACCGAGTCCCCCGTCTTCTAGAACGACCACCAACGAAGGAGCAGCAAGCGCATGACCGTCGACACCGTCGCCCCCGCCTACGAGATCTCTCAGGAGGCGCTCGATCTGCGCGACATGGTCCGTCAGCTGGCGCAGGACAAGATCGCGCCGCGGGCCGGTGACATCGACCGCAAAGCCGAATACGCCTGGGACATCCGCGAGCTGCTCGCTTCGCACGACGTGCTCGGTTTGCCCTTTGCGAGCGAGTACGGCGGGACCGGGACCGGGACGCTGGTGCTGCAGATGGCGGTGGAGGAGCTGGCCAAGGCCGACGCCTCCTGCGCGCTGATGCTGATGGTGCAGGAGCTGGGGACGCTGCCGATCCAGCTCTTCGCCAGCGAGGAGCAGAAACAGAAGTGGCTGCCGAAGTGCGCCAGCGGCGAGTGGTCGCCGGCCTTCGCGCTCTCGGAGCCGGAGGCGGGTTCGGACCCGGCGGCAATGCGGACCAGCGCCGTCCGCGACGGCGACGAGTGGGTGATCAACGGCCAGAAGAGCTGGATCACCAACGCCACGATCGCCGACTTCTACGTCGTCTTCGCTACCACCGATCGCGAGAACCGCCGCACCAGCGCCTTCGTGGTCGAGAAAGACCGGCCCGGCTTTGACCCCGGCAAGCTCGAGCACAAGCTCGGGATCAAGGGTTCGCCGACCGGCTCACCCAGCTTCACCGACGTCCGCGTCCCGGACGAGAACCTGATCGGCGGCGAGGGCAACGGCCTCCGCGTCGCCCTCGGCACGCTCGAGCGCACCCGCCTCGGCGCCGCCGCCCAGGCGGTCGGGATCGCCCAGGGGGCGACCGACTATGCCAACGCCTATGCCAAAGAGCGGGTCGCCTTCGGCAAGCCGATCAACCAGCTGCAGGCGATCCAGTTCAAGCTCGCCGACATGGAGGCCGGCACCGCCGCCGCTCGCGAGCTGCTCTACAAAGCCTGCTCGATGGCCGACCGGCCCGAGCGCCCGGCCGATCTCGGCAAGTGGACTTCGATGGCGAAGCTGATCGCCTCCGATAACGCGATGAAAGTGACGGTCGAGGCGGTCCAGGTGCTCGGCGGCTACGGCTACGTCAACGAGTACCCGGTCGAGCGGATGATGCGCGACGCCAAGATCACCCAGATCTATGAGGGAACCAACGAGATCCAGCGCGTGGTGATCGCCAGGGCAATGGCGGGGTAGTAAAGATCGAAGGACCGGACTAACCTCAACTCAACAACCACAAGTACCCAATTAGATACAACATCTTCTTCCGGTGTCCCCCGTCCAAGTAAAGCTGGGTCCGCTTGCCGCGCATTCGCTTGCGGCCTCTGAGGACCCCGACCCCGAACGGCTCACGCTATTGGCGCCGCGGGCGCTTCGTTTCTACTTCGAGGAGCGCGATGACGGCGACGGTGTGCAGCCCGGCTGGCGCTATCCGGCTTTCCTCGACCGCCCTCCGGTTGACGGCGATGGGCGGGAGGTCAGCATCCCCGATCAGCTCTGGCAAGAACTCCAAGCCGAGGCCGAGCGGCAAGAGGTGAGCCCAGAGGATCTGCTCCAGCACGCCGCTTTCTACTACGGGGCTGCTCGTGACGATGGGCGGCTGACCCAGCGGATCGCCGAAGAGCTGAGCCGCGAAGAAGAAGGCGGCCGCTAGACGGCGGTAACCGGCGTCGCGCCCAGCTTCTGCAGTGAGCTCTGCAGGCTGAGGCGACCGCGGTGGTGCAGTCCGTGGACCGAGCTTTCGGTCTTGCCGAGGACCGAAGCGATCTCGACGGGGGAGAGGCCGATGATGTGGCGGAGGATGAGGACGTCGCGCTGTTCATCGGGCAAGCCCTCGAGCGCCTGGCGCAGGTCCTGACCGCGTTCGCGGCTGATCCGCGAGCGTTCGTCGTCCTCGATCCGGACTTCGTCGGTGGGAGTAGCGCGGCGCGCGCGCAGGTAGTCGAGCGCGGCGTTGCGGGCGACTCGCAAGATCCAGGCCGCGAAGGGAACCTCGCGCGGCTCGTACTTGTCGATCACCCGCATCAGCTTCATGAACACGTTCTGGGTGATGTCCTCGGCCTCATAGTCGTCCTGGACCAGCTTGCGGACGAAGCGCAGGACTTCCGGCGAGTACCGCACGTAGAGGAAGTGGAGCGCTTCGGAGTCGTTTTCCTTGGCGCGCGCGACAGCCTCCCGCACCAGCGCGCTGTCGGTGCTGGCGTTTGGTTGATCCATCGCCTGAACCCGCTCTGATCTCGACTCGAGCCTGTTCATCTCCCGCTTTCGGTTCCCACCGACCTGCCCAGGCCGGATTTGTCTCCCAAACTGCCCCGAGATTTCTCTGCATCGAACGATGTCGAGATCTCGTGTGGATGATGTCTAATGACAAAACGTCCAGAAGTCAACCCCAATAATTCGTCCAAATCTCATTCCCGGGCTAAAGGTTGGCCCGCTTATGCTCGGAGAACCAGTCGTTCTTTGAGGTTTTTCGAGGAGAGGGATGAAGGTCGCACTAGGGGAGTTCGCGTGTTTCTGCGTCGCCAGTCGCTTCGGAGCCGATCTTGGTTTCGGGATCGAAGCTGCGGCGCGCTACTACAGCCGCAAGCTCGGTTCCCAAGCCGGATCCGGGCCGCGTTCGCGGCTGCCAAAGCGCTTGGAGAGCCCGTTTGTGGAGCTCGACGTGCCGATCGACGCCGAGGTTGTCGCCCGTCTGGAGCAGGAGGCGCTGACCCGTGCGGTGGACGTTCAACAGCTCCTCAATCACGCGGTCTTTGTCTACTTCGCCGAGCTTGACCGCAGCGGCTGAAATAAAAATCTCTTCCCGCCGGAAGAAGCCGGTGACGCTCGCCGTTGCAGTGGTGATGCTGCGCAAGGGAGTCCTCTCACTGCTCGCCACCGCCCTCGTTCTATTGGGCGCCGTGTCCAGTGCAGAGGCATCGGCACCGATCGAAGGGGTCTGGTCGTTCAACGGCGGTCAGGTCGCGGTGGAAGCGAACGGGGACGGGAGCTTCCGCGGCGTAATCGTCGCCCCGACCAAGTTCAGCCAGTGCTTCCACCCGGTCGGCGAGGAAGTCTGGAGTGAAATCAAGCCGCAAGCCGACGGCTCTTACTGGGGCCTGCACCAGTGGTACTTCGAAACCTCTGAATGCGTGCCGAACCCGGAACGGGGTCTGACCGCCTTCCGCGTGGTTACTGGCGGCGACGGTTCGAAAAGCCTCGAGGTGTGCTTCAGCGAACCCGGCAGCAAATCGCAGCCGAAGATCCCGCCGAGCGGGAGCCCGAGCGGCGCCACCTACGGGTGCAGCAACTCGGCGCGTATCTCGCCGCTGCCTTCGGTGGAGCAGGCCGACGCGCCGAAATACATCCTGCTTCCGGGGAACGGCCTCTGCCTGACCCGGGCGAAGCTGAAGGTGCGGCTTCGTAATCCCTCCGGCGACCCGATCGTGCAGGCGAAGGTCCGCCTGCGCAGCGGCAAGATCCGTCGGCGGGCGAAACTGACCAAGAAGTCGAACGGGTTCATCGCGATCCTCAACTTGCGTGGCCTGACCAAACCGAAGTTCACGGTTAGCGTCAGGGTCACGACCGCTCTCGGTCACCACCTCGCGCGCAAGCGCGCCTACCGGCTCTGCGGCCCTGTCCGCGCCGGTAAGCACCGCCACCACAAGTAGGAAATTCGGCGGAAGTTTCAGCGCAAGAATTTCGCTGCGCTGGGAGTTATCCATGCGTGGCCACTCACCAATCAGCGTTTGGGTTGAACCTGCGCGGACCGATCTCACTGCCGGGGCTACCGCAGGCGGCGCCGGGGCTGCCGGAGTTGCAACTGCAGGTGGTCGAGACGGAGAAACTCGACGTGGCTTGGAGCGGAGAGGCAACGCCCGGCAGCTGGCGGGGGACCCTGCGCGACGGCGCCGAGCTGACGATCCGCTGGGGCCGCGACGGCGACCTGCGGTTCGGCTACGGCAACGAGGCCACCTACCTTCTTGACCCCGCCGCCGAGCTGCTGCTCTGCGCGCCTGCCGAACCGAGCGCGCTTGCCTGGCAGCGGGTCCTACTCAGCCGAGTGCTGCCGGTGGTCGCGATCGCCTGCGGCTACGAGGCACTGCACGCTGCCGCGGTGCAGACGCCAGCCGGGGTTGTCGCGATCGTCGGTGCCAGCGGCGCCGGCAAGTCGACCCTGGCGGCCGAGCTGGTGCGCCGCGGGCATCGCCTGGTCGGCGACGACGTCCTCGTCGTCGGCCGCGGTTCGGGCGGGGTCCTCGCTTTCCCCGGCGGAGCGCACCTCAGCCTCGAGCCGGGCGCCGAGGCGGGAATCGAGGTCGAGGCTCTTGGCGAGCTTGGCGGCAAGCTCTGGGCGCTCGCCGCGGACGCTGTGAGCGAGCCGGCACCTGTTGCCGCCGTCGTCCTACTCGAGCGCGGCGAAGGTCCGGTCGAGGCGCAGGAGCTGCCGGCCTCGCCGCTGGCCTTGGCCCCGTTCATGCTCGGCTTGCCCGACGAGGAGGGTCGCGACGGCGATCGCTTTGCCCTTTACGCCGACCTGGTCGAAGCCGGTCGCCTGCTTCGCCTTGGCGGCAGCGCTAGGGCCCCGGCCAACGAGTTCGTCGAAGCACTCGAGCAGGCGCTGGCGACGCCGGCACTCGCGACCGCGGGGGAGGGCCGATGAGCGGCGTCCTTACCGAGGCGGACTTCGAGTTCGAGCTGCCGACGCCCCGGCGCCAGGGGCCGATGCCGCTCTCGCTGCGCGGCGTCAGCAAAGCCTGGGACAAGGGTCGGGTCCCCGTCCTCAACCGGGTTGATCTCGACCTCGACGTCGGCGACAAGGTCCGGATCGCCGGGCGCAACGGCGTCGGCAAGACGACCTTGATGCGGATCGCCGCCGGGCTGATCGATCCCGATCGCGGCGAGGCGACGGTCTGGGGAACGAGCGCGGTCGCGAGCCCCGAGCGCTACCAGCGGCTGGTCTCTTTCCTGCCCGCCGGCGACCGTGGCCTCTACGCCCGCCTCTCGGTTCGCCGCCAGCTCGACTTCTGGGCGCGGATCGCGATGGTGCCGCGACGGGAGGTGCGGGCGCGGGTGGAGGAGGCGATCGAGCTCTTCGACCTGCGCGAGCTCGCCGACCGCCGCGTCGACCGGATGTCGATGGGGCAGCGTCAGCGCCTGCGGATCGCGATGACCTTCATGCCGCACCCCGACGTCCTCCTCCTCGATGAGCCGCTGACCAGCCTCGACGGCGAGGGCGCCGAGATCCTCTTTGCGGCGATCGAGCGGGTGCTCGACCGCGGCGGCGCGCTGCTCTGGTGCTCGCCGGCGGGGGAGCGCCTGGAGTACGAGTTCGACCGCACCTACATGCTCGACGAGGGCAAGCTGGTGCGGGCATGACCGCGTTCGGCGAGAACCTGAGTGCCTTCTACGCGGTAGTCCGGCGCGACTTCCACGTCTTCCTCTCCTACCGGACGCGGCTGGTCAGCCAGATCCTCACCTCGATCTTCAGCCTGACGCTCTTCTATTACGTCTCCCGGCTCGTCCGGGTCGAAGGCTTCACCACCCCGGACCGCTACTTCGGCTTCGTCGTCGTCGGGATCGCCCTGGTCGGCGTCCTCTACTCCTGCTTCGCGGTCTCGGAAACGATCCGCCAGGAGCTTGTCGCCGGGACCTTCGAACGGCTGCTGCTCTCGCCCTTCGGCGGAGTCCGCGGCGCCGTCGCGACGATGATCTTCCCGCTCGCCTACGCCTTCCTGATGGCGTCGGTCACGCTGGGGCTGGGGGTGGTGATCTTCGGCATGGAACTGCACTGGTCGACGGTGCCGCTGGCGCTGCCGGCGCTCTTCCTCGCGCTGCTGGCCTTCCTCCCCTTCGGGCTTTTCTTCTGCGCCCTGACGGTTGCGACCAAGCAGGCGAACATCGGCGCCAGCTGGGTGATCGCCCTGCTCTCGATCGTCGGCGGCCTCTACTTCCCGATCGCTCTGCTGCCCGGCTGGGCGCAGTTCGCAGCGGAAGTGCAGCCGTTTACGCCGGCGACCGAACTGCTGCGCCACCTGCTGGTCGACGCGCCGATGGAAACCTCGGTCGGCCTCGGCCTGGTGAAGATCGTCGTCTTCGCCGAGCTCCTGGTACCGCTTGCCCTGTACGCCCTCCACCGCGCGATCCGGCTCGGCCAGCGCCGCGGCACGATCATCGAGTACTGAGAGAAGGGGAGACGATGGCCGACGAGATAGTCCAGACGGAGGAGCCGCTGTTGGAGGCGAAGGTGAAGGTGCCGCAGAGCGTCGTCTTCCGCAGCTTCCCGACCGAGACCGTCGTCCTTAACTTGCAGACCGGCAAGTACCACGGCCTCAACCCGACCGCGGGGAAGATGCTGCAGGCGCTGACCGAGGCGGATTCGGTGCGGGCGGCGGCGGCCGCGGTGGCGACCGAGTACGACGCCCCGGCGGAGACGATCGAGGTCGACATCTGCGACCTCTGCCAGAACCTGCTCGACCGCGGCTTAGTCGAACGGGACGGGAGCGGCGATGCTGCTGGCGAAGGCGGCGACTGAGCCGGCGCGGCTGCCGCGCGGCCGCTCGCTGGGGCTGCGGGAGCGGGCGCGGCTGATCGGCGAGGTCGTCGTCGCCTACGTGCGGGCGCGGCGCGAGCTGCGCCAGGTGCCGATCGAGACGGCGGTGGCGCGGCTGCGTGGCGGGCGCGGCGCGGCCGGCCGCGGTGGCCCCGAGGCGCTGGAGGAAGCGGCGCGGCTGGGGCGGATCGTCGTCCGCACGCTCGCCTTCCTGCCCGGCGACACCCGCTGCCTGCGGCGCTCGCTCGTCCTCACCCAGCTGCTGGCGCGGCGCGGAATCTCGGGGCGGCTGGTGATCGGCGCCCGCACCGCACCCGACTTCCTCGCCCACGCCTGGGTCGAGCACGACGGCATCCCCGTTCTCAGCCCTGAAGGCGACACCTTCGGCCGCCTCGTCGAGCTCTAGCCCGTGGGGCGCGCGACCGCCTTCGGCCTCGATCTCGACAGCGATACGCCGCTGCCGTTCCTTCAGGGCGCCGGGACGGAGGCGACCGGGCGGCCGCTGCACATCCATTACGGAGAGGAGACGCCTGCCTGGCCGGGCGAGGCGGAACTGATTTCCGACGAACGCGGACTCGACGGCGAGCTCATCTTCCAGATCGAAGCGACCGCAGGCGCCTATCGCTTCCATGGGCCGGCCTACGGCTGCACCGTCCTCTCCACGGAAGGCACCGAAGCACATGGCGCTGCTGGTGAGGAAGGCTTCGAGGGGTGGCAGCGGCTGCTGGTCGCTCAGGTGCTGCCGTTCGCCGCGGCCCTGCAGGGGCTCGAGGTGCTGCATGCCGGGGCGGTTGTGGTCGAAGGCGAGGGGGTGGCGCTCTCGGGTCCCTCGGGCTCGGGGAAGACCTCGCTGGCGCTGGCCCTGCAGCGGCGCGGAGCGGGGCTCCTCGCCGACGACGTCCTCGCCGTCGAGCGGACGGGCGCGGAGTTGCTGGCACACCCGGGGGCGCCGATCTCCGGAATCGATCTTGCCGAGGCCGAGCGCCTCGGTGGGCAGGGAAGCGGCGAGCCCCCGGGGGTACTTGCCGTTAACGCCAGGGAGCAGGTCGCGCGGGCGGTGTTGGCGCCAGGGCCGGTGCCGCTCAGCGCGCTCTTCCTCCTCAACCCGAGGCGGGATGCGCCGGAGGAGCCGAGTTTCGAGCCGGAGGGCGATCCGCGCCAACTGCTCGCCTCGACCTTCAACCTCCTGCTCGCCTCGCCGGAGCGGCTGGCGGGTCTGCTCGACGTTTGCGCCACCCTCGCCGCCCGCCGCGTCGAGCGCGTCACCTTCGGCCCGACGACCGACCCCGACGAACTGGCGGCAGCGATATGGGCGCGGCTGAGCAAGTAGCGGCGGGCAAGAGCCTGGCCGGCAGCTTCCACCCGTCAACGGGTCTGGACCTGGTCGGCGGTGTCGTTGATGGCACCATCCTGGCTTGGGACCCGGAGCGGGGGGAGGGGTCCCTAACTCGAGATGAGCTGGGGGTTCGTCCACTCTTTTTCGCCGAGGTCGGCGGGCGGCTGTTCTTTGCCGCCGAGCTGCGGGATCTGTTGGAGCTGCTGCCCTCGACGCCAGGGCCTGACCGTGATGGGGTGGCGCATTGGATCGCGCTCAGCACCCGGCCGGGGACCGGGACGCTCTACGAGGGGGTCGAGCGCCTGGGGCAGGGGGAGAGGCTGCGTTTTGGGCCGGCCGCGGTCAGGCGCGAGCGCTACTGGGAGCCGCGCTTCCAAGAGCCGCTCAAGCTGTCGCCCGGCGAGTGGGCGGAGCGGGTGCGGGAGGGACTGCGGACAGCGGTCGAGCGGTGCCTTGATCCGGAGGCGGGGACGGGGGCCTTGCTGAGCGGGGGCCTGGACTCAGCCTCGATCGCCGCCGTTGGCGCCGACTCGCTCAGCGCCTGCTCGGGCACCTTCCCCGAGCACCCGCAGGCTGACGAGGCGGAGCTGATCGCCGGGCTGCGCGATGCTCTCGGCCTTGGCGGCCTGGTTGCCGAGGTGCGGCCGGGTGGATTGCTGGCGAGCGTCGTCGAGTACACCGCGGCCTGGCGGGCGCCGCTGCTCGGCTGGGGGGACTTCTGGACGCTGCCGCTGATGCGGGCCGCGGCTGAGCGCGGCATCGGCACGATGCTCGGCGGCGACGGTGGCGACGAGGTCTTCGCCCCGCGCGCCTACGTCCTCGCCGACGCGCTGCGCCGGGGGCGGCCGCGGGGCGTGCTGGAGCTGGCACGGCGGCTGCCGGGTTCGGGCCCCCACGTCGGCCGCCGGCGCGAGGCGGCGATGATCGCCAACCTCGCCCTCGCTGGGGCGATGCCCCCGCGGCCCGCCGGGTGGACGCTGCCGTGGGCGGACGACGGCGCTCCTGGCTACCTGACGCCGACTGCCCGCCGCCGGCTCCGCCGCAGCGATGACCCGGATGCCTGGAAGCGGCTCGACGGTCCGCGCTGGTGGGCGTTTGCCGCCCACGGGATCTTCTATGGGATCGAGTCGACCGGGGTCTTCGAGCACCAGCGTCGCCGGGCGGCGATGGCGGGACTGGAGGCGCGCCACCCGATGCTCGACCTCGACCTGGTCGAGCTCGCACTGCGCCAGCCGCCCGAGCAGACGCTCGATCCCCGCTTCAGCCGACCGGTTTTGCGGGAGGCGATGGCGGGCCTACTGCCCGACAGCGTGCGGCTGCGCCCGCAAAAGGCGCTGTTTGAGTCCCTGATCGCCGGGGCGATGCGCGGTCCCGACGGCGCCGCGATCCGCGAGATCCTCACCGCCCCCGACGCCGAGATCGCGGCCTACGTCGACCGCGAGCGGATGGAGGCATCGCTTTTCGGTACCGGAGGAGTACGAAAAGAGGATGAGTTTCGGTGGATGTGGCAGGTCTGGCGGCTCCTGACCGCCGAGGTGTGGTTGCGCTCACTCTCGTCGGGAAGCCTTGTGGCAGAGCCAAAAAGCGGCTTCTCGGAAGCTCGCGTAGAGATCCGCTCGACCTAGCCTCTCCTACCTTTTTCCACCTTGTAACGGCGCGGTTTCTCTCTACTCTCCTTGCCAGTTCCAGGTGCTTTGGAATCTGCAGGGGACCTGGTTGAAGAACCAGTTGGAAAGCAAATGAGGAGCGACCTAATGGATAAGAGCTACGAGGCGCCCCAGGTTGTCGATTACGGCGATCTGCAGGAGCTCACCGCGGCTTGCCTTGGTGGCACGGGCGGCGACGCCGGTTACCCGGGCACCCTTCCTGGCGGTTACACCGCGGGTCCGAGCAACCCCGCTGCGGGCTGCAAATCGAACCCGTAATCGCGCAGTAAGACAACTGAAAAGACTTTTTTCTTAGCCCGGAAGGGCGGGAAAGGTCGCTTCTAGGCCGACAGCTTTCGGGTTGTCGGCCGTTGTCTTTTTTGGGAACACAAAACCCCGAAATTTCCCATAAACAAGCGGAAGTCCGGCCCTCTTCCCGCCGTTGATGAAGCGTGAGTCTGCAACGGGAGGCAGAGAAAACGGCGGCTGTGCCTGGGGAGGATGGGATGACTGTCGCGGCGCTGATCGCCGGCGGCGCTTCGGAGCGGGTCGCCTCGGTGCTCGAGGAGCGCGGCTTCGCCTTCGAGCTCTTCGACTCCGCCGACGAACTGAGCGGCGTTGAGCGGCCGGCGGTGATGCTGCTCTGTGCTGACGGCAAGGTGGCGACCGCGATCGCCGAGGAGCTGCCGGCCCTGCGCGAGGCCCAGCCGGAGGCTCCGGTCGTCCTCGTCTGCAGCGAAGTGCGGCCCGGCGAGCTGCGCGGCGCGCTTGCCGCCGGCGTGGCCGGTGTGGTTTTGGAGGAGCACCTCTCGGCGACCCTCGGCGTCTGCATTGAAGCGGTGCGGGCCGGCCAGGTCTGCGTCCCGCGGCGGCACGCGCCGCAGATCGAACCGGCGACGCTCTCGGCCCGCGAGAAGCAGATCCTCGGCCTGGTGGTGATGGGCTATATGAACAGCGAGATCGCCAGCCAGCTGTTCGTCGCCGAGAGCACGGTCAAGAGCCACCTCTCCTCGGCCTTCTCGAAACTCGGGGTCCGCTCCCGCAATGAGGCGGTCGACCTGATCGTCGATCCCGAGCGCGGGCTGGGAATGGGGATCCTCGCCCTCGGCGGCGAGCCGATCGAGAGCGGGGGCGGCGCATGAGCGCACCTGTCGGGACCGAGGCGAACGTCGCCGCGCCGCCGGTCGGCGCCCAGGAGGCCGCCGACTTCCACGTCGCCGGCAGCCGCATTGATCCCGCCCGGGTCGGCTACAAGCGCGACCAGCTCTTCCGCCGCGCGCTGCTCCTCGCTGACCTCACCGCTTTCGTCTTCGCGGTCTCGGCACTGGCCGAGCTCTCTGGTCGCCCGCTGCGGATCACTTGGGTCGGCGTTGCCGGTCTGCTCGCGGTCCTGATCGGCGCCAAGGTCGTCGGCCTCTACGACCGCGATGAAGCGCTCCTGCACAAGACGACCCTTGACGAGGCACCCCAGCTCTTCCAGGTCGCGATCTTCGGTGCCTTCTGCGCCTACCTTGCCGGCGGCTTCGTGATCGGCGGCGGCAACCTCGGCCGTTCGGAGGCGCTCGGGCTCTGGGCGCTGCTCTTCGTCTTCCTCGTCATCACCCGCGCCAGTGCCCGCGCCTTCGCCCTCAGCGTCGCACCGAGCGAGCGCTGCCTGTTCATCGGCGACCGCGCGGCGGCGGAGACGATCCGCTCCAAGCTTGCCGACAACCACGGGCTGAAGGCGGCCCTGGTCGGGGCGCTCGATCCGGCGGAGGCGCCGGCCTGGGCGTCCGATGGCGCCTCGGCGGCGCGTCTGCGCGAGATCCGCGACCTCGCCCGCTCGCTCGACGTCCAGCGCGCGGTCGTCGCTCCCGACAGCTTCGAGCCGGAAAAGATGCTCGACCTCGTCTGCACCCTGGAGGCGATCGGGGTCAAGGTCAGCGTCCTCCCGCGCCTGCTCGAGGCGGTCGGCTCCTCGGTCGAGTTCGACGACCTGCACGGAGTGACGGTGATGGGGATCAAGCGCTTCTCGCTGACCCGCTCTTCGCTGATCGTCAAGCGCGCCTTCGACCTCTTCGGCGCGACCGTCGGGCTGATCGCGGTCTCGCCGCTGATGCTGGCGATCGCGATTGCGATCAAGCTCGACAGCCGCGGCCCGGTGCTCTTCAAGCAGCGCCGCGTCGGTCGCCACGGCCGTCACTTCGAGGTCTACAAGTTCCGCACCATGGTCCCCGACGCCGAGGCGTTGAAGGACTCGCTGCGGGCCCAGAACGAAGCCAAGGACGGGCTCTTCAAGATCGCCGCCGACCCGCGCATCACCCGGGTCGGCAAGCTGCTGCGCAAGAGCTCGCTCGACGAGCTGCCGCAGCTCTTCAACGTCTTCCGCGGTGAGATGAGCCTGGTCGGGCCGCGGCCGCTGGTCGTTGATGAGGACCAGCACGTGCGCGGCTGGTACCGCCGTCGGCTCGAGCTGATGCCCGGGATTACCGGGCCCTGGCAGATCCTCGGTCCGGCGCGGGTGCCGCTACGCGAGATGGGCGCGATGGATTACCTGTACGTCGCCAACTGGTCGCTGTGGGGGGACGTGAAGATCCTCCTGCGCACCGTAGGCCACGTGCTCGCCCGGAGAGGCCTGTGAGACGAACCAACCCATCGGGCCGGCCATTGCCACCGCCTCGTCCTCGGCAGCCATCTGCGCGTCTGCGCGAGCGGCGGCCTTGCAGGCCGCCAGCACGACCGTCACGACGGCGACCCAGGCAAACGCTGCGAGGACGACGAGCGCAACCGTGGAGTCGAGTAGCTGAGTCACCGAAAGCTCCTAATCACTAATAGCCGTGCAGACCACCTTTAACACCTCTATCGGACCCGCCCTCGAATTCCTTTACGGGAAGCGGGCGAACGTCCGCCTCGGGTTCGGCTGCGCGAGCCTGATGCGGCTGCCCTCGCGGCGGCGGCGCCAGGCACTCCTGGGGGAGGCTTTCGAGCAGGGGATCCGCCACTTCGATGTCGCCCGGATGTACGGGCTGGGGGCGGCGGAGGGGGAACTCGGGCGCTTCGCGAAGGGACGGCGCGAGGAGATTGCGATCGCGACCAAGTTCGGGATCGCGCCGAACGGCAAGATCGGGCGGCTGGCGCCGCTGCAGGCGCCGGCGCGGGCGCTGCTGGCACGCTTCCCGGCGCTGCGCGCGCGGGTCAAGCGCAACGACAGCGCCCTGCACACGCCGCGCCACTACGACGCCGCCAGCGCCTGCGCCAGCCTCGAAGTGAGCTTGCGAGAGCTCGCCACCGATTACGTCGACGTGCTCTTCATCCACGACCCGGGTGCGGTCGCGCTGCCCGACATGGACGAGCTGGTCGGGGTGTTGGAAGGGCTGCGCGAAGCGGGACGGATTCGCGCCTGGGGCGTCTCCGGCGAGGCCGGGCCGGCGCTCTTGCTTTCGACCGGTTGGCCGCAGTGCGTGCCGCAGCTGCGCAACGACATCTTCTCCTTCGGTTCGCCGCAGACCTCGGGCAAGGTGCCGCCGATCTACTTCGGCGTTTTCGCCGAGGCGCTGGGACGGATTCGGGGGCGGCTGCTCGCTGACGAAGCACTGCGGGCGGGCTGGCAGCAAGACACCGGCCTCGACTGCGCTGACACCAAGGTGCTGGCGCGACTGCTGCTGCAGGACGCGCTCGATCGCAACCGCGAGGGCGGGGCGATCTTCGCGACGACCCAGCCGCAGCGGATCGGCGAGGCGGTCGCCGCTGCTTCGGCGTTGCGCGCCGCGGCCCGGCCGGCACCGCTCGATGACTTCCGGCGCCTGGTGGCTGCGGTCGACTGGGAGGCCCGGGATGCCTGAGCAGCGGCTCGAGTCCGAGGTCGCGGTCGTCGGCGCTGGGCCGGCGGGGATCATCGTCACCCTGGAGCTGGCGCGGGCCGGGCACCAGGTGCTCTTGATCGAGAGCGGGGGTGAGCGCTTCGACCCGCGGCGGCAGGAGCTCGGCGAAACGGTCGGCAGCGACCCGCATCACGACGCGATGTCGCTGGCGACGCGGCGCCAGATCGGCGGCGCCTCGAATCTGTGGGGCGGGCGCTGCGTTCCCTTCGACCCGATCGACTTCGAGGACCGCGAGCTGGTCGGCGAGGCGCGCTGGCCGCTCGGCTATGACGACGTCGCTCCTTATATGGAACGGGCGGCCAGGTGGTGCCGCTGCGGCGAGCCGGTCTTCAACGCCGGGGAGGTCCCGGAGCTGGCGGGGCGGACCCTGGTTCCCGGCTGGGAGGACGGCGACGTGCGCGCGTCGGACCTCGAGCGCTGGTCGCTGCCGACGCGCTTCGGCGCCGTCTACCGCGAGGCGCTCCATCGCACGCCGGGGCTGCGGCTGGCGACCGACCTCACCTGCACCGAGGTGGTGCCGGCCGAGGGCGGCACCGAGCACGGCGGCCGCAAGGTCGACCACCTTGTCGCCCGCCACGCCGACGGCAGCCGGGTCGAGGTACGGGCGCAGCGCTACGTCCTCGCCGCCGGCGGCCTCGAATCGACTCGCCTGCTCTTCGCCTCCCGTCGCCGCGACCCCGACGGCCTCGGCAACCACTCGGGCCACCTCGGCCGCTGGTACATGGCCCACGTCGAGGTCCGGGTCGGCCGCGTCCGCTTCGACACGCCGCCCGAGGCGACGATCTACTCGCACGAGCGCGACCGCGAGGGCGTCTACGTCCGCCGTCGCTTCAGCTTCGACCCCGAGCTGCAGCGGACCGAGTGGCTGCCGAACTCGGTGCTGTGGCTGGTCAACGAGGAAGTCGGCAACGCCGCCCACGGCAGCGGCGTCCTCTCCTTCGTCTACCTGATGCTGGCCTCGCCGCTCGGCGGCCGCTTCGTCGCCGAGGGGATCCGCCAGCACCACCTGCAGACGCTGGAGGCGCCGCGCCTGCGCGACCACTTCCGCAACGTCCTGCGGGACCTGCCGGGGACGGTCGCCTTTGCGTTCCGGTTCGCTTACGAGCGGTTCCTGCGGCGCGGGCGCAAGGTGCCCGGGTTCTTCGTCCGCAGCCCTGCCAACACCTATCCGCTCTGCTACCACGGCGAGCACCTGCCGCACCGGAAGAGCCGGGTCGAGCCGACCGACGAGCTCGACGCGCTGGGGATGCCGCGGTTGCGCACGCACCTGCACTTCTCCGACCTTGACGTCGCCGCGGTGCGGCGGGCGCACGAGCTGTTCGACCGCTCGCTGCGCGAGCAGGGGCTGGGGCGGGTCGAGTTCCTCTACGACGACGTCGAGACGGCCGTGCGCGAGCAGCTCTTCGGTGGCTACCACCAGTCGGGCACGACGCGGATGGCGGCCGACCCGGCTGACGGCGTCCTCGACGCGAACCTCGCGGTTCACGGCTTCGACGACCTCTTCGTTGCCAGCAGCTCGGCCTTCCCGACCTCCAGCCAGGCTAACTCGACCTTCATGCTGACCGCCTTCGCGGTGCGGCTCGCCGATCATCTCTCGGCCGACCTGAAGTCCCAGGACGCTCGGCCGGCTGTGGGGGTGGCGGCGTGATCCGCGTCGGCGTCGTCGGCCTCGGCAAGATGGGCCTCTCCCATCACGCGCTGCTGAACGCGCACCCCGATGTTGAAGTGGTCGGCGTCTGCGACAGCGCCAAGTACGTGCTCGGCGTGCTCGAGAAGAACACTGGCATCCGCACCTACACCGACTACGGCCGCCTGCTCGAGGAGGCGAAGCCCGAAGCGGTGGTGATCGCGACGCCCTCGCGATTCCACGTCGAGATGGTCCGCACCGCGCTGGAACGTGACATCCACGTCTTCTGCGAGAAGCCGCTGACCCTGACGGCGGCCGACGCCGACCTGCTCGCCGGCCTCGCGGCCGAGCGCGGCCTCGTCACCCAGGTCGGCTACCACAACCGTTTCGTCGGGGCCTTCCGCGAGGTTAAGCGCCTGCTCGACTTCGGCGCGATTGGCGAGGTCACCCACGTGATGGGCGAGGCCTACGGCCCGGTCGTCCTCAAGCCGAAGGGCAAGACCTGGCGCAGCAGCAAGAGCGAGGGCGGCGGCTGCCTGTTCGACTACGCCGCCCACGTGATCAACCTCGTCCACTGGTACATGGGCGCGCCGGTCGGCTGTGGCGGCACCGTGCTGCCGCGGATCTTCTCCAGCGAGACCGACGACGGGGCGCTCAGCACCCTCTACTTCGAGGGCGGGAAGACCGGGCAGATCTCGGTCGACTGGTCCGACGAGTCCTACCGCAAGATGACGACGCGGGTGACGATCTGGGGGACGGCGGGGCGGATCTTCGCCGACCGCCAGGAAGTGCAGACCTACCTGCGCGAGGACGCGAAGGTGCCGGAGGGCTACGAAGAGGGCTGGAACGTCCGCTACACGACCGAGCTGACCGAGCCGGTTTGGTTCTACCTGCGCGGCGAGGAGTACAGCGCCCAGCTGGAAGCGTTCGTCGAGCGGGTCGGGCGCGGGGACGTCGCCGGCGAGGGCGGCTTCGAGAGCGCGGCGATCACCGACCGGACGATCGCGATGATGGTCGCCGACGCCGAGCGCGGCCCCTCGACTTTGGCCGGCGACTTCGACGGCGGGGACGCGCCGGCGGCGCCCGCGAAGCCGAAGCGGCGGCTCTTCGCCAGGAGGGCGGCAGCATGAGCATCGCTCCCGGCGCCGTCGGCCCGGCCCAGGCCTCGACCGGCCTCGATCGCCTGCTCTTCGGCGACAACCAGTTCTTCGGCATCAACCACATGTCGGAGGAGAAAGCGCGGGCGCAGGCGATGCGCTTCCGCGAGATTGAGGCGGTGATCGACGTCCTCGACGCTGCCTACGAGGAGGGCGTGCGGACCTTCATGTGCACGACGCACGACCGCATCGCACTGGTCTGCGACCACATGCGCGCCAACCCCGAGCGCTACAGCGAGTTCGCCTTCTATCCCGGCATGCCCTACGCGCACAAGTACGCCAACGCGGTGACCGAGAACGGGATGCTCGGCGCGGTCAAACGCTTCCTGCCCGAGGAGGGGCTGTTCGACGCGGCGCTGCGCGGTGGCGCCTCATTGGCGAAGAAGGACGTCGAGGGGCTGACGACGCTTTTGATCGACGCCGAGATGAAGATGTTCCAGGGCCTGCGGACGCCGGTGATCTTCCTCCAGAACCTGGTCGTCGACCTGCTGCTCGGGCTCGGGTTCAAAGACGCCTTCCGGGTCTTCGCCGACCACGTGCGCGAGCGCTACGGCGCCGAGCCCGGCTTCATCACCATGAACCTGCCCTTGCTGTTGGGGGTGCTGGACGAGGTCCGGATCGAGGACCCGGTCGTCTGCGCCAACATCAACAAGATCGGCTTCCGGATGTGCGGCGGCATCGATGCCTACGAGGCGGCGCTCCGCGAGCACCGCTGTCGGGCAATCGCGATGTCCGTCTACGCATCCGGCGCCATTCCGCCCGCCGAGGCGATCGAGTGGGTCTGTTCACAACCGAACATCCACTCGATCGTCTTCGGCGCCTCCAGCCGGGCGAACATCCGCAACACCCGCGAGCTAGTCGCCTCGCACTGGGAGTTGTGAGCACCCTCCTGGTCGCCTCCAGCGGGGGGCATCTGAAGGAGCTGCACCACCTGAAGGACAGGGTGGAGGGGATAGAGCCCCCATTCAGCTGGGTGACCTTCGATACCCCGCAGGCGAGGTCGCTGCTGGCCGGGGAAGAGGTCGACTGGGTGCCGTTCGTAGGAGGGAGGGACCCGCTGAACGTGGCAAGGAACCTGGGGTACGCGAGGCGCATCTTCAAGCGCCGGCGGCCGGACGTGGTGCTGAGCACGGGGAGCGCCGTAGCTCTCGCGTACTTCGCCTACGGTCGGGCCAAGGGCCTGCCCTGCCACTTCGTAGAGAGCGCAGCAAGGATCGACGGGCCGTCACTGAGCGGCAAGATCATGACGAGGATTCCAGGGGTGAACCTCTACACCCAGTACAAGGTGTGGGCCAACGACCGCTGGCAGTACAGGGGAAGTGTCTTCGATACCTTCGCAGGAGAGGAGCGTCCCGAGGGCCCACCGGAAAGCCTAGGCAAGGTAGTAGTGACCCTAGGCACCTACCGAGGCTACGACTTCAGCCGCCTAGTAGAGCGCCTAGTCCAAGTCCTGCCGCCAGAGACTGAGGTCCTATGGCAGACCGGAGACACCGACGTAACCCGCTTCGGCATAAAGGGCCACGAAGCCATCCCCGAAGCCGACCTAAGCCAAGCCATGAAAGAGGCCGACGCCGTAGTAGCCCACGCCGGCGTAGGCACGGCCCTAGCCGCCTTCGAGGTAGGCGTCTGCCCCCTTCTAATCCCCCGCCGCTATTCCCTAAAAGAGCACGTAGACGACCACCAAATCCAAATCGCCGACGAACTCGTCAAGCGAGACCTAGCGCTCTCAATTGACGCAAGCAAGTTGCGCCTTGAGGATGTGCTGGCGGCGGGCACACGACGAGTAATCCGCCCGGTTGGTGCTCCAGTCTTTGCAGCGGCTAGCTAGGCGCAAATTGCCAGCGGGAGAATCTGTATGGCCGGCCCAGAGATCGTCGGGGTCAGAGCGGTGACGTCTCCAAGAAGAATTTCCTGGGGCTCCTGCTCGTCTTCCGCATCCTCGAATTCAAGGCCGGCTGCCGCAAATGCCGAAGCCCTGAGTTCGTTTACATCGATGCCCGATGCAAGGCCGGCCAAGAGCCCGATCATTCCCCAAGCGACCATCTGCGTCATTGCTGGAACCAGTGAAGTGACCGAACGTCGATAAAGATTGACGCCCTCTTCTTCGCTTCGCCATATCTCGGTCACCTTGCCAATAACCGTGAACTGGGACGTGTGGAGTAGCTCTAGTACTGGTTCGGGCGTGAAACGCTTATCTAAGGTGAGTACTACGCTCGGCTCCTCTTCTCGGTGGACAACGACATCGAGCATTCCGCTCTGATCGAGATCCTCTTTTATTGCCCGAAACATGGCAATAATCTGACTCAAGTCGGGGCTGTCAGCTTCCTCGGCCTCTCCGCCCATCTTCGCCGCTTCCCGTTCGGCTTGACGGCGCTGCTGTCGCGTCATCTGGGCTTGGGCTTCATCGGCGTCTCCTAGGTCAATGCCCATCATTGGTGCAGCAACCTCGAAAAAGCGAATGATCTGGTCGACTACCCGTCGTAAGGGCGCCACGGCGGGGCCTAGAGTTGCGGAAATCAGTTGTCCCGGCTCTAAGGTGTCTATCTGCAACTCATTGATTTGATTTCTACGTTGCAGCTCGTCATGAAGTGCGATGAAAATTGATGCTTCAGTGTGCTGTCGAATGAACCGGGACTCATTCTCGACGGATCCAGCCTCGCTGGATCCCCGCTGTGCTCCAACCCCAAGGAGGTCGAAGGCGCGCAGATTGCCCTGAATGTTCCTCACGGCCTGAGATTCGTGTCCCTCGCGCTGTAAGTCTTCACTTTGCAGGGCTACTCCGCCCGAGATGGCAGCAGCAAAGGCCATCGACATTTCAGTGTCGAGGTAGAAAGGATGGATTAGCTCAACCGGGGACGTGGTTGAATTGGAGTCCCCAGATTGTGTAGGTGAGTCGGCGCGGCGGGTGAAAAAACCCATCTATGCCTCCTTGGTGAGAATCAGCCAAGCTCGGATACTAGGAATACTCGGCAGCGCCTATGTCTATTTCGGATGATCCGAGAATAAAAAGAGCGGATATAGCGATAGACAAGCCTCTGTAGGGTGCCGTCATGGGCGAGAGGCAAGTCTCGGGTTGGGAGGCTGGTGACCCCCGGCGGGCATGGGGAGACCTCGGATCTGCATCGAATACTGGCGAGGCTCGGGCAACCCTTGCCGCCGGATTACGCCGGCGACTACCAGATCTCCAAGCGGCCATCGCAACCCGCGTCTACGCCATCTCTGATCCCAGGGATGTGGCGGATCCCGGGTACCTGCCGGGCCTAAACGAGGCAGTAGCTGCGGCGATCGAGTACCGGCTAGCTGTGCTTGAGGGTGGGGAGCGGCGGACTCCTGATGTGCCGGCGGTGTTGTTGGCTCAGGCTCGGTTGGATGCTCGGGATGGGGTGCCGTTGGACACGGTGCTGCGGCGGTATTTCGCCGGGAATGCTCTGTTTGGGGACTTCTTGGTGGAAGAGGCGGAGCGAGCTGGGGTGCCTAGTGCTGCTCTTCGTCCGCTGCTGGCTGCGCAGGCGACTTTGGGGGATCGGCTTATTGCTGCTGTCAGCGCCGAGCATGCTCGGGAGGCTAAGAATCGGCCTCGCAGTGCGGCCGAGCGGCGGCGGGAGACTGTCAAAGCTCTGCTTGCCGGCGAGCTGGTCGATTACTCCGAGCTTGGCTATGACCTTGATGCCCATCACCTCGCCCTGATGGCTAAGGGAGACGGGGCGGAGGAGCTGATGCGGGGAGTCGCTGCTTCGCTTGATCGTCGCTTGCTGGCTGTACAGCGGGAGGAGGAGCCGATCGTCGCTGGCTGGCTTGGCGGGATGCGGCCGCTTGCTGCGGAGGAGGCGGTGGCGGCTATCGCTGTGGCCGCTCCGGAGCGGGTGGTCGTCTCGGTCGGTGAGCCCGCCGAGGGCTTGGCCGGATGGCGGTTCAGCCACCACCAGGCGAAGGCGGCGCTGCCGATCGCCGAGCGGCGCGGCGAGCCGGTGCTGCGTTACGCCGATGTCGCCGTGCTTGCCTCGATCGCTCGGGACGATCTCCTCGCGACCTCGCTGCGTCGCCTCTACTTGGAGCCGCTCGAGCGCTCGCGGGACGGGGGCAAGGTCGCGCGGGAGACGCTGAGCGCGTACTTCGATGCTGAGCGGAACGTCTCGTCGACCGCGGCGGCGCTTGGGGTCGATCGCCGCACCGTGCGTAATCGGTTGCGCGGGATCGAGGAGCTGCTCGGCCGCCCTCTCACCGGCTCGCTCGCCGACCTTGAGATCGCGCTTCGCCTCGATGACTAAGGTGGGTGCGCCCCTCTTTAGTTCCGCATAGCGAGACAAAGGCGGGGGGCACTCCGCCTCACTTCCCACATTGGTCATCCGCGGCCGCCCGGCGCCCCGAATCGGGGAGGCGCCGCTCGTGCTCTCCGGGCGAGGATCGAAGTGATCTCACGAACGGGAGGGGAGCATGAAGAGGAAGCTGATCTACATCACAGTGGTTGCGGCGGCTCTGGCGCTGCTGGCGGCAAACGCATTCGCGGACAACTTCGGCAACCGCAAGGAACACTGCGTCGGCGTCCTTTGTGTCGGCGACAACGGCGGCCTCTCGCCGACCAAGCTCCCCAAGTATGGCGGCGCTCCGGCGACGGCGCGGATCATCGGCGACATCTCTACCCGCGACGCCAGTCATCCGCCGGCCCTCCAGGACCTGGAAGCCGAAATCGACCGCACGATCAAGATCGATGCCGTCGGCCTGCCGACCTGCAAGGAAAGCCAGCTCAAGGCGAGCAGCAGCGCGACCGCCAAGAAGGTCTGTGGCGACGCCCTGATCGGCTCGGGCTCCACCCAAGTCGAGGTCGCCTTCCCCGAACAGGCGCCGTTCCGCTCCACCGGCCCGCTGCTCCTCTTCAACGGCGGTGTACGCGGCGCCACCACCACCGTCTTCCTCCACGCATACGTCGACGTGCCGGCACCAACCGCGGTCATCGTCAGGGCGACCGTCACGCGGGTCCATCACGGCCGCTTCGGCCTGCGCCTGAAAGCGCACATCCCGAAGGTCGCGGGCGGTGCCGGCTCGGCGACGGCGTTCGACCTCAAGATCGGCCGCCGCTACACCTACGAAGGCCGCGAGAAGAGCTTCCTCACCGCAAGCTGCCCGACCGGCAACTGGTCAACCAAGGGCAGCCTCCTCTTCGCCGACCAGACCAGGCTCGGATTCACCCACGTCTTCACCTGCATGCCGGTGCCCTGAGTCCGCTCGGGGCGCCTGCCCTTCCAGCATCTCTTCGAAGATCGCGAGGAGTTGTGTGGCGGAGCGGTGGGTGTCGAACTCTTCCATGACCTTGGTGCGGCCGCCTGCGGCTAGTTCGCGGTAGAAGGCTGGTTCGGTTAGGAGGGACTCGAGGGCGTTGGCCAGCTCGTCGGCGCGGCCGGGGGGGACTAGGAGGCCGCCGCGTTCGTGCTCGATCAGCTCCGGGATGCCGGCTATGCGGGTGCTGATCGGGGGGACTTCCATCGCCATCGCCTCCATCAGGACTATGGGTACTCCCTCGCCGAAGCTGGGGAGGCAGAAGACCGCTGCTTCTTCGTAGAGGTCTCGGAGCTGGTGCTGGCCGACGGCGCCGGGGAACTCGATTCGGTCGCTGAGACCGAGGTGCTTGGCCATCTTTTCCAGTGCCGGCTTTAGCGTGCCCTCGCCGGCGATGGTGGCGGTGACGTCGTGGCCGCGGCTGGTCAGCTCGGCGATCGCTTCTAGCAGGACCGTCTGGCCCTTCTCTGGCACAAGTCGCCCGATGTAAAGGATGCGGGCTCCCGGGCCGGGCTCGCTCGGTGGCGTGCGGCGGGTGAAGTCCTCGACCGGGATGCCGCAGTGGACTACCCGCAGTCGGTCCCAGCGTTCGGGCCCGCAGAGGTTCATCAGCTGACTGCGGCAGAACTCGCTGATGCAGATGACGAAGCTGGCGCTCTCTAGCTTCTCGCTCAGCCGGTAGTGGCGGACGTCCCAGAACTCGGTCGGGCCGTGCATCGTGAAGCTCCAGGACCAGCGCCCCGGGCTGCGGGCGTTGCCGTAATGGATGGCGACCATCGTCGCGTCGGCCGCCGCGTTGGCGAGGTGGACGTGGAGATGGCGGATGCCGCGCTCCTCGCACTCGCTCCAGAGCAGGATCGCCTCCGCGAAGTAGAAGAACTGCCAGAGGCGGCCGCGCAGGCCGGGCGGCGCTAGGCCGAGCGCGTAGGCGAGGGTGGCGAAGTAGGCGCGCGGGGAGCGCAGCGCCGCCCCGAGGTGGGCGCGGACCAGGCGGCTCCAGCGCGGCGGCAGGATCGCGACCGTGGTCGCGGCGGCGCGGCGGTCGCGTTCGCTCAGCAGCTTCTCCTCCGGGGTGCGCCGCAGCGAGAAGGTGGTGATCTCGGCGCCGAGCTCGCGCAGCGCTTCGATCTCGCGCAGGACAAAGGTGTGGGAGATCGCCGGGTACTCCGAACAGACGTAGGCGAGCTTCATTTGCCGGCCTCCCGCTCGGTCCGTACCCAGCCGCTCGGCCCGCGACCGCTCGCCAGCCGCAGGTAGAGGGCGAGCTTGTTGGCGATCAGGACCGGCGCCGTCAAGAGCGCCCGGTAGACGCTCGCCGGCGCCCGCACCAGACGCAGGCCGCCGAGGACGAAAGCGGTCTGGCCGCCGAGCGTCAGCAGCGAGAGCGCCAGCAGGCGCGGCCGCCGCAGCGCCGCTCCCAGCAGCGCCCCGCCGAGTCCGCCCAGCGCCAGCACCGACTGCGGGGGCACCAGGCACTCGAGCCCAGCGTGGATCCGGACCGGGTCCTGGCGGGCGATCCCGGAGCCGAGCAGGCGCGGCGTCCAGGCCCGGATCATGTCCAGCTTGCCCTTTTCCCAGCGCGCCTGTTGCTCGGAGCTGGCGCGCATGTTCGTCGGCACCGGCTGGCTGACCCAGGCCTCAGGGACGAACCGCGTCCGCGTCCCCTCCAAGACCAGGCGCATGTGGTATTCGCCGTCCTCCATCAGCCCGGTCACCGTCCACGGCACCTCTTCGAGCACCCGGCGCGGGAAGGCCATCCCGGTCCCGACCAGGCCGCAGGAGAGGCCGAGCCGCTCCTTGCCGCGGAAGCGGACGGTGTCGGCGAGGGCGAAACCGGCGAAGCGCAGCGCCGCGGTCGGCGAGTCCTCCGGGTTGCCGGCGACGTAATCGACCTGGATCGCCTCGGCGCCGTCGGCGAGGTGGCGGGCGCAGGCCTCGAGCAGGTTGGCGGAGACGGTGCAGTCGGCGTCGACCATCACCACCGCGTCGGGCGGGCTCGCCTCGGCGAATAGTCGCTCCAGCGCCCAGGCGAGCGCGTGCCCCTTGCCGCGGTTGTCGGGATCGGTCCGCTCCCAGACCTCGACGCCGAACGCGCGGGCGCGGGCGGCGGTGCCATCGCTGCAGTTATCGGCGATGACGATCGTGCGACGGTGCGCGGCGGAGTACTCGCAGGCGGCGAGCGACTCCAGCGTCTCGCCGATCCCCGGCTCCTCGTCGTGGGCAGGAACGATCACCGCGAGGTCGAGGGGCGGCGCCTCGGTCGGCGCGGGCGCCTGCCCTGCCGAGCCGCGGGCCGCGACGAGCAGCCCGAGTAGGTAGCTGCTGGCGAGGGCGAGGGCGCCTTGAGCGAGCAGCAGTAGTCGATCGAGAAACCTCGGCATCTCACCGAACTAACGGTTCGGGAGCCTCGAAAAGTGCGCCGGTCGCTCATGGGCGTGTCGCTTTTGTGGCCATATAGGCCACTAAGTCGACATGTCACTCCGTCTCGAAGCGGGGCGCGAGCGTCCCTGGGACGTGGAGCAGACGCCCGAGCGCCAGGGCGCAGCGGCCGAGGATGCGCAGCGCGTAGCCGGCGCGGGAGGTCATGTGGGTGCCCAGGGCCTTGTCGGTGTGGTCCTGGATCACCTCGGTCGAGGGAG
>DASZNP010000040.1:0-39338 GCA_035551255.1 Solirubrobacterales bacterium
GCGCAGCACGCCCGAATCGGCCACCTGGCCGCCGCCCTCGGCATAGAACGGGCTCTCCTCGAGCTTCACCAGCGTCTTGCCCTCGGCCGGCTCGACCGCGGCGAGGCCGGTGGTCGCGCGCAGCGTTTCGTAGCCGACGAACTGGGTCGGGGGCGCCGCGGCAGCAAAGGCGGCGACGCGCTCGTGCGTGTTCTCGGAGCCGTGGGCGGTGGCGCTTGCCATCCGGGCGCGCGCCTTCTGCTCTTCCATCAGCTCCTCAAAGCCCTGGTCGTCTACCGAGAGCCCGCGTTCGGCCAGCAGCTCCTTGGTCAGGTCGTAGGGGAAGCCGTAGGTGTCGTGCAATTTGAACGCCGCGGCAGCGTCGATCCAGGAGGTCTCCTGCTGCTCGGCTTCGGCGACCAGGCGCTCCAGCAGCTCGCTGCCGCGCTCGAGCGTGCGGCCGAAGCTCTCCTCCTCGTCGCCGACCCAGCGCTCGATCGTCTCCCGCTCAGCGACCAGCTCGGGATAGGCGTCGCCCATCAGCTCGATCGCGCGCTCGGCGAACTGGCCCAGCCAGGGTGCTTCGAGACCGAGCGTCCGTCCCTGTTGGATCGCCCGGCGCATGATCCGGCGCAGGATGTAGCCGCGGTCCTCGTTGGAGGGGACGACGCCATCGGCGATCAGGAAGGCAGCGCCGCGGCTGTGGTCGGCAACGATCCGCATCGCCCGGGTCACCGCGCCGCCCTCGTCGTAGCGGCGGCCGGAAAGCTCTTCGGCCAGCCCGATCAGCGGCCGCACGTGGTCGGTCTCGAAGACCGAGGGGACGTCCTGGAGGATCGCCGCCATGCGGTCGAGACCCATGCCGGTGTCGATGTTCTTCATCGGCAGTTCGGTGAGCGTGCCGTCCTCGGCGAGGTCGTAGCTCATGAAGACGTGGTTCCAGAACTCGAGGAAGCGGTCGGTGTCGTCGCCGGGGCGCTCGCCGTCGGCGCCGAACTCAGGCCCGCGGTCGAGGTAGAGCTCCGAGCACGGCCCGCAGGGGCCCGTCGGACCCGCCTGCCAGAAGTTGTCCTCGCGGCCGAGGCGGACGATCCGCTCCTCTGGGACGCCGGTCGCGCGCCAGATCTCGATCGCCTCCTCGTCCGGGCCGAGCCCCAGTTCCTCGTCGCCGCCGAAGACGGTCACCCAGATCCGCTCCGGGTCCATCCCAAAGCCCTGGGTCGAGAGCTCCCAGCCCCAGGGGATCGACTCGGCCTTGAAGTAGTCGCCGAAGCTCCAGTTGCCGAGCATCTCGAAGAAGGTCATGTGGCGGGCGGTGTTGCCGACCTCTTCGATGTCCGTGGTGCGGAAGCATTTCTGGACGTCGGCGAGGCGCGGCGCGGGCGGCTGTTCGCGGCCCAGGAAGTAGGGCTTGAACGGCTGCATGCCGGCCGTCGTCAGCAGGACCGAGGGGTCGTGGACGCTCGGAACGAGCGACGCAGAGGGGACGATTTTGTGCCCGCGCTCAGCGAAAAACGACAAGTAGGTGTCGCGGATCTCTCTCGCCCTCATGTTAGGAAGCCTAAATATTTGTTCGATTCGGGGCATCGAAGCCAAAAGTTCGGGCTTACATGGCGACGGGGTCCTGCGTTTCAGGAGGGAATCGCCCAAATCAACTCTTGGAAGGAGAGCGAATATGAAGCTTCATCTGAAGCTTGCTTTGGGGCTTGCGACGCTCGCTATGGCGCTGCTGCCGGCAATGGCTGGGGCGGTCTCCTACCAGCCGGAATACCACCCCGAACACCCGCCACATCCGGTGACCGCGCCGAAGGGTCATGCCTACGGCTACTGGTGCAAAGGCGAAAGCAAGAAACACGTCAAAGGCGAAAAGGGCACGGCCTTCAGTCGTTGCGTGCGAGCGCACACGCGAGCGGCTAATCAGCCCAATCTCACCGCGCGTCAGGCCTGCAAAGACCTGAACAAAAGGCACGACCGCACGGGCAAACACGTTGCCCACGGCGAAAAGGGCACGGCCTTCAGCCGTTGCGTCAAAACCGTTGCCCAACAGCGCAAAGAAGAAGCAGCGATGGTTGCGGGAAGCTCGGTCGCGTAAAGCGCTGAGTTCGTTTCAACCGGCGATAGTGCCGTGGCCGACGATGCGATCGCCGGCCATTAGCACCGCCGTCTGGCCGGGCGCCACGCCAGGGAAGGGCTCGGCCAGCTCCACTTCCAGGGAGGAGTGCCGTCCTCTCCCCGCCGCCGAAACGGTGGCGGGGAGGGCGCGGGATCGGTAGCGCAGCTTGACCGCATCGACCGCGCTGCCGTCGCGATGGAGGACGGCGTCGCGGACCGTGACGCTGCGCTTCTCGAGCTCGGCGCGGGTGCCGACGGTGACCGTGTTGGCCTCGGCGTCGGTGGCGAGCACGTAGAGCGCCTCGGGGGCGGAGACGCGGATGCCGCGGCGCTGGCCGACAGTGAAGTCGTGGTGGCCGCGGTGGCGGCCGAGAGTGCGGCCGGAGGTGTCGAGGATGGCGCCGTCGCGCTCGCGCAGGCCGCCGTGGCGGCGCAGAAAGCCGCGCTTGCCCGTGCCGGCGAGGAAGCATAGGTCTTGACTCTCGGCCTTCTTCGCGACGGAGAGCTCGTGACGAGCGGCGATCTCGCGGACCTCGGGCTTGGTCAGGTCGGTGAGCGGGAAGCCGAGGCGGCCGAGGAGCTCCGGCGGGAGCGCGGCGAGCATGTAGCTCTGGTCCTTGGCCTGGTCGGCGGCGGTGGCGAGCAGCGGCCCGTCGGCGTCGTTGACGATGCGGGCGTAGTGGCCGGTTAGCAGGCGCTCGGCCCCGAGTCGCTCGGCCAGATCGACCATCGCCGCGAGGCGAACCTCGCCGTTACAGAGGATGCACGGGTTCGGCGTCTGCCCCTCGGCGTAACCGCCGATGAAGCGCTCGACCACGCGGCGCCGAAAGTCCTCCTCGAGGTCGAGCGTGAAGTGCGGGATTCCAAGCTGATGCGCGAGTCCCCGAGCGCCCAGCACGGCCTCGGGCGAACAGCAAGCCTTGGCCCCATCGGTCTCCGGGTCGGTCCAAAGCTTGACCGTGATGCCGACGACCTCAGCTCCTTCCTCGCGAGCAAGGAGCGCGGCGACAGCGCTGTCAACGCCACCGGACATGGCCACCGCGACGCGGTTCGGATGGGGGGAATGGCCACCTCGATTTTCAGGTGAGGTGGCCATTCCCCCTGAGTTCGGGATGAGGTCGAGGGACGAGGAGGCGAGCTGCTGGAGCGCTCGGTGAAGGGCGTCCGTGGCTAATTGAGCAGCGTGCCGCTTGGCCGGCGTGAGGCCACCGATTGCCTCATCGACAGTGTCTATATCGATCAGAGCAGCATCGAGAACGAGAGAGCCATCGACGAGTTCGGCGACGGCAGCCGTGGCTGCGCGAGTAGCGCCACATCCCTCCGCGTCAAAGGTGACCGCGGTGATTCGACCGTCCTCAACCAAGAAGGAGATGCGCGAAAGGTCGCCACAGGCAGCCCCACCCGCAGCGCCCGTGAAGGCGCCATCAGCAGCCGGACCGATTCGACTCTCATCACGCAGGTAGTGCTCGAAAAGCTCCCGTTCCATAGCTGTCAAGGGTAGAGCGCTGTGCCTCTAACGCCTCTCAGGGCCATCACCCACACCTACTTGCCGGGTGGGTGTGGGTGATGGCCCTGCCCAAGCGCTCTTTTCAGGTCCTCAGCGATCGCGGCGGGTTCCTCTCGGAGCTGCCGCCAAGTAACGCGCATCGTCCGCCAGCCTTCGGCGACGAGGATGCGGTCGCGCTGCCGGTCCGTCTCGAACTTCTTGCGCGTGCCGTGGATGCCGCGACTGTCGAGCTCCACCGCCACCCGCTGGGACTCCCAAAGCGCATCGATCTCGAAGAAGCGCCCGCGGACCGCGAGGTCAGCGTTCATCCGCGCACGCGGAAGGCCGTACCGGTCGACCAGAGCCACAAACGCCTCCTCAAAGTCATTCCGCGTGATCCCGACCGGCCCGCACCCATCCAGCAACGCCCGCAGGTTCTTGGCACCTCGCCGCCCCGGATACCGCTCCAACAAGAGCGGCAGCGACACGCGGTCGGTCATCTCCCGAGCTTCCGTCTCATGAAACGCCCGTTCCAACTCCCGCATCCCCGCAACCGCAGCAAGGTCAAAGATCGTCCGAAACGGCGAAGTCACGGGGATCCCGTCCCACACGAACCACTCGTCCTCCTGAACCGCCGATTGGCGACTACAGATCCCCTCTCTCCGCACGACCTTGCCGGGCGGGCAGATTACGTCGATCACTTCAGCGGCAGGAGGAAGCAAGCGCCAAAGCCTGGCCGCAGAACGATGACTCAACACCGCGCCCTCGCCCGAGGCGAGGGCGGCGGCCATCCACCGTCCCTTCCTGCTGATCCGCCGCGCACCGAAGACATAGACGCCGAGGAAGACTTCGTGCAGCAGCCCCCGCTCGACTCGCACAGCAATCGCTCTGCGACTGAGGCCTAGGTCGAGCAACTGCACCCGCGCCACCACTCCATGTTGCTGCTTCGCGAGCTCGGCAACCCTCCGGTCCCTCTCGCGAGCTGATGATTCTGCACCTCTGAGGTGCTCGATCGCAAGGTCGCTTCGCATGCCGCCGATGCTGAAGCGGAACTACGCACGTGTGGTGCGTGGTTTGTGCCAATTCGCGCGCCAAAAGCGCACGAAAAAGGCCCCAACCCGCCGTTGCCGCCTCTGGCTTTGATCCCTTCATGTGAAGGTGGGTGCCTGCCCCGAATCCCAAGGGACCCGGAGACTTGTCAGCTCCCGCGCCGTTTGTGTTGGGTCAAACGGTGAGACGGCTCTCGTACGGGCTCGAGCCTGGTGCAAAGTTACCACCGCAGGGTGCTCGTCAAACCCACTCGTCGTCGAGGTTGGAGAGGTGCCACTCGGCCTCGCTCCAGCGCTCCGCGGGGACGCGGAGGGCGATGTCGCCGCGGCCATAGCGGTCGAGCGGCCAGTCAGCGGTGAGGACCGCCTCGATTTTGGCCTCGATTAGCGCCTGGTGCCAGGCGCGGGCGGTGCGGACGTCGCTGAAGTCGCGCACGACCTCCCAGCTGTCGTAGCCCGGCTCGTCGACGTAGACCGGCGTCTGGCCGGGCCCCGGCGTCGGGCGCCACCTGCGGGGTATCCAGTCCCGCAGGCCCATTTCAGTGCCCGGCGAGTTTGGGTTTGTGGATCGCGACGCCGAGCTCGCGCAGCTGCAGCTCGTCGACCGGAGCGGGAGCGCCGGTGAGGAGGTCGAAGCCGGAGGCGGTCTTGGGGAAGGCGATGACGTCGCGGATCGTCTCGGCGCCGTAGAGGCGCTGGACGATGCGATCGATGCCGTAGGCGATGCCGCCGTGGGGCGGGGCGCCGTAGCGCAGCGCCTCGAGCAGGAAGCCGAAGCGCGCCTCCGCGGTCTCGCGGTCGATGCCGAGGGCGGCGAAGACCTGCTCCTGCACCTCGGCGCTGTGGATACGGATCGAGCCGCCGCCGAGCTCCTGCCCGTTCCAGACGACGTCGTAGGCTTGGGCGCGTGCCGCGCCGGGGTTATCCGGGTCGAACTCGCCGGCCGGTGCGGTAAAGGGATGATGCAGCGAGTCCCAGCGCTTCTCCCCCTCGTTCCACTCCATCAGCGGCCAGTCGACGATCCAGACCAGGCGGTGCTCGTTCTCGTCGATCAGGCCGAACTTCTCGCCCAGGTCGAGGCGCATCTGGCCGAGGACCGCGTCGGTGACCGGGCGCTTGTCGGCGACCAGCAGCAGCAGGTCGCCCTCCTCGGCGCCGAGGCGCTGGTTGAGGTCGGCGAGCTCGGCCTCGCTGAGGAACTTCGCCGTCGGCGAGCGCCAGCCGTCGCCCTCGCGGAACGCCCAGACGAGCCCTTTCGCCCCCAGCTCCTGGGCGCGGGAGATGAGGCCGTCGAGCTCAGAGCGCGGCATCTCGCGTCTGCCGGCGTTGAGGCCGCGGATCGAGCCGCCGCCCTCGAGGACCGAGCGGAAGACCTTGAACTCGGTCCCGCGCAGGGCGTCGCCGAGGTCGACCAGCTCGAGCCCGAAGCGCAGGTCGGGCCGGTCGGTCCCGAACCGCCCCATCGCCTCGTCGTAACACATGCGCTGCATCGGCACCTCGACCTCGGGCCCGCCGACAGCCTTGAAGACGTGCGCCAGCAGCCGTTCGTTGACGTCGATGATGTCCTCGCCGTCGACGAAGG
Organism: Solirubrobacterales bacterium; assembly: GCA_035551255.1. Lineage (GTDB taxonomy): Bacteria > Actinomycetota > Thermoleophilia > Solirubrobacterales > 70-9 > VAYN01. The sequence goes on from DASZNP010000040.1 coordinate 6,209, forward strand.
ACATCTCGACGTCGAGCTGGGTGAACTCGGCCTGGCGGTCAGCCCGGGTCGCCTCGTCGCGGAAGCAGCGGGCGATCTGGAAGTAGCGCTCGAAGCCGGACATCATCAGCAGCTGCTTGAACAGCTGCGGCGATTGCGGCAGCGCATAGAAGGAGCCCTGCTGCTGGCGGCTGGGGACGAGGAAGTCGCGGGCGCCCTCGGGGGTCGAGCGGGTGAGGACCGGCGTCTCGATGTCGAGGAAACCCTCGGCGTCTAGGAACTCGCGCATCGCGGCGACGACCCGGTGGCGCAGCGCCAGCGCCTTCTGCATCTGCTCGCGGCGCAGGTCGAGATAGCGGTAGCGCAGCCGCGTGTCCTCGCCGACCTCACCGGAGAAGCCCTCGACCTGAAAGGGCGGCGTCTCGGCGTTAGAGAGCAGCTCCACCTCGGTGACGAGGAGCTCGACCTCGCCGGTCGCGAGCTCGCGGTTAACGGTCTCCTCGGAGCGTTTGACGACGGTTCCGGCGGCGCTCAGGACGTCCTCGGCCCGCAGTTTGTGGGCGAGCTCGAAGGAGGCGCCGGAGCTGTCGGGGTTGAAAACGAGCTGAACGATGCCGGTACGGTCGCGCAGGTCGATGAAGATCAGGCCGCCGTGGTCGCGGCGGCGATGGACCCAGCCGGCGACTCGCGCCTGCGAGTCGACCTTGGCGGGCAGCACCTCGCTGCACCAGGTGTCCCGGTAGCCGTTGGCGCGCAGGGCGGGCGCCCCGGCCTCGGTCGCAGTCGTCGTCTCGCTCACGCCTCTCCTCCCGTCATCTCCTCGACAAGGTTGCCGAGATCGACCGCGCGCTGCTCTCCCGAGTCCATGTCGCGCAACTGGGCGCTGCCGTCGGCCTCGAGGATGAGGACGCGGCGGGCGCCGATCCGGTTCGCATGTTTGAGCTGGCTCTTGAGGCTGCGGCCGGCGAGGTCGAGCTCGGCCGAAAGGCCGGCGTGGCGCAGCTGCACCGCGAGCGCCATCGCCCGCTGCTGCTGGCCCGGGTCGGCGACCGCGACGAAGGCGTCGCGTCCCTCCCCCGCCACCTCTTCGTCCAGTGCCAGGAGGATCCGCTCGATCCCGGCGGCGAAGCCGATCGCCGGCGTCGGCGGGCCGCCGAGCTGCTCGATCAGGCCGTCGTAACGACCGCCGCCGCCGATCTCCGACTGCGCCCCGAGCCGGTCGCAGACGAAGGAGAAGATCGTCCGCGTGTAGTAGTCGAGGCCGCGGACCAGGGTCGGGTCAATCGTGTAGGCGACGCCGGCTGCGTCGAGCAGCGCCCGCACCTCGGCGAAGTGCTCAGCGTCCTCGCCCTCCAGCCGCTCGACGATCGTCGGCGCGCTCGCCATCACCCCGCGCGTCCCCTCGTCGTCGGAGTCGAAGGCGCGCAGCGGGTTGATGTCAATCCGCTCGCGCACGTCTTTGGAGAGCTCACCCTCGTGCGCGTGCAGATGCGCTTTCAAGTCCTCCAGGTAGGCGCGGCGCGCCTCGAAGGAGCCGAGGCTGCCAAGCCGCAGCTCCACCCCCGGCACGCCCAGCTCACTCAGCAGGTCGGCGAGGAGCATGATCACCTCGGCGTCGGCGAGCGGCGAGTCGGTGCCGATGCACTCGATCCCGAGCTGGTGGAATTGGCGGTAGCGGCCGGCCTGCGGGCGCTCGTGGCGGAAAAACGGGCCGAGGTAGAAGAGCTTCACCGGCTGCGCCAGTTTCTGCATCCCGTGCTCGAGGTAGGCGCGGCAGACCGAGGCGGTCCCCTCCGGCCGCAGGGTCAGGCTGCGCCCGCCCTTGTCCTCGAAGGTGAACATCTCCTTGCGGACGATGTCGGTCGACTGGCCGACGCCGCGCTCGAAGAGATCGGTGTCCTCGAAGACCGGCGTCGCGATTGGCTCGTAGCCGGCGCGGGCGAAGACGGTCGCGGCGGCGGCTTCGAGGCGGCGGCGGGCCCGCGCCTGTTCGGGGAGAATGTCGAAGGTCCCGCGCGGGGCCTGGAACTTGCTCGCCATGGTGCCCTAGCGCGCCAGCGAGCCGAGGAAGGGATTGGTCGCCCGCTCCGCCCCGAGCGTCGTCAGGCCCATGTGGCCGGGATGGACGACCGTCTCCTCGAGGTATGCGTCCATCAGCTTGGCGATCGAGGCGAGCAGGGTCGGGCCGTCGCCGCCGGGGAGGTCGACGCGGCCGACCGAGCCCTGGAAGAGGACGTCGCCGGAGAAGATCGCCGGCTCGCCTTTGACCGCGTAGGTGACGTGGCCGGGGCTGTGGCCCGGGGTGAAGACGACCTCGATCTCCATTCCGGCCAGCTCCAGCGTCTCGCCGCCGCGGACGACCTCGTCGGCCTCGTAGCTCTCGTACGGGCCGAACCCGGCCCAGGGGACGTAGGCCATGATGTCGGCGAGGACGGGGACCTCAATCTCCGGGCAGTAGACGGGGGCGCCGGTGGCGCGGGCGACGGGCGCCACGGCGCCGATGTGGTCGAAGTGGCAGTGGGTGAGGAGGATCGCCTCGACCGAGCCGCCCTTGGCCTCGACCGCAGCGAGGATACGTTCGGGCTCCTCCCCCGGGTCGACGATCAGCAGCTTCTCCCCGCCCTGCGGCCGGAACAGGAAGCAGTTCTCGTCGATCTGCCCCACCGTGAGCATCTCGACGTCGAGGGCCACTATTCCTCCCGGGCGCGGATGCGGGCGCGCTCGCGGCGGCGCCAGAGCGCCGACTCGACGTAGTAGGTGCCCGGCACGTAGATCACGAGCATGAAGGCCCCGAGGAGCGCGGCGGCGGGGATCGAGTTGCCGAAGATCGCCAAAAGGACGGCGAAGATCACCGCCATCAACGCGCCGCGGAGGAACGAGCTGCGCCAGGTCGGCGGCAGGTCCTCTTTCGCGGTCGGCCTGCGTTTGGCGCGCGCCTGCGCCTTTGCCTCCTCGCGCGAGCGGGGACGGCTGCGGCGCGGCTTCGTGTCGATCCGGCCGCCCTGGGTGCCGCGGCGCTTGCGCTGCCTCTTTTTCCTCGTCTGAGCCATGAGCTTGGAACTGCATCAAATTTCCGGGCCCAGGAGGGCAGAAATTTGATGCAGTTCGAAATCTAGTCGGTCGCCTCGGCGAGGCGCGCCTCGATCACGTGCTGGGCAGGGTCGAAGTCGCGCATCGGGACGTCGGGCGGGTAGTGGCGCAGGGCGGCTTCTGGGATCAGGCCGACTAGTTCTGCCTCGACCGGGTGGGCGCCCAGCGGCGCCGCCAGCTCGCGCACCCGCTCGACTACCTCGCCTAGCGGGACCGCAAGCGGGTCATGGACGTTGGTCGAGACCTGGGCGCGGCCGCTGGAGAGCAGGAGCCCTATCGCCCGTACTCCCACGAGGCCGCCACCTGCCTCGCGCAGGCCGGCGGCGACCGAGCGAGCGATCTCGACGTCGCCGCTGTCGAGCTCGACGTTGAAGGCCGCCAGCGGCGGTCGCGCCGTCACCAGGGTCGCGCCGGCGGTCGGGTGCGGCGTCACCGGGCCGAAGTCCGGCCGCAGCTCTCCCGACTCCATCCGTAGCCACAGCTCCGCCAGCCCGCCGTTGCGGAAGTAGGCGCGCTCGGCCCGCCCAGGCTCTCGCGCCAGCTCGCCGTAGAGGAAGACGGGGACGCCGAGGCCGCCGATCTGCTCGGCGACCGCGACCGCCTCGGTGCGGGCGGCGCCGCGAGCGCCCGGGTCGAACCAGACGACCGGGCAGACGTCGAGGGCCCCGATCGCCGGGTGGGCGCCGCTGTAGCCCCGCATGTCGATCGTCTCGATCGCCTCCTCGGCGCCGCCCGCCAATGCCTCGGTCAGCCCTCCGGGCTCGCCGGCGAGGGTGAAGACGCTGCGCCCATGGTCGGCGTCCGAGTGCCGGTCGAGCAGCCGCGCCCCGCGGGTCAAGGCGCTCTGCAGACGATCGAGCCGCTCGCGATCCCCGCCCTCGGAGACGTTGGGGACAGCAAGGAGGGGCGGCATCGTCCCCGCCAGCCTCAGACGAGCAGCTCGCCGCTGCGGACGACCGTCTCGCCGTCGATCTCGATCGTCGGCTCCAGCACCACGCAGTCGAGGTGGACAGGCACCTGGACGGTGCCGCCGATCGCCGCCGAGGCGCCGAAGGCGACGTGGCAGGTGCCGAGGATCTTCTCGTCCTCGAGGATGTTGCCGGTCAGCTCAGCCTCTTCGTTGGTGCCGATGCCGAGCTCGGCGACGCTGGTCGCCTCCTCGCCGTGTGCGGTCAGCAGCTCCAACAGCCGGCTGCCGTCGGGGCCGGTCGCCTCGACCAGGCGCCCTTCGCGGATGGTCAGCGCGGTCGGGGTGTCGAGCAGGCCGACTTCGGCGATCGAGCCGTCGACGACCAGCATGCCTTCGGTGCCCTCAATGACCGGGGCGATGAAGCCCTCGCCGCAGGGCAGGTTGCCAAAGGCGCCGCGGCTGCCGAGTTCGCCGGCGTCGACGGTCGCCGCCCGCCCCTCGAGGTTGATCCGCAGGTCACTGCCGTGGGGGCAGGTGATCCGCGCCTCCGAGGTGCGAGTCATGGCGGTGCCGAGCGCCCAGCTGCGGCGCCGGAGCTCCTCCAGGTCGCTGGTCATCAGCCGTCCCAGCATCTCCTCGGTGACCCCGGGGAGGCTGCCGATGCGGACGCCGGCTTCGCTCGCGACCTTGCGGGCGTCGGTATGGGAGAGCGACTGGATCGTCGGCGCTAGGACCACGTCAGCTGCGGCCATCGCCGCCGCCACCGGGCGGGGCGGCTCAGCCGCGGCGGAGTCGCGCTCGGAGATCACGGCGAGCGTCGCGTCGGCGCCCTCGCCCTGTGCCTCGATCCGCATCAGCGCCCCAAGGTCCTCGGTCACCGGGTTGCAGACCACCAGCACGTCCTCGCCCGGCTGAATCCCCATGCACTGCCGAATGACCGTCTTCACCGCTCTGTCGAGGTCTGCAGGCACCAGGCCAGCCTACCCGCGCCGAGCGAATGGTGCAGTGTTTCCCCTGCAATCGACGCTCTCGACAGAGAACGTCTGTCAGTCGTCGTCGTGCCGATGCCGGATCGACCAGACCTCAAACCAAACCAGCCCAACAAGCACCACGCCGAAGGCAGAGAACGGCGCCCACCAATCTTCCGGCCGCACCACCGCCAGCGAAACCACAGCAAACGCATCGACCACCAACAAGCAGGCCACCAGCACCGGCCGAATCGCCGACCACCCGGTCTCAGGAGGGCCACCACCCCGCTGCCCCATCGCTACCATCCTCCTCCCCGCCGGAGTAGCTCAGCTGGTTAGAGCAGCGGAATCATAATCCGCGTGTCGGGGGTTCGAGTCCCTCCTCCGGCATGAAATTTCCGCCACGGTCTTAGTCTTGATGAGCTCTGAACCGTTATCACGTGGCCCTCAATATGGTGGGCCTATGTTCCTCGCCGCAGCGACCGCAGCGCAGAAAGCTGCGTCCAAAACGGAAATAGCCTTGGCCGAAGCAACGAAGGCTTTGAGCAAGTCCGCAAAGGCTCTTAGTGAAACCTCCAATGGTTCTGTTTCACCAGAGGTTCTTCTCGCTGGAGCAATCGCAGTCATCGCGGCCTCGGTTATCACTGCAATCGCCTTGAGCCGTCAAACCACTAAGACCCTAAATGCAGAGGAGAAACGTCTGGCAATGCAGCTCTCCGATGAGCGAGAGCGGCTCGCCACTCAGCTTTCTCATGACCGGGCCGTGAAAGAGCGGGACGAGCTACGAAGATTTGCTGACGAGGCCGCTGCCCGCTTCGACTTGTTGACCTGGGAAGTCATCGAACTTGACGAGCTACGAGAAAAAATGGAGAGCGAAGGAAAGAAACCCCAAGAGTCAGCCGAGTTCGAGGAGGCGTGGAAGACTGTATTTCGCGGGATCCGGGAAGCCGACACTCTGTCTGCCAGGCTTGCTCTGCGGCTAGGCGAAAATCATCCGACCGCGGCTATCTACCGCAGTGGCTGGCGGCTTTACCACGAGTGCTTGAAGTCCATGCAAGCGGGAAAACCGACCGACCCAGACCTATTTGCCAAAGGCGGACAAGCGGCGGGCGACTTCATGCGCGCTTGCAACGAGCTCCTAGCTGCTGATCTGTCGTGGGCATAGACGTGGAGGGAAACCCGGACCGAGACGCTGAACTCGGCGGCAGTCCGGAGGTTTGTTCGAGCTACCGATCCAGCAACCGATCCGCGAAATAGCCGATGGCGACGCCGGACGGAACGGCGATGAGAACGTAGGCGCCGACTGCAACTCCGGGTCTTGCTTCAAGGCTGTTCAGTGAAAACACTAGGCCGGCTACGGCTAGCGCTGGGATTGCGAAGGCAACCATGCGGATCATGTTGCGAGCGTAGGCCATGATGCGTATTCGCTTCCTGTCGCTGAGCTACAATTGTCGCAGACAGAACATTTCTGCATAAATATATTTATCTATCCCAGGAGCTGACCCGATAGCGCAGGTAGATCGTGCCGTTGGCGAAGCTTTGCTTGCTTAGGAGGTTCAGCGCCTTGTGGCCTTGGATCTGGAGGGCTGGCTTGCCGACGCCCACAACAGCCGGGACTAGAAGCAGCTGGAGCTCGTCTACTAGGCCCGCCTCCAAGGCTTGGCCTGCTAGCTCTGCGCCGCCGATGCTGATGTCTCGCTCCTCCGTTTCCTTCAGCGCGCGAATTGCGTCGGGGCCGAAGGTGCTCTCGAGCCGGGTTCGGGTCGTCTCTGCCTCCTCCAGCGACCGGGAGTAGACGATCTTGTCGGCGGCTCGCCAGATCTCGGCGTAGTCGTGCATTACCTGGGGCTGGCCCTCGAGGATCTTGTCGGTCTCCCAGGTCTTCATCGTCTCGTACATGCGGCGGCCGTAGAGGTGGGTGCCGATCGGGCGCTCTAGGTCATTTACGAAGGCATGGACCTCCTCGTCGGGCATGGCCCAGTCGAAGTTGCCCTGCTCGTCCTCGACGTAGCCGTCCAGGGAGGCGATCGCGGAGTAGATCAGCTTGGCCATCCCTGGGGATTCAACAGGTAGTGGGTGCCCTGGTCACCGGACTTCACTGGGGGCCGAAATGTGGTGGTTTCGCTACTTGCGACCGAACTTCGGCGGGCGTACGGTCGTAGGACGTCTGGCAAACCGAGATCGGAGATCGAGATGAACCTGTATGGAATTTTCCGCCGTCACGGCTGGAGGACCGGCGAGGAGCTGGAGGCCGCGGCGAAGAAATCGACCGAAGTTGGCGACGAGCCGGGCTCTGGAGTGCGCTGGATCCGCAGCTATGTCCTCGCCGAGGACGACGGCGGTTTGGGCACGTTCTGCGTCTACGAAGGCGACAGTCCCGAGACGGTCCGGGCACATGCCGAATCGGCCGGCCTCCCCTGTGACGAGATCGTCCCGATCGCCGACACGGTGATCGTCCGCCCCGACCCCGCCCCGGTCGGCAGCTGAAGCCAAGCTAAGCCCGACGGGCCGAAAACCGGTCTATGCATCCGGGTTTCGGCCCGTCGGCAGGTCCGACCTAGACTGCCTCCGTGGTGGAAGCACGGACGTCAGGTGGGCTGGGGGTCCGGCTCGGTCCGCGGTTCTTGGTGGCCCTGCTGCTGATCGGAACGGCGCTGGCGGGATGCGGCTCCGGCGACACCTCGTCGACCGCCGCTACCGGTGGCTCCGATCGCTACTTCGGCGACCATCCCGGCCAAGAGGCGACGGCGCTGCGGATCAGTGCCTCCGACTGCCGCAAGCTGGCTGATGCAGCAGCGCGGCAAGTGAATCGGCCGCTGCACCGAGCTTCGGAGCCAACGCCGCCGAACTCGCACTGCCAATTGCAGGGACCCGGCGTGCACGTCTCGATCTCCCTCGATGCCGCCTACGCCGCCCGCACCCGCTACTCGAACCGGATCGACGAGCAGGTCCAGTTCAACGCCGCCGACCCCGCGAAGGTCCCGCACGCAGTCCCCAACGTCGGCGACAAGGGCGCCTACAACCAGAACGCCACCTGGATCCCCGCCTACAGCACCCTCTGGGCGGTCCGTGGCAACCGCTGGCTCACCATCGTCTACTCGGCCGCCGACAAGACTCGGCCGCAGCGCCTGGCCGCGGCCGCGCCCCTCGCCCGCCAAGCCTTCAGGCTGACGGCGCGCCGCCCGGGGGTAGCTCAACCATCAGCGTCACCGGCCCATCGTTGATCAACGCCACTCCCATGCAGGCGCCGAAGACGCCCTTCTTCGCCCCCAGGCGCTCGCAGAAGCGGTCGTAGAGCGGCTCGGCGACCTCCGGCCGCGCGGCCTCGGTGTAGCTGGGGCGGTTGCCCCGGCGAGCGTCGCCGTAGAGGGTGAACTGGCTGACGCAGAGCACCTCGCGCTCGCCCAACGGCTCGTTCATCCGGCCTTCGGCGTCGTCGAAGATGCGCAGCTTGCGGACCTTCTCGGCGAGCCGGTCGCACTCGTCCTCCCCGTCGCCAACACCTACTCCCAGCAGGACCAGCATCCCCGGACCGATCTGGGCGACCCGATCGCCCTCGACGTCGACCGCCGCCTGACTGACCCGCTGCACCAGCGCCTTCATCGGCGCGAGCCTAGCTACCGATGGCGGCGATGACGACCGCGATGGCGGGCGTGCTTGCGCACGCACCGCTTCTTGCCTTTGACGAGCTTGCGGTGGAAGCCCTTGCGGCATTTCGGGAGCCGAGGCTGCTGCGGGATCGGTGGGACACCTTCGTTCGAGAAGACCGGCGTAGTAGGCGTCGTGGTCGAACCTTCTTCAGGCGAGCCCCAGATCGGGCGATCGACCTGGCCGTCGATGCCGGTCCGGGTTTCAGGCGGCACGATTTCAATCGGCGTCGCTTCTTCGAAGTTCGGAACGCCCTGCCACCACTGCGCCGCCGCCGGGCCGGTCGGGATGGCTATGGGTTCGAAGGCGACGAGGTAGGTGCCGGCCAGCAATCCCATCAGCGTGTAGTTGCCGTCGGCATCCGTCGAGTCACACCGCTCGAATTCGCCGGGTGGCTGCTGTTCGGCGCAGACGAATGCGTCAGGCAGCGGGAGACCGGTGCCGGCCTGGCTGACATGGCCGAGGATTTGAGCGCCTTTGGCGAGTTCCGCGTCGATTCCCGTCGTCGTCCCAGGCGCCGTAACGGGAACCCGCGTCGCCTGTGCCCAACTTTCCGCGTCTTTGTAGAGCTCACGCAGGTAGTTCGCCTGGCCCGAGCTGATGAATTCGACGCTGTATTCACCGGTCGGCAGGCCGTTGACCTGGTAGTGGCCACCAGCGTCGGACTTGGCGCAGCGATCGAAGAAGTTACCGCCGCTGACCGTGCAGGCGACCATGTTCGCCACCGGCGCGCCGCCGTCTTCATCGGTGAGGGTGCCGCTGATCGATCCGCCCTGCGCGAGCTCGACGTCAAGCTGCCGAGCCTCGTCAGAGCTCAGCGTGACCAGATCAGCGCTTTCGTTGGTCGGCTTGTTGTCGTAGAACTCGCTGACGTACGGCAGGTTGTTGGTCGCGGCCGAGAAGAAGAGCATGTACTGGGTCGGCTGCAGGCCGGCGAAGCTGTAGTGGCCGCCGGAGTCGGTCTGGACACATTCGACTTCAAAGGTGTAGGGCTGCGGCGTTGGGCAGACTTCCACCCCGACGATCCCGGCGTGGGTGGTTTCGTCGCTGACGGTGCCGAAGATCGACGCAGCCGCGGCAGAGCCGGGCCCCAGTGCCGCCAGAGCGACCGCTGCCGCGATTGCCGCCAACGTCGCCCTTCCCGCCCTTGCCATGCCGCCTGCGCCTCCCCAGATAGTGAGCATGCATTATCAACCGCCGAGCGGTCCGAAAGTCGTGGACCGAGCTAGTGGGCGCCGCCGTGGTGGTGCTTGGGCTTGGGAACGCAGCGCTTGACGCCGTGGACTTTGCGCCAGCGATAGCCCTTTTTGCAGCGCTGCGGGGTCAGTTCCGGCGGCGACGTCACTTGCGGGCCCGGAACGACGATCGTGCCGCCGCCGATGTGCTTCGGAGGGGCGCCGCTGCTGCCGAGCTGCCCATTAACGCCGGTGAAGATCTGCGGCGGCGCCATCGTGATCGGCGTCGCCTGGGCCGGCGTCGAGGCTCCATTCCACCACTGCCCCGCGGTGCGACCGCCACCCGACAGCGCTTCGACCCCGAAGGCGACCAGATAGGTGCCGGCCGGGATGCCGGTGATCCCATAGTTGCCTTCCGCGTCGGTCGCGGCGCAGATCTCGTCTTCGGCGGGGGCGACCGCCTGGACGCAGACGGTTACGTTCGCCAGCGGTTTCCCGGTGCTGGTTTGAGTGACCGTCCCGGATACCTGCGCCCCCGAGTCGTCCCCAAATGCCGTGACAGCCGGCAACAGCGCTCCGAGAACCCCCAGCACGGCGATCGCCACGACTGCTCGCTTCGACTGGCTCATCACCCTGCAAACGCAGGGTGACAGCCTCAACTTCCGCCGGCTTGCAAGGCCTCGACCAGCGAGGAGGCGTCGTAGGCGCCGTAGAAACGCTCGCCGTTGACGAAGAAGGTGGGCGTGCCGGTGGCGCCGCTCGCTTCGGCCGAGGCGAGGTCGCGGACGATGCGGTCGCGATGAGCACCTGAATCGATCTCCGCCGCGATCCGCTCGGCGTCGAGCCCGAGCTCCCGCCCCACCGCCAGCATCGTCTCCCGCGAGAGTTTCGGCTGGTTCGCGTAGAGGGTGTCGTGGTACTCCCAGAAGCGCCCCTGGGCAGCCGCCGCCTCGCTTGCTTCCGCCGCTTCCATCGCCAGCGGGTGCCTCTCGTTGATCGGCAGGTGGCGGATGCCGAACAGCAGCCGCTCCCCCAGCCGCTCGCGCACCCGCCGCAGGCTCTTCTGGGCGCCAAGGCAGAAGGGGCACTGGAAGTCGCCGAACATCACCAGCTCGAGCGGCGCGCCGGGCTCGCCACGGACGTGATCGACCTCCTCCAGCGGGGGTGAGAGCAGTTCCGCCACTGGACGCGATGTTATGTGGTCGATGAACAACATCGAGTCGGTCTTCGTCCTCGTCCTCGGCGCCGCCCTGCTGGTGCGGCTGGCGGACTTCGGAAAGATCCCGGCGCCGATTGTCCTCGTCCTCGGCGGTCTGGCCGTCGCCTTCCTGCCGGGACTGCCCGACGTCGAACTCGAGCCCGACACGGTCTTCCTCGTCTTCCTGCCGCCGCTGGTCTACGCCGCCGGCTGGCGCACCTCGCCGCAGGAGCTGCGGGCGGTGATGCGGCCGCTGGCCCTGCTCGCGGTCGGGCTGGTCTTCGTCGCCGCCGGCGCCGTCGCCGTGGTCGCCCACGCGCTGGTGCCGGAGCTGAGCTGGGCCGAGGCGGCAATCCTCGGCGCCGTCCTCGCCCCCACCGACGCCGTCGCCGCCACCTCGATCTTCCGCCGCCTCGGCGCCCCCGAGCGAGTGCGGCTGCTGGTCGAAGGCGAGTCGATGATCAACGATGGCACCGCGCTGGTCATTTACCGGATCGCGGTCGGGGTCGCGACCGGCAGTGCCTTCAGCTTCGGCGGCGCCGCGCTCGAATTCGTCGGCGTCGCCCTCGGCGGCATCGCGATCGGCCTCATCGTCGGCGTCATCTCCGACCGCGTTGTCCGCCGCCAGACCGACGCCAGTCTCTCGATCGTCCTCACCCTGCTCACCGCCTACGGCGCCTACATCGCCGCCGAGGAACTGCACGTCTCCGGCATCCTCGCCGCCGTTGTAGGCGGGATCTACGCCGGTTATCAGTCGCCGCGCTCGCTCGATGCCGACATCCGTCTCAGCGCCGTCGCTTTCTGGAACGTCCTCGTCTTCGGCCTCGAGATCACCCTCTTCGTCCTCCTCGGCCTGCAGCTGCCGGAGATCGTCGACACCCTCAACGAAGGCTCCTCCGGCGTCAGCGAGCTGCTGCTGCCAGCGGCGGCGCTTGCCGCCACCTCGATCGCTGTCCGCCTCGCCTTCGTCTTTGCGATGGGACGGGACGGCGGCGAGACCGTCGGCCAGCGCTTCGCGGTCGGCTGGAGCGGGATGCGCGGCGCCGTCTCGCTCGCCGCCGCCCTAGCGGTGCCGCTCAGCGTCAGCGGCCGGCCGCAGATCATCTTCCTCACCTTCGCTCTGATCCTCATCACCCTGGTCGGCCAGGGTCTCTCGCTGCCCTACATCGTGCGGGCGTTGAAGCTGGAGGAGCCACGCCGCTGGTCGGATGAAGAGGCGGTGGCGCGGATGGAGGCGGCGCAGTCGGCGCTCGACCGCCTTGATGAGATGGAGGACGAAGAGCGCGCCAGCGAAGGTCAACTGAAGCGCCTGCGCGACCTCTACCGCGCCCGCTTTCGCATGTGCCAGGCGGTGCTCGGCGGCGAGGACCCCGACGCTGCGGCGCGCGAACAGCGGATCGCCGACTACGGCGAGCTGCGGCGCGAGCTGATCGGGATCGAGCGCGACGAGCTGCTGAGCCTGCGCGGCGCCGGCCGCCTGCGCAACGAAACGATGCGCCAGATCGAGCGCGACCTCGATCTCGAGGAGGCGCGGATCAGGAGCTGAAGAAGGTGCGGGCGCGCTCGGCGACGAGGTCGGGCATCTCGTCGGCGATGAAGTGGCCGCAGCCGTCGACTTTCTCGACGGTCATGTCGTCGGCGTGGCGCTCGTAACCGGCTAGGAGGTTGTGGTTGAGAGCGGCGTCGCCGGTCCCGAAGACGAGCTTCGTCGGGACCTGCAGATGCGCTTTCGCGTAGCGGCCGCGACCGATCGCCGGCGCCTCGCGCAGGTTGAAGACCCGGTACATCTGCACCGCCGCTCGCGCCCGCGCCGGCTGGGTGAAGGTGTCGGAGAAGGCGTGGATCGTCTGCGGGTCCCAGGGCTCACGCCGCTCGGAACCGCCGACCAGGACTTTCGGGATGAACTTGCCGCTGCGGTGCAGCTGGTACCCCAGGCCCGGCGAGGAGATCACCCACTGGTACCAGAAGCGCCAGAGGTGGGGCGCCATCGCCCGCATGCTGGTCCAGGGCGGCAGGATGTTGAGCGAGAGGTAGCTCTCGAAGCGCTGCGGCTCCCGCAGGCAGAGCAGGAAGCCGATCCAGCCGCCCCAGTCGTGGCCGACCAGCTTCACCCGCTCCATCCCGAGCTCGTCGAGGATCGCGAGGACGTCGTCGGCCAGGTTCTCCTTCTCGTAGCCGTCCTTCGGCGCCTCCGACCAGCCGAAGCCGCGCAGGTCGGGCGCGATCACCCGGTAGCGGTCGGCCAGGGCCGGCATCAGGTGGCGCCACTCGTACCAGTGCTGCGGCCAGCCGTGCAGGCAGAGGACGGCATCGTCGCCAGAGCCAGCTTCGGCGTAGTGGAACTCGACCCCCCGCGCCCGCACCCAGTGGTGCGTGACACCTTCAACCTGCGGCAACTCGCTCATGACCGAACTGAATCAAATTTCTGGGCTACTGGGCCGGAAATTTGATGCAGTTCGGAGGATGTGCGGGCGCGGCGACCGGCTGCGCGCCGGGAGTCGCGCCGGTCGCCCGCCCCTTTTCCGCTCAGTGCAGCGCGGCCGCAGCTGCCTGGCGGAAGTCGTTGAGGACTTCCTCCATCGCCCCGACCTCGCAAGGGACGCCTTCCGGCCAGGGCTTGTCCGGGTGCTCCTGCAGCGTCTTCAGGCCGTTGCCGCTGATCACCGCAACGACGACCTCGTCAGGACCGAGCTTGCCTTCCTGGGCGAGCCTCGCGGTCGAGGCGATCGTGGTGCCACCGGCCGGCTCGGTGAGGATGCCCTCGGTTTGACCGAGCAGGTCGATCGCGCCCCAGATTTCCTCGTCGGAGACCGCCGCCGCCGAGCCGCCGCGCTCGCGGACCGCGTCGACGACCAGGTGGCCGTCGCCGGGGGCGCCGATCGCCAGCGAGTGGGCCGCCGTCTCCGGCGTCTGGTTGACGATCTCGCCGCCGCCGCGGATCGCGGTCGTAATCGGCGAACAGCCAGCCGCCTGGGCGATGTTGATCTTCGTCTCCGCGGTCTCCGCCAGCCCGACTTTCTCGAGCTCGACGAGCCCCTTGTGGACGCGCGAGGAAAGGGTGCCCCCGGCGGCCGGGATCACGAAATGGTCAGGCGATTTCCAGCCCAGCTCCTCGACGACCTCGTAGCCCATCGTCTTCGCGCCCTCGGCGTAGAACGGCCGCAGGGTGATGTTGGCGAACTCCATCCCGGTCGCCAGCGCCAGCTCGCGGCAGGCGCGGTTGGCCTGGTCGTAGTTGGCGTCGAGCTGGATCACCTGGGCGCCCATCGCCCGGCAGGCCTTCGCCTTGCCCTTCTCCATGTTGCCCGGGTAGAAGATGTACGGGCGGGCGCCGGCCTGGGCCGCCAGCGCCGCCACCGCGGTGCCGACGTTGCCGGTCGAGACGCAGCCGACCTCGTCCTTGCCGAGCTCCAGCAGGCGGGCGATCGCCATCCCGACGACCCGGTCCTTGTAGGAGAGCGAGGGACGGTTGGTCGAGTCGTCCTTCAGGTAGAGGTTGCTGAGCCCGAGCTCGGCGCCGAGCCGCTCGGCGTGGATCAGCGGCGTCTTGCCAGCGAACTGGGCGACGCGCTCCTGGGCGCGGCGGTTGAGGATCGGCAGCAGCTCCTCGAAGCGCCAGATGTTCCACGGGCGCTCGGCGAGGCCGCGCTCGGCGATCCGCTGCTTGGCGAGGTCGTAGTCGTAGTCGACGTCGAGCCCTTCGCCGCAGGCCGGGCACTTGAAGGCTTTATCCAGGAGCGGCGTCCGGTAGCCGCAGTCCCGGCAGGTGAGTTCGGTGGCACAGGAGCGGGTCCGGAGCCCATAAGGCTCGGTGAGATGCGGATCGACCGCGTCACTCATGACTCCTCCTTTGCCGCCGATCGGTCGGCGCTCGTCCAATAGGTCGCAGGGATATAACACATGGATAGCTGCTGCTCAACACTTTCTGCGTAAAACTGCTCGGTCAACTGCACGTCTGGGTGCCGGGTCCCTCACAGCAAGGTAGCGGAACCACCAGCGCTTGCAACCCTCCGGCGCGGTATTGTCTGTAGAGCTTCTGTCAGCAACCCTCGATCATCCAGAAATGCCGAATATGACCCCCCAAGAACGCTTCGCGTCGAACCTTCGCCGCATCCGCGACGCTTCCGGCGTCTCCCAGGAAGAGCTCGGCCATCTCTGCGACCTCCACCGCACCGAGATCTCACTGCTCGAGCGCGCAGGCCGCGAGCCGCGCCTCGCCACCATCGTCAAGCTAGCCGGCGCCCTTAAAACCACGCCCGCCGAGCTTTGCGAGGGCATCTCCTACGTGCCAAAAAGCCACCGCTTCGACGTAAAGAAACCGCCGCGGGACTAAAAGCGCTCCCTGGCGCCGCCAGACCAAGCAGTGCAAGGACGCAGGCAGGCCGAATAGCAGCGCTATTTGGCCGACTGAGGACGCCGCAATGCGCAGTGTCTGGGGGTGCCAGGTAGGGGCGGGGGCCACCCCAATAGGCCCCGCCCCTACTAGCGATCGAAAAGAAAGTGAAGGGAGGCGGGGCGACATCGGCCTAGCCGACGTGACCAGGATCCGTCATGACGATTTAGATCCTGGCTCAGGATTGGTCCTCCTTTGCCACCCCAAGGCGGTTTCCCTAATCCGAGGGCCCCGCCTCCTTCACCGGTTGATCGCCCGGCAGGGCCATTCATAACACAGCCCGAGTGAAACAGTCAAGGGTGTTTGCACAATGGAGCAAACTTTTGTTTGGCGGCTGATGCCTGTTAAAGCGCAGCTGCCTCAACGGGTATCTCGGCGGCCTCCGGCCAGACCTCGAGAGTCTCCACTGAGTCCTCCACTCCGAGCGCTACGAGCAGCTCCTCGGCTACGTGCGGGGCGAACGGCAGCAGCGTTCGCGCCAGCAAGACGAGGGCAGCGAGCTGGGCCTCGGCGTCAGCCTGGTCGAGCTGGCCGCGGCGTTTGACCACTCGCTTCTCGAAGTCCTGGATCCGCTCGAAGAGGCGGGTGATGTTGCGGACGGACTTGTGCATCTGCAGCTCGGCGGTGTCCTCGGTGATCCGCGCCAGGCCGTTCTCGCACCATTTGCGCAGGCGGTCGCGCATGTGCTCGGTGTCGGCCGCGGCCTCGGGGTCGTGGGTCAGCCCCTCGAGCCCCGCCACCCGCTCGTGCGTGTAGTTCCAGAGGTTACGGAGGAAGCGGCTGGCGAACTTGATCGCCCCCTCGCTCCAGTTCAGCGTCTTCGCCGGTCCAGCGGCGTAGAGCACCGCCAGCCGCACCGTGTCGGCGCCGTGAGCGGCGACCAGCTCGTCGGGGTTGACGACGTTGCCGAGGTGCTTGCTCATCTTGCGCCCGTCGGCGATCACCATCTCGTGGAAGAGGCAGCCGGCGAACGGCTCCCCCTCCTCCATGAAGGCGAAGGGGCCGATGTCCCGCAGCGCCTTGGTGACGACGCGCTGGTCGAAGACGAAGCCGCCGCTGTCGTTGCCGGCGACGAGCCGCTCGGAGGGCAGCCACTTCTGCAGGTCGGGATGGGTAAACATCTGCTCGTCGCGCGCCTCCGGCGGGACCGCGGCGGGCACCCAGAGCCAGAGCGCGTCGAAGTGACAGTCGAGAGTGTCGGTCTCGCGCTTGGCGCCGCTGCCGCACTTCGGGCACTCGACCTCGACGAAGTCAGCGCGCTCGGCCAGCGGATTCCCTTCACCGGTCGGCTGCAGGTCGCGCGGCAGGACCACCGGCAGATCCGCGTCGGGCACCGGCACCGGGCCGCACTCATCGCAGAGGATGACCGGGATCGGGCAGCCCCAGGCGCGCTGGCGGGAGATCGAGAAGTCGTTGGCGCGGTAGCGGGTGGTCTCGCGGGCGTCCTCGATGGGAGCAGGCGCGGGCCCCTCCTCCCCGTCCTCGGCCGCCGCGGAAACCTCGACCCGCTCCAGCCGCTCGGCGAGATCGCGGTCGGCCTCGTCGATTGCCGGGATCCCCAGCGCCGCGGTCGGGCCGAAGCGGGCGTCGACCAGCGGCGAGATCACCACCGGTAGCTGCGCACCATCGGGGCCGGTGATCGAGGCGCCGGTGTCGACCAGCGGCACCGAGCGGGCATCGCGGGCGCTGCGCTCCCAGCCCCCCGACCGCATCCGCTCGAGTTCCTCGCGCGCCTCATCGGTCGCCCAGGCGTCGACCTCGGGGTGGCGCGGCGAGAGCAGGACGAAGCTCGCCATGCCGGCGAACTTGCGGTGCGGGGTGAAGACCGTAAGCGAGCGGCCGCCATCCCCCTGCAGGTCGAGCTCGACCCCGTCGGAGCGGCCGAGGATGTAGCGCTGGGTCGCAAGCGAGAGCTCGTCCCACTGGCCGCCCTCCTCCAGCCACGGCGTGTTGCGGTCGTTCTCCTCCAGGTAAGGGGTGATCCGCAGGAACCAGGTCGGGCGCCGGATCAGCCGCACCTCGTTGTGGCAGCGCCAGCAGCGCCCGTCCTCGACCTGGATCGAGGCGAGGGTGGTCTGGCAGGTGTCGCACCAGTCAACCGTGGCGTCGTCGCGGTAGATCAGGTCGCGCTCCCAAAGCGTGTTGAAGAGCCACTGCGACCAGCGGTACTGGCTCTCGTCGGAGCTGTAGAAAACGCGGTCGTAGTCGAACGAGAAGCCGAGCCGCTTCATCTGGCCGAGCATCCGCTCGCCGCACTGGGCGACCCAGTCGGCCGGCGGCTCCTGGCGCTCGATCGCCGCCAGCTCGGCCGGCAGGCCGAAAGCGTCGAAGCCGAAGCCGAAGAGCACCGCGTCGCCGCGGCCGCGACGGAAGCGGGCGTAGGCGTCGCCGATCGAGTAGTCGCGAACGTGGCCCATGTGCAGGTTGCCCGAGGTGAACGGGCTCGAGGGCTTGACGTAGACGTGCTCCTGTCCCTCTTTGGGCTGAGGCGCATCAAAGTCCCCCCGCTGCTCCCAGGTCTCTTGGCGCGCGGGCTCAAGCGCCTGCGGGTCGTATTTCGGTCTGTTGCTCACCTCTCAATCATGCCTGAGGGTCCGAAAAGCAAGCAGTGCAAGGACGCAGGGAGCGTGGCGTGCTCTGCACGCGAGCGACCGAGGACGCCGCAATGCGCCGCTTTGCAGGGCCCTCAGTCGAAGGTCCAGAGCTTGTTGCCCAGAAAGTTGAAGGGCATCGCTACGGCGACGGCGACGGCCTGGGCGGCGAGGTCACCCATCACGTGGTTCGAGACGAGCAGCTCCAGCACGGCGATGTTGAGGCCGAGCGAGGCGAGGCTGACGGTGAAGAAGCGGGCCGCCTGGAAGTGAGCGGGGCCCTCGCCCGGCTCGAAGGTCCAGTACCGGTTCAAGACGAAGTTGTTGGTCACCGCGACGCAGAAGGCCCCGATCGCGGCGACGATGTGATGGACGCCCAAGGGACCGGCGAGCACGGCGAAAACCACGAGGTTGATCAGGTAGCCGACGCCGCCGACGAGGCCGAATTTGACCAGCTGCCACCAACTGGCAGGGCGGCGCGCCGCTGCGCCAATGCGGTAGGCGAGTTGGGTGGCAGGACTCATCGAGAGCGCATGAGGTTAGCGAGAGGGCAGGCGGCGGCCGCGTTCCGCGTAGTCTTCCCGCTCCGATGCGGGCGAGGACTGCAACCGTGGCCGCCGTGGCGCTCGCCGCCGTGGCCGTGGCACTGGCTGTGATCTTCGGTGGGCACGCCAGCTCCAACACCAAAAGCGAGGAAACGTCGCGGATCCCCGGTGAACCGAGCGTGGAAATCATTTCGCCCCGCAATGGCGCCCGCCAGACCGCCCGCGCCGTCGTCGTCAAGGTGGCCGTCGAAAACTTTCAGCTCGCCCCGCTCCACTTCGGCGGCGAACCCCAGGTCGCCGAGGGACACCTGCGCTTCAGCCTCCACCGCGTCCCCGATTGCGTCGATGCGAAGAAACTCCAGGACGCGATCAACAGCCCAGTCGGCAAAGGCCGCCTGGTCGGCAAATCGTTCGACTACGCCAAATACGCCGGACCCAACGGTGTCCTCGCCGAGCGGATCGGGACTGCCGGCGGCTACTCGCCGGCGACCAGGCCGGAGATCTACTACCACGGCCTCCCGCCTGGCTTCTACCGCCTGATCGTCAACCTCGCGCAGAACAACGGCGCCACTACCCCGGTCCACGACGTCACCAACTTCCAGATCCTGCAGCCGCCCGGCCACCACGCGAAAAAGTGCGAAGACGGCAAAGTCCCGAGCGCCAAGGCCGCAGCGCGCCTGGAATAGCGGCTGAAGCAGCAATACTTCACTTTGTATAGTAGGTCGGATGCGTACCTACCGTCGCCTGATGGGATATCTGCGCCCTTACCGGCTGCAGCTGTGGGGATCGCTGATCTTCGCCTGGGCGGCGATGGGGATGACGGTGCTGATCCCGTGGCTGATCGGCGAAGCGGTCAACGCGATCAAGGACGGCAATAAGCCGGACCTGCTGCCGCTGGCGCTGGCGATCGTCGGCGCCGGGATCCTGCGGCTGGGGCTGACGGTGGTGCGGCGGCTGGTCGCCGGCAAGGTCTCGCTGGCGGTCGAATTCGACCTGCGCCAGCAGTTCTACGCGCACCTGCAGCGACTCGACCTCGGCTTCTTCGACTCGCAGCAGACCGGACAGCTGATGTCGCGAGCGACGGTCGACCTGCAGTCGATCCGCTTCTTCCTCGGCTACGGGCTGATCTTCATCACCCAGAACCTGCTGACGATCACCCTGGCGGCTGTGGTGATGATCGCGATCAACCCGCTGCTGGCTCTGGTGGCGCTGATCCCGGCGCCGTTCGTGATCGTCACCGCGACGAAATACAGCCAGATCTCGCGGCCGGCCCAGCAGGAAGTGCAGCAGCGGATCGCCGAGCTGACCGCGGAGGCCGAGGAGAACGTCTCCGGCATCCGCATCGTCAAGGCCTTTGCTCGCGAGGAACACCAGCTCCACCGCTTTCGGCGCGTGGTCGCCCGCGTCTTCGACCAGAGCATCTACACGACCCGGGTCCAGGCCTTCTTCTCGCCACTGATCGGGCTGCTGCCGCAGATCGGGATCGCGCTGGTACTGCTGATCGGCGGCCGCGAGGTGATCAACGGCAGCCTCAGCCTCGGCGCCTTCGTCGCCTTCTACACCTACGTCAACATGCTCGCCGGCCCAATGCGCTCGCTCGGGATGGCGCTTGGCATGGCCCAGCGCGCGGTGGCCAGCGGCAACCGCATGTTCGAAGTCCTCGATCGCGAACCGGCAATCCAAAGCCCCCCCGGCGCCCCAGCGCTCCCGGCCGGCGGCGGCGCCGTCGAGCTCCGGGGCGTAACCCTCCGCTACACCGTCGAGCCAACCCAAAACACGGGTCGACGGGACGAAAACCGGTTACATGGAGCGGAAATCGGCCCGTCGGCGGAGGTTTTGGCGGCTCCGGCCCTCTCCGGCGTTGATTTGGCGGTTGAGGCTGGAAAGACGGTGGCGCTGGTCGGGCCGTCGGGGTCGGGGAAGACGAGCCTGGTTGGGTTGATCGCCCGGCTCTATGACCCGAGCGAGGGATCGGTGCTGGTCGACGGCGCCGACGTGCGCGAGGTCGACATCGAGTCGCTGCGCTCGCAGATCGCCTTCGTCGGTGACGACAGCTTCCTCTTCACCGCTTCGGTCGCCGAGAACATCGCCTACGCGCACCAGGAGGCGACGATGGAGGAGATCGAAGCCGCCGCCCGTCGCGCCCAGGCCGACGGCTTCATCCGCGAACTGCCGGACGGCTACGAGACCCGGGTCGGCGAGCGCGGCCTCACCCTCTCCGGCGGCCAGCGCCAGCGGGTCGCGATCGCCCGCGCCCTGCTCGCCGACCCGCGCATCCTCATCCTCGACGACGCCACCTCCTCGGTCGACGCGACCACCGAGGCGGCGATCAAAGCCGGCCTGCGCGAGGCGATGGCCGGGCGGACGACCTTCATCATCGCCCACCGCCTCTCCACCGTCTCCCTCGCCGACGAGATCGTGGTGATGGACGACGGCACGATCATCGACCGCGGCACCCACGAGGAGCTCTTGGCCGGCTGCGGCTTCTACCGCGAGATCGCCGAGCACGGCCTCGCCGACGCGGTCTTCCTCCAACGCGACCTCGAAGAGCGCGAGGAGGTGGCGCGGCTGTGAACGAGGGGAGCGCGCTCGGGAACGTCGGCCGGCTCTTCGCCGACCTCTGGCGCCTGGTCCGCGGCGAGGACCAGCGCGGCCGCAAGGTGCGCTGGATGCTGCGCCTGCTGCGGCCCTACCGGGGGCGTCTGATCTTGATGTTCACGGCGCTGCTGCTCGAGACCGCCGCCGCCCTAGCCCCTCCCTACCTGCTGGGCAAGGCGATCGACAGCGGCATCCGCGCCGGCGACGTCGCCGCGCTCGACTGGATCGTCGGCGCCTTCCTCCTCGCCACCGTCGTCTACGCGGTCGCTACCTACTGGGAGACCTACCTCGTCGGCTGGGTTGGGACGCGGGCGCTGCAGGACCTGCGCGAGCGCATCTTCGTCCACCTGCAAGCGATGTCGATTGGCTTCTTCACCCGCCGCAGCCCGGGCGTGCTGATCTCGCGGATGACCAACGACGTCGAAGCGATGAACCAGCTGGTGACCAACGGCCTGGTGACGATCTTCAACAGCACCCTGACCCTGGTCGGCGTCGTCGTGATCCTGCTCGTTCTCGACGTCAAGCTGGCGCTGATCACCTTCGTCACCTTCCCGCTGCTGGCGGTGGCGAGCGTGATCTTCCGCATCGTCTCCGCCGGCACCTACCGCGCCACCCGCGAGCGGATCGCCGCGGTCACCGCCTATCTGCAGGAAACCCTCAGCGGCGTGCGGATAGTTCGCAGCTTCGGCCAGGAGCCCCGCCACCTGGCGCAGATGACCGAGCTGAACGAACAGAACCGCGACGTCAACATGAAGACCGTCTACCTCAACGCCTCCTACTTCCCGGCGGTCGAACTGCTGGCGGCGGTGGGGACGGCGGTGATCCTGCTCTACGGCGGCAGCCAGGCGATTAACGGGGCGATCGAAGTCGGCGTCGTCGTCGCCTTCGTCGGCTACCTGACCCGCTTCTTCGAACCGATCCAGGAACTCTCCCAGCTCTACACGACCTACCAGCAGGGGATGGCGGCCCTCGACAAGATCTTCGACCTGCTCGACACGCCGTCCGACATGGTCGATGCGCCAGGAGCGATCGACCCGGGGACGCTGCGAGGCGAGATCGAGCTCGAGGGCGTCTGGTTCTCCTACGCGGAAGGCGCCAAACCTGGTGACGCGGAGCCCGCCGGCCGGAACGGCACGGGTCGGGACGGCGCCGTCCCCGACGACGAGCTCTGGGCGCTGCGCGACGTCGACCTCCACGTACCGCCCGGACAGACCCTCGCCCTAGTCGGCGCCACCGGCGCCGGCAAGTCGACCTTCGCGAAGCTGGTCGCCCGCTTCTACGACCCGCAGAAGGGAACGGTCCGCGTCGACGGCCACAACCTGTGCGGCGTGCAGCAGCAGGCACTGCGGCGCCAGCTCGGGATCGTGCCCCAGGAGGGATTCCTCTTCAGCGGCAGCGTCCGAGAAAACGTCGCCTTCGGCCGGCCCGATGCATCCGAGGAGGAGATCGAGGCAGCGATCGCCGCCGTAGGCGCCACCGACTTCGTCGCCAAACTCCCCCAGGGCCTGAACACCGAAGTAGGCGAGCGCGGCATCCAGCTCTCCGCCGGCCAGCGCCAGCTAGTCGCCTTCGCCCGCGCCCTCCTAGCCGAACCCCGCATCCTCATCCTCGACGAGGCCACCTCCAACGTAGACGTCCGCACCGAGAAAACGATCGAGCGAGGCCTCGAGCGCCTCCTCCACGGCCGCACCGCAATAGTCATAGCCCACCGCCTCTCCACCATCCGCAGAGCAGGCAAGATCGTCGTCCTAGAACACGGCCAAATAGCCGAGCAAGGCACCCACGACAACCTGATCAACGCCAACGGCCCGTATTCCAAGCTGTACGGGGCCTGGGCCGAGTCTTCTTCAGCCGCCTAGCTTCACGCCTCCGAAGTTAGGTCCCCTATAGCGGGCTTAAGTTCGGAGAGGCTGGATCAGCCGGGTCCGACTCCGCCGGATTCTGAGCCGCCGCCGGTTTCGCCGCCCCCGGTTTCAGGGGCTACTTCGGCTCCGCCACCGGCGCCGCCGGTTTCGGGGGCTACTTCTTCTTCGGGGACGATTTCTTCTTCGGGGGCGGCTTCTTCGAATTCAGATTCCGGTTCGACGCCGCCTTCTTCTTCGAAGCTTTCGGCTTCTTCGCCGGCTCCGGACCCTTCGGCGTCGCTGGAGCTACCGGGTCCGCCCAGGGTCGCGTGGGGGCCTTCGCTGCACTCTTTGAAGCCGTACGTTTCCGCCTGGGTCTCGAATTCTTCAAGCGCCGGGGTTGCTTCGCTCGACGCTTCGCCGAGCGCTTCGGTGTCTTCGCGTTCAGCCGCCAGCTTGACTTCGCCCTCGACCTTAGCCAGCTCTTCGCCGGCTTCCATGAATTCGGAGTAACTGCTTTCGGCCCCTTCGGGGGCACCAAGTTCCTGCAGTCCTTCGACCATGCCGATGTAGAGGTTCGAGGTTTTGACGGTCGTTTCCGGTAGCGAGCTGGTTTCGACTTCCCCGCTCAGCGCCCCGACCGCAGCGTTGGTCTCGGCGCAGATGTCGTCGCCCTGTTCGATCAGTTCGGCTTTCGAGAGCTTCTGCGGTTCTTCGACGGTCGCGGTCGTTTCGGTGGTTTCATCGCCACCGCCGCCACCGCAGCCGGCGACCAGCAGCGCCATCAGGACGGCGAGCAGGAGCAGAATGGTCTTGTTGCCGGGTCTCCTCACGCGGGCGAAGCTAGCAAGCGGAATGGACGCTTTTGCAGGATGAACGGGATAACTGCGGCCCAGGGACTCGAACCCCGACTACCTCGTCCAGAGCGAGGCGTGCTGCCATTACACCAGGCCGCAACGGCTGCTTTCAGGATATCGACGCGAGATCGGCGGAGGTGTCTTCGATCTTCCCAACCGCTCCAGAGACGTCAACGCCCTCGGCCAGCATTCGCCGCGCCTCGGCCAGGTCCTCGGAGCGCTCGACGCTGAGGCAGCCGGCGACGCGCCCGCCCTGCAGGTACCAGACCGAGAATTCGCCCTCGTCCGCGCTACCGCGCCAGACCTCCTGGTCCCACTCATACGCCGGCCCGACGTACTCGAGGCTCGCCCAGTCGGCGAGGTCGCTGAAGAAGTAGGGAACAACCTCGTAGTCGGCGTCGGCCCCGAGCATGTTGCCGGCGGCGTGCTGGCCCTGCTGCATCGCCACGTCCCAGTGCTCGACGTGGATGCGGCGGCCGTGGACGACGCTCTCGTACGAGCAGCAGTCGCCGGCCGCGTAGATGCCCTCGACCGAGGTCCGCAGCTTCGAGTCGCAGGCGATGCCGCCGTCGCCGACCTCGATCCCGGCCCGCTGCGCCAGCATCACGTCGGGGCGCACTCCGGCGCCGACCACGACCGTGTCGCACTCGACCGTCAGCCCACTCTCGGTCACCACCGCGCGCACCCGCCCGTCGCCCTCGAAGGCGCTCAGGCTCTCGCCGCCGTGGAACTCGACGCCGTGCTCTTCCAGCCGCCCCTGGAACCAGCGCCCCGCCTGCTCGCCGAAGGTCCGCGAGAGCGCCACGTCCTCCATCGCGATGATCGTGCATTTCTTGCCTTGCGCGGTCAGCGAAGCGGCCGCCTCGCAGCCGATGTAGCTGCCGCCGATCAGGACCACCCGCTCGGCCGACTCGACATCGTCGCGGATCGCATCGGCGTTGCCGAAGGCGCGTACGTAGTGGATGCCCTCGTTCTCGGCGCCCTCGACCCGCAGGATGTTGACCATCGCCCCCGTCCCCAGCAGCGCCTGGCCGAAGCTCACCTCTTCCCCGCCCTGAATCTTCGCCGTCCGTGCCTGGGCGTCGAGCCCGAGCACGTTGCGCCCGGTCAGCAGCTCGACCTCGTTCTCCTCGTACCACGAGGGCTCCTGGACGTAGGCGTCCTTCCGCTCCGCCTCGCCGCCCAGGTAGTCCTTCGTCACCGGCGGCCGTTCGTACGGCGGCTCCGGCTCGCGCCCGACCAGCAGGATTGAGCCCTCGGCGCCGCGTCGCCGCAGCTCGGCGGCGCAGTGGGCGGAGGCCATGCCGCCGCCGATCAGCAGGAAGTCGACTTCACGATCAGCCATGCAGAAAGCTCCTAACGGGTTGGTATCGAAGCCCTTACCCGGTTAGCGTCGAGACCGACCGGGGTCTTACCCGGCACCCGCGCCGTTGCCTTCGGGCCCGAAGAGGGCCTTCAGGTCGTCCTCTTTGCCCGGGTCGAGCACGGCGAGGATCTCGTCGCCCTCCTGCAGCACGGTGTCGGCAGTAGGGACGAACCCTTTCCCGGACCGCAGGACCGAGATCAGCAGGCTCCCTTCCGGCATGTTCAGCTCGCCGACGCTCCGCCCGGTCACCCCGGAGTCCTTGCCGAGCAGCATCTCGATGATCTCCAGCTGCTCCTCCTGCAGGTCGAGCAGGTGGACCAGCCCGTACTCGGGCACCTCGTGCTCGAGCAGGCGCAGGATCAGGTCGGTCGCCGAGACCGACGGCTTGATCCCCAGCAGGTCGAAGTGGCGGCGGTTCCGCGGGTTGTTGACCCGGGCAATGATCTGATCGACCAGGTACTTCTCCTTCGCGACCTGGCAGATCAGCATGTTGTCCTCGTCGTCACCGGTCACCGCGATCACCATGTCGGCCCGCTGGATCCCCGCCCGCTCGAGCACCCAGAGCTCGGAGGCGTCGCCGTAGGTGACGTTGTGCTCGAGCTCCTGCTCGACGGTCAGGTAGCGCCGCCGGTCGTTCTCGATCAGCGTCACCTCGTGCTCCTTGTCGAGCAGCTCGCGCGCCAGGTTCCACCCGACCTTGCCCGCGCCAACGATGATGATGTACATGCTCTCGGGCTCCCCTAGACCGCCGCGGCGGCGTCGTCGGAGGCTTCACCCTTGGCGGCGGCGTCGCGCACCGCGCTCTCCAGCATGTCGATCGCGACCCGGGTCGGACAGACCGTGTTCAGCCCCTGGCGCTGGTACCACTCGGCCCGCAGCGGGTCGAGCACGCGGGCGATCACGCAGTTGACCTCGTAGCGCCGCTGGGCGATCTGGGCGATGACGATGTTGGTGTTGTCGCCGTCGGTGGAGGCGATGAAGACGTCGGCCCGCTCGATCCCGGCGGCCTCCAGCGCCTCGGTCTCGAGACCGGCGCCGACCGTGAACTGGCCGCCGAGGTCCTCCCAGCTTTTCTCCAGCCCGACCTCGAGCCGGGTGTGGGACTCCGGGTCCTCGTCGAGACAGGAGACCGAATGGCCCTCGCGCAGCATCGCGCGCGCCACCGAGGAGCCAACGCGGCCGCAACCGACGATCAGAACGAACATGAGGGCGGATACTAGGGACTGCCGGCGCTAGTGCGGTTCCGGCGGGGCGGTGAGGAGAACCCGGCAGGGGGCTTTCTTCAGTACGTACTCGGTCGCCGCACCGATCTCGGCCGGTCGGGCCGCGGCGATCCCGCCGAGGACGCCGCCGCCGCGGATCTTGGTCGGCGCCTCGCCGCCGATCACGATCGCTTCCGCATTGCCGCGGCGCGCCGCCTCGAGGATCCCGGCGCCGACCTTGCGGGCGCGGATCACGTCGGTCCGCACCTCGACATCCTCGTACTCCTCCCCCACCTCGCGCGCCCGCTCCAGCGCCCGCCGCGCCTTCTCCTCGCGCTCCTTCGGCAGTTTCGCGTCGAGCGGCAGGGTCAGCGGCACCTCGATCACGTAGACAACGTCCATCCGCGAGGTGCCGCTGTCGCTCTTACTGTCCGCCTCGGCCGCCGCCAGCCGCCCCGCGGTGGCGACGATGTCGTCGTCGAACTTGGTCCCGAAAACGGGAACGAGGATGTTGCTGAATTCGATCTCCGGCACCTGCTTGGTCAGCGCCCGCTCGGTCACCGAGACCCGCTTGGTCAGCGTCATCCCCTCGAAGACCTTGCGGTAGACGACGTAGAAGGTCAGGCCGAACGCCATCCAGCCAAGCCCGACCCAGCGGGCGGTCGAGTGGAAGGCGAGGACGCTGAGGAAGGCGAGCCCGCTGAGCACCGCGGCGACGACGGTCGGCCAGGGCACCGTCGCCACACCCCAGTGGAAGCCGTAGGGAATCCGGAACGGGCGCCGCCGGTCGGGGTCCTTGACCCGCATGCGGATAATCGAGAGGTGGGCGATCGTGATCGCCAGCGTCGCCCCGAAGGCGTAGATGCTCGCCAGCAGCTTGACGTTGGTCGGGACGACGAGCCCGATCGCGATGACGCCGCTGATCACGATCGCCACGTACGGGGTCGCGTTGCGGCGGTCGAGTTTGCCGAGCCAACTGGGGATCTGGCGGTTGATCGCCAGCGTGTAGATGTGGCGGGAGACGCCCAGCATCGAGGTGCTGGCGGCCCAGATCAGGACCGGCGTGGCGATCACCATCACCAGCCACCGCATCGAGTCGGCAACCCAGGACGGGTGGTACTGGGAGACGACCCCGAGCACCGGCTCCTCGACGTACCTGCCGCCCAGTTCGGTGTGGAGGCCGTGGGGGCCGCCGATGACCGGCAGCGCCATCAGCGCCACCGCCGCCATCAGCGCGTAGACCAGCGGCACCCCGATCGCGCCGATCGTCGCCACCCGCTTCAGGTCTTCGCGGCTGACGTCGATGTCGGGTGCCAGGTCGGAGGCGGCCTCGATCCCGGCGTAGGCGAGCATCGCCACCACCGCTGCGTAGACGATGCTCTTGAGGCCCGGCTGGGTGAAGAGGTGGACGTGTTCGGTGAGGCGGTCGGGGTGCATCACCACCAGCGCCCCGACGACGATCACCGCCAGCTGCAGGCCGAGGTCGGCGAGGGCGAGGAAGACAAGCGAGGCCTGGCGCTCGCGGCCGGTGACGTTGAGGATGTTGAGGACGCAGACGAGGACGATCACCGCTGCTGCGATCGCGATCTCCCAGCCCGGGTCGGCGAAGTCGCCGGTCAGCGGCTCCAGGTAGTGCGGCACCGAGATCGCCGCCAGGGCGATCACGATCAGGTAGTCGATCAGGATCGCCCAGCCGGCGATGAAGGCGATCAGCTCGTTGAAGGCGTGGCGGGCGAAGGTCGAGGAGCCGCCGCGCTCGCGGAACATCGCCCCGCCCTCGACGTAGGTGAGCGTGGTCAGGCCGAAGAGCAGGCCGGCGGCGAGGAAGATCAGCGGCGTCAGGCCAAGACCGCGGTCGGCGACGACCCCGAGCGCGAAGTAGATCGAGAACCCGACCGCCGAGTAGGCGGCGGCGAAGAGCCAGGGGACGCCGAGGCCGCGCTCGAGGATCGGCTCCGCGCGCGGCTCCTCCGGCCGGCGCGGGCGGCTGCCGTCGCCCGAGGCGGGCGCCTCGGCGCGGGGCCCGCCGTTGCCGGCGCCGTTACTCGCGGCCACCGCTCATCCTCGCTGCGGCCCAGATGCGGCCGATCCCGATGCCGACGAAGGCGAGCCCGAGCAGGAAGCCGACCGAGGCCGGCCCGCCGCCATGGGAGAGGGTCCTGACCAGGACCAGCAGGCCCAGGGCGATGAAGCCGAACGAGATCGCCCGTACGGCGCCGTGGTAGAGCCGCTGGCTGCTCACGGCGCCGCCTCCGCCAGCGCCGCGCCGGGGATCGCCGGCGGCTTTTCGCTCGGGTCGGAGACGACGATGACGCGGCACGGTCGCTCACCGAGGATCGTCTGCAGGGTCTTGTCGTAGAGCGGCACGCCGTTGCGGTAGCGCAGCCCGACGACGACCGCCTCCGCCTTGATCTCGGCCGCCTCCTCGGAGACCGAGTAGCCCGCCTGGCCCGGCCGCACCCGCGCCACGTGCCCGGTCACCCGCTGACCGCCGATCAGCTTCGCCTCCTCAATCCGCTGCTGCGCTTCGACCTCGCGTTCGGGCATCTCCGCGTTCAGCGGCAGGTTAGTCGGCACGGTCATCATCGAGTGGACGTGGATGCCGCGGCGTTTCTTGCCCGCGAGCTTGATCGCGGTGGCGACCATCTCCGGCGAGAATTCTTCGTCGTCCTCGAAGGCGACGAGCACGCTTCGGTACTCGACCTCCTCGACCCCGAGCGGCTCCGGCAGCACCACCTTCACGGTCTGGGTCAGCGGCAGCTTCTGGTTGCGGCGGTAGAGGACGTAGACGGCGATCCCCAGCACCATCCAGCCGGTGCCAACGATGAGCGTGCGCGGGTTCAGGGCCATGACGACGATCCAGGCGGCGAAGGTGCCGAGCCCGCCGAGCACGGCGCTGAGCGGCACCTCGAAGCCGAAGGCGTGGAAGTTCAGCGGCGGTTTCCAGGTGCGCTCCCGATCGGGCTCTTTGCGCCGCAACTGGATCACCGCGACGTGGGCGATCGTGAATGAGAGCATCGCCCCGAACGAGTACATCGTCGCCAGAAAGTCGGTCTGGCCCGGCAGCAGGGTGATGATCGCGATCGCGCTGAAGATCAGGATCGCGATGTAGGGCGTGCGGTACTTCGGGTGGACCTGGCGCAATCCCTCCGGCAACTGGCGGTGCTGCCCCATCGAGTAGGTGAGGCGGGAGACGCCGATCAGGCCGGCGTTGGTCGCGATCAGGAGGATCACCGCGGCGAGGACGCCGACGTAGTAGCGCAGGACTTCGGTCGGGGTGTGCGAGAGGCCGAGGTTCTCGACGATGCCGAGGATCGGGTCGTCGGCGAACTTCGAGCCGAGCGCGGTCACGTAGTGGCCGGCAGAGTCCTGGACGACCGGCATCGCCGAGAGGGCGACGATCGGGATCAGCAGGTAGAGGCCGAGCACGGCGACGACAACGAAGCCGACACTGCGGGGGATCGTGCGGGCGGCGTCTTTGGCCTCCTCGGCCATGTTGGAGATCGTCTCGATCCCGGTGTAGGCGATCATCCCGACCGCGATCCCAAGCGCGAAGTCGCTCCAGGTCGGGGCGACGCCGAGGTGGACGTTGTCGACCAGGATCTGCGGGCTGAGGACGAGGACGACGCCGATCCCGACGAGGACGACCTGGGTGGCGAGGTCGGCGACGGCGAGGACGAGGTTGAGTTTCGCTGACTCCTCGGTGCCACGGATGTTGATCAGGGCGAGGCCGACGATCAGGGCGGCGCCGCCGATGATGTCGCCGGGGCTGTCGCCGAGCCAGGGCCAGAAGACCGCCAGGTAGTGGGGCACGAAGAAGGCCGAGATCGCGACCGTGATCGTGTAGTTGAGCATCTGCCCCCAGGCAGCGACGAAG
Source organism: Solirubrobacterales bacterium (assembly GCA_035551255.1). GTDB lineage: Bacteria > Actinomycetota > Thermoleophilia > Solirubrobacterales > 70-9 > VAYN01. The sequence continues at coordinate 36,450 of DASZNP010000040.1, forward strand.
CTGACCATCTCGTTGAAGGCGTGGCGGGCGAAGCTCGAGGAGCCGCCGGCCTCCGGGTACATCACCGTCGCCTCGGCGTAGGTGGCGGCGGTGGCGGCGAAGATCAGCCCGGAGATGACGAAGGCGACCGGGGTGAGGCCGAGGGCGAAGGCGGCAGTGACGCCGAGGGCGTAGTAGATCGAGGAACCGACGTTCCCGTAGGCGGCGGAGAACAGGGCCCCCACCCCGTGGACGCGACTCAGCGATTCGTCTCTTGGGATTCGCTGGGCCATCTAGACGGTGTGTTTAGCGGTCACTCAGACCGAATATACGGACGCGGCGGGCGCCCGCCGTACGTGCGCTCGTGACAGCTGTGACGGAGCCGTGCAGCCGCAGAGCGCGAGAGTGAGCTCGAGCTCCTCGCGGAGAAGCTCGAGGACCCGGGCGACACCGTCGGCGCCGGCGGCCGCGAGGCCCCAAAGGGCGGGCCGGCCGACGAGAACCGCGTCGGCGCCGAGGGCAAGGGCGGTGGCGACATCGATGCCGCGGCGGATGCCCCCGTCGACCAGGAGCGCGGCGCGTCCTTCCAGCGCTTCGGCGATCTCCGGCAAAGCGTCGGCGGTGGCGAGCGAGCGGTCGAGCTGGCGGCCGCCGTGGTTGGAGACGATGACCCCGGCGGCGCCGTGCTCCAGCGCCAGCTCGGCGTCCTCGGCGGTGAGGACGCCCTTGACGAGGACGGGGACGCTGCACTCGGAGGCGAGGTCCTCGACGTCTGCCCAGGTGAGGGCGTGGTTCATCAGCGCGAAGGTCTCCTCGATCGTCAGCGCCTTCTCGCCGCCAACGGCGGCGCTGAGGCTCGGGGTGCCGAGGTCCTGCGGCAGGGTGAAGCGGTTGCGCCGGTCCCGCTCGCGGTTGCCGCCCGGCGGCGCGTCGGCGGTGACGACGACCGCCTCGAAGCCGGCGTCGATCGCCTCCTCCATCAGGGCCCGGGTGACGGCGGCGTCCTTGAAGGCGTAGAGCTGGAACCAACGGCGTCCTCCGGGGGCTGAGGCGGCAACCTCAGCGGGCCGGGTAGTCGAAAGCGTCGAGAGGCACATCACGGTGCCGGCCGCAGCGGCGCCGGCAGCCATCCCCCGCTCGCCATCAGGGTGTGCCATCCGCTGATAGGCGACCGGCGCAACCAGCACCGGCAGCTCCACCGGCGCGCCGAGCACCTCGGCCGCCGTGGACACATCCCGCACATCGTTCAGCACCCGAGGTCGCAGTCGCCAACGCCCCCAAGCGCTGACGTTCTCCCGCAGCGTCACCTCATCCCCAGCCCCGCCAGCAAAGTAGTCCCGCGGCCCCTGCTCGAGCTTCTCCAGCCCCTCCCGCTCGGCATCGGCGACGTTGATCCAGTCCGAAATCACGGCGAGAACCTACTCGTCTCACCGGCCTATGCTGCCGCCGCATGAACCCCACGTCAGCGCAGATCCGTCGCCGGAGGGCGACCGCACTTATCGTCCTCGCCGTGCTTGCCACCGCTGCCGTCTATCTCACCCTTGCCGCCACCGTCTTCGCGCCCGCGGACCAGCACGGAGCACGCGTGGAGCACATGGACGTCCACAGCCAGGCGGTCGGGCGCGAGCTCGGCGTCAACGTCGTGGTCCCGGCGAAGACGCGGCCGCGTGGCGAGCGGCCGCTGCTCGTCTTCCTCCACGGCCGCGGCGGCTCCGATGGCACGTTCACCAAGGACGAGGCGGTCTACGAAGGCTTGGCGCAGCTAGGGAAGAAGGCGCCGATCGTCGCCTTCCCCGACGGCGGCATCCACAGCTACTGGCACGACCGCAGGGAAGGCGACTGGGGCAAGTACGTGATGCGGGAAGTGATCCCGAAGGTGGAAGCGCGCTTCGGGACCGATCCGCACAAGGTCGCGATCGGGGGAATCTCGATGGGCGGCTTCGGCGCCTACGACCTGGCGTTGCTGCACCCGCACCGCTTCTGCGCCGTCGGCGGCCACTCCCCCGCGCTGTGGTTCGAAGGCGGCGAAACCGCCCCCGGCGCCTTCGATAGCGCCGCAGACTTCGCCCGCAACGACGTCGTCGGCATGGTCCGCGGTAACTCGGAAGCCTTCGCCGGAATGCGGGTCTGGAACGACTATGGCGACGAAGACCCGTTCCGGGTCTACGACGAAGGCTTCGTCAACTACCTGCAGCAAGACGGCGCCGACCTCAGCTCCCACAGCTGGCACGGCGGCCACGTCAGCAGCTACTGGAACGCCCACTGGGCGGCGTACCTGCGCTTCTACGCCAACGCCTTGGCGAACTGCTGAGCTCCGGTCCAAGCGAGCCGCTGAGCCGCTCGGCCATCGACTGTCGACTTAGCGACCTATATGGCCACTAAAGCGACACACCCTGCTCAGTGAGCGGGCGCCCCTGCGGGCGGAGTGCCCTGCGGCGGCGCAGGGCCCCAGCTTTCACGGCCGTCGGCGGTAGCGATCGGGATCTTCGGGCCGGCGATAGCGGGGGTGTCGAGGGTGACGTCGACTACCGCCTTCACCCGCGAGAGCACCTCACGCGCTTCGCTCTTGCGGCCTTGGAACCCCCAGCCCTGCAGATCGGCGGTCAGGCCCGTTGCGTCAATCCCCGCCGCATCAGCGAGGTAGAGCGCCCGCGGCATGTGGAAGCCCTGCGTAACGACGACCGCGTGGCGGACGCCGAAGACGTTGCGCGCCCGCACCATCGTCGCCCAGGTGTCGAAGCCGGCGTGGTCCTCGAACACGTCCCGCGGCGGGACCCCGTCGCGGACCAGCGTCTTGCGCATCGTGTCCGGCTCGTCATATCCCCAGGTGCCGTGGTCGCCGGAGACGAGGATCTTTTCCACCTTCCCGGCGTGCCAGAGAGCAGAAGCCTGCTGCACCCGGTCGGCGAG
>DASZNP010000041.1:0-35327 GCA_035551255.1 Solirubrobacterales bacterium
GCAGGGCCGAGCTGACAGTCACGGTGTCGCCGCCGAGCTGGACGCCGTTGAGGCCGTTGCCGGAGCCCGAGTTGCCGTTCAGAAGGCCCATGTCGAGGGGCGCCTGTTCAATCCTGATCGCGGTGTAGGCCGCGTTGGTGACGGTGTTGTCGCTGACCGTAGGCACCCCGGCGGGGCCGTTGACCACAATGCCCTCGCCGCTCGCTTTTTCGACGGTGCTGTTAGTGACCGAGGTGAATCCTTCGACGGCCGAGACCGCGGTGGTTGCGTAGGCGATGCGGACGTGGTCGGCGTCAAGGGTCGGCGCCGCGGTGCCATTGCCTGCCGGGGTGGCGCGAATCCCACCCCAGTCGCCGGCCTGCGGCCCGGTCGCGCTGCCGTCACCGTTGGTGTCGCCGCCAACGGTGTCGTCTCGCCAGGAGGTGAAGACGACGGGGTTCTGGGCGGTGCCGTGCGCTTCCAGCGTCCCGTTGTCGAGGAGTTCGCCGCCGCAATTGGACGAAGACTTGACGATCGTGCCGGCGCCGAGGGTAAGTTTGATCCCGGGGGGAATCCTCAGAGCCGCGCAGCCGCCGTTGAGGACCGGCTCGAAGTTGCCGCTCCAAGGTAGGGCCGAGCTGACGGTGACCGTGTCGCCGCCGAGCTGGACGCCGTTGAGGCCGTTGCCGGACCCCGAGTTGCCGTCGAGGAGGCCCATGTTGAGCGACGCGCTTTCGATCCTGATCGCGGTGGAACCGGACCCGACGACGTTGTTGTGCGCGACAGTGGGCACGCCGATCGGGGCGAAGATCGTCATGCCCTCGCCGCTCGCTTTTTCGATCGCGCTGTGAGCCACCGAGGTTTTCGCTTCGACGGCGTAGATCCCGGTCGAGGGGTACCGGATCCCGACGTGGTCGAGGTCGAGGGTCGGGTTAGCGACGCCGTTGCCCGCCGGGCTCGCGTAGATCCCGCCCCAGTCGCCCGCGACCGGGGCGCTCGCATTGCCGTCGCCGTTGGTATCACCGCCGACGGTGTCGTCGCGCCAGGAGGTGAAGGTCACCGGTTCGGCGGCCGTGCCGGTCGCCAGCAACTTGCCGCGATCTACGATTTCGCCGCCGCAGTTGCCCTGCGACTTGACAATCGATCCGGCCCCGAGACTGAGGGTCACGTTCGGCGGCACGGTCAGCGCCGCGCAGCCGCCGTTGAGGACTGGCTCCAGGTTCCCGCTCCAAGGTAGGGCCGAGCTGACGGTGACCGTGTCGCCGCCGAGCTGGACGCCGTTGAGGCCGTTGCCGGACCCCGAGTTGCCGTCGAGGAGGCCCATGTTGAGCGACGCGCTTTCGATCCTGATCGCCGCATAGGCCGCGTTCGTAATCGTGTTACCGGAGACCGTCGGCACGCCGGTAGGTGCGTTGACCACGATTCCCTCGCCGCTCGCTTTTTCGATCGTGCCGTTGGTCAGCGAGGTTTTCGCTTCGTTGACCGAGACGGCGTTGCCCGCGTAACTGATCTGGACGTGATCGAAGTCGATTGCTGGCTTCGTCGCGCCCGGGCCCGAGGGGTTTGCGTAGATCCCACCCCAGTCGCCGGCCTGCGGACCGCTTGCGTTGCCGTCACCGTTGGTGTCGCCGCCAACCGTGTCGTCGCGCCAGGAGGTGAAGATCACCGGTTCGGCGGCCGTGCCGTTGGCTTCGAGGGTTCCGTGATCGATCAATTCTCCGCCGCAGTTGCCCTGGGCCTTGACGATCGTCCCCGCATTCAAGGTCAGCTTGCGACCGACCGGGATGGCGAGCGCCGAACAACCGCCGTTCAAGACCGGCAGCAGGTTGCCCGACCAGGGCAACGAGGAATCGGCCGCGAGGACGTCGCCACCCAACCGAATCCCGTCGAGCCCGTTGCCCGAGCCAGAATTGCCGTTGAGGGCGGCGAGGTCGATCGAGGCCCCTTCGATCGCGATCGCAGCGCCGCCGCCGCCGGTCACCGTGTTCCCCGTCACGGTCGGGACGCCGACCGGAGAGGAAACCTGGATTCCAGTCCCACTCGCTTCCGCGATGGTGAGGTTGGTCAGCGAGGTCCGAGCCAGACTGGTTGCGACCGGCTGGCTCGCGTAGGAGAGCTGGACATGGTCGAGGTCGAGGGTCGGTTCGGGCTCGCCGTTCGGACCGGCGTAGATCCCGGCCCAGTCCCCAGGCGAAGGGCCGGTTGAGGCGCCGTCGCCGTTGGTGTCACCGGCTACCGAGTCGTCGCGCCAGGAGGTGAAAACGACGGGATCCTGCTCGGTGCCCGCCGCTTCGAGACTGCCGCACACCTGGATGCCGGCGCCGCCCTGCACCTTGATCGTGGCACCGGCTTCGATCTCCAGGCTCGCGTCTTTCCCGACGGAGACTCCGCAGGTGACCAGGTAATGGCGGGCGTAGCGGGGCCCGATCGTCTCGTCGCCGGAGATTTCCCCGCAGAGCGAGAGCTCCGGGCTGACCGAGTCCCAGCTGACGTCGATCCCGAGCGGGTCGACGTTGCCCGCCGGGTCGACGGCTTTGATCGTCAGCTGGTGCGGGCCTGGGCCTGGGTCCGGCAGCTGGAGGGGGAAAGAACAGGCGCTCTCGGCGGCGCCGTCGAGACTGCAGAGGAAGGTGGCGCCGCCGGAGGCCGAGGCGATCGTTACCGGTCCAGTGGGGATCTCGGCCGGCGGCGCGCCATTGACAGTGGTCTGCGGCGGGCTGGTGTCGACCATCCAGGCATATTGGGCGGGGCTCGAGTCGACGTTGCCGGCGCTGTCGATGCTCCGAACTTCGAAGCTGTGGGCGCCGTCCCCTAGCGTTGGGTAGGACTTGGGGCTGACGCACGACTCCCATGCACCCGAGTCGAGACGGCATTCGAAGCTGGAGCCCCCCTCGCTCGAAGTGAAGGAGAAGGTTGCTTCGGGGTCGTTGCTCAGCGTGTCAGGGCTGCTCGTGAGGTTAGTTCCCGGCGGGGTGGTGTCGATGGTCCAGCTGGCGTGGGCTGGGCTCGGATCCGTAACGCCACTCTTGCTCGCTCTCACCGCGAAGTCATAGGTGCCATCGACGAGGGCGCCGTAGTGCTTGGGACTGATGCACGACTCCCAGGCGGCTGCGTTGAGTCTGCATTCAAAGTCTGCGCCCGCGAGATCGGCATGGAATTGCAGGTCCGCTTCCTGGGTCGAAACTAGACCCACTGGGGCCGAGTCGATCGTCGTTTGGGGAGTAGGAGGCGTCGGAGGGGCGGGCGGTTCTCCGGGAGGCGACGGGGATGACGCGGGGGGTTGGCTCGCAGCTGGAGACGAACCCGGCCCCGCCGGAGGAGCCGCGGGGGCGGGACCGCCGGAGCCGCCTTTTGGCTGCTTCGATTTGTTCGCCTTTTTCAGGCATCGCTTCTTGGCCTTCCGCTTCCCCGGCTTCCCGGCGAACTTCTTCAAGCACTTGGCCGCGGCGGCGGTCGTTCGCGCGGGAGCCGCGGGCCGTGGGCGCCCGACCGCGCTCGACGAGACAAAGAGGGCGAGAGCAGTTACTAAAAGAGCGCAGACGCAAGCTCGGAGCTCTGGTGCCCGCCTCCCCCGCTGTATCGACGCGCTTGCTCTCACTTCCGGAACAAACGCGGCAAATCGCTCAGAGCTTTCACGGCCATTGGTGAAGCTTCGAGCTGTCAGTCGGATTAGATGCCCCCGGCGGGACTCGAACCCGCGCCGCGCGGCTTAAAAGGCCGCCGCTCTAACCAGCTGAGCTACAGGGGCAGACGCGTGGGACCGCCTTGGCGCTTCCCACTGCGACCCCTAGGGTAGAGCCCGGAGGGAGTAAACGTCGGCTTCGCAAAGAACGCGCGGCTGGGACCTCTCAGATGCCGCTCGGGTGGATCGGCCCCTGCAGGATGAGCCGACCCGCGGCCCGGTCTCCGCCGACGGTGTCCGCCTCGGCAAGGAATAGCTCCGCAAAACCTGCGTACCGGAACTCGAAGGGGCAATGGCGGTGCTGCACGTGAATTCTGGCGCCGAGGCCGGCGTTCTTTCCAGGCGACCTGATCTTCTGGACCGACGGTGGGCCCGCCAGGACATTCCGCACCCGGCCGTGACGGACGCAGCGCAGCGTCGTACGGCGCGTCAGTCGGACCCGGGTCACATTCACTTGATGTGCCCCGACCGCAACGCGGACAGTCAGACTCTTCTCGGGCCGAACCACGAGTCGAGCCCGCTTGCCGACTACACGCTTGACGCCACCGTCCTTCACGGTCCAGTGGAGCGATGGCGGGCCGCTGCTGGCTGCTGCATCGAAGCCCAGGATCTGTCCTGCGATGCAACCCGCTACCACGAGATAGGCGGCGACCAGAAACACCTCCAAGCCCAGGAAGACGAAGCCGACCTTCGCCTGATCGGCCTCATGCGCCCGAATATCGGCGACCTTCAAGAGCTCGGCGACGTACTCACGTGTCACCTCATCGGGGTTATCTCGCAGGGCCTTGACATTCGCTTCAAAGGAGGACGTGAAGCCCTCGAATGCGTCAGCGTCCTGCGCCGCCTCGCGGATCTCCTTTATGTCAGGGAAGAAGATCTCCCTATAGGGATGTGCCTCTCGCTCCTTCAACCGCCGCGAGATCAAGCGGGGGTTGTAGGGGTAGATAGCGCGCACCAAGTAGAGGATCGAGACAAGCGCCGTAACGACTACGGCGGCAAGGAGAATCTTGATCGCGGTCCGCGCCCCAGGGCTGCCGTCCCCATATACGGTGCCTAGGTGGGTCACCACAGTGACGACCGCCGTAGTGAGAAGGCCTTGAACGACTAGGCCCGCCGCGCTCTTGCTGTCGTTCGCATGAATCGACCCTTGGATGTCCGCGATCGCCTGCGTCAACAGAGCTTCATCGGGCCGGGTCGGGGTGCCGGGGTTCATAGCGATCTCGTTGTCGTCGACAGCTTCTGCGGCAAATTCAGGACGTCATCCGAAGGTTGACCGATACTATGGGCCATGGCTTTGCCGCCGTGCTATATCGCGAGCCCTTTGGGCTTTAGTGAAGCGGGTCGCTACTACTACGCTCACGAGTACCTGCCGGCACTTTCGCGGGTGGTGACTCCGGTGGATCCTTGGTCGCTGACGACCGATGCCGAAGTTACCGCAGCCCGTGAAGCGGGTCGAGCGCATGAGTTCGCCCTGGAGATCGGCCGTCGCAACGCTCAGGCGATCCGCCGGTGCTCCCTGCTTGCCGCCTTTCTCGACGGTCAGGAGCCGGACGCCGGAACCGTTGCAGAGGTGGGTTTTGCCGCCGGCCTCGGCCTCAGGTGCTTCGGTCTCCGTTCGGACTTCCGCGAGAGCGGTGAGGCAGGGGCTCGGATCAACCTCCAGGTGGAAGCCTTCATCGTCGAGAGCGGAGGCTTCATCGTCACGACGCTTGCCGATCTCGTCGCTGCTTTGGGCGAAGGAGGGCTACCTGCTGCCTCGGGCAGCGCCGCCGCGCCCCTCTCGTATCACTAGCTAGAGAGGTCGGGGAGGCCTTCGTAGGCGGTCGAGGCCTCGGCGTGGGTGCGGCGAGGAATGCGGCCGGCGCTGCGAGCCAGGTGGCCGGCCTCGACGGCCTGGCGCAGGGCGGTGGCCATCGCCGTCGGATCTTCGGCGCCGAAGATCGCACTGGCGGCGAGGACTGCGTCGCAGCCGAGCTCGAGGGCCTGGGCGGCATCGGAGGCAGTGCCGATACCGGCGTCGAGGATGACCGGGACCTCGGCGCGCTCGGTGATGATCGCGATGTTGTACGGGTTGCGGATGCCAGCGCCGGAGCCGATCGGGGAGCCGAGGGGCATCACCGCGGCGCAGCCGGCCTCCTCGAGCCTGCGGGCGAGGATCGGGTCGTCGTTGGTGTAGGGGAGGACGATGAAGCCGTCGGCGACGAGCTGCTCGGCGGCGTCGACCAGCTCGACCGCGTCGGGGTAGAGAGTGCGGTCGTCGCCGATCACCTCGAGCTTGATCCAGTGGGTGGAGAAGGCCTCGCGGGCGAGCTCGGCGGTGCGGACCGCGTCGCGGGCGGTGTAGCAGCCGGCCGTGTTGGGGAGGACGAAGAGGCCGAGGCGGTCGATCACGTCGAGGACCGAGCCCTCGGCGGCGGGGTCGATCCGGCGCAAGGCGACGGTGACGATCTCGGTCCCGGCTGCCTGCAGGGCCGATTCCATCTGCTCGAGCGAACGGAAGCCACCGGTGCCGGCGATCAAGCGCGAGGACCACGTGCGGCCGCCCAGCTCCCAGGTCTCGTCCGCCTCCGGGGCGCCGCCCTGGATCGCCGCCAGCACCTCGACCGTCTGGCCCTCGCGCAGCGGCGTCCGCTCCCACTCCGAGCGCGGCACGACCTCGCCGTCGAGGGCGACCGCGACGCCGCGTCCCCCCTCCCCGGCTCCGGAGGCGCGAACGGCCACGTCAAGCGTCGCGCCCTCGGGCAGCTCGTGCGCCTGTCCGTTCAACTCGATCCTCAGTTTCATGACGTTTGCCCCACTTCCGCAACAGCGCGTTCGTCCTTAGGAGGTCTATAGCGCGATAAGGACGAACGCCGGCTTGAGAGTAAGTCGGCGACCGCCTGGGCTGCCAGCGGCGCGAGGAGGATGCCGTTGCGGAAGTGGCCCGTGGCTAGGACCAGGCCGTCGATCGCGCCGGGGCCTACTAGCGGCAGGTTGTTCGGGGTGCCGGGGCGGAGGCCGGCGATTGCGTCGACCAACTCCATCTCGGCGACGTCAGGCAGCAGGCGGTATGCCTCGCGCAGCAACTCGTGGACGCCACCGGCGGTGACGGTGGTGTCGTAGCCCAGTTCTTCGACCGTGGCGCCGACGATCAGACGACCGTCACCGCGGGGGACGAGGTAGACGCGCTCGGAAGCGAGGATGTGGTGGGCGGGCGGCTCGCCGTCGCGGCGGCGCAGCTCGAGCACCTGGCCTTTGACCGGGCGCACCGCCGGGCGAGCGTGCTCAGGAAGCCATGGCGTCGCGCCAGACCAGGCGCCGTTGGCGAGGACGACCGTCTCGGCGCGAATCGAGTCGTCAGCGGTAGGCGACGAGTTAATCGCCTGATTCTTTTGTCCTGTATTGCCAGACAAAGGAACCACGCGATGGCGCTCGTGGAAAACGCCGCGTCGCGTTCGCACTCCCGTCAGCCGGTCGCCCTCGAAGATTCCCTCGACCACCTCAGTTCCCGTCGTCACCTCGACGCCCTCCGCCCGCGCCGCCGCGATTAACGCCCGCGTCAGCGCCCGCGGGTCGACCGCTGCCTCGCCTGCGGCGAAGACACCGCCGTGGAACGACGGCGTCAGGCCCGGCTCGAGGTCCCGGCACTTGCGCGCCGGCAGCCACTCCGCCTCCAGCTCCAGTGAGCGCTGCAGGTCGTGGACTCGCCGTAGCTGCGCGGCCTCGTCGCGGTCGAGGGCGACGTGCAGCGCTCCGAGCTGTTCGTAGCCGGTCGTCTCGCCGCTCGTCGCCTCCACCTCCGCGACGAACGCCGGGTACAGCCGCGCCGCCGCCAGGGTCAGCTCCAGCAGCTCGGGCTCGCCGAAGGTCAGCTCGCCAACCGGCGCCAACATCCCGGCCGCCACTCGCGTCGCCCCGCATCCGGGTTCGCCGCGCTCGACCACCGCCACCCGCGCCCCGCGCTGCGCCAGCCGCCAGGCGCAACTCAGTCCGATGATGCCGCCGCCGACAACGACCACGTCGAAGACGTCGCCACCATCCACATCGCCAACAGCCGAACCGCGCTTCTCGCTCACAGCCTTTGCCTCCGCCGGCATTACCCGGATCAGGTCGAAACGGTCGGTGACCTCGGTGCCACCCTCTCAGCCCCCTCACCACTTCAGGTTGGGCTCCCGTGCATCTCCGATGGTACTCGCCAGCCATAATCGACCCATGAGCTTGTCGCTGCCCGAGGGGGACGGTCCGCTGCGCCGCGAGCGCCTCCGCACCGCCCGCCTCTACTTCGTGTGTGAGGCGCGGCCGCAGACCGACCTGGAAGCGCTGCTGCGGGCGGCGCTGACCGGCGGCGCCGACATCGTCCAGCTGCGGGAGAAGGAGCTGGGCCGAGGGGAGATCGAGCGCGCCGCCCAGACCTTCCGCCGGGTCGCCGACACCTTCAGCGCCCTCTTCATCCTCAACGACGACCCCGAGCTGGCGCGCGCCTGCGACGCCGACGGGGTCCACGTCGGCCAGGACGACGTCAGCGCCGAGCAGGCACGGGAGCTGCTCGGGCCGGATGCAATCGTCGGCCTCTCGACCCACTCCGAGGAGCAGATCGCGGCGAGCGCCGGGCGCCCGGTCGACTACATAAGTGTGGGCCCGATCTGGGAGACGCCGACGAAGGAGGGACGACTCGCCGTCGGCCTCGACCTGATCCGCCACGCCGCCGAGCAAGCGCCGCACCCTTTCTTCGCGATCGGCGGCATCGATCCCGGCAACGCCAGCGAGGTCGTCGAGGCCGGTGCCGAGCGGCTCTGCGCGGTGCGGGCGATCCGCGACGCGGCCGATCCCGCCGCCGCGGCCGCCGAGTTGCGGCAGGCATTCGCCGCCCAGGAGAGGGGCATTGCGCCCGGTGGCTGAGGTGTGCGGTGTCTGACGAGAAGGTCAAGCGCAAGCAGCGCGGTGCGGGAGGCAAGGAGCGGATGAGCCGCGGCTACGCCCGCGCCGAGCAGCGCAACCAGGAAGCGCGGGAAGCGCTCGAGCCGCTCGCCGAGGGCGAGCGCCCGACCGTGGTCACGGTCGGCGCCGTCGTCGCCGGCCTGATCGCGCTCTCGATCGTCGTCGCCTACTTCGCTGGCGGAGAAGTCAGCGGCGAAAAGCCGAAACTGGTGCAGGTGGTGGCGCCGACCCTGATCATGGGCGCGATGGCCTGGGGGATGTGGCAAGCCCGCTACTGGGCGGTGCTCGGCTTCCAGCTGATCCTCGTCTTTCTCATCTTCAGCGCCTTCTTCGGCCTCGTCGTTAGCGCCACCAGCATTGCCCAGATCCTCGGCACCCTCGCCCTGCTGATCGTCGCCGGTACCTTCTTCTACTTCATGGTCAAGGCGATGGCCCGGATCCAGATGCCGACGCGGGCGCCGCGGGAGTAGGTCATGCCGAACCTCCCCTCACTCGGCTCTGTCACCGGCCTGCCCGCCGACGCGATCGCGGCGCTGCGCCAGCTGCCGGAGATCGCCGAGAACACGCGGGCGATGAAGGAGCACACGGCCGTGCTCGAGCGGGTCGCCGAGGCGCTCGAGCGGGTGGCGAGCGACACCGACGTGCTGCCGGCGATGCGCAAGGACATGGAGCGCGTGCGCAAGTCGAGCGACGTCCTGCCGGCGCTGGACAAGCGGCTCGCCGCGGTCGAGGCGGCGATGCCGGTCCTGGTCGAGGTGCAGGAGCACCTGGCGCAACTGCCGGAGACGATGGGGCGGCTGGAGGACGGCATCGGCCAGATCGACGGCGGGCTGACCCGGCTCGACAAGAGCCTGGTCCAGCTCAATGAGCTGATGGAACGGATCCTCGCCGGCATCGACGGGCTCAACTCGAGCGTCGAGACCCTGCAGGGGGCGGTCAAGCCCCTGTCCCGCCTCGCCGGCCGGGTGCCGGGGCAGCGGAAGAGCTAGCCACCTCACTTCTATAGGCTCAGTTTCCCCATGGCGGACTCCTTCGACCAGATCGTCATCGGCGGCGGCCCGGGCGGTTACGTGGCCGCGATTCGCGCCGCGCAGCTTGGCCAGAAGACCGCGGTCGTCGAGCGCGACAAAGCCGGCGGGCGCTGCCTCAACTACGCCTGCATCCCGGCGAAGACGGTGCTGCGAACGGCCGAGATCTACCACGAGGCCCGCAACAGCGAGAACCTCGGCGTCGTCGGCAACGACGTCTCGCTCGACTGGGAGGCGCTGCACCGGCGCCGCGAGGAGGTCTCGCAGACCCTCTCCGGCGGCGTCGAAGGCTTGTGGAAGAAAAACAAGATCGAGTTCATCCAGGGCGACGCTTCGCTGACCGCCGAGGGCAACGTCAAGGTCGGCGACGAGGTCTACGAGGCGAAAGCGGTGACGCTCGCCACCGGGTCGGTGGCGCTGCCGATCCCGGGCGTCGAGTTCGGCGGGCGGGTGCTGGAAACCTGGGGCGCCTGGTCGCTCGGCGAGCGGCCAAACCGGATCGCCGTCGTCGGCGCCGGCGCCTCCGGCGCCGAGCTCGCCTCCGCCTACGCGCGCTTCGGCACCGAGGTGCTGCTGATCGAGATGCTCGACCAGCTCCTCCCGGTCGAGGACAAAGACATGGCGAAAGTTGTCGAACGGGTCTTCAAGCGCGAAGGGATCGAGATCTCCACCGGCACCCCGGTCGAGAACGTCGAAGCCGGCGAGAGCAGCGTCAAGTTCACCTACGACGACAACAGCGCCGAGGTGGACTACCTGATGATCGCTGGGGGCCGCGCTCCCGACGTCGAGGGGCTGGGACTGCAGGAGGCGGGGGTCGAGCTGGAGGAGAACGGCAAAGTCAAAGTCGACGAGTACCAGCGAACCACTAACCAAAAGGTCTTCGCGATCGGCGACCTCGTCAACCGCAAGGCGCTGGCTCACAAGGCCTCCGAGGAGGGCGTGGTAGCGGTCGAGACGGCGGCCGGCGTTGAGACCCGCCCGGTCAACCAGGGCCTCGTCGCCGGCGCCACCTTCTGCCACCCGCAGGTCGCGAGCGTCGGACTCACCCAGGCGCAGGCCGAAGAGGCCGGCCACGAGGTCAAGGTCGGCAAACAGAAAATCGCCGGCGAGGGCGCGGGCACCGTCTACGAGGACAAAGACGGCCTGGTCAAGCTCGTCGTCGAGGCCAAATACGGCGAGATCCTCGGTGCCCACATCGTCGGCAACCGCGCCTGCGACATGATCGCCGAGCTGGTCGCGGTGATGGAGATCGAGGGCGGCTACCAGGAGCTGGCGCGCACCGTGCACCCGCACCCGACGGTCTCCGAGGCGGTTCTAGACGCTGCCCGCGCGGTCGACGGCTGGCCGATCCACGCTTAGGCGTGAGCGCCCCGGCCACCTTCTACTACGACCTCGGGTCCCCTTACGCGTACCTCTCGGCCGAGCGGATCAGCGGGCTCTTCACTGAAGCGGAACTGGAGCAGCCGGAGTGGCAGCCGATCCTGCTCGGCGGGCTCTTCCGGCGCTTCGACCGTGGCTCCTGGGCGGAGACGGAGGCGCGGGCGAAGGGGATCGCCGAGATCGAGCGGCGGGCCGCCGCGTACGGGCTGCCGCCGCTCGCCTGGCCGAAGCCGTGGCCGAACAACGGCCTGGTGGCGATGCGAGCGGCGACCTTCGCCAAGCAGACCGGGCGCACCGTCTCCTTCTCCCTCGCCGCCTTCCGCCAGGCCTTCGCCGCAGGCCGCGACCTCAGCGACGTCGACAACGTGATGATCGCCGGGGCCGCCTGCGAGCTGCACCCCCGCGCACTGCTGAAAGCGGTCGAAACCGAAGCGGTGAAAGGGGCACTGCGGGAGGCCACCGACCGCGCCGGCGACCTCGGCGTCGAAGGCGTCCCCGCGGTGGTCGTCGGCGACGAAGTCTTCTGGGGCGACGACCGTCTCGAGGATGCCGTCGAGGCGGCGAAGAACGCTGCATAGAGGCTCTAAGGTGAAGGCGATGGCTGATCTGCCTGACGCCGCCACCTGTTACCAGCTGCTCGCGCGGATGGCGTTGATCCGCCGCTTTGAGGAAGAGGCCGGGCGGCAGTACCAGCGGGCGAAAGCTGGCGGCTTCCTGCACCTGGGAATCGGCGAGGAGGCGACGATCGTCGGCACCACCTCGGTAATGCGCGAGGAAGACTTCCTCATCGGCACCTACCGCACCCACGGGCACGCGATCGCCCGCGGCACTGACCCCAAGCGGGTGATGGCCGAGCTGTTTGGCAAGGTCGATGGGACCAGCGGCGGCCGCGGCGGCTCGATGCACATCTTCGACGCCGAGAAACGGTTCATGGGCGGCTACGGGATCGTCGGCGGCAACCTGCCGATCGCCGCCGGCCTCGCCCTCGGTGCCCAGTACAAAGGCGAAGACGCGGTCACCGTCTGCATGTTCGGCGACGGCGCCTCCAACACCGGCAACTTCGGCGAGACGATGAACCTGGCGGCGCTGTGGAAGCTGCCGGTCCTCTTCCTGGTCGAGAACAACCTCTACGGGATGGGGACCTCGGTCGAGCGGCACTCGGCGCAGACCGACCTCTCGAAGAAGGCCGAGGGCTACGGGATCCCCGGCACCCGAGTCGACGGGATGGACGTGCTGGCGGTGCGCGAGTGGGTCGCCGAGGGGATCCGACAGGCACGCGAGGAATCCCGGCCGACCCTGCTCGAGGCCTTCACCTATCGCTACCGCGGCCACTCCGCCGCTGACCCCGAGGTCTACCGGGAGCGCGAGGAGGTCGAAGAGTGGCAGCACAAAGATCCGATCGAGACCTTCGCGCAGCGCTGCCTAGAGGCGGGCGTCCTGGGCGAGCGCGAGGTGCAGCAAGTGCGCGACGAGGCCGAGGCGACCGTGAGGGACGCGGTCGAGTTCGCCGAGGCCTCGCCGGAGCCGCCGCTGGCGACGATGTACGAAGAGCTCTACGCGCACACCGAGGCCGACGGCTGGTACGCGGTCGACGAGCGCAGCCCGGAGCCCCACCGCGGGGAGCGCGAAGACGAGATCCCGGCGGCGGCGCACGAGTTGGCCGAGGCCGGGGCCGCGTACGCGGAGGAGCCGGCGGGCGAGCGGCCGAACCCGGCGACCCACGGCGACGCGCAGGAGGGGACCGAGCCGCGGGTCGCCTCGGAGGACGGGACCTGATGGCGGAGCTGCGGATGCGGGAAGCGTTGCGGGACGCGATGGCCGAGGAGATGCGCGCCGACGAGAGCGTCTTCGTGATGGGCGAGGACGTCGCCGTCTTCCAGGGTGCCTTCAAGGTGACCGAAGGGCTGCTGGACGAGTTCGGCGAGCGGCGCGTCCGCGACACGCCGATCTCCGAGAATACGATCGTCGGCATCGGGGTCGGCGCGGCGATGAACGGGCTGCGGCCGATCGTCGAGCTGATGACGGTCAACTTCAGCCTGCTGGCGCTCGACCAGATCGTCAACCATGCCGCCGCGATCCCCTACATGTTCAACGGCCAAGCGCGGGTGCCGATGGTGATCCGGATGCCGGGCGGCGGCGGCCACCAGCTCGGCCCCACCCACTCCCACAGCTTCGAGGCGCTCTTCCTTCAGGTGCCGGGCCTGCTCGTCGCCTGCCCCTCGACGCCGGCCGACGGCAAGCGCTTGCTGAAGGCGGCGATCCGGGACCCGAACCCGGTCGTCTTCATCGAGCACGAGAGCCTCTACGGGACGCGCGGCGAGGTGCCCGACGGTGACGGCGAGCCGCTGCGCTTCGGCGAAGCGGCGGTGCGGCGCGAGGGCGATGACGTGACGATCATCGGGGTGCTGAAGATGGCCCAGGTCGCCGAGCGGGCGGCCGAGCAGCTGGCGAGCGAGCATGGCGTCGCCGCGGAGGTGATCGACCCGCGCACCCTGCGCCCGCTCGACCTCGACACGATCCTCGCCTCGGTCCGCAAGACCAACCGCGCGGTGATCGTCGAGGAGGGCTGGCCCCACGGCGGTGTCGGCGCCAACCTCGCGACCCTGATCACCGAGCAGGCCTTCGACTACCTGGACGCCCCCGTCCAGCGCGTCACCGGCGCCGACGTCCCGATGCCGTACTCCAAACGCCTAGAGCAGGCGGCGATCCCACACGAGGAGCACGTGGTGAGTGCAGCGCTGGCGACGCTGGAGGGTCGGCGCTAGGAGATTGTCAGCGTGGTGAACGGGCTGATTGCTGTCTCCATCGAGTAGTTGATGTCCAGCTTGAAGGGCTGACAGAAACCGCTCTCGACTGCGAATTCCTGGTCCAGCAACGTCATCACCGCCTCTTCCGGTGATGTTTTGAAAGTGCCGGTGAGGGCGGTCCGGGTGAAGGAGCAGGAGGTCGATTCTGTGCTCCACAGCAGTGTGAGTGATTTGGCTGCTTCGCTGCATTTGCCTCCGCGGAGTTCGAAGCTGTCGGATTTCGTGGTCTTCCAGCACCACGGCAACCCTTGGCCTTGCATGGTGAAGAAGCCTGAGGAGGACACACATTCCAGATAGAACGAGCTGACTTCAATCGAGATCTGCGAACCGGTGTTAGCGGTGACGTTCCCGTGCATCACGGAGCGTTTGCATTCGTCGCTGCCAATGCTTGTTGTGCGGAGGGGGATCCCGATGCTTGTCGCCTGAACTGTGGCGCCAACCGGGACCGCCACGCCGTTCTCCGTCAGCAGCGGCGAGGCCGACGCCGCAGTGGGCAGAGCCGCGAGGAACCGAGGTGCGTCAACTGGCGCCACGAGAAAGCGTGCCGGAGGCACCCGCTCAGCAGGTCTTGCGGGCGCCCGTCACCGCGTTCCAGGCGCGGCCGACGCTGAAGTCGGCGTCGACTCGGAAGACGCCGGGTTGGGTGGCGCGGGCGACGGTCCAGTTGCCGCGGCGGAGGATGCAGCCGCTGCCGCGGGAGATCGACCAGTACGGGGTGAAGTTGACGCGGACGAGGAACTCGCCGGGCTGCCGGACGTCGAGGGCGAAGCCTTGGCGGCCGATCCAGCGGGTTTCGGCTGCGGCGCCCCCGAGCGGGGTGACGAGCGGCTTCGGGTCACGTACCGCGTAGATGCGCCAGTGCTTTGAGGCGAAGCGCAGGTCGAGGTAGGAGGGCTCGCTGAGGATCAGCCGCTTCTCTTCTTGCGAGGAGTAGTCGAGCGGCGCGTCGGGGAGGGCGACGTAGGAGATCGCGTTGGCGCGTAGCCAGGAACCGTAGGCCGCGGCGGTCAGTGGTCCATCGTCGTAGAAGAGGTCGTCGCGAGTGGTGTCGAGCTGCCGCAGCCAGCCGCGGGCGAGCTCGAACTTCGGCGCCAGGTAGGCGGACTCCCAGTGGTTGGCGGTCGGCGGCACCTCGATCCGGGTGCCGGCGGCGCCGTGGGCGCGCAGCCACTTGGCAGCGGGATGGAAGTAGGCGGAACTGGTCGAAGGGTCGCCGACCGAGCGGGCGATCTGAGCGACGCTCGCGGTCAGCTGCCAGTAGAGGCTGCCGGCGATCGCGAGGACGAGGACCGGGGCGAAGATCCAGGTCGGGACGGCGGGGCGAGGGCGCCGAGAGAGCAGGACCGCGGCGAGAACGGGGCCGCCGAAGAGGGCGCCGAGGCGGACCGCGTTGCCGCCCATCGCGTTCGGCAGCAGGAAGATCAGGGTCGAGGCGAGCATGTAACCGACGAGAACCCGTCGCAGCTGCCGCTCCTCGGTCCGCACGCCCTGCGTGAGAACGAGCGCACCGGCGCACCAGAGCGGGATGGCGACGTAGGAGGAGGGGGCGAAGGGGAACTGGCCGGCTTCGGGGAAGGCCACATTGGGGATCACGGTGATGAAGAGGGCCAGCGCTCCGGCGCCGAGAGCGAGGGCGCGCGGGCGCCTTCCCCGCTCCACCGCTCCCGCGATGACGACGCCGGCGAGGAAGGCGCCAGCCACCGGGCTCGCCAGCGGGCAGGCGACGGCGGCGAGAAGCGCCGGTGCCGTTCGGTCGAGCTGGAGGCAACGCAGCGCCGCCAGCCCGAAGGCAACCCCGAGGGCGAAGGTGAGCTGGCCGTCGGCGAGGAGGGTGACGACGCCGGCCGCGAACCAGAGCGTCGCCCAGCGCGCCTCCACCCCCCACCGGTCACGGACCAGGCGATCGAAGAGGTAGGAGGAGGCGACGACGGCGAACATGCCAACCACCTGCGGGCCCAGCAGGGCCGCCAGCGGCGGGAAGAGGAGGCTGTAGGTGAGGGTGTAGTGGCCGCCGTACCAACTGCCGTTCCAGATCGCCAAGCCGGCGCGCTGGAACAGCTCGGTGCGGAACACCTGGGCGGCAAGGTCCCCGACGGGCGGGCTCCAGATCAGCATCAGCAGCGCCAGCAGAGAGCTGAGCGCCACGGCCGGAAGCCATTCGGGGCGAAGGGGCTTGGACTGGACCATAGGGGGCGCGACCAAAGAATAAGGCGGCCAACTGCAACGATTCGTAAATGAGCGACGAGGTCCTCGTCAAGCACCTCGGCACGGTTCCCTACCTAGAGGCCTGGGAGCTACAGAGAGAACTCGCCGAGCAGCGCCGCCGCGACCAGATCCCCGACGTCCTCCTCTTGCTCGAGCACCCTCCTACCTACACCCGCGGGCGCCGCTCCAAGCCGGAGGAACTGCCGATGGGGGTCGAGTGGTACGAGGCCCAAGGGATCGCGGTCCATGACACCGACCGGGGCGGCCTGGTCACCTACCACGGCCCAGGCCAGCTGGTCGCCTACCCGATCGTCCACCTAGGCCCCTACGCCGATGACGTCCACGCCTACGTGCGCGGGCTGGAGCAGGTGATCACCGGTGCACTCGCGGAGGCCGGCGTGCCCGCCCAGACGATCGACGGGCTGACGGGGGTCTGGACGGTGGGCGATCCGCCGCCGACCCTCTCCCCCAGCCCCGCCCGCAAGATCGCCTCGATCGGCCTCCACGTCAGCCGCGGGGTCACCACCCACGGCCTCGCGGTCAACGTCGACAACGACCTGCAGCCCTTCGAGTGGATCGTTCCCTGCGGGATCGAGGGGGTGGCGATGACCTCCGTCACCAAGGAGGTCGGAAGAGGGCACAACGTCGAGACGTTCTCCGACCTCCTCGTCGCCCACTACTCCCAGACCTTCCAGAGAAAGCCCCGGGACGGCGCTGCCGTCCCGGGGCTCGTCAAGCAATAGCCAGCGTCGTTAGGACGCAGTCACTGCCCAGCTACCGCGGGCCGAGCTGTTCTTGCCCATCGTGAACGGCACGACCAAGCCCCATTCGTTGGCGGCTTCGGTCAACGTCGGATTGGCTATGGGTCCATTCACTTCGCCTTCGACTTTGCCGTTGTAGATGCAGACAAAGCCCGCATTCGCTTTCGGTTCGTCGGCGTTACCCGGGCAAACCTGTTTCCAGGCTGCTTCGAGTTCCTGCTGGCTCGGGGTGGCCGAACAGCCAGGACAATAGAAAGGCGCTGATTCATCCTTCAGTTCGAGGCCGATCGGGAATGACTGAAACTGCAACACCGCCGTCGGTGCCGGCGACACTTTCTGCAGGAACGAGATCGGGACGAGAGAGCGATCAGCCGATTCTTCGAACCCCTCTCCGCCTGAGGTACCCCAGGCGCCAACTAGCGTCGCCCCCGTGGGCAGTTCGCAGACAGGGTTGGTCACGCTGCAGATTCCGGCTTCCCCGGTGTCGCCTTTGGGCCCTTCTTCGCCTGCGGGACCTTCGTCGCCCTTCGCGCCTTGATCACCCTTCGGACCCTGGTCGCCCTTTGGGCCCTGCGGACCGGCGGGGCCTGGAGCGCCTTTTGCGCCGTTCTTGCCGTTCTTGCCTGCGTATTTCTTCGCGATCTTGATGACTCGCTTTTCCTGCTTCTTGGTCAAGCCGCCCGCGGCAAAGGCGGTGCCCGCGACGGCGGCAACCAAAGCCACGACCGCGATCAGCAAGCCGGCGGTGCCGAGCTTGTTATGGATTCGCTTCAACATTTAGCTGTCCCTCCCTTTCGACCTCTCCTGTATCTGAGGGCTGGAGGAGGTTTTCCCTCTGGTTGCGACAGCGGCTCGCCGAGCCTCTGAGGCTGCATACCTGCTGAAGACCTCTCCCGATTCCCCACTGTGGTCCCTCCGAATGTCGGAACCCTGGGGAACCGTAAGTAGTCGCGATCGGTGGTGTCAAGAAACTCCCGGTTTCCTCGAAAGTTTTAGTCCCAACCGTAAGCTTCGGTGTTTACCCTGCAAATCGCAGTTTTCGTCTATAGCCGTCGGGTGACAATTGGCACTGGTTGACACCTCGCAGGCTTCGCTCTAAAAGAGGTTGGGCTGAACGCCCGGCCGCAAACTCCCTGCAATAGCCCATGTCCTCGCATCTGGCGGGGTGACAAAAGTCGCTTTGGCCGTTTGGCACTTGGTGCCTCTAGGAGCTACTCTGAATAACGTCGCGTACCGATCAGGGACTGCGACGCAATCAGGAGAGGGCGGTAGCTCATCGAACAGGAGTCGATAAAGCTAACCGGCGAAAGGACGTCGGTCGCCGACATGCTCAAGCTGCTCGGCAACGGTGCCAATGGGCCAATTCTCATGGCCCTGGGACCACGCTCGCTTCGAACCAAGAAGCTGACCGAGAAGGTGCCCACCTACGCACCGCGGACGGTCTATCGGCACGCTCGCAAGCTGGCGGAACTCGGGCTGGTCGATCGCGAGGAGGTCGCCGGCGTTCCCTCGACCGTGATCCACAGCCTCAGTCCGGCAGGACGAGACCTGTATCGCCTAATTGAGTCGTTCGCCGAGGCCTCTGCCCCCTGGGTCAGCGGTCCTGGGAGCGGCGACGGGATCTGGACGGTCTGCGGCCTGCTCGGGGAGATGTGGATGCACGGATGGGTCGATGAGCTCGGGCAGGGCGGACGATCGGCGACCGATCTTGCCGAGGCGACTTCTGACATGACCTTCCACCAGGTCAGCCGCCGGACCCATCAGTTGATGTCGTGGAGCCTCCTTTACGAGAGCACCGCTCGAGGGCATCGCAAGCGCTACCAGTTGAGCGACCAGACCCGGCATGCGATGGCTTTGGTCGCCGCGCTCGGCCGCTGGCGGCAGCAGCACGTCGACGGGCAGGTGGAAAGAGGGCTGACGGTCGGGGAGATGGAGGCCGCGCTGCGAGCCTCCCTCCCCCTGCTGCAGCTCCCCGAGCATCAAGAGCGGAGCGTCAAACTCGGGATCGTCGGCACAACCGGAGAAAACGGCAGCCGTGGATCGGCGACCTTGACGATCCACGTCAGCGGGGGAGGGACCGTCCGCTGCGTGAAGGAGAAGGCCGCAGAAGACGCCTGGGGGATCGGGACGGTTGACACCTGGTTCGCGGCGCTCCTCGACGGGGACTGCGATGCCCTGCGCACCGGCGGCGACTCCGAGTTGGTCGAGGACTGCCTGACATCGCTGCACGAGACACTGTGGGCCGCTCCGGCCAAGGTTGGTGCTCGCTAGGCTCAGCTGAGCCGATGAGCGAGACCGCCGAGCGCATCCACGTCACCCGTTCCCGCGCCAAGCCCGGCGGCACTGCTGCCGATGCGGACGGCGCCGTCCCCTTCCGCCGCGCCCGCAAGCCGCCGTGGCTGAAGGTGCCGGCGCCGGGCGGGCCGAACTACCGGCGGCTGAAGGAGAAGATCGGCTCCGACAACCTCCACACCGTCTGCGAGGAGGCCAACTGCCCGAACGTCGGCGAGTGCTGGGAGCGCGGCACGGCAACGTTCATGATCCTTGGCGATGTCTGCACGAGGCGGTGCGGCTTCTGCAACGTTCAGACCGGCAAGCCGAGCTGGAACGACCCGCTGGAGCCGCTGCGCGTCGCCAACCAGGTCAAGGCGATGGGGCTGCGCCATGCCGTCGTCACTTCGGTCGACCGCGACGACCTGCCCGACTACGGGGCGAGCGCCTTCGTCGGCGTCATCCGCTCGATCCGGATGCTGGCGCCCGAGTGCAAGGTTGAGATCCTCACCCCCGACTTCCGCGGCCAGGAGATGCCGCTGGCGAAGGTCGTTCACGAGCGGCCCGACGTCTTCAACCACAACGTCGAGACGGTTCCGCGCCTCTACCCGGTCGCCCGGCGCGGATCGCAGTTCCTGCGCTCCGCGCGGGTGCTGAAGATGGCGAAGGAGATGGGTGGTGACGATGTCGTCACGAAGTCGGGGCTGATGGTCGGACTCGGCGAGAGCTTCGAGGAGATGGTCGAGACCTTCGGTCTCCTGCGCGAGCACCACGTCCAAGTCCTCACCGTCGGTCAGTACCTGCGCCCGACCGAAAATCACCTGCCGGTCGTCCGCTACTGGCACCCCGACGAGTTCGCCGCCCTCGAGCGCGCCGCCTACGACCTCGGCTTCGAGTCCGTCGCCGCCGGCCCCCTCGTGCGCTCGAGCTACCACGCCGACCAGAACCTGCCCGAGGGCAAGCAGGCCGAGAGCCTGCTGGCCTAGGCGATGCGGCTTACAATCCCAACCGCGGGGCCATAGCTCAGCTGGCAGAGCGCCGCCTTTGCAAGGCGGAGGTCGCCGGTTCGATCCCGGCTGGCTCCATCGCAGAAGCCTCGCCTAGCTAGTCGAGGTCGAAGTCCTTCGGGGGCTTCTGCTCAAACCAGAGCTCGTCGTCCTCGGGGGCGTCCTCGAGGAAGTCCGGGGTGTCCTCGAGGACGTCCTCGTGGCCGGTGTCCGGGTCGTAGTCGGGGCGCCCGCGCTCGTCCTCGTCGTCCTCGGGCTCGTCGTCCTGGTCCTGATCGTCCTCGTAGACCAGGGCGGAAGGCTCGGCTACCGGGGCGGGGATCTCGTGCTCGTCGGCGAGCGGGGCGAGCGTGGGCTCGTCGGCGACCGGCGCCTCGAGCGCCTGGTCGAGCTCGTCGGAGAGGCGCTGCTCGCTCCAGAACTCCTCGTCCTCTTCGTCCTCCTCGTCGGCGAGCGGCGCGGCGGGGGCGTCGGCGCGGGAGGCCTGGATCTCTTCCGCGGGCTCGGCGACGGGGGCGTCCTCAGTCCCCATCTCGGCCTCGATGTCGAAGAGTTCGGTCGGCTGTTCGGCGATCGCCTGGCGCTCGCCCGTCTCCGGACCGGCCTCGGCGGCGGGCGCCGCGTCCTCGGCGGGCTCGACGACGATCTCGTGCTCGGCCGCCGACGGCTCGTCGATGATCAGCAGCTCCTCCTCGGCCGGCGGGGCGGCTTGGGCCACGTCCTCGGCCGGCGCCAGCGGGGCATCGGCCTCCGGCGCGATCGCGTCCGTCGCCTCCACCCGCGGCTCCTCGCGCTCCCCGGCGCGCTCCGGCGGGGGCGGCTCCTGCAGGTCGGCGATGTTGATCCGGCGGCCGCCGCTCTCCTCCACCGGCGCGGCGGTCTCCGGCGTCGCCATGAACTCGGTCGGCGCCTCGGCGAAGGCGTCGGGCTCCTCCGGCCGCCCCGGCGGACCGAAGGCCTCGTCCTCGAGCCGTTTCAGCTCGGCCTCATCCGCGCCATGGGCGCGCTTCAGTTCCAGGTGCTCTCGAATTGCGTCGTCGAGGATGCTCATGCCAGCTACTCCCGCAGGAGGCTCTCAAAGACTATGGGGTTATCCTGTCGCTTGCGAGGCAATGGGAGCAACTTCCCATCCCGCGAAAGCCCGGGGCTATAGCTCAGCTGGCAGAGCGCCTGGATCGCACCCAGGAGGTCGGCGGTTCGAATCCGCCTAGCTCCATCGCCGAAAAGCCCTGCACGTCGCAAACTTCAGTTTTTGCAGGGCTTTTGAACCGCCTCTGAAATCCGCTCCTATTTCAGGCACTAGTGCCTGAAATAGCGCGGATGCGAGGGGATTAGCAGCGATTTCGGCTTATTCCCCTCGCTTTGCGGCGACGGCGGAGCTACGTTCGGCGCCGGATAAGAACAAGTGCCCCCGTGCTGCGGACACAGCCGGGGGCGTGGCACAGGAAGGGACTCTTGCCATGCAAGACAAGGGTGAGGAGGCGGGCGTCGCTCCCGCCTTCATCGCGGCCGGCGAGCGAGACGAAATCTGATGGACGGGCGGCTCAGGGATCACGCGGCTGCGGAGCGGTTCGGCAGGAACCTAGGGAAGGCACGCCGCCGAGCGGGCTTCTCTCAGGAAGAGCTCGGCAGGCGCACCTTGTTGCACCGGACCCACATCGGATTCATGGAGGCAGGCCAGCGCCTGCCGCGGGCGGACACGCTGGTAAAGCTCACCTCCGCGCTTGCTGTTGGCGCCGATGAGCTGCTGCAGGGCATCGAGTGGGTAGTCCCCGGTCCCGGCAGGCCGGGCAGCTTTTCCATCGACCCTGAGTCCCCGGAGGTGGGCGACCATGCCGGCTGAGAAGAAGCCCGCCACGGCGGAGGAGGCGCTGCACACGATCCTCAAGCACCCGCTGCGCAAGCAGCTCCTGAGGCTCATCGTCGAAGCCGGCGAGGAGCTCCGAAGCCCCAAGGAACTCACCGTCCCGGTGGACAGGAGCATCTCGAGCGTCGGCTACCACGTCCGCGTGCTCGCCGAATACGGCGCGGTTGCCCTAAATCGACAAGCAGCCACGTCGCGGCTCGGTCGAGCACTTCTACGAAGCGACCTCCCTCGTCGACGAAGTGGCCTGGGGGCGGCTTGCCCTCGGATTCCCGCCTTCGCCGAGTAACGACTTCCCGAACCGACCATCCACGAGCAAGGAGGACTCAGCATGAGCGAGAAAACGGCAACCGCCAGTGCCGGCAAGCGCGCAGGCGGAAAACGGGGCCGCAGCGCGCACCCGAAAGGAAGGCGCCTCGCCCCGGGCGAGCTGGACAAGCTCGTCCTCGGCTATATGCGCCGCCACAAGAACGCCGCCCCGCACAGCCCGAGCGCTGTCGCGAAAGGGATCAAGCGCTCCTCAGGGGCGGTGGCCAACTGCCTTGAGCGCCTCGAGCGGGCCGAGAAGGTGCGGCTGGCCGCCAAGAAACCCCGCCGCTACGAGTGACCGACAACAACAAGTAACGGAAAACCGAAACAAGCGGCCCCCGGCGGCGCCGTAAACGCCGGCCGAGGGCCTGACCACAAGGAGGCAGAGCTCCCCATGGCTGACGAGAAATCTACGGGCCTCGAGTCCGCGAAGTTCCTGGCCCCCCACGATGAAGACGAGCGCGACCAGCGTGCGGTCCTCCACCAGGTCCTGTTCCTCTATCCGGTCACGCTTACGCGAAGCGAGTTGGCTCTCGAACTGAGCGGCGCCGGACTGCAGAGAGTCCTCGGCAACGATGCGGTCGAGCGGGCGGTACGCGAGCTTGCCGGCACCGGCCTGCTCCATCCCCCGGGCGACGCGGGCAGGGTCCTGCCGACGAGAGCCGCCCTCCGTTACTACGAGCTGAGCGGAGGCGCGGAGTGATGGCTGCCAAAGAGCGAAAAGAGCGTTACGACATCCCGCCGCAGGGGGCGCTGATCTTGATTCACGGCCGCGTCCATGAGGTGACCGAGACCTGGGAGGGGACTGGCCCGCGCATCGGCGAAAAAGCCGGCTATTACACGCGCCACGACCCCGGCGACGGCAGCGGCCCGACGAAACACGTCCACGACGAGGGCGCTCCCTGGCGCCCGGCGACCGGCCAGGCATGGGACGAGGACCGGACGACGTCGCCCGAGCGGGCGCTGCGGATCAGAACGCTCGCCCACCACGCCGACCGCGAGGCCCTGCAAACCGTCCTCGAGGCGGGGGCGGTCGCGCTGGTCGGCAGCGGCCACGAATCGGCCTCGGTCGAGCGCCTGGCCGCCGCCATCGCCGGGACCTTCGACCCCTATCCGCCTGAGGCCGCGATCGACGACAGGGTCCACCTCCTGAGCGGCGAGGAGGCCCGCGTCGTCGGCCGCTACCTGAACGGTTACGGGAGGTGGGAGTACCTGGTCCGCCACGACGACGGCAAGGTCTGGAAGGAGAGCGAGGGCGACCTGTTCCAGGCCTGGCTGAAATGGACCCAGCCGAAGATGCGACCGCCCAAAGTCGAGAGCGAGGCGGTCCGGCGCGCAATCGATGCGGTGCTATCCCAAAAGGGCGAGGAGGGCGGGCCGGACAAATGGGAAGCGCTCGGGCTCACGAGCCTGATCGAGGGCCGCCTTGCAGTCGGGGGCACGGACGCGCGGAGGAAGATCGGGGCGCGACTCCGGGAACTCGACGATCCGACCGGCGAGGTGGCCGGCTTCGCCGAGCGGCTCGAAGCAAGCCCCTGGAAGGAGGACTCCTGATGGGGCGCCTCGCGCTCAGCTAGGGAGCCGATGTCGCCTTGATCCTTCAAACCGGATGCTTCGCTTGTCGCCCTGGGTGAGGTGGTGAAGACGCTTCGCCAAGAGAAGGGATTGACCCAGGAGCGGCTCGCGAAGCAGGCCGACATCACGGTCACCTACGTGAGCAGGATCGAGAACGGCCGGCGCAACCTGACCTGGACGGCGCTGACCCGGCTCTGCCACGGATTGGGGGTGCAGCGGTCAGCTCTCGTCGCGCGGCTCGAGGAGGCCGAGCGGACTGAAGAAGAGGGGCCGCCGTGAGCCCGGCATCTGCGAACGGCGGCCCGGTGGCTCCGGGGACGAAAGTGATGAGCCTCCGCCTCCCCGAGGAGCTCGCGGCCGAAATCGAGGCTATCGCCCGTGTCGAGAAGGTGTCGGTTTCAGAAGCGATCCGCGCCGGGGTCTACAGATACATCGCCTTCCGCCGCGCCGACAAGGATTTTCAGCAGCGGCTGAGGAAGCAGATGGAAGAGGATCTTGCCGTCATCGAACGACTCGCCGAATAGCGCGAGTAGCTGCATGAGCCGCACACGCGAAGGCATTTCTGCCCGGTCACTGACGCTCGGGTCTGGCGACATCGCCGCACACGGCCTCAGGGCCCAGGAGCCGACTGGGGAGGCTCAGTTCTTCTCTTGGGCGATGGCTTCGAGCGCCCACAGCAGGACCTCGCCCACTGTGTTGGTCCGGCGCCCGCCACCCACTCATGCCCCCTTGGCCCGGATACCGCCCCTCTCCAGCGGCGTGTACAGCAGCCCGACGATTACCAGCAACTCTGCGACAGGGTTAGGGTGCTGTCGACGCCCAGAATTCGAACGTCCAATCTGACAGGAGGTCGGCGGTGCCAGCCGAAGAGATAGCCGTCCCGGAGCTACTCGCACTGACGGACGACGACCCGCGGTGGAATCTTCCTGCCGTGGCGTTTCTGCGCGATGGGTCGATCGTCAACCTCGGGCGATCGTTCCGCCAAGCGCATACCGAAGTAAGCCAGGCAGGGGACAACGACATGTACTTAGATAACCCGCGCATCATGGCGAACGACCTCCGCAATCTCGGCGTTCTATCCCCCGACTGAGCTCAGATCGTGGTGGTCGGGTTCACCGTTGAAGGCTAATACGCCGAGTTGAGCTGTCGCGGGTCACCGGCGAATCCAACTGAGATTCTGATCGCAGTTCACGCTGCCACAGCCTCCTTCTTGGCGACGCCTCGTAACGGCTGATCCGCGGCAGCCGTGCGCCGGCGCTTTGACCCCCCTCCTCCGACCCGGTCGAAACCGGGACTGGCCAGCTCCCAGAAACCTCGGCGCGCCTCTGCCTTCAGGCAGCCAGCCTGAATGAGCTTCGAGCGCGCCTTGTCGAGGCTCGCTTCCCAGCGCACCTTGCCGGAGGGCAGCGCTTCAAGGTCGACCTCGCGGAGGGTCCCCTCCACCGCCGCGAAGACAGCGGCCTGGACCTCTCGCCGCGGCGCCAACCCGTCCCGTTTAGCGAGCGCCCGGAGGAGAGGAAGTTCGTATTCGGTGTAGTCCAGGGGCCTCGCTGGGTCGGCCGGGAAGGGGACGGCGGCGACCCGTTCGCCGTTGACGAGCGCCTTCAGCCGCGCCCGCTCGCCGGGCTCGCGGCTCATCATGTGCGCGTAGGTGCGCAGGGTGAAGGCCGGGTCGGTGTGGCCGAGCTGCTTCATCACCGAAATCGGGTCCACGCCGCAGGCGATCAGTACCGAGGCGAAGGTGTGGCGGAGCTTGTGGGGCGTCAGGCCTTTCGGCAGAGGCACCCGGCCGCGCTTTTCGAGGATCTCGTTGGCGCGCTCGAAGACCGGCGCCAGCACGCGGTCTCGGAGGTTGTCCTTATCGCGGCGACCGCCGGTCGCGGTCGGGAAGACGAGGTCGTCGGGACCGCTGCGGTAGGCCTTCGCCTTGTGCTCGGCGAGGAGGTCGCGGAGGATCGGCAGCATCTTGATCTCCCGCAGCCCGGCCTGGGTCTTCGAGCGGCCGACGAAGAGGCGGCCGTTGGCCAGATCGACGTCGCGCCAGAGCATGTAGCCGACCTCGAGCGCTCGGGGGCCGGCGAGGACAAAGGTGGCGACGATCGCCTTCCGTTCGGTGAGCGTGTATCTGCGGTCGCGGTCGAGCCCTTCGGCGGCATCGAGCAGTGCTTCGATCTGCTCGGCGGTGTCGAGGTGAACCGGAGGCTTCGCGGGCTCGATCAGGCGCCGCCGCTTGCCCACCGCGGCGTTCTCGGCGACGAGCTTGTATTCGAGCGCGACCGAGAGCACCCACTGCAGGACGTCGATCGTCTTGTTGATCGAGGAGGCAGCCAGCGGCCGGAGGATCTGGTCGCGCTCGTCGCGCAGCGGCCGGCGGCGCTCGATCGCACGAAGCCTTGCCTCGGACTCCTGCACCTTGTGGTGGCGGTAGGCATCGACCGCCTGGATGTCGATGTCCGGCAGCGGCCAGTCGCCGAAGTAGGGAAGCAGGTGGTGAAGCGCCCATTCCATGAAGGCGAGGTGGTTGTCAGAGACCTGGCCCTTGCGCGAGGCGACGAGCCCGCGGGCGAAGGGGGCGAAGACGGTTTTCGAGGTCTCCTCCTCAGCATTGCTATCGCGGCGCTTCTTCTTCTTCGGTGAGACCCAGATGCCGCGGCGGACGTCGGCGAGGATGTTTTCCAGCTCCTCCTCGGCGCGCTCATAGGTCCAGCCGTCGCGTTCGAATCCGAGGGTCAGGTATTCGCGCTCGCCGTAGGCGGGGAAGCGGAGGGCGTAGCCGCGACCGCTCTTCCAGTCTCGCTCCAGCACCTCGCCCTTTGACCTGCTCGCCATCAGCCTTCTCCTGGAATCGGCGGAAGCCGAATGCATCCTCGCCGACGTCTTTTGTCTCGGGCGCCGACACTAGCTCTGGTGCGCGAGGAAAGCGAGTCAGTTCTGCAATCGCTGCCGATCGCCGGCGATCCCTGCACATCCGGGCGCCCAGGGGGTTCGCCGAGCTGCTCGGCGACCTCGTCGGGGTCGAAGCGAATGCGCGGCCGGCTACCGGTGCCGATGGGCTTGGCGCCGAGGCGCTTGGCGTTGGCGTAGACCCAGCGGCGGCTGACGCCCCACCAGCGTGAGACGTCCTCGGCGGAGATCAGTTCAGGGCGCGGCCGCTGGGCAGCTGCACCTCCCACTAGCTCGGCAAGGCGCCGCGCGATCGCCTCTATCGACTCGGGAGCGAGTCTGACCTCGCCGCCCTGCTCGGCTGGCTCGCGGCTCACCGCCGCCTCCCTAAAGGGGGGCGGCGCACCTTCGGCTTGCGGGCTCCTTTCGGGCAATGGTGGCTGATGCGCGCGGCTGCGATCTCCAGATAAGCGGGCTCCAGCTCAATACCGATGAAGCCCCGGCCCTCGAGCACCGCCGCCGCCCCGGTGGTGCCCGACCCGACGGTGGGATCGAGCACGGTCCCGCTAGGCGGACAAGCCAGTCGCACGAGCCACCGCATCAACTCGAGCGGCTTCACGGTCGGATGTGGGTTGCGAGAGGGACCCGCCTTCCCTACGTTTGGAAAGAGATCCAGCGTCCTCATGTCCAGGTGCTCACAACCGGCGGCGCGCTCCCGGCGAGACGGCTTCGGGCAGTAGAAGATGCGGCTCGGCAGAACGCCGCGGCCGTCGCGGTTCGTGACGGCGCTTTCGTCAGCTTCGGCAACCGCACAACCCTCCGCGCACCGTGATGGCGTGCACGAATCCATGTGCCCGAGGACGACGTTCGCGGGGACCCGACCGTTGACGCGGCACTCCTGCACCTGCAGCGTGCCGGTGCCGAACCTGCGCAAATTCTCCTCGACCGTTCCCGCCGTTCGCCGCCGGGCGACCACGATCGGCTCGAATGCCGGCTTCAGCGTCGTGGCGGTGCCGTTTGCGTAGTAGCGCGACTTCGACATCCCGCTCCCGTAGAGCCAGGCCAGGGTGTCGCGGATCTCGAGCCCCGCGTCCTCGATGCCGCAAGCAAGGCGGTGAGCGGTCCGCGGAGATCCGAAGGTGAGGAGGAAGGCTCCGGGCTTCAGCACCCGATGACACTCGCTCGCCCAAAGACGGGCCCACTCCTGGAACGCCCCATTGGGGCTCAGACGGGTACCGCGACTCCGAGCGGCGACCTCGCGCAGTGCTGCTCCATCCCACTTCTCGGAGTTGAATTCGATCCCGTACGGCGGATCGGTGACGATCGCATCGACGCTGTCGGGCTCGAGCTTCCCGAGCACCTCCAAGCAGTCGCCTTCGAGCAGTCGGACCTCGGAGCGGTCCTTCGAGCTCCTACCACCGCAACCGCGCGAGCGCGTGGGGTTGTCTTTGGCGGCGGCCACTACCCCTCGGCCTCCTCCACGAGCCAGTCGACCGGCGCCTCGGGCTCGCGGGCGTCGGTGAAGATCGGCGCGAAGGGGCCGCGCTCGGCGAGATCCTCCGCCAAGCAGAGCCGCACCGAGAGCTCGGGCGCCTCGGCGAAGTGAGGGTTGCTCTGAAGCAGCGCCACCGCGGTGTCGCGCCGCCGCCGAAGCGCCGCCGCGCTCGCGCCGGTCAAGACGCAGAGGACCGGCGGGAAGTCCGGGTACTGATTCCGCCACAGCGGCTCGCCCCGTTTGCCCTCCGCGCGCAGGAGGCGTCCGTAGCGCGCCAGCTCGGCTGCCAGGCGATCGACGGAAAGGGTGGCGCGGTCGAGCTCGAGGAAACGCTGCTCGACCACCACCTCCGAGTCGGTCAGCCGCACATAGGTGAGGACCGCGTCGGCGAAGACCGTCCCCGCCCGGCGCCACTTCCCGAGTCGGTGGGGAACCTCGTGGTGCCAGGAGAGCGGTCCGAACTCATCGCCCCGCTCCCGGGCAGCTCGCAGGAAGGCGATGGCCGAGTCGTTGACCGCGAGCGTGTGGCGTTGGAGCGGCCCCGCCGCCGCCTCGGCGTCGAGCAGCCTCGGCATCGACTCCAGGAGGCCCGCCTCCAGCGCCACCCGCGCGCCGCGCTCGGTCGCATACCAAAGCCGCCGCGGAGCGCCCGGCGCTCCGAAGCTCGGGACGTAGGCGACGAGTCCCGCCTCGGCGAGCCTGGCCATCACAGACTGCGCCCAGCGCGGACTCCGCCCCGGGAAGTGGATCGCGCCGAGCTGCGGCGTGGAGAGCACCCGGTGCTGAGCCAGCGAGGCGGTGATCTCCCCGCTTGCCAACGGCACGGTGAGCTTCCCGGCGCAGCTCACTCGGGCCTCCTCGCGATCCGGACCTGCCTGGAGCGCCCCGACCGGAGGCGCCCTTCGGTGTGCCCTTTGCCGCGCTTGTGGCCTCCGCTTCTCAGGGCGAGGAGGATGCGGTCGTCGAGGTCGTCGAGGTGAGCACGGACGTCGACGACACCGGCGCCGTCGCTGTCCTCGCGAGGCGCGCTCTGCCTGCTCGGCTTGTCGAAGACGTCCTCGACCCTGATCCCACCGAGCGCGAACGGCGCGCTGAGCGCGCCCTTGTGGGTGACCTGCGCGACGAAGCGGAACCGCGGCAGGCGGGTCAGCGCTTTGGGGCTCGGCTGCCCGCCCCACTCCTTCGTCACCAACCCGGCGGCGTGCGAGTTGAGCGTCGAGGCGAGCAGGTGCGAGCGGTTGGTCGTCAGCGCGTTCAAGGTCGCCGGGCTCAACCGCTCGGGGTTCTGGTTCAAGAGCACCGCCCGCAGGCCGAACTTCGCGCTCTGCTCCAGCAGCGCGGCGAGGTTGCCCGAGGCGGCGCCGTCATAGCTCTGCACCTCGTCCAGGAAGACCCAGAAGGGGCGGCGGCGCTCGGGCGCCAGCTCCGCCCGGCCCCGAGCGGCGTGCAGGAGGTCGAAGAGGAGCAGGTTGGCCACCAATCGGTCGCGGGTGCCGCCGGCGCCAGGACAGGCGAGGACGATCTTGCCCTCGTCCATCGCCTCGCGGACCCGGTAGGTGCTGCGGCTCTGGCCGAGCAGCGCCGTGATCTGAGAGGAGGCCCGCAGGCGGTCGACCATGTTGGTGACCGGCGTGATCGCCTCGGCGGCGAGCAGCGGGAAGCGGTCGCGCCAGAAGCGCTGCTCGGCCCGCGGCAGGAACGGCACCACCGCCTCGCGCCACTCCTCGTCTGAGAGCAGCGTCGGGATCTGGAAGATCGTCGGCGCCAGGTCGGGGCCGATCCGGCGGGCGATCGTCGCCAGCGCCGAGGCGGCCTGGGTGGTGAGGTTGATCGCGCGGGTCGAGCGGTCCCCCCACTCCAGGGCGGAGGAGAAGGCGTCGACCACCGCCTCGACCCGGGCCTCGCCGTCCCCGGCGCCGCGGCCGAACTCGAAGAGGTTCCAGCCCGGTTGGGCCGCGGGCGAGGAGCCGGGGCCGAGATCGATCCTCACGACCCGCCCCGGCGCGACGTCGGCGAGGTAGCGCAGGGCGCGCTCGATGCCGTCGCCGTGGGGGTCGATGAACAGGCCGCCGTGCCCTGCCCTGACGAGATGGGAGAACTGCGCGATCGCGGTCTCGGTCTTGCCGTAGCGCGAGCGGCCGGCGATGTAGGTGAAGAAGGTGTCCGCGGTGGACACCCCGACGATGCGCTTGCCCGACTCCGTGGCGATCTGTCCGAGCGGGATCAGGTCGGCCCGACCGGGCTCGAAGGTCGGCAGCTCCGGCGGCGGGGAGAGCAGAGCGCCGGAGCGCAGCACACCCCGCTCACCGCAGTGGACGGTCGGCGGCTTCAGGAAGCCGGCGAGCTCGCGCGCCGTCAGAATCGTCTTCCGCGCGGGCCGGAAGAACCCGCTCGCAAAGCGCCGGTCGAAGCTACGTCGCCACAGGGGGAAGTCGGAGCCGAGGAAGGCGAGGCCGGGGATCGGCAGGCCCGCGGCCCGAAGCCGGTTGCGGTCGGTCATCGGTCGGAAGGCGGCGAGCAGGCCCGACATCGCCGCTTCGGCCCAGCCTCGCGTCGGCGCCTCGCAGCGCAGCAGGATCTGCACCTCGAACAGCTCGCCGGAGTCGCGCAGCTTCGCGTCGACCGCCTGCACCGCCCCGCGCCGCTCCACCTGCTCGTCGGGATCAGGGCGGCTGCGGCGGCGCCCCTCGCCACTCAGCAACGCCGACCAGTCGCCGCCCTCGCCGTGGAGGCGCCGGGCCTCGCGGCGGAGGCGACGGCGCAGGCGCATCCCGCGAAATCCGCTCGCCGGAAGCAGGTCGATACAGACGCTCGCCGTCTCCTCCTCGGAGCGACGGCGGCCGAGCGCGGCGGCGAAGGGCTGCAGCGGATCGGGCTGCGCCGCGAGCCGCGCCAGCGGCTCGACGCTCGGCCGGGCCAGGACCAGCTCGGTCCGCAGCACCGTCCGCTCGCTCGTCGAGCTCGACGCGGGCTCGCCGAGCACCTCCTCAGCCGGGCGCTCCTCGACGCCCTCGAAGGTGCGGAGCGCCGTTCGCAGCGCTTCGCTCGATCGCTCGGGAACCTCCAGCAGGTAGACGAGGCGGTCCTCTGCGTCGCTCGTGAGCCTGATCCTCACCGCGCTCGCGCGGCGGTCGACCCAGCCGGCGACCCGACGCTCGGTGTCGGCGAGCTGGGCGGCGAAGCGGAGGACCGCCTCGGGCTCGGCGTCGAACTCGTCGGCGGGGACGATCGCGACGGAGCGGCGCGAGCCGAGCAGGCGGCGGGTCGCGAGATAGCGATGCGTAGCCAGCGCGGAGGCGATAGCGAGGGTGCCGAGAGCGAGGGGCACGACGATGCGAGTCGAGGCGAGAAGCTGATCGACGGGAAGGTTCGATAGGAACCGCCAGAGGGCGACCAGCACCGCCGCGGCGAAGATCGCGAGCATCGGGCGCGGATCGGAGCGATTCGACTTCGAGGTCATAACCACACCCCGAGAGGAGGCGGAGATGTCGGCAAAACCGAGCCCCCGCCATCGCCGGACCCAAGCCGAACAAGGCGACTTCCGCGGCGTCTGATTCCGAACAGCCAGCCGAGGCCGCAGGCGAACAGCCACCCGAAGGGCAGGGCGAAGCGCCGACTAGCCACGATTCCTCCTTGGACGAGAACCGCAGCCGCGTCGTCCCCGGGGTCGCCGTCTACCGAGAGGCGATCTCCATCCCGGCCGACGCCAGCGGACGCCGAGCTTGCGGCCAGGGCAGTTGTTCTCCCGCCGCTCAGCCATCGCGCTTCCCGTTCTTGCCACGGAAGATGGCGATGTAGGCCCGGCCGGAGTCCCGGTAGCGGCGTAGGAACCGTCGCCACCCTCGGCGAGCTGCTTGGACCGTGGCGGCCTTGATGCGAAGGACCGCGCGGCGCCCATGCGCGCCGACGAGGTCGACCGTTAACCCCTCGCTTCGATACGGGACGTGCTGGAGCGCCCGGTGCGAGTGAAGAGCGCGAGCTGCCCGGCGGGCGGCGGCACTGCTCTTGACGTCCTGGGGATCCTGCCGGTGGGGCGCTGCCTGAACCTTCGCCGATTCGTCTCCGGCCGTTTCGATCGCGGCGGGCGAATTGGGGGACGATGCGATCCCTGAGGGAGGGCTCGGTGAGGTCGAATGGTCCGACTGACTAGCACCGAGAACGAAGAGCGCCGCGAAGCCGACGAGGATCGCGCTGGCGAAGATCAGGACTGCCCGTGCCGCGCTCGGGTCGAGCGGGCGGTCTAGCAGGGCTCGAAGCCGGTCAGCCATTCGCGCCGCCCTTCGTGCTCGGCGGTTGGGCGTAGCCGAAAATCGGCGCCGGCATCCCCCACTGCACGGCCTGCGAAGGATGGAAGGGTCCCGAGCGGGCTACCCGGTCGCCGAAGTTGCCGTCGATCGTCGTGATCTGCCCCCCGGGGAAGACGCGCTCGACAATGCCGACGTGGTCGCTCGCGGTCGGTCCCGAGCCGTAGAGAACCGCGTCGCCCGGTGCCGGCGTAGCGCTCGGCGGCAGCACGCGGGCGCCGTTCGCTTCGGGGGTGGAGAGCGGCGGATCGCCCGGGGCCGTTACCGCGAAGGGACCGCCTTCATGGGCCTTGGCCCATTCGTAGATCGTCCCCGAGTAGCCGTAGGGGGTGGTGCCGCCCCTCAGCGGCACGCCCGCCTTCTCCCAGACCCAGGCGACGAAGAGCGAGCACCACTGCTCGCAGGGGCCGTAGGGATTGCAGTTGGAGCCAAGCGGGTTCTCCGCGGTGCCGAGCTGGCTCTCGGCGATGCGGACGATTTCGCTGCCGCTCGCCGCGCCCGACGAGGAACCGCCGCAGGCCGAGCCGCCACCGCTTGCTTCATTCCTGGTCGCGACCGGGCTCGTCGGCGCCGGTGAGCCCTTGCCGCGGAAGCCGTATTCGACGGCCCGCTGCATGACTTCGTCGGCGTAGTTCGCCGAGGCATCGGCGCAGCGGCCGTAGTAGTTGCAGGCGGTCTGCCGGTAAGCGGCGTAGGAGTCGCCGGCGAGGCCGAAGACCGGGCGCATCATCCGCGCCGCGGTGAAGACCGCGTCGGCGGCGTCGAAGGGATCGGCGCCGCGGCCGTCCGCGTCGACCTTGTAGCGGTCCCAGATCGTCGGGCCGGGTCCGGGGCTGCACGCCGATTCGGGGACGATCGCGATCTGCATCGGCCCGCCGCAACCGGAGGGGTAGACGTGGGCGCAGGCGCGGTGGCCGCACTCCTGGTAGCCGATCGAGGCGAGGAAGGCCCATTCGACGTCGAAGCGCCTGCCCGCTTCCTGGTAGATGCGAAGGCGCTTTGGCGGGATTTCCTTGACGGCGGCTTTGGTCGGAGGGGCGGCAAGGGCCGAGCTCCCCGGAGTGAGGCAGGCGAGGTTGCCGCCGAGGACCGCCATCAGCGCCCCCACCACGCTCACCGCGCCGACGAGCGCGACGGCGGCGAGCCCGGCGATCCAAAGCGACAGAGGAGGGCGTCCGCGACGACTCATCGAGCGCGCCCCCTCCGCCACCGGCGCCGGCGCCTCGGCGGGGAAGCCGGAGCACCCTCAACCTCCGGAGCCTGCTGCTCAGCTACGCGTTCGGGCGCCTTCTTCTGTGCCCGCTCCCGCTCGCTCCGCAGTTCGTCGGTGAGGCTTTGCTCTCCGGCTGGCTCGGTGTTCGGCACCGGGCGCGTGGACTCCTCCCGCCTCCCCTGAGCGGCCGGTGGTCGCTGCGCCCGCTCCTTGCCCGGCTTGCCCGTGACGCTCTTGCGTTGCGCCGACTCTGCCGTGGACGGCTCGACCGGCTCGCGGGGCGAACGCTTGCGCTTGCGCTTCGCTGCCCGCTCGCTCGCCGCTCCGCCGATGACGGCCGCTCGCCCGCCGGCCTCGGTGCCGTGGCGAGACGTTGGCCGTGCAGAGGATTTCTTCCTTCCGGTCTCGCCTTCCGTAGGCGCCGAGGGCGGGCGTTCGGCCGGCCCCGGCGCGTCCATGCTCGGGGCGCCGCCGCCGACCGGGGCGCTGTAGGTGGTGCCGAAGAGGGGAGCGCGAGAGCCAGGACCGCCGCGCCCACCGCCGAGGCCGCTCAGTGCGCGGCCGGGAGCTTCGCCTGCCCGCCGGGAGGCGCGACGCAGCCCGCGCAGCGGGCGCCCCATAGTTCGGGCGCCGGCATAGAGGGCCATCACCCGCAGCGCCCCCTCGCGTCCCGGAGCTCCAGGGCCGGTGGCGATCCCGATCAGGCTCTCGGCAAGGCTCTTCCTCTGCAGGAAGACCGCCCAGAAGAAGAGCGCCTGCAACCCGAAGGACATCAGCCAGCCCATCGCCGAGGTCGCCGATGCAAGCGCCCCCGCCACCGCGAGCAGAACCGCGAGGATCAGCGAATAGGCCGCCTTCCGCAGCAGGTAGCCGGCGAGCTTCTCTAGCCATCCTTTGAAGAAGGCGTGGCCGCGGCCGGGGATCGCCGCCGCCACCAGCGCCACCGGAGCGAAGGCCAGCAGCAGGAGCAGCAGAACCTGGGCGAGGATGATCCCGACCGAGAGCGAGCCGAGCAAAAGGAAGGCGCCGAGCTCACCGACGAAGACGACCAGGGCTAGTAGGAAGCGCTGGTACTGCCCGCCCTCCTCCATCGCGTCGGTGGCAGGCTTGTCGGCGACGCCGAGCCGGTAGCCCTTGCGTTCTGAGTCGGTTTCGGGGACTTCTGAGGAGTCGCCGTGGTTAAGCGCTTCGTACTCGGCGTTCCGTTCGTCGGTTTCCAGGCCGAAGGAGAGGAAGTGGCGCGCGTACTTGTTGGCGTTGTTGACGCAGACCTTGCCGTCGGCCGTGACCTCGGTGCCGGAGGCAAGGCGACGGGCCAGCTGCGCGTCGCGGGATGGGTTCGAGGAGAGCGGCCGCACCGGCGCGGAGATCGGGTCTTCGCCTTCGCTGCCGGTGCCGGAGAGGACGCAGTGTTCGAGGCCACCGAACTCGAGCACCACCCAGGGTTTGAAGACGAGCAGTTCGAAGAGCTGATTCGCGGCGCCTTCCTTTGCCTGCGCTCCGCGGGAAGGGCTGCCGTGGTCGGCGATCGAGAGGAGCGCCACCGACATCTGGTTCGTCCACGCAGAGGCGCTGCCGATCGTCGCCGCGGGCTGGGCGACGAAGAAGAGAGCGAGGACGACGTAGACCAGGGAGAGGCCGAGCGCC
>DASZNP010000042.1:0-19453 GCA_035551255.1 Solirubrobacterales bacterium
CCGGCGCCGCGGTGGCGGCCGACGGCGTCGATCTCGTCCATGAAGATGATGCAGGGCGAGTTCTGCTTCGC
This sequence comes from Solirubrobacterales bacterium, assembly GCA_035551255.1. GTDB lineage: Bacteria > Actinomycetota > Thermoleophilia > Solirubrobacterales > 70-9 > VAYN01. The sequence continues at coordinate 72 of DASZNP010000042.1, forward strand.
CTGCTCGAAGAGGTCGCGGACGCGGCTGGCGCCGACGCCGACGAACATCTCGACGAAGTCCGAGCCGGAGATCGAGAAGAAGGGGACGCCCGCCTCGCCGGCGACGGCACGGGCGAGCAGGGTCTTGCCGGTGCCGGGCGGTCCATATAGAAGGACGCCCTTCGGGATCCGGGCGCCGAGCGCCTGGAACTTCTTCGGGTTCTCGAGGAATTCCTTGATCTCCTCGAGCTCCTGCACCGCCTCGTCAACGCCGGCGACGTCGCGGAAGGTGATTTTCGGCGCGTCGACCGACATCCGCTTCGCTTTCGATTTGCCGAAGTTCATGACGCGCGAGCCCCCGCCTTGCATCTGGTTCATCAGGAAGATCCAGAAGCCGAAGAAGAGGACGAAGGGCAGGACCAGGGTCAGCAGCGAGAGCAGGCCGGAGCTGCCGGAGCCGTGGACGTCGGTCTTGACTTCGTATTTGTCGAGCAGGTTGACGAGGCTTTCTTCACCATCGGGCGGATACCCCGTCGAGAAGCTTTCGCCGTTGGTGCGCTTGACGTCGAGCGTGTTGTCCTTCGTGTTGACGTCGACTTCTTCGATCTGCTGCTTGGCGATTAGGCCTTTGGCGCCGATCAATTCGTTGTAGGACGACGATTCGCCGCCGCTGCCGCCGCTGATCACTTTTTGGGCGATGAACGCCAGGATCACGACCAGCAGGATCGGGAACGCTGCGCTTTTGAAGAAACGCCTCACGAGGAAGAAATCAGCGTACCAGGGCGCTTTTTCCGCTATTCGGCCAGAGCGGCGACGAAGTCGAGGTTGCGGTACTTCTGCGCGTGATCGAGTCCGTAGCCGATCGCGAACCGGTTGGGGATTTCGAAGCCGACGTAGGCCGGCGAGAGGTCGACGCGCAGCCGCTCGGGCTTGGTCAGCAGCGCGCAGGCGCGCAGCGAGGCCGGCTCGCGGGCGTTGAGGTTGCGCATCAGGTACTGCAAGGTGAGGCCCGAGTCGATGATGTCCTCGACAATCAGGACGTCGCGATCCTTGATCGGCGCGTCGAGGTCCTTGAGGATGCGGACGACACCGGAGGAGTCGGTCTGCGAGCCGTAGCTGGAGACCGCCATGAAGTCGATCTCGCAGGGGACATCGATGTGGCGCATCAGGTCGGCGAGGAAGAGGACGGCGCCCTTCAGCACCCCGACCAGGATCAGCTCCCGGCCCGCGTAGTCGCGGCTGATTTCCGCCCCCAGCTCGGCGATGCGGCGCTGCAAGTCATCTCGGGCGACAAGGGTCTCGCCGATCGCGGGGTCCGACACGCGCCGCAGTCTAGATATATGCGCCATATGAGGCCGACGGGACGATTCCGTCCCGCATAGGGACGTTTTCGGCCCGTCAGCCTTGTTCGGCGCGGAGGGTGCCGCCTTCGAGGACGGCGCGGACGCCCCCGCCGAGGTCGAGGACCGAACCGCCGCGGCTGAGGCCGGCTACCTGGTCGGCGAAGCGGGCGGCGCCGGGCACCGGGCGGCCGGCGGCCTGGTCGGCGAGGCGCTGGAGGACGAGGCGGCGCAGGGCCGGGTGCAATTCGGCGAAGCGGCCGTGGCGGATCGTCCCCGGCTCGACTCCCTCGCCGCCGGCGAGCTCGGCGTCGACCAACGAATCGAGCAGCTCCGCCTCCTCGCGCAGCAGCACCGCCGTCCGCAGCACGTTCTCCTTCGCCGCCGGGTGGACCCTCTCCAGCTCAGGGACGAGATCGCGCCGGATCAGGTTGCGCTTGTAGTCGGCCTCCTCATTGGTGGCGTCATCGCGCCAGGTGAGCCCGCGCTCCTCGCAGTAGGCGGTCGTCTCCGCTCGGGTCGTGCCGAGCAGCGGTCGCGCCAGGCGGCCGTCGCGCGGGCGCATCCCCAGCAGCGCCCGCCGGCTCGGCGAGGAGGCGAGGCGGTAAAGGATCGTCTCGACCTGATCGTCGGCCGTGTGGCCGGTGACGATCGTCGCGCCGGCGGCCTCCGCCAGCTGCTCCGCTGCCGCGTACCGCACCTCCCGCGCCCAGGCCTGCAAGTTCCCGGCGTCCTCGGAGCGGTGCGGTCGCTCCACCGCCATCGCCACACCCAGGCGCGCGCAGAGTTGCGCGCAGAAACGCTGGTCCTCCTCGGCCTCGTCGCGCAGTCCGTAGTTGACGTGCAGCGCCGTGACTGCATCGGCGCCCCGAGCCCGCACCGCGAGGTCGAGCAGACAGACCGAGTCCCGTCCCCCTGAGAGCATCGCCACGAGCGGGCCGAGCCCGGCGAGCAGGCCGCCCACCTCGACCCGCTCCAGCAGCTCGTCGGCGGTCATGCGGCGCGGACGACGAAGAGCTCGGTCGGCGAGGGGAAGCCCTTGAGGCTGACTTGGCCGATCCCCTCGGACTGCAGGCGATCGCTTCCTGCCAAGGCACCGCAGACCGCGTCGGTGACAAGCACCTCCCCCGCCAGTGCCCGGTTGACGACGCGGTGGGCGAGGTTGACCTGGCCGCCGAAGTAGTCGCCATCGCGGTAGACGGCGTCGCCGTAGTGAATCCCGACCCGCGGCTGCGGCCGCTGCTCGAAGCGGGCGAGGAAGTCGACGGCCCACTCGGTCAGCGAGAGCGGGTCAGGCGAGACAATCATCACCTCGTCGCCGATCGTCTTCACGATCGTCGCCTCACGCGGCAGCGTCGCTTCGACCGAGGCGACGAAGTTCTCGATCACGTCGAGCGCCTCGATGTCGCCCTCCTCCTCGGTGTAGCGGGTGAAGCCGGTGAGGTCGATGAAGCAGAGGCTGACGTGGACGTGGCCGAGTTCGATTTCGGCGGTGTCGACGGCGGTGGGGTCGGCCTCCATGTGGCCGACCACGTCCTGTTCGACGAAGAAGCGCAGGTAGCGCTGGTGCAGGTACGCGGTTAGCGGCGTCGCCAGCGGCAGGATGTCGGCGGCGAGCTCGCCCATCTCCTCGGCCATTTCCAGCTCCGGGACCGCGTCGCGGATCAGCGGCTCGTGCACGTAGAGGTGGAAGAGGCGGACCTCGGCCTCGGCGATCCGCCGCATCGACTGGGCGTAGACGCGGACCAGCTGCAGGAAGGCGACGAGGGGGAAGCCGGCGTCGAGCACGCGGGCGCAGTGCCGCAGCGCCTCCGCGTCCTCGGGGCCGACGTCCCGCCTCCGATGAACAGGGGTCCCGAGGATGACCAGGATCCGCTCGACCAGCTCCGGCTCGAGGCCGGTCTCGGCCGCCACCTCCTCGACACTCAGCCGCCGCTCCTCGGGATCGCTGAACAGCTCTTCGGTGAAGCCGAAGGCGAGCCGGCCCTCACGACCCGCCTCCTTCAGGTCCTCGAGCGAGTAGCCGCGCTCGCGCATCCGCGCCACCACCCGCGCCTGCGCCGCCGCCGCGGCGGTCCAGCGACCCCGCCGCACCGGCACGATCTTCTCCTCGGCCCAGCGTTTGAGCGTGCTGGCCGGGACCCCTGAGCGCCGCGCCGCCTCGCTGAGGGAAATTCGCGTGTCCGGCATAGGGCGAGGCTAGCCAGCGCAGGCGCGGCAAGCGGCTAGGGTCGGCGCAAGATGCCGGCCCGCCTCCGCCCCACCGCCCCGATCGCCGCCGACGCGATCCTCGTCGGTGACCCGGGCCGAGCGCTGATGCTGGCCCAGGAGCTGCTGGAGCAGCCGAAGATGAGCAACCACGCGCGGGGACTTTGGGGCTACTCGGGCCGCACGGCGGGCGGACAAGAGCTGACGATCCAGGCAACCGGGATGGGCGGCCCTAGCGCCTCGGTGGTGCTAGGCGACCTCGCCGAGCTCGGAGTCCGCCGGGCGATCCGGATCGGCACCTGCGCCTCCCTCGGCGACCTCGACCTCGGCGAGCTCTTGATCGTCACCGAGGCACACACGCCGGGAGGCGGTCGGTCGCTTCCAGACTCCGAGTTGACCGCCGGGCTCGAGCGAGCGCTGGACGGGACTGCGGGCGTCGTCGTCAGCCTCGACTTCCTTCACCGCCCCGAGGCCGAGCTGCCCTCGATGGTCGCCGAGGCCGCCGACATGCAGACGGCCGCCCTCCTGCAGACGGCGCAGGAACAAAAGGTGGCGACGGCGGCGGTCCTGATCGCCACGGAGAAGAGCGACTCCGGGGTGCTCCTCGATGAGGGGTTGGAGGAAGCTGGAAAACGAGCGAGCCGCGCGGCCGCGGCTTTATTCTCAACCTAAGGTTGAACCTGAGCTTTCGGTTTTTTCGCTTTTTTGGGCGCCGTTTTCTCTGCCTTGGCGGCATTTTCCCGTCGCAGCGCCCCCAGCTCGCGGCTGAGGTCGTCGATCGCCTCCTCCACGTCCTCGAGCCGCTGCGAGAAAGAACGCAATCGCCGCTCCAAGCGTTCGACGTCGGTCGCTGAGGGCAAGTTGAGCGCCGCCATCGCTGCCTGCTGGGCCTCAAGGGCCTTCTCGCGCGCCCCCAGCGCAGCGGTGACCGCGTCGTGGAGGGTGGGGTTGTCGATCAGGGCCTGCGCCAGCTCTCCGAGCGCCTGCTCGGCCCGCGCTCGCAGCCCGTCCTGCTCGTAGTCCTCGAAGCTCAAGTCACAGCAGCTTAACGAGCACATCCGGCTCGACTGAAAATCTCCCGTCACAAAGATGTTGCAAGCGTTGATTAAGGACTTGTTGGGAGCGGCCGCAACCGTTGTGGACGTTAGGACTAGTGGGTAGCCTCGTAGCGGTTACTGCCCGGGGAGGGGAAACCAGCGCGGGCAGGAGAGACGCCTCGGCATGAGATCCAAGTTCGCAACCATTTTTGCCGCACTTGCCGCCTTCATGGCGATCACGGCCATCGCCGCTGCGCTGGCCGGCGCCGAGCCGGTCTCCGAAAGCACCGCCGTCACCCCGCCGGCGACCACGACGACGACTGTGCCGTCGCTAAGCGCGCCCGCCTGCGCGAACGGGGTGGACGACGACGGCGACGGCCTCGTCGACACCGAAGACCCCGATTGCGAATCGCCCGCGGACACCACCGAGGAACCGCCGGCGACGACGACCGAAGCGAGCGAAGGTGAAGAAGTCGCGGCCCCCACGCCCGCTCCGGCGCCGAGCCCGGAAAAGGAAGCCCCTAAGGGCGGGGTCAACCACGGCACCGAAATCGGTAGCCCCTCGACCACCGGGAGCGGCCATAAGACCGGGACCACCCGCAACGACGAACTCGCGGCGCCAAGCGGCAACGAAAACGGTGGGGTCACTGCCCCGAGCGCCAACGGCGGCGGGGCTCAGCCTCTACCTGAGGGTTCGAATGGCGGCAGCCAGTTCACCGAAGGCGGCGCCCCGACGACTGCCAACCCGACGACGACTATCGCCCCCTTCGGACCCGCCCCGATCGGCGTTCCCAACTTCGTCATCGACTCCTTTGAAATCCCGCCCTTCCTGCTGCCGATCTACCAGGCGTGCGGTGCCGAATACGGAATCCCCTGGGAGGTGCTTGCCTCGATCAACAAAATCGAGACCGCCTTCGGCACCAACACCAACGTCTCCAGCGCCGGCGCGGTCGGATGGATGCAGTTCCTGCCCTCGAGCTGGGAACAGTTCGGCCTCGACGCCAACGGCGACGGCAAGAAAGACCCCTACAACCCGGTCGACGCGATCTGCGCCGCCGCCCACTACCTGAAGCTGGCCGGCGGCGACAAAGACCTCTACCAGGCGATCTTCGCCTATAACCACGCCGACTGGTACGTGCAGGAGGTCCTCCTCTACGCCCGCGCCTACGGCCGCCTCCCCTCTGATCTGGTCGGCTCGCTGACCGGCCTCACCGAGGGCGCCCACTTCCCGATCGCCGCCAACGCCCGCTACGCCGACGACATTGCCGCCCGCGAATCGATCAAGGCAGGCGATAGCCTCGGCAGCGCCGGCGAAGTCATCTCCTCCTCCCCCACCCCGCGCGGGATCAACATCTTCACCAAGGAGGGAGCACCGGTCGTCGCCGTCAACGACGGAGTCGTCCGCAAGATCGGCCACTCCGCGACGCTGGGCAACTACGTCGTCCTCGAAGACACCTACGGCAACCGCTACACCTACGCCGAGCTCGGCTCCCTGGTCCGGGACCACCGGCTGGTGGTGACGCCGAGCGGCAAGCAGAAGCGGGTGCCGGTGGAAAGCCAGAACCTGCGGCCGCGACTGCGCGCCTACCCCGGCCGCGTCAAGAGCGGGAATGCCGCCGACAAGCTGGAAGCGGCGCTGGCGGCCAGCGGCGAGGGCTCGATCCGGGTCGGCTCGAAAGTGATCGCCGGGACGATGCTGGCGCGGGTCGCGGCGGGCAGCGAAGGGATCGACCCCCACATCAACTTCTCGATCCGCCCGGCCGGCAAGGGAGCACCGCGGATCGACCCGAAGCCGATCCTCGACGGCTGGAAGCTGCTGGAAGCGACCGCCGTCTACCGCGCCAAGGGCAAAACCCCTTTCGCCAATCTCAGCGGCGCCGGCGTCCTCCTGCTCTCCAAGGAAACGCTGCAGAAACGGGTCCTCGCTGACGAAGGGCTGGAAATCTACGAATGCGGCCGCGAAGACATCGAAGCCGGCCGGATCGACCGCCGCGTCCTCGCGGTGCTCGAGTACCTGCGCACTAAGGGCTTCAAGCTGACGATCACCGCGCTTGAGTGTGGCCACAGTCTGATGACCACCTCCGGCAACATCTCCGAGCACAGCACCGGCGACGCGGTCGACATCGCGATGATCAACGGCATCCCGGTCACCGGCCACCAGGGCCCGGGGACGATGACCGATGAACTGATCAAAGACGTCCTGCAGCTACAGGGGACGATGCACCCGCACCAGGTGATCTCGCTCGAGGACCTGCCGGGCGAAACCAGCTTCGCGCTGCCCGACCACTACGACCACGTCCACATCGGCTACCACCCGATCGAAGGCGGCCCGGAAGCCCAGTTCACGGCGTTGCTGAAACCGAACCAGTGGCAGCGCCTGATCAACCGCCTCGGCCAGATCGAAAACCCCGACGTGCCGGTCAGCCCCTCGAAATACGCGGTGCCGGACCAGACCAACGGCGGCATCGCCGCCGGCGCCGGCGACTGACCCAGCACCAGTCGGGCTGAGCGGCGAGAATCGCCTCTTGGCCAAGTTCTTCGGATTCGTCCAGTTCGACTTCGCCGGCAAGCTGCCGCTCGCCGACGGGCGCTACCTGGTGGGCGAGCCCGAGAGCGGCGAGGAGATCGTCCTCGTGGTGCAGCAGCTGGGCGCCCCGGTGCTGGGCGAGCGCCGGCGGCGGCGCGGGCGCAGCGTCCCGGCCGAGCCGGACCCTGCGCCCGTGACCATCAGCCGCGCCACCGTGATCCGCGCTGCCTGGCCGTTCGACGAGCGGGCGCAAGCCGCCTGTTGGCTTGATGAGTCGAGCGAGAACGAGGAGGCGGTCGAGGCCCTCACCGACGAAGCGGTCGCGGTCCTCAACCGTGGGCTCCACGCCCAAGCCGTCGCCGCCGCCGACCCTCTCGGTCGTCAGGTTTCCCCGGAGGGGGCCGAGCGGGTCCTGATCGGCTACGGCAGCGGCGAGGAGACCTCCGAGGGCCGCTTCTCCGACGCCCGGCAGGTGGACGTCGGTCCCCGCACCGCCTCCCGCCGCCGCCGGCGTGAGGAACAACTACGCCCCCAGGAAAGAGTGGCCGCGGTCCTCCGCGGCCGCGAGCAACTCGACGCCTGCGAGACCCTCCTCCTCCGAGCGCGCGCCGACCTCGACGCCGACCGCGAGCGCGAGGCCGCGCTGCAGCTGCGGATCGGGTTGGAAGCGCTGCTCACCGAGCTCGACGGCGCGGTCGACGATCCAGACCACAAGAAGGACATGGCGACGCTGCGCGAGCGTCAGGCGGCCGAGCAGCAGGGGAAAATCGCGGAGACGCTCGCCATCGCCGAGCGCGTCATCCGCCGCCGCCGAATCCTCCGTCGCTAGTGCGGCGACTTATGGGCTATATCGACCATAAGTCGCCTCGCTCAGAGAGCAAGCCGCTGCGAGACCACCTCGTCGAGTAGCGACTCGGCGAGGTGATGAGCCTCGTCCAGAAGCACGCCCTCGACCGAGGGGATGCCGATGACGGTCAGGCCGGCCGCGCGTGCCGCCGCCACTCCGGTCGGCGAGTCCTCGAGCGCAACCACCTCAGGCCCCGGCTCCACCCCGAGTCGTCGGCAGGCCTCCAGGTAGGGATCGGGCGCCGGCTTCGGGGCCGCGACTTCGTGGGCGCTCAAGATCACCTTGAAGAAGTCCTCGAAGCCCGCGAGTTGGATCGAGCGTTTGACGAAGCGCAGCGGTGAGTTGGAGACGAGGCCCAGCGGCACGCCCTGCTCGCGCAGACGGTCGAGCAGCTCGCGGGCGCCGAGTATCGCCTCCACTCCGTGCTCGAGCTCGGCGACGACGAGCTCGTTCAGCTCCTCGATCAGCTCGCCAGCGCGGCCCGGCTCGCCGAGGCGGCGCTCGAGGATGCCGCCGGCGATCTCGGCCGAGGTGCCGACCAGCTCCAGCTTGTCGGCCGGGGTGAACTCGGTGCCGCGGAGCTCGAAGAGGTCTTCCTCGGCGCGGGTCCAGACCGACTCGGTGTCGAGGAGGAGGCCGTCGTTGTCGAAGACGACAGCGTCGGGCAAGGAGGGCGGCATGGGCGCGGGATCATTCCACCTTCGGGCTGAGAACCGCTAGCGTCGCGCCATGCCCTTCCACGTCGAGGTCAGCACCGCCCTGCGCCACGCCCGCGCCTTCAACCTCAGCCCCGAGGAGCTGCGACAGACGGTGCTCGAGCCCTGGCTCTCCCGCCGCTCGATCGAACTCGGGGATCGCAAATGGAATCCCGAAGAAAGCGAGCTAAAGGTGCTCGAGGGTCCGGAGCTGGGCAACCCAGACCTCAACTTCGGCCAGGGATGGGCGAACGCGCAGCGCTCGGCCACCGACGTAACCGCGCGGGTGCTCGGCGCGGTACAGGAGAGCCGCGGCGCTGGCGCCGGCCCGACGGCGCTGGTGATCGAAACCGACTCGGCGGTGCAGACGGTTGCCGAGCTCGCTTCGAACCATGGTGCCCGCACCGTCGATCTGGCGAGCCTGAGCGAGCGGATCGACGGCCGCGACCCGGAGGTCGCAGCCGTGATCGTGATCGTCCAGCGTCCGCGCTAGACGGCGGTCGGGGCGGTGCTGAAGTCGATCGAGACGCCGCGCGGGATCACCAGGACCGGGTAGCGGGCGTCCTCGACCGCGTAGTCGCTCCTCGCGCTCAAAACAACCCGTCCGTCCGGGGCCTCGGGACGCGAGCCAACGACGAGGAGGTCGATCTTCCCCGAGCCGTAGTCGGCGCACTGGGCGCCCAACGCCCCGGCGAGGCTGTTCGCCGTATCGCGGGCGCTCGGGTCGCCCTCGTCGATCACGCCAACCGTGCTGACCGTGACCACCGGGGTCAACTGGAAGCCCGCCGGCGCCACGGCGATCGCCGACGGCCCGCCGAGGAGCAATTTGTGGGCCGAGATCCCGGGCTTCACCAGCCCCGGCGCCGTCCGGTATTCGGAGCCGAAGACGATCACGTCGGCCTGCTCCTTCTCGGCCAGCTCGGTCAGCCCGACGCTGGTCGCCGGGTTCTGGACCACGTGCTGGGGCATCTCCGGGCTGCCGACCGAAGCGGCCCCTCGAGCCAAGAGCTCCTCGGCCTGCTGCTGCTCCAATGATTCGCCGAACGAGTGGCGGACGTAGGCGAGCGCCAGCTCGCCGCCGGCCTGCGCCAAGAGGCGGCCGAGGGCCAGCGCGTCCCGGTCCATGTCGGTGTCGTCGTAGGAAACGATGATCTTCAGTGACATTCGGGTTCCTCCGAAGGAAGTGGGTGATCCCAGGCTAGAGCGCCGAGGCAGAGAGCGGAACCGCCCCAGGAGAGGGAGGGCGGTTCCGCTGCTGCACTCGTCCTCCGCCTAGGCGGTGCCTCCGGCAGGGGCCGGACGGGCCGCGGGCTGGGCCGCCGGGACGCCGTCCGGGTAGCCGAGTGACGGCACGTCCGACGGGTACACCTCGTGGCCGTGGACGGCGATGTCGCCGGTCTCCATTTCCTCCTCGGTCATCCGCAGAGGCACGAAGAGCCCGACCAGCTTCAGCAGGATGAAGGTGCCGATCGCCGAGAAGACGATCACCCACAGAGCCGTGTAGGCCTGAACGCCGAGCAGATGAAGCCCGCCGCCGGAGATCAGACCTTCGTGTTCGCCGGCCATCAGCTTGTTGGCGAAGATGCCGGTCAGCAGACCGCCGGCGACGCCAGCGAAGCCGTGCGTGTAGACCACGCCGAGGGTGTCGTCGACGTTGCGGAACGGCGCCGTCCGACTCAGGTAGTTGAGCGCCAGGTAGACGAGCGAGGCGGCGAGGACGCCGATGATGATCGCGCCCCAGCCGTTGACGAAGCCGGCGCCGGGGGTGATCGCGACGAGGCCGACGATCATGCCGTTGACAGAACCGATCAGGCTCGGCTTGCGGCCGGTGGCGTAGTCAAGTCCGACCCAGGTGAGGAAGGCGACCGCGGTGCAGAGGTTGGTGTTGAGCACCGAGGCAGAAGCGACTTCGCCGGCGCTGTACCAGTCACCGCCGTTGAACCCGTTCCATCCCATCCAGAGGAGCCCGGCGCCGACGGCGACCATCGCCAGGTTGTTCGGCGCGTCGATCTCGCGGTCGCGCTGGAGGCGCGGCCCGATTACCGCGGCGGCGACGAAGCCGGAGACACCGGCGGCGAGGTGGATGACGTAACCGCCCGAGTAGTCGACCGCGCCCTGCTGGGCGAAGAAGCCGCCGCCCCAGATCAGGAAGGCGTTGACCGTGTAGACGAGCAGGGTCCAAAGCGCGACGAACGGGATCCACGCCTTGAAGTTGAAGCGCCCGAGCACCGAGCCCAGCATCAGGATCGGCGTGATCGCTGCGAAGACGATCTGGAAGTAGGCGAGCGTCGACTGCGGGAAGAGGAATTCTTCTTCGGCAAGCTCAGGTATGTGCGCCTGCTTCAGCAGTTCGTTGCTGTTCAAGATCGCCCCGGGCTTGCCGATGAAGTTCCCGAAGAAACCGCTGTTGCTGATCGCGTGGACCGGCTCGCCGAAGCCCATCTTGAAGCCGACCAGGACCCAGAGGACCAACACGATCGCGAAGGCGACGAACGCCATCATCATCGAGTTCACGGACCAGCGTTTCTGCATCACGCCGCCGTAGAGCACGACCAGGCCGGGGATGCTCATCAACCCGACCAGCGTGGCGGCGGTCATCTGCCATGAGTTCGCGCCTTCGCTCAACCATTCCATTAAGAGGGACTCCCTTTCTCAGTAAGCACTTCTCGGACGCCGCTAACCCTGCCGGCGCGAAGGCAGCACCTCTACGTACGAGTGTCTAAAGATCGGCGGCGATCCTTCGCCCGGCGGGCGATGGCGCCCTCGACAGGTGGCTGATTGACTGCCGTCCATGCCACTGGAAGGTCACTACGAGCGGCAGACCACCCCGCTCTACAAGCTGAGCCCGCGCGAGACCAAGGCCGCCCTGGCCACGCTCGCGGTCACCCTTGTCGCCCTGCTGGGAGTCGTGATCGCCACTGCCGGCGACAGCAGCTCGCCGCTCGAGCCGGGGTGCTTTAAGGCCGAAGTGGCCGGGATCGTCGGCGCCCAGACGGTCAGCGCCTGCGGCAGCGAGGCGGAGGCGCGATGCGCCCACGCCGCCCGCTTCGACGACCCGCGCTCGCGGACGATCGTCGCCGCCTGCGAAGCGCAGGGCATCCCGACGACGGGCAAGCCCGGCAGCGCGAAACCGTCGGACCCGATCCAGTAGGCGCGACTAACTGAGGGCGTCGACGAGGGCCGCGAGCTCCTCGTCGACCTCGCCCTCGAGCTTCAGCTCGGCGTCGCGGTCGTACGGGGTCTCACCCTTGGTAACGATTGCCAGGGCGCCGCCGCGCTCGAGGGTCAGCTGCGGCAACCCCGCCACCGGATGCACCGCCAGCGAGGAGCCGACGCAGAGCATCAGGTCGGCCCCTTCGGCTAGCTCCGTCGCCCGCGCCATCGCCTCTTCTGGCAAGAGCTCACCGAAGAGGACGACGTCGGGTTTGACTGGGCCGCCGCAGGCCCTGCAGATCGCGACGCCGCGCTCGTCGAAGATGCCGTCGACTTCGTCCAGCCCGTACGCGGTCCCGCACTCCAGGCAGGAGCTGGTCTCGATCGAACCGTGGACCTCGATCACGTTCTCCGATCCCGCCGCCCGGTGCAGGCGGTCGATGTTCTGGGTGATCACACCCTCGATCAGTCCTCGCCGCTCCAGCTCGGCCAGCGCCGCGTGGGCCCGGTTCGGCTCTTTGTCCCCCAGCGCCTGGAAGCGCGGCCGGTAGTAGGACCAGAACCGCTCCGGGTCGCTTTCGAAGACGCTGATGTGCGCGACCTCCATCGGGTCGACCTTCGCCCACAGCCCTGTCTCCGGCGTGCGGAAATCGGGAATCCCCGACGGCACCGAAGCCCCGGCGCCGGTAAGCGCCACAGCCGACGAAGCCCCTCCGAGCAGCTCCGCCAGCCGCAAAACATCTGCCGACGGGACGAAAACGTCCTTATTAGGGACGTTTTCGGCCCGTCGGCGGTGAAACCGCCTTGCTACTTGCCGCTCCACTTCGGGGTGCGTTTGCCTAGGAACGCCGAGATGCCCTCTTTGGCGTCCTCGCTGAAGAAGGCGGTGGCGAAGCCGACCTTCTCGGCCTCGATGCCCTCGTCGATGTCGCCCTGGTGGGAGACGGTCTTGATCTGCTCGACCGCGATCGGCGCCTGGCCGGCGAGCTTGCGACCCCATGACAGGGCCGTCTCGAACAGCTCGTGGTCGGGGACGACCCGGTTGACGAGGCCCAGTTCGAGCGCCTCCTCGGAGAGGATCGCGTCGCCGACCAGGTTCAGCTCCAGCGCCTTGTTCGGCCCGACCAGCCGGGCCAGTCGTTGAGTGCCACCGAAGCCGGGGATGATCCCCAGCTTCACCTCGGGCTGGCCGAAGACCGCGGCCTCGGCGCCGATCCGCACGTCGCAGGCCATCGCCAGCTCGCAGCCGCCGCCGAAGGCGATCGAGTTGACCGCGGCGATCGTGGCCACCCCGGCCTTGCCGAAGTCGCGGAAAAGCGCGTGGGCCTTGTTGATCAGCTCCGCCCCGCTCTCCTGGTCGAGCGTCGTGAACGCCTTGATGTCGGCGCCGGCGCTGAAGACGACCGGGACCGAGGAGGCGATCACCATCGCCCCGATCTCGTCGCTGTCCTTGACCCGGTTCCAGACCTTCTCCAGGTCCTCGATCACCTGCGGCGAAAGCGAGTTCATCGGCAGGTTCGCGAGCCAGGCGATCGCGACGTTGCCGCGGGTCTCCAGCTTGACCGTGTCGGCCTGCTCGCCCTCGTCGGCCTGCGGGTAGGGGTAGAAGCCCTGGCCCGTGCTCAGGCCGTAGCGGCGCTGGGCGACGAGGCGCTTGAGCGTCACCGGCGGAGTGAAGCGGTCGCCGTACTTCTCCTCCAGCTTCTCCATCGTCTCCAGCACCTGGTCGAGCCCGGTGACGTCGGCTTTCCAGAACGGCGGCAGCAGGCCTTTGCGCGGGTCGAGCCCGGCCCCGGCCATCATCCCGAGGTCGATGTCGCGGACCGAGCAGATTCCCTCCTCGACGAGCAGGCAGGCCTCGATCAGGGCGCGGCTGGAGAACATCGCCACCAGCTCCTCGCCGTCGGGCTGGTTGTCGCCGGGGACGTTCTGTTCGCCGTCCTTGAAGAAACCCTCGCCGCCGGTCTTGGCGCCGAGCTTGCCTTCGCCGACGAGCCCCTGCAGGCCCTTGTGGACGTAGAAATGCTCGCCGTAGGACTCGTTCAGGTGTTCGGCGACGTGCAGGACGGTGTCGAGGCCGAGCAGATCGGTGAGGAAAAACGGGCCCATCGGCGCCAGCTGGGCGCCGGCGATCGCCTCGTCGATTGCCTTCAGCGACAGACCCTGCTCCTCCTGGGCGCGCCAGATCTCCCCCATCGTCGCCATCAGGATCCGGTTGACGACGAAGCCGGGGACCTCGCCGCAGACGATCGGCTGCTTCTTGATCGCCTGGGCGAAGTTGTAGGCGGCGGTCGCGGTCTCCTGCGAGGAGTCCTCGCCGACGATCACCTCGACCAGCGGCATGATCGAGGCCGGGTAGAAGAAGTGGAAGCCGACGACCTTGTCGGGTCGCAGCGTTGCCTCGCCGATCTCGGTGATCGAGAGCGAAGAGGTGTTGGAGGAGAGGATCGCGTGGCCCGGCGTGACCGCGTCGAGGTCGCGGAAGACGGCCTGCTTGATCTCCATCTTCTCCGGCACCGCCTCGATCACGAAGTCGACGTCGCCGAACTCCTCGTAAGTGGTGGTGCCGGTGATGTTGCCCATCACCTCGGCCAGCCGCGCGTCGGCCTGCTCCTGGGTCAGCTTCTCCTTCTTGACCAGGCGGGCGAGCTGCCCCTCAGTGACGCCGCGAGCCTTCTCGACGGCCGCGTCGACGAACTTCTGGTCGATGTCTTTGACGACGACCGGGATGTCGGCGGCGGCGATCGCCTGCGCGATCTCGCCGCCCATGGTGCCGCCGCCGACGACGGCGGCCTTTGATACGAACATGAAGAGTGATCCCTCTCTTTTCGGCTTGATCCTGCGGCAGGGGCCGCGGGAAACCGCAGGCTATACAGATGCCTGCGGCTCCCGCGGATCGGCCTAGAGATAGACCTGGGGATCCCCCTGCTCCACCTCTTCGGCGGGCTCCTCTTCCTCCTCCGGCTTGAACCGCTGGTAGGCGAAGGCGCCGGCCAGCAGCAGCAGGCCGAGGGCGACGAAGGAGAGCGCCCGGGCGAGCTCTTCCAGCTCGGAGAGGTCGTAGGTCCAGACCTTGGCGATCGCCACCATCAACAGGCCGAGGCCGCCGAGTCGCGCTTTCGGCGAGCGCCGGACCATGCCCCAGACGACCGCGCCGAGGCCCGTCGCGGTCCAGAAGGCCGAAAGCCAGGACTGGCCGATCTGGCGGGCTTCGCCGCCGGCGTTGTCGCCGATCACGTCGATGATCGTGATCGAGCCGAGGTAGACGAAGCCGAGGGCGCTGACGTAGCCGGTCACCGTGGCGATGTCCGGCTCGACCTCGCGCCCCCAGAACCAGCAGGCGGCCGCGGCGCCGGCACAGCAGGCGATCGCGACCACGGCGGAGCCGAGGTCGGTGACCCCTTCGGCGATCGCCGTCGGCGGCGCCTCGACGACCAGCATGTGGACGATCGCCAGGCCGAGGAAGCCAAGCGCCGCAATCAGCAGGCGTTCGGCGTCCGACAGCGTCGGCACCGAAGTACGGTCGACCCGCGTCGCCAGGAAGGCGAGCGCAGCCGAGGCGGCAGACCAAGCGGCAACCAGGCTCGGACCGTCGAGGAGGTTGGCGCAGCCGAAGCTGCCGAGGCCAATACCACCGGCAATCAGCAGCGAACCGATTTCGCGATGGATGCCGAAACGGATCGCGCCTGCGCCGAGCACGAGGTGGGCGATCGCGAAGCCGAAGAGCCAGGCATCGAGGGCAACTGAGTCGCCGCCGATGACGATCGCGCCAGCGCCGACGATCAGCGCGCTGCTGCTGAGCAAAAGCAGCCAGGACGAGACCGGGAGCCGCTCTTCCCCTCGGCTGCGGAGCTCGTAGCCGAAGGCTGCGGCGGCATAGAGGACCCAGAACCCTGCCAGGACGGCGAGGACCAGGAGGGTGGGTTCAGAAGGCTGGGTGTCTCCCTCGAAGGAGATGAACCCGCTGTTGACGATCCAGGCGAGCAGCTGCGGCGCGGAAACCGCGAAAGCGCCGAGCGCCAGCCAGTTCCACCGCTGCCAGAGCAGGACGGCGACGCTGGCGGCCAGAGCCATCGCCAGGAAGGCGATCGAGGCGCCGTCGATCTCGCCACCGACGAGAACCGGCGCCGCCAGGGCCCCGAGCAGGCCGACGCTGCCGACCAGCACCGAGGACCAGCGCACGGCGATGAAAACGCCGAGCACACCGACCAACGCCGCCGCCTCGAGCCCGATGACCGGTGAGATCAGGTCATAGGTCTTGGTAGCGACGAGGGTCGTCGCATATAAGCCGGGGAGCGCGATGGCGACGGCGATGCGGGCGACCTCGAGATGGCCGCGGCGTTCGTGCAGCCAGACGCCGAGGCCGAGCAGGAAGAGTGAGCCGAAGGCAGCCATCAGCACCCGGACCCCCTCGGTGAACCAACTGCTGTCGACGGCGCTGCGCATCAAGAAGATGACGCCGAGCAGGGTTGCCAGGCCGCCGATCCAGGCCAGCACGCGGCCACCGAAGACGCGCTCGAACTCGATCCGGGAGATCGGGTTCGTCGGCGGTGGTGGCGGCGGTGCTTGCCGCGGCGGCGGTTCTGAGCTGTGCCTGAAGGCGGGCGGTACGTAGTCGTCATTCATGGTGTCTCCTATCGCTTATTGACCGACGGTCAACACCGTACCAACCTTGTCAACCATCGGTCAATAAGGCGATACACTTACAGCCATGAGCGAGCCCTCCTACCGACGGATGGATGTCGACGAGCGCCGTCAGCAGCTGCTCGAACGCGGCGCCGAGCTCTTCACCAGCCACCCCTACGACGAGCTCTCGATGAATAAGATCGCCGCCGAGGTGGGGATCTCGAAGGCCCTGCTCTACCACTATTTCCCCAGCAAGCAGGCGTTTTTCGAGGAGACGCTGAGCACCTGGGCCGAGGAGCTGCGGCAGCGGACCGCGCCCGACCCTGACCTGCCGCCGGTCGAGCAGTTGAAAGCGAGCCTGGAGGCGTTCCTGGCGATGGTCGAGGAGAACGCGGTCGCCTACCGCAACCTGATGGACAGCGCCACCGGCGTCACCGAGATCCGCGACCTGGTCGACCAGGTGCGCCGGCAAACCGCGGAGCGGATCCTCGACGGCCTCTATCCTGACGGCCCCCCTCCCAAAGCCCGGATCGCGGTCAGCGGCTGGCTCTGGTTCATGGACGGCGCCTGCCTCAACTGGATCGAGCACGGTGACGTCGAGCGCGAGGAGCTGCGTGACCTCCTGCTCGGCGTGCTGATGGGTTCGCTAGTGGCCGCGAACGCACTGCCGGACATATCTCCAAGCGCCTAGGGACGAGGCCTGTCCTGTAGGGCCGGGTGGGTGTCCCTCTCGAGACCTGGGTTGCTGGCCTCTAAGTTGGCCGTCTCTCGCCGAGTGTTCTGCGCCAGCAACAGGACGCCGGCCCCGAGAGGGACACCCACCCGTCCTCGCGACAGTCTCTGAGAGGTGTCGTGGAGGGGGCCGGTGCTCCTCCCGGAGGAATGTTCGGCGATATGCAATCTGGTTCTTGCGGCGAAGCCGCAGCAGGTTCTCCCCGGAGCGCAGCGGAGGGGAGGTCAATTCCGGAGGAGGAGCACCGGCCCCCTCCCCACCCCCACGACACCAGGGATAACCGCCTCGTCCTCAGGTTTATCCCGAGGTACAAAGGCGCGATTAAGGCGTCGCCATTAGGCTCTGTGCTGCTCTTTTCGAGGGACTGAGACTTTCGACAAATACGCGCTGGGACGGACCCGGGCGCGCGCCTAGTGGGGGAGATCCAAGAACCGATGACTCGTATTCGCCAGCACAACGTGACCGCAGCCCAGTGGAGCGCCAACGGAGGTGCTCTGGGCGCGCAGGACCTGACGCTCCCGGAGAACGACCCGTTCGGCCAGAACGTCTTCTCCGCCGCCGTCCAGAAGGACCGGCTGCCCAAGGACGTCTTCGAGAAGCTGCAGACGACGCTGGACGGGGGCGAGGCCCTCGATCCGAGCCTGGCCGATGCCGTTGCTGAGGCGATGAAGGAGTGGGCGCTGGAGAACGGCGCCACCCACTACACCCACATGTTCCAGCCGCTGACCGGCTCGACCGCGGAGAAGCACGACTCCTTCTACGAGCCTGGCGGCGAAGGCAATGCGATCGCCGACTTCTCCGGCAAGGAGCTGATCCAGGGCGAGCCCGATGCCTCCTCGTTCCCCACCGGCGGCGTCCGCGCCACCTTCGAGGCCCGCGGCTACACCGCCTGGGACCCGACCAGCCCCGCCTTCATCCTCGAGAACCCGAACGGGGCGCTGCTCTGCATCCCGACCGCCTTCGCCTCCTGGACTGGCGAGGCGCTCGACGCGAAGATCCCGCTGCTGCGCTCGATGGACGCGCTCAGCCGCTCGGCGATCAAGGCGCTGCGGCTGCTCGGCGACGAAGAGAGCCAGCGCGTCTTCACCACCGTCGGCCCCGAGCAGGAGTACTTCCTGATCGACGAGCAGTACTTCTTCGAGCGGCCCGACCTGATCAGCACCGGCCGCACCCTCTTCGGCGCCAAGCCGCCGAAGGGCCACGAGCTCGACGATCACTACTTCGGCTCGATTCCCGAGCGGGTGCTCGCCTTCATGATGGAGTCGGAGCTGGAGATGCGAAAGCTCGGCATCCCGGTCAAGACCCGCCACAACGAGGTGGCGCCGGCCCAGTACGAGATCGCGCCGATCTTCGAGAACTCGAACGTCGGCTCCGACCACCAGCAGCTGCTGATGCAGACGCTGGAAAACGTCGCCCGCCGCTACGGCCTCGTCTGCCTCCTGCACGAGAAGCCGTTCGCCGGCGTCAACGGCTCCGGCAAGCACAACAACTGGTCGATGGGGACCGACACCGGCGCCAACCTGCTGAACCCGGGCGATACGCCGGCCGACAACATCCACTTCCTCTTCTTCTGCACTGCGGTGATCCAGGCAGTCAACAAGCACCAGGGCCTGCTGCGGGCCTCGGTAGCCAACATCGGCCAGGACCACCGCCTCGGGGCGAACGAGGCGCCGCCGGCGATCATCTCGATCTTCCTCGGCGGCGAGCTCGAAAAAGCCTTCGAGGCGATCGCGACCGGCGAAGGCGACCCGAACACGCCGGCCTCCTTCCTCGACCTCGGGGCGACGGTGCTGCCGCCGCTGCCGATGCACGGCGGCGACCGCAACCGGACCTCGCCGTTCGCCTTCACCGGCAACAAGTTCGAGTTCCGCGCGCTCGGGTCGAGCATGTCGCTCGCCTTCCCCAACACGGTCCTGAACACGATCGCGGCCGAGGCGATCGACGAGCTCGCCGGCAAGCTGGAGGCGAAGCTGAGCAGCGGCGAGCAGATGCCGAAAGCCGTGATGGAGCTCGTCAAAGAGAGCTACCTGGCGAACAAAGTCGTTTGCTTCGGCGGCGACAACTACTCCGAGGAGTGGCACCAGGAAGCCGAGCGCCGCGGGCTGAAAAACCTGAAGACGACGCCGGACGCGCTGCCGGAAGTGCTTTCCGACCAGACGGTGGCCGCCTTCGAGAAGTACAGCGTGCTCTCGAAGCGCGAGCTGGAGTCCCGCTACGAGGTCTGGGTCGAGCAGTAT
>DASZNP010000043.1:0-6462 GCA_035551255.1 Solirubrobacterales bacterium
CAGCCCCGATCGCCGGGACACTTTGGCGGCGGCCTTCGCTGCCGTCACCGGAGTTGGACTGCGGCCCACCTTCGTGGTGCTTTCGGAGGAAGAGGAGGCACAGGCGCCGCCGCCGGACACCCCGGCGCCGGGCAGTGACGAGGTTGACGAGGAAGAGCTGCTGGAGCGGCTGAAGAGCGAGTTCGACGCGGAGGAGGTCGGTTAAGTGGCGCGAGGAGGCGGACCGGGAGGCTTCGACATCCAGGGCCTGATGAAACAGGCGCAGCAGATGCAGGCCGACATGCTGGAGGCGCAGGAGAAACTGAAAGACGAGGTCGTCGAGGCGAGCGCCGGCGGTGGCATGGTCAAAGTCAAGATGGGCGGCGACCTGACCCTGCGGGAGATCGTCATCGACCCCGAGGCGATCGACCCCGAGGAGGCAGAGCTGCTCCAGGAGATGGTGCAGGCCGCAGTCAACGAGGGGCTGCGCGCCGCCCAGGAGCTGGCGAGCTCGAAAATGGGCGGGATCGCCGGCGGCGACCTGGGTGGCCTCGGCGGGATGCTGGGCGGTTGAGCGAGGGCCCGGCACCGCTCGCGCGGCTCGTCACCGAGCTCTCGCGCCTGCCGGGCATCGGCCGGCGCACGGCCGAGCGCCTCGCTTTCCACCTGCTGCGCGCGCCCGACGAAGAGGCGTTCGCGCTCGGCGAAGCGATCCGCGAAGTGAAGGAGAAGGTCGGCCTCTGCGAAGAATGCTTCAACCTCGCCGAGGGCCCGCTCTGCCGGATTTGCTCTGACCAGAACCGCGACCGGACGATGATCTGCGTGGTCGAGGAGCCCGCGGACGTGATCCCGATCGAGCGCACTCATGAATACCGCGGCCTCTACCACGTGCTCGGCGGCGCACTCTCGCCGATCGATGGGGTCGACGCCGAAGACCTGAAGATCGGCGAGCTGCGGCGGCGGGTCGAGCGCGGCGGTGTCAGCGAGGTGGTGCTGGCGACCAACCCCACCACGACTGGCGAGGCGACCGCCCTCCACATCGCCGACATGTTGCGCGGACAGGTGACGGTCACGCGGCTGGCCAGCGGGCTGCCGGTCGGGGCCGACCTCGAGCACGCTGACGAGGTCACGCTCGGCAAGGCCCTCGCGGGCCGAAGAAGTCTGGAATAAGCGGGCCCGGACGTCCGTCCTGGACACACGTCGGTTCGCAATTAGCGGCTTTTTGAAGATCCGCCGTCCGCCTGGTTCGCCAAGGTCATTCCGTGGCAGACCAGTCGAAAGCCGGGCCGGGCTCGAACGGAGGCTCTGCCGCGGGGCGCATCGCTCTCAAGGTGTCGGAGATGCACGCCGATCTTCTCAACAGCTTGCACGAGGAGATTGGAACCAATGGAGGAAGCTTCGCTGACGCCGCCCAGCGGTTGGCTGGCGAGTTCGGGGTGATTACGGCGGCGGCCGTTGAAGCGGCCCAAGCGCCCTCTAACGGGAGCGCGGCGCTTGCTGCGGAACCGGCTGAAGAACTTCCGAGTCTTTACCGGCCGGGGCATATGCGACGGCGGTTGGATCAGCTGCTGGAGACGAACCGTCGGTATGGGCACCCATTTGGGCTTGCTGTCTTCGACGCTTCGGGACCTGGCATTCGTCCCGGTGACGTGGCCGGGGGGCAGGAGACTGTGCTCTCGATCGTTGGTGCTGCCTTGCGCGACAGCATCCGCCTTGCCGATGATGCCTTCCGCCTCGAGGAGGACGCGCTCTGCGTTCTCGCTCCGAACATCGGCACCGTCGAAGGCGTTCAGATGTGCGAGCGGCTGCTGCGCCAGCTCGACGAGCTCGAGAAAGCTGGAGGGCTGCGGATCTGCGTCTCGGCTGGCGTCGTCGCCTGCCCGGAGCACGGGACCGACGCCGATGAGCTCCTGCACAAGGCCGACGCGGCGATGTGGCGGGCGCGGGCAGTAGGGCAGCCGGTGGGCGTCGGCGCTTTGCAAGATCGCTGACAGATTCCCGTAAATCTGTCCAAAAGCTTCATCGAGGGTGGGAGAATTGGCGCCGCCTGTCGAATAGACACGCAGTCCACCTCACCCCTCTTAATCAACTCACTTAAGTAGATGCCCGGAATCCGCACCAACGCCGCCGCCGAAGTCCTTGGCGTGAGCCCCAACACCCTGCGCAGTTGGGAGCGACGCTATGGCTACCCGACGCCGAAGCGCACGGTCGGCAACCATCGCAACTACGAGCTGGTCGAGCTGCAGGCGCTGCGCGACGCGCTGACCGAGACCGGCAACATCTCTTCGGCGATCGAGCTGGCGCGCCAGCGCCAGGCCGCGCCCGCTAGCGACGACAGCCTCCTCGCCGCATTCGAGAGCTTCGACGAGGCCGCCGCCGACCGCGCGGTTGAGGAGAGCCTCGCCCTGCGTTCGCTCGAGCGCACGGTTGAGGAGCTGCTGCTGCCGGCGATCGACAAGCTCGCCACTGACCCCGAGCGCGAGGCCGAGCTCGAGTTCGCCGCTCGCTGGGCCACCGGCTGGCTGCACGGCGCCCGCCGCCTCGCCTCCGCCGCCGCCCGTCCGGCCGGGATCCTGCTGCTCGACTCCAGCCACGGCCAGGACGCCGAGGAGGTCTACACCCAGGCCCTCGACCTCGCCCTGCGCCGCGCCGGCTTCCGCGTCCTCGTGCTCTCCAACGAGCTTGGCGACGAGCGGATGGGCCGCGCCCTCGGCGCGCTTGACCCGACTGCAATCGTCCTCTGCGGCCCCGGGGCCGACACCCAAAGCGCCGT
The DNA here is from genome assembly GCA_035551255.1 of Solirubrobacterales bacterium. Lineage (GTDB taxonomy): Bacteria > Actinomycetota > Thermoleophilia > Solirubrobacterales > 70-9 > VAYN01. The sequence continues at coordinate 2,753 of DASZNP010000043.1, forward strand.
CCGCCTCGTCCGCAAGATCCGCGAGCTCGGCTTCGTCGCCCCGCTCTACGGCTTCCGCGCCGACGGCCTGATCGGTGCCGCCGTCCCCTCCGCCGGCGACCGCCCCAGCGAAGTCACCGGCATGCTCAACGCCGATCTCCGGCGCCGGGCCACCCAAGCTTTCGCCTAGCGGCAACTCCTCTTAGTCCAGCAGGATCAGCAGCGCCGTCAGCAGGCCGAGGCCGATGCCGGCAATGCTGAGCGTGCGCAGGGGCCAGGTCGGGGCCTCGTGGAACCGCCCTTCGCGCAGCGCTTTTTCCATCGCCTCGCGGTTGGCGGTCCCGTAGGCGATCGCGCAGATTCCCCAGAGGGCGAAGCCGACACCGGCGACGACGTATGGCCAGGTGGCCGCGGTCCCGCTCAGCTCCGGCACCACGCGCCCGACCCCGAGCGCCACCGCCAGCGCCGTCAGCCCGGTGCGCCACCAAGCCAGCTGCGTCCGCTCCCCGGCCAGGTAGGTCCGCCGCGTCGCGTCAACCAGCTGCGCGGGATTGGGCTCAGGCCTTGCCGGCTGCTCCTGCGTCATACGCGGAACCTACCTCGCTGACCCCCCAGCGTTCGTGCAGGCGACGGAGGGGCCTCGGTGCCCACCAGTTCCACTTGCCAAGCAGCTCCATCAGGGCGGGGACCAGGAGGGCGCGGATGATGCTGGCGTCGATCAAGACCGCCAGGGCGACGCCGACGCCGTTCTCCTTGATGAAGATGATCTGCGAGGTGGCGAAAGCCGCCATCGCCACGGCAAAGAGCAGGGCGGCGGCGGTGACGATGCGGCCGGTGCGCTCCAGTCCCATCGCCACCGACTCGGAGTCCGAGGCGCCGTTGTCGCGCGCCTCCTTGATCCGCGAGAGCAGGAAGACCGCGTAGTCGGTCGAGAGGCCGAAAGCGATCGCGAACATCAGGATCGGCATCGTCTGCTCGATCGCCCCGGGGCTGGTGTAGCTGAGGGAGCTTTCGAAGCGGCCGTCCTGGAAGATCAGCACCAGAGCGCCGAAGACGGCGCTGAGGTTGAGGAAGTTCATGATCAGCGACTTGATCGGTAGTACCACCGAGCCGGTCATCAGGAAGAGGATGATCAGCGTCGCCGCGATCACGATCGCCAGGGCGTAGGGGAGATGGTCGGAGAGGCTCGCCTGGAAGTCGACGAAGTCGGCGCTGGCGCCGCTGACCAGAACCGTTGCGCCCGGCGGCTCCGGGAGATTCCGGATCGCTTCCACCGTTTCCTTGCTCGCACTCGATGCGAACGGGTTGGCGGAGATCGCCTGGACGGCGGTGACGCCCGGCGCGAGCGGCTGTGGAGGCGTCACTTCGGCGACCCCCGGAACCCTCCGAACCTCTGCGGCCACCCGTCGCGCCGCCGTCGGATCCCGTCCTTCGACGTCGATCCAGATCGGCGTCTCGTGGTAGGGCGGGAAGTCTTCGCTGACGGTGTCGTAGGCCTGCCGAGCGCTGGCCGATTCCGGCAGCACGGTCGGGTCGACGACGTTGAACTTGATCCCGAGGAAGGGCAGCCCGAGGATGATCAGGAAGGCGGCGCTGAGCGTCGCGACCGGGACCGGCCGTCGCATCACGAAGCGGGAGAGTCGGTACCAGAAGCCCTCCTGGGCGGGGCGCGCGTCGGCCGCGGCGCGGCGCTGGAGGAACTTCGGCGCCCCGGCGTTGACCCGCGACCCGAGCAGCGTCAGCACCGCCGGCAGCACAGTCAGCGAGATCAGCGCCGCGAACAGTGCCACCAGCGAGCCGCCGAGGCCCATCGAGTAGAGGAAGCGCTGCGGGAAGACGAGCAGTGAGGCGAGCGCCGCCGCCACCGTCAGCGAGGAGAAGAAGACCGTGCGGCCGGCCGTCGCCAGAACTCGCCGCATCGCCTCCGGCCCCGCCCCGCTCTTGGCGATCTCCTCGCGGTAGCGCGAGACGACGAAGAGGCTGTAGTCGATTGCCAGCCCGAGCCCGAGCGCGGTGGTGATGTTGAGGGCGAAGATCGAGACCGAGACCAGTTCGCTGGCGACGCGGAGGATGAGGAAGGTGCCGACGATCGCCAGGCCGCCGATCAGCAGCGGCAACAGCGAGGCAATGAGGCTGCGGAAGAAGAGCAGCGAGAGCAGGAAGAGCAATGGGAAGGCGAGCATCTCGGCCTTCTGCAGGTCCTTCTCGACCTGCTTGTTGACCTGCTCCTGGGCGACCGCCGGGCCGCCGGCGACCACGCCGGTATGCGTCGAGAGCTGGTCGGCGATTTCGGCACCGGTTTCCTGGGCCTGCTTGTCGTCCGTCGTCTTCAGGGCGACGGCGAAGAAGGTCGCTTCGCGGTCGCGGGAGACGAAGGCGGGGGAGCGGGTGTCGTAGTAGCCGGCCACCGAGGCGACGTCACCCCGTCTGCGGACTTCGTTCTCCAGCGCCTCCAACCGCTGCTTGGTCGCCGGCGCCGCCACCGGCGCGTCTTCGACCACCGCCACCACCGCCGGTACCCGCAGGCCCGCTTCCTCGAGCCGGTCCATCGCCTTCACCGTCTCGGTTGAGGGATCGTCGGCGCCGTAGGGGTCGAGCCGGCTGGCGACGCCGCCGCCGAGCACCCCCGCGAGCACGAAGAAGACGGCGGCGAAGATCGCGATGCGGCGGGCGTTGCCGTCGGCGAGCCGGGCCAGGGAGTCGAACATCAGCTGCTCCTTTTCTCGGGCGCGGCGGCGAGGATTTCCTCCTCCATCCGCTCGCACCAGTCAGCGAACCACTGGGTGAACTCGATCCCTCCCCGCAGCACGATCATCGGGTAGGGATCCTCGATCTCGCCTTTTAGCGCCTCGATCGAGCGCAGCTGGGCGTTGACCTCGAGCCGGTGGGCGCGCATCGCCCGCACGATCGCCACCGCCTCGCCCGGCGGCAACGCATCGGCGAAGAACAGCTTCAGCAGTCCTTCCTCGCGCATCTCGAAGGTCTGCGGCGGCCGCCGCAGCCAGGCCCGCAGCTCCTCCTCGCCGTCGGCGGTGATCTCGTAGACGGTGCGGCGGCGGCCGCCGGTGGGGGAGTCGGACCCGATGATCAGCCCCGCCTCGGAGAGGTGCTTCAGCTCCGGGTAGATCTGCCCGTAGCTGGCGGCCCAGAAGAAGCGGGTTGAGTTGTCAACCAAGGCTTTGATCTCGTAGCCGGACCGCGGCTCTTTGCGAATCATGCCGAGGATTACGTAGGCGGTTGCGCTCAGTTGCTCCATGTCTCAGACTTATATATCAGATCGATATATCGGCGAGTGAGGTACGTCACTTCGCCTATGGTCAGGTCTTCGCCAACCAGTGACCGAGACGGAAGGGAGCAGAGATGTCGCTTGACCAGAGCAAGGTCGGCCGGGTCGTCGCCGAACAGATGGAGGCGATCGAGAACGACTACGGCGACGACTGTGAGATCGGCGACGTCTGCACGATCGTCGAGGTGGTCGGCCCCCACGGCTCCCACGTCCGCGTCCGCAGCAGCGATATGCGTCCCCACAGCGGTCTCGGCCTGATCCGGATGGCCGAACAGGCGATGCTCGGCAACCTCGGGGGCGCGAGCGAGTAGGGCGAGGCCCCATCGGATTTTTGACACAGCGGGGTGGGCCGAGAATCGGTTGCGAGGTGACTATCCTCAGGTCTCTATGCCAGGGGATGGTTCGGACATCGTCGTAATGAAGTTCGGCGGCACTTCGGTGGCCG
>DASZNP010000044.1:0-9461 GCA_035551255.1 Solirubrobacterales bacterium
TCGCTAATGGCTCGCGGTTGAGTGTCCTGGGAGGGCACCCCGACCGCCGAGCCACTGCTCTCGTCAAATAGCCTGGGGGGTCGATGCGTACTCCTCTTTATGAGCAGCACCTCGCCCTTGGGGCGAAGATGGTGCCGTTTGCCGGCTGGGAGATGCCGGTGCAGTACGAGGGGATCCGCGAGGAGCACTCTGCGGTGCGCTTACACGCCGGAATGTTCGACGTCTCCCATATGGGGCAGGTCGAGGTCGAGGGACCGGGGGCGCTCTCGTTCCTGCAGCGGGTGCTCTCCAACGACGTCGCCAAGGTCCACATCGGCGGCGCGCAGTACTCGGTCCTCTGCAACGAGGACGGCGGGGTGATCGACGACCTCTTTGCTTACCGGCTCGGCGGCGACCGCTTCCTGATCGTCACCAACGCCGCCAATCACGACGCCGACCTCGCCTGGCTCGGCCGCCAGAGCCGCGAGTTCGACGCGATCGTCCGCGACGTCGCCGACCGCTACGCGATGCTCGCCGTCCAGGGACCGCACGCCCGCGACGTCGTCAGCCGGGCGTTGGGGATCGAGCTGCCGCCGCGCTTCCACGTCTCCCACGTGCAGATCGGCCGCCGGCCGGCGCTCGCCTGTGGCACCGGTTACACCGGTGAGGACGGCGTCGAGTTGCTGGTCGACCCGGAGGTCGCGACGCCGATCTGGTGCGAGCTGCTTGAAGCCGGCGTCGTCCCTTGCGGGCTCGGCGCCCGCGACACCCTGCGGCTGGAGGTCTGTTACCCGCTCCACGGCAACGAGCTGACGCCCGAGCGCAACCCGATCGAGGCCGGCCTCGGCTGGTGCTGCAAGGAGGAGACGGGCTTCATCGGCTCCGAGGCGGTGGCGCGCGCCCGCGCCGAGGGCACCGCCGAGAAGCTCGTCGCCTTCAAGATCGAGGGCCAGGGGATTCCGCGCGAAGGCAACCCGGTGATGGTCGGCGACGAGCAGGTCGGCGCGGTCACCAGCGGCACCTTCTCGCCTTCGCTCGAGATCGGCGCCGGCATGGCCTACGTCCGCAGCGACCTGGCGGAGGTCGGGACCGAGATCGAGATCGACGTGCGCGGCAAACGCCGCCCCGCCCGGATAGCTTCCAAGCCCCTGTACCCGTAAAGGAGCCGATGTGAGCGACGCGACCTACCCCGAAGACCTCCGCTACCACGAGGAACACGACTGGGCCCGGATCGAGGGAGAGCAGGCGACCTTCGGGATCACCTGGTACGCCCAGGACTCGCTCGGCGAGGTGGTCTTCTTCGACCCGCCTGAAGTCGGGGCGACGATCCAGAAAGATTCCTCCTACGCCGAGGTCGAGTCGGTGAAGGCGGTCAGCGACGTGATCGCACCGATGTCCGGCGAGGTCGTCGAGGTCAACGAGGCGCTGGTTGACGCCCCGGAAAGGGTCAACGAGGACCCCTACGGCGAGGGCTGGCTGGTCAAAGTGCGGCTGAGCCACCCGGAGGAGTCCGCGGCGCTCCTCGGCGTCGAGGAATACCGCAAGTTGCTGGACTCCTAGGCGCAAAGCCCAACCACCGGCTTCCCTAGCATCAAGCCGGTGACTCGTTACACCTCCGCCACCCCTGACGACCGGCAGGAGATGCTCGACGCGATTGGCGTCTCCTCGGTCGACGAGCTGTTCGAGCAGATCCCCGAGCCGCTGCGGCTGGGGCGGCCGCTGGCGCTGCCCGATGGGACGAGCGAGGCCGAGGTCTACGAGCGGCTGGCGGGCCTCGCATCTCGCAACGCGGACGCCGAAGAGCAGGTCTGCTTCGTCGGCGCCGGGATGTACGACCACTACGTGCCGGCGATCGTCGACGCGATCACCTCGCGCAGCGAGTTCCTGACGCCGTACACGCCTTACCAGCCGGAGATCAGCCAGGGCGGACTGCAGGTGATGTTCGAGTTCCAGACGGCGATGTCGGAGCTGACCGGGCTGCCGGTCTCGAACGCCGGGCTATACGAGGGACCGTCTTCGGTGGCCTCGGCCGGCTACCTCGCGATGGGCGCGACCAAGCGCAAGCGCTTCGTCGTCTCACGCGGGGTCCACCCGCACAGCCGCGAGACGCTGCGGACCTACTCGGTCGGCTACGGCGCCGAGGTGGTCGAGGTCGGACTCGAGGGCGGGCTGACCGACGCCGTAGCGCTGGCCGAGGCGGTCGACGGCGAGACCGCCGCCGTCTTCCTGCAGAGCCCGAACTTCCTCGGTGGGGTCGAGGACGTCGAGGCGCTCGGGTCGGCGGCGAAGGAGCACGGTGCGCTGCTGGTCGTGGCCTGCGACCCGATGACGCTGGGGGTCTTGAAGCCGCCGGGCGAGTGCGGTGCCGACATCGCCCTCGGCGAGGGGCAGCCGCTGGGGAATCGTTTGGACTTCGGGGGCCCTTCGTTTGGTTTTTTCTGTGCGACCGAGGCGCAGATCCGACGCATGCCGGGCCGGATCGCCGGGGAAACCGAGGACCTCGATGGCCGCCGCGGTTTCGTCCTCGCGCTGCAAACGCGTGAGCAGCACATCCGTCGCGAGAAAGCCACCAACAACATCTGCACCGCCCAGGCGCTGAATGCGCTCGGAGCGATGGTCCACCTCGCCTGGCTCGGGCGCCAAGGGTTCCGCGAGCTCGGCGAACTGCTGCTGCAACGGACCGCCTACGCGCGCGAGCGGCTGGCGGCGGTCGATGGAGTCGAGCTATTGCACGATGCGCCGGTCGCTCGCGAGTTCGCGGTGCGTCTGGAGGCACCGGTCGAGAAGGTCCTCGACCGCGTCGCCGAGCGCGGAATCGCCGCCGGCTATCCGCTCGGCCGCGAGTACCCAGAGTTCGAGGACGGCCTCCTGATCGCAATCACCGAGCGCCGGACGAAGGCACAGATCGATGAGCTGGCCGAGGCGCTGGGAGCGGCGATCGCCGCCGAGCGCGAGGGGGTGGCTGTCTGATGGCGCTGACCGAGACGCCGATGCAGGCCGAAAAGGCGCGGACCATCTTCGAGAAGTCGAAGGCCGGTCGCCGTGCCGCAGCGCTGCCGGATGTCGAAGTCCCCGAGAAGCCTCTTGCCGAGCTGATCCCGGAGAAGCTGCTGCGCTCGGAGGCGCCGCGGCTGCCGGAGATCGCCGAGCCGGAGATCGTCCGCCACTACAACCGGCTCTCGCGCCGCAACTTCGACCTTGACACCGGCCTCTACCCGCTCGGCTCCTGCACGATGAAGCACAACCCGCGTTTGAACGAGCGGGTGGCAGCGCTGCCCGGTCACGCCCGCTTGCACCCGGCCCAGGACCCGCGCCGTGCCCAGGGCGCGCTAGAGCTGATGTGGCTGCTGCAGGAGTCCTTGAGCGAGATCTGCGGCCTGCCGCACGTCAGCCTGCAGCCAAGCGCCGGCTCCCACGGCGAGCTCGCCGGCCTGCTGCTGACCCGCGCCTACCACGCCGACCGCGGCGAACAGCGAACCAAGGTGCTGGCGCCTGACACCTCCCATGGGACCAACCCGGCCTCGGTGACGATGGCCGGCTACGAGGTGGTCAAAGTGGCGACCAACGAGCGCGGCGGCGTCGAGATGGACGACCTGCGGGCGAAGCTGGCCGACAACGAGGGCGAGGTCGCCTGTCTGATGCTGACCAACCCGAACACGCTCGGAGTCTTCGACGAAAACATCGCCGAGATCGCCTCGCTGATCCACGAGGCCGGCGGCACCCTCTACTACGACGGCGCCAACCTCAACGCGGTGATGGGCCACTCGCGGCCCGGGGACATGGGCTTCGACATCGTCCACGTCAACCTCCACAAGTCCTTCAGCCAGCCGCACGGTGGCGGCGGGCCGGGGGCCGGGCCGATCGCTGTCTCTGACCGGATCGAGCCGTACCTGCCGAAGCCGCAGGTGGTGCGTCGCGAGGGCTCCAACGGTCACGGTCCAAGCTTCGACCTCGACTTCGAGCGACCGAAGTCGATCGGCCGGCTGCGCGGCTTCCAGGGCAACTTCGGCGTCTTCGTCCGCTCCTACGCCTACATCCTCAGCCTCGGCGGCGACGGCTTGGAAGAGGCGAGCGAGACCGCCGTCCTCAACGCCAACTACCTGAAGGCGCGCCTAGCGGAGGGCCGCGCCGGCGAGCGCTTGCCGATCGCCTTCGATCGCCATTGCATGCACGAGTTCGTCCTCTCCGGCAAGCCGATGAAACGCGAGCTCGGTCTAGCCACCTTGGACCTAGCCAAGCGCCTCCTCGACTTCGGCTTCCACCCGCCAACCGTCTACTTCCCGCTCCTGGTAGACGAGGCCCTGATGGTCGAGCCGACCGAGACCGAGACCAAGGAGTCTCTGGACGCCTTCGCCGAGGCAGTAGAGAAGATCCTCGCCGAGGCCGAGGACCACCCCGACCTAGCCAAAAACGCCCCCTACACGACCCCGGTCCGACGCCTCGACGAGGTCAAGGCGACGCGCCAGCCGGTCGTGCGCCAGCAGCTCGGCTAGCTGGCGAGATCCGGCAGCTGCTGTTCCAGCTCGAGCACCGGCGCGAAGAGGTCGCCGTGCTCATCGACGCGCGTGAGCACGTCGTCGGTCTCGAAGACGAGGTGGTCGCCTTTGCCTGAGTCAGCGGCCTGTTCGACCTCCTCCCAGGTGATCGGGGCGGAGACGGTGGGGCGTTCGCGGGCTCTGAGGGAGTAGACGGAGATCGTGGTTTTGCGTTCGTTGTTCTGGTACCAGTCGATCAGGACCTTGCCGCTGCGGTCGGTCTTTTTGCCCATTTTCGCGAGGATGTTCTCCGGGTCCTGGTTGGCGACGATCTGGGCGAGGGCTTGGCCGAACGGTCTCGTCTCCTCGTAGGAGGTCTTGGTGTTGAGGGGGACGTAGAGCTGCATTCCCTTCGACCCCGAGGTCTTGACCAAGCACTCGAGGTCGAGCTGCGTCAGCAGCTCGCGCAGACGCAGCGCCACCCGCGAGCAGTCGACGACGTCGGCGGGCGGCCCGGGATCGAGGTCGAAGACCAGCGACGTCGGCCGTTTCGGCGCCCGGCTCAGCGAGAGCGAGGGGTGCAACTCGATCGCCGCCAGCTGCGCCATCCAGATCAGGGTCGGCAGGCTGTCGCAGACGCAGAACTCGATCACTCCGGCGCGCGGCCCCGCCTGCACTTTCGCCGTCTTCACCCATTTCGGCCGGTGTTTGGGGCAGCGCTTCTCGTAGAAGGCGGCGTCGAGGTCCTCGACCCCTTCCGGGAACCGCCGCAGGGTCACCGCCCGCCCGCTCAGGTGGGGCACCAGGGCCGGAGCCACCTTGGCGTAGTAGTCGACCATCTCGCCCTTGGTGAAGCCGGTCTTCGGGTACAGCACCTTGTCGAGGTTGGAGAGCTTCAGCTCCTTGCCCTCGACCTCGACCTCGACCTGCTGGGTCTTGCCCACGCGCTAGCGCCTATTTAGAGGCTTTGGCTTTGGAACGCGAAGAGCTTTTCGATTTCGCTTTCGAGCCGTTGCTCGCTTTGCCAGTTTTTGATTTGGGCGTTTTTGAAGCCTTGGGTTTCGAAGCTTTTTTCGCGCCGCCGCTGCCTTTCTCTTTCACCGCGGCGATCGATTCCTCCAGCGCCGCCATCAGGTCCGGAGCTTTGGTCGCTTTCGGCGCCTCGGTCTCCGGCGCGACGATCTCCTTGCCTTCGGCCTTCTGTTCGATCAACGCCAGTAGCTGTTCGCGGTACTCGTCCTTGTAGGCGTCCGGTTCGAATTCGGTCGAGAGCGAGTCGATCAGCTGCTCGGCCATCTGCTGCTCGCGTTTGGCGACTTTCGGCTTCTTGTCCGGCAGCGCGTCGTCGAGTTCGGAGGGCGGCACGACCTCGTCGTGGAAGCGCATCGTCGTCAGCGTCAGCACGCCCTCGGAGGCGCGGATCGCCGCTAGGTGCTCTTTGTTGCGGAAGACGAAGCGGGAGATCGCCGCCTTGCCCGAGCTTTCCATAGCCGCAGCGAGCAGCGAGTAGGCCTTCTCGGCGCCGTCGGCCGGGCCGAGGTAGTAAGGGCTGTCGAAGTACATCGGGTCGATTTCCTCGATGTCGACGAAGTCCTGAACGTCAATCGCCCGCGTCTTCTCCGGCGCCAGCGCCGCCATCTCGTCTTTGCTCAGCGGCACGTACTGGCCGGGGGTCAGCTCGTAGGCCTTGACGATGTTCTCGTAGGGGACCTCCTCATCGGTCCCTTCGGCGACCCGCTTGTGTTTGATCCGGGAGTTGTCGGAGTCGCGGATCTCCCGCAGGGCGATGTTGCGCCGCGCCACGGCGCTGAAGAGGCGCACGGGCACATTTAGTAGCCCGAAGCTGATCGTTCCGCTCCAAATTGCTCTAGCCATTTTCTCCGCGTTCCTTGACTGGGTTCCTCGCCTGAATTCCTTACCCGGATTCTTTCAACCAAACGCCGCCGCCGGCCATAGAGGTGACCTACGGGCTTCATCTTGCGATGGGATGATCCGGCGGTGCTCTTCGAGCTTCGGGACGTGGGGCTGGACCGCGGCGGGCCGACCGTCCTCGACTCGCTTAGCGCCGGGATCCCGGAGGGCGCGACGGCGATCGTCGGCCCTTCGGGCGCCGGCAAGTCGACGCTGCTGCGGCTGCTGAACCGGCTCGCCGAGCCCGATCGCGGCGAGATTGCCTACCGCGGTGAGCCGCTGCGCGACTACGAGCCGCTGGCGCTGCGGCGCGAGGTCGGGCTGGTGCCGCAGTTGCCGGCGTTGCTCGAGGGAACGGTCGAGTCGAACTTGCGCTATGCGGCTGAGCTCGCCAGCGAGCCGCTGGAGCTGGAGCAGACGCTCGAGCACGCCGGCCTCGATGCTTCCTTCGCCGAGCGCGACGTCAAGAAGCTCTCGGTCGGCGAGCAGCAGCGGGCGATGCTGGCGCGGGCGCTGGCGCAGCGGCCACGCGTCCTCCTCCTCGACGAGCCGACCTCGGCTCTCGACCACGCCGCCCGCGACACGATCGAGGCGGCGCTGCGGGAGCTGCGGAGCGAGCTGGAGATCTCGACCGTCCTTGTCAGCCACGACCCCGAGCAGGCGCGCCGCCTCAGCGATTGGGTGCTGCGGCTGGAGGGCGGCCGCCTCGCCGGCTGCGGCCCGCTGGCGGAGGTGCTGGCCTGATGCCGCTCGCCACCGTCTCGACCTCGATCCACATCGCCCTCTGGCAGGTCGCCGCCTCGCTCGCTCTGGTTGCCCTCGCCGCCGCGATCTCGTTCTGGCAGAAGGCCGACCTCGAGCGCGACATCGGCATCGCCACCGCCCGCTCGATCGTCCAGCTGACCTTGGTCGGCTACGCGATCAAGCTGATCTTCGACGCCGACACGATCTGGCTGGTTCTGGTGCTGCTCGCCGTGATGGTCCTCTTTGGCGCGATCACCGCTCGCAGCCGCGCCAAGAAGGTCCCGAGCTCCTTCCAGCCGCTGCTCCTTGCGCTCGCCCTCGCCGGCGGCACCACCCTCGGCCTCGTCGTCGCCCTCGGCATCTTCGAACCGACCCCGCGCTACCTGGTGCCCGTCGGCGGCATGGTGATCGGCAACGCGATGACCGCCTCCGCGGTCGCCCTCAATCGCCTCGGCGACGAGATGGCCGACGCCCGTGCCCGGATCGAGGCCACCCTGGCGCTCGGCGCCACCGCCCGCGAAGCCGCCGCGCCGACCGTCCGCCGCTCCCTGCGCTCGGGGATGATCACCCTCGTCGACTCGACCAAGACCACCGGGCTCATCTTCTTCCCGGGAACCATGGTCGGCATGCTCCTCGCCGGCGCCAGCCCCACCGACGCCGTCCGCCTGCAACTGATCCTCCTCTATACCTTGCTAGGCAGCGTCTCGATCTCCGCCCTCACGGCGACGCTTCTGGCATACCGCAACTTCTTCACCCCCGCGGCGCAGCTGCGGGAGCTAGACGAGCCGGCGGAGGCGCCCGCTTAGACTCGACCGCGTGTCCCGCTCGCAGCGCCTGACCCTGATCGCGACGATCCTCGGCTCGACCGTCGTCTTCCTCGACAGCACCGTGGTCAACGTCGCCCTGCCGGCGATCAGCGAAGGGCTCGACGCCGGGCTCTCTGGCCAGCAGTGGGTGGTCGAGGCCTACATGCTGACGTTGGTATCGCTGCTGCTCGTCGGCGGTTCGCTCGGCGACCAGTTCGGACGCAAGCGGATGTTCGTCTTCGGCTTGATCGGGTTCGGAGCTACCTCGGTGCTCTGCGCGATCGCCCCGACGACCGAGTTCCTAGTCGCGGCGCGGGCGCTGCAGGGGATCACCGGGGCGCTTTTGGTCCCGGGCTCGCTGGCGATCGTCGCCGCCACCTTCGAGGGCGAGGCGCGCGGCCAGGCGGTCGGCACCTGGACCGCCTGGACCGGGATCGCGACCGTGATCGGGCCGGCTGGCGGCGGCGCCCTCATCGGTTTCACCTCCTGGCGGGCGATCTTCTGGGTCAACCTGCCACTGATCGCGGCGACGGTGGCGCTGACCCTGCACTCGGTCGAGGAGAGCCGCGACCCCGACGCCTTCCACGGCATCGATTGGGGCGGGATCGCCCTCTCTGCCGCCGGGCTCGCCGGCTCCGTCTTCGCACTGATCGAGCAGCCGAAGTACGGCTGGAGCGACCCGCTGGTCTGGGTACCGCTCCTCGCCGGTATCGCCTGCTTCGCCCTCTTCGTCTGGCACGAGGCCCGCGCCCGCCACCCGATGATGGACCTCGGCCTCTTCCGTATCCGCAACTTCGCAATCGCCAACCTGACCACGCTCTCGGCCTACGCGGGGCTGATCGGCGGGCTCTTCTTCGTCGGCCTCTTCCTCCAGCAGGTGGCGGACTACTCGCCGCTCGAGGCGGGGCTGGCGACGACGCCGATCTCGGTGATCCTCTTCGTCCTCTCGCCCCGCTGGGGCAAGCTCGCCTCCGGCACCGGCCCGCGCCTGCCGATGACCCTGGGCCCGATCGTCGGCGGTCTCGGGCTGCTGCTGATGCTGCGGATCGGCGCCGGCGCCGACTACGTAACCGATGTCCTCCCAGCGATCATCGTCTTCGGCCTAGGCCTCTCGGCGACCGTGGCGCCACTGACCGCAACCATCCTCGACTCCGTCCCCGAGCACCGAGTGGGCATCGCCTCCGGCATCAACAACGGCGTCTCCCGAGTAGCCGGTCTCCTGGCGATCGCCATCCTCGGCGCCGTGATCAGCGCCCGCTTCGCCGCCGTCGCGGGGGCCGGTGTCACCGGTGGCCCACTCACCGCTCACGCCCCCGACGCCTCAACCTCCGCCTTCCATCTAGGAGTCGCCATAGCCGGAGTCCTAATGATCCTAGGCGGCATCGCCTCCGGCCTCGGCATCGAGAATCCGAAACGTCACACGGAAGCTGTCCCAAGCCGAGGCTCTGCCGCTGCGGGCGAGTGCGGCCATGAGGTCGAACCCGCCTTGAGCCGGGACCGGTGACCCCTCGAGCGGGCGGATACTCAAAACGGCGGCCTAATTAGG
>DASZNP010000045.1:0-28822 GCA_035551255.1 Solirubrobacterales bacterium
CATATCTAGGGACGCGACTTCAGAAGAACGCGAGCCTCTCCGGTCAAGGCGTGATCGAAGGGAAGGTCCTGCGCAGCGACGACACCGCCACCGACGAGCGAGTCGATGCCGAGGCCTGCCGCCGCGTCAATGCCGGCTCGATGATCTGCGTGCCGCTCTCCCACCAAGACAAGACGGTCGGCGTGCTCAAGGTCTACGCGCCGGAGGCCAATCACTTCGACGACGGCGACGTCGAGACGCTGGAACTGCTGAGCGACCTGATCGCCGCTCACCTCTCCCACGCGAACCTCTATGAGGCCGAGAGCCGCGACAGCCGCCGCGACGCCCTCACCGGCCTGCCCAACCGCCGTGCCTTCGAGGAGCGCCTCCCCACCGAGCTCGCCCGTGCCGCTCGTTCCGGCAAACCGCTGGCCCTCGTCCTCCTCGACCTCGACGGCTTCAAGGGCGTCAACGACCGGCTCGGCCATCCGGCCGGCGACGAGGTCCTTCGAGCCGTCGCCCGCATCCTCGACACCTCCCGCACCGCCGACGACTGCTTCCGCATCGGCGGCGACGAGTTCGCGATCCTGATGCCGGAGACCGAAGCCATCCACGCCCGCACCGCCGCCGAACGCGTCGCCAATCAAATCCGCGCCGCTGAACTAGGCGACGGCACGATCGGCGCCTCCTACGGCCTGGCCGCCAGCACCAACCGCGACAGCGATCTCCTCTTCGCGGCGGCGGACCGAGTGCTACTAGCGGCAAAGGACCGGCTCTACGGCCGCAACAACAGCTGAGCTCTTCTCAGCCGTTGGCTGGCGTACCGGCGAGCGGCGCTGCGAACAGCTTGCGATCGATGCAGTGCAGATCCTGCGGGTCGAAGTACGGCTGCGCCCATTTGGCGGTAGGGGACAGGAACCAACCCGCCGACTGTGCCGCCTCGCGTTTGTCGGCAGGCGGCTCAGGAGAGTTCCTGCCGTGGCCTGCAAGACGATCGAGGAACTGGAAGTGATCCACTAAGGCCAGGGCCTCGAGCGCGAATGCGGTGGCAACGTCACCGTCGTGGATCTCGATCAGGTTGTCGCCGTTCTCTTCCTCGCCACCGAGCGCGAGGTTTGACGATCCGCAGTAGACGATGGGGTCAGCCCCGTTGAACCCGCAGATCACGAACTTGTGGTGGATCTGGTGGTAGGACCCAATGCTTGGCACCTGATTAAAGGGCGGCGGCAGCCTGCTGCTGGTCGGCGTTCCGGTCACGAGGACGCCGGTCGCGTGACCGGGCGCATATAGCGCGATGCCGCCGGGGTCATCGGAGACGCCGTAGCTGAACACGGTGTCCTCTTCATGCAGCACCTGCAACGCCGGGTAAACCGGACCCGATCCTTTAAGACCCATCACCGCGAATAGCACGCTCGCCGCGCCGTGTTGATCTGCTTCGGCGCCAACGGCGGTGGCGATGCCTTCGAGGAGCCCTGTGGCAGTTTCCTCGCTATGTGGCGAGAAAGTAATCGTCCGCGGTGGCGTCACCCCGTCGGACGGCGAGAACTTCTCGGTGGAGGACGCAGACGCGATGAACGCGGCGGCTTTGACTCCCTCGTTCCAGACTTGGTCAAAGAGGTCCCCATATCTCTGTGCCGTCGAGGCGTCGTTGAATACCAGCACGTGATTGGAGTTGATGTACAACCCGGAGACCGAGAAGTTCGTCGAGCCGGTTAGAACTTTCGTCGCTCCGGTGGCGTCGGAGACGACCATGACCTTGTCGTGCGCATAGCGGCTGAACTTTCCCCGTTTGATCTCCGCCTCACCCTTGGCGGCCTGCTTGAACGCTGCCTCGAATTCATCCTCGGGCTGCGGGTTCTGCGGATCGTGGTGCAGCCTCGCGTTGTCGAGGATCATGCGGACCCTGCCCTGCTCAGCCAAGGCGAGCAGCTTTTTCATGATGTCGGGCTCGTCGAGGTCGTAAGCGAAGACATCGAGCTTGAGCTCCTCATCGGTTAGCACCTCGTCCAGCAGCGCGAAAATCACCTTGCGCGCGGTGTACCCCAGCCAGGCGTACTCCTCGGCGTAGGTGAACTCATCGCCATCCGGGTTGGTTCCAACTATGTCGGAGGTGTCGTAGAGCAGATCGGCATCGCGACGGACGATCCGCGCCTCGCCTCCGAAGCGGTGGACGTAGGCCTGCGATTGCACATAGCCGCGCGTGAACGCGAGTTGCAGGGAGTCTTTTTCGAAGCCGTCAACCAGCACTTCGATCGACGTGCCCAAGTCGGAATCGAGCTCTTGCAGACTGCCATCGGCGTCGAAGTAACGCGGCGTGACCGTATAGGTGTACTGGCCCATTGCCGGCTCCAGGCCTTGATGATCCAAGCCCGGTACATGCAGCCAGCGGAACTTGTGAAACGGTGCATTGACGCTTGAGTTCGACGGCTCGGAGGGATCCTGTGCATGCTGGTCGGGGTGTTCGAACTGCAACTGGTTCCATAGGTAGTACTCATCCTTGCCCGGAGGCTTGCAGGCAATGGTGAACCCGGCCAGCCGCTCACGCCGATCTTCGGCGAGGTCCCAGGCCAGCAGCGTCTTGGCATCGCCCCGATAAGCAACAAGACTTAATACATCGGTGGGCGCAGTTACGGGCGGCATGTCAACCATCACCATACGACGAACCCGGCATTTTGCAATAGCCGCGGCGGAATGTGAATAAGTACCAATATGTCAAGGAGCAAGAGGCACTGGGATACCCCTGGCCAGACCAACGGTAGCCCCCTATAGTGACTATCGCTCGGTAGTTAGCGACGACGGGAGGCCTAGCGATGCCGGTTGAGAACTACGGTGTGTTCACCGGTACGGTCACGAAGGAACAGCGGGAGATCGGAACCGGAAGGGTTCACTTCCAGTTCAAGATGGAGGCGGCTGGCGATGTGATCCGGGTGCCGGTCAACGTCCTCTCGGATTCCCAAGGCGCTCTGGAGTCGCGGCTCCTCAAGTACATCGTCATCGACGACTTTCGCCATCCCGTCACCGACGCAGTCGAGGCCCTCGGGGAGGGCTGGCACCCGCTCGAGCACAAAGCCGGTGGGGCGGCCCTCGACTACCGCCGCGGCAATCTCTTTAAAGAGGCCGAAATGCGAATCTTGCCGCCCGACCTGGCGGGCCCCGACAACGACCTTCAGGACCTGATGCAGCACTACGTCGAGCGTGCGCTGGGCGACCCCGCAATCAAGATCTCAGCGATCGGCGGGCGCTGGCATGACGACAGTGGCGCGGACAAGATCTTCCCGGAGATCTCGCCCAGCACCGGCGTGCACGAGATCCACATGAACCAGGGCAACGCCCCTGGCCATACGAGCGAAGACGGCGTCTGGAATGACGGCGGTCTGCTGATCCACCTGCCCGCCCCGGAGGATCGCTGGGTCGCGTTCTTCTTCGCCTTCCAGAACCAAACGTTCAACACCGATGACGTCCACGGCCATGCCCTGATCGATCAGCCGCTACCGGAGACGGCGCCGGTGCGGATCCTCGCGGCCCTGATCAACCCGGCCGGCCCCGGTGACGAGGGGGAGTCCGTCCTTCTGCTCAATGCCTCACCCGAACCGGTGGAGCTGGACGGCTGGCAGATCGCTGACAAGGCCAAGCAGAAGTGCCCCGTCCCCGACGGGCAGCTCGCCGCTGGCAAGACGCTTGAGGTGCCGGTAGTGAAACCCTGCGCGTTGAGCAACAACGGCGGGATCATCACGCTCCTGGACTCGAGCGGCACGAAGGTCTCAGGCGTTTCTTACACCAAGGAGCAGGCCCAGGATCAGGGCTGGACGGTCACCTTCGGAGGCTGAGGCGAAGCGGACGACGGGGGTCGAACCCGCGACCTCGAGCTTGGGAAGCTCGCGCTCTACCAACTGAGCTACGTCCGCGCTAGGGAGATTCTAGGGCGTGAGTGGGGTACCGGGGTGGCGCTGGAACTAGAGTTCGACGTCTGTGAGCGTTCGCTCTTCTATAGCCGTGCTGGCCGTGTTGGCCCTCGTCGGCCTGCTCGTCTACGGGCTGGTCCAGAAGGGGTCCTCGCGCGTTGCGGTCGGGGAGCAGGCGCCGAGCACTTCGCTGCCGCGGCTGGAAGGCGGCGGCGATGGGTCGCTCGCGCAGTACAAGGGCCGCTGGGTGCTGGTCAACTTCTGGGCTTCCTGGTGCATCCCCTGTAAGCAGGAGGCGCCAACGCTGGAGGAATTCCAGCAGCAGCACGGCGGACCCAAGTTCACCGTCCTCGGCATCGACACGCGTGATCTGACTGACGACGGGCGCTCGTTCGCCCAGCAGTACGGGCTCAGCTATCCACAGCTGCGCGACGGCGACGGGAGCGCCGCCCACAGCTACGGGACCACGGGCGTGCCGGAGAACTTCCTCGTCGACCCGAATGGGATCGTGCGCTGGGAGACGCCGGGGCCGGTCGACGAGCAGTACCTGCGTGAACAGGTGGAACCGTTCCTGCCGAAGGAGAAGTCGTGAAGGCGGCCTCGAGGACCATCGGCATCGTGATGACAATGGCGACGATGCTCTTGGTGGCTTTTGCGCCCAGCGCTTCTGCCGGGGCGCCCCGCGCCTCGCTGATCGAAATCGAAAAGGAAGTGATGTGCCCGGTTTGCGGGACGCTGCTGCAGCTGGCCGAATCGCCGCAAGCGATGCGGGAGAAAGCGTTCGTCCGGCGGCTGATCGCCGAAGGCAAGACCGAGGCGCAGGTCAAGGACGCGCTGGTCGCCGAGTACGGCGATGCGGTGCTGGCGCTGCCCAAGGGCTCCGGCTTCAGCCTCTCCGCCTACGTGGTCCCGATCGTCGCTTTCATCGTTGCCGCGGTCGCGCTGGCGTTCGGGGTGCTGCGCTGGCGGCGCGCGGGCGGTGGCGGTGGCCGCGGAAGGCCCGGTTCCGGGGGGCCGAAAGGCGAGGATGCCGAGCGGCTCGACGCCGACTTGGCGCGTTACGACCTCTAAGCGAAAGTCGTGGTTCCTTTCGCACGGTATAGGTGCAAAAGGAACCACGGGATTGGCCTACGTCCCGCCGACGGCGATGGTGCCGAGGGCGGGGATGGGTAGGCGCTTGACCGCTTTCGCGAACGCGCGGTCATTAGTTGCGGACGCCGACATACCCGCGACGATCGCGTCTGCTTGACGGGCCGCGGTTAGGAGCGGGCCTGGTTCCTCCAGCAACGGCGGTCCGCTGAGGAGCACCAGCTCGTAGCCGGCCCGCAGCTTCTCGACCATGTGGGCGAAGCTCTGCAGGCCGAGCAGGGTCTCGGCCTTCGACGCGGGCCGGCCGCCGCAGACGCAGGCAAGCGGGTCGGCGTCGCCGTTGGCGGCAGGGCCGCCGAGGGCGACTGGCTGCAGCACGTCCGCCGGTTCTGCCTCCCAGCGCAGGTACTCGTGCAGGCCCGGGGCCGCGGCGAGGCCGACGTAGGCGGCGAGCTGCGGCCGGGCGAGATCGCACTCGACGAGGATCGTCCTCCGCCCCTTCGCCGAGGCGGCAGCCGCGAGTGCGATCGCCGCGACTGGCGCGACCTCTCGCTGCCCCGTGATCAGGATTACCCGCTGCCCCTCCAGGCGCGGCAGTGCCTTCTCCAGCGCCTCGAAATCGCTCCGACGCAACGACCACGCCCGCGCTTCCTCCGGCGGTCCGGCAACCTCGGCGAGGAGGGGAAGCCTCGTGCGGCCCCGCCGCATCACATCCGCTCGGGAGCCGAGATCCCCAGCAAGCCCAGCGCCGCGGCGATGGTCCGTTTCGTCGCCAGGCAGAGCGCCAGCCGCGAGGCTTCGACGCCCTCCCCCTCGGCGCCGACCACCTGGCAGTCGCGGTAAAAGGCGTGGAAATCGGCGGCGACTGCGGTCGAGTAAGCGCACATCCGGTGCGGAGCCCGGCGCGCCGCCGCCGCTCGCACCTCGCCCGGGAACTCGAGCAGGCGCTTGACCAGCAGCTTCTCGCTCTCCTGCAGCGGCAGCCGCTCGGCGGGGGCGGCAGGGACGCTGCCTCCCTCCTCCCCCGCTGTGCGGAGGATGCTGGCGATCCGGGCGTGCGCGTACTGCACGTAGTAGACGGGGTTCTCGCTCGACTGGCTGCGTGCCACCTCAAGGTCGAGGTCGACGGTCGTCTCGTGGCTGCGCCAGAGCATGAACCAGCGCGACGCGTCGACCCCGATGTCGGCGATCAGCTCGTCGAGCGTGACGAAGTCCCCGCTGCGCTTCGACATCTGGGCGCGCTGGCCGCCTTCGACGACGTGGACGAGGCTCATGATCAGCGCCTCGAAGGCCTCGGGGTCCGCGCCCAGCGCCTCCAGCGCCGCGCGCATCCGCGCCACGTAGCCGTGGTGGTCGGCGCCGAGCACGTCGATCAGCCGGTCGAAGCCGCGCTGCAGCTTGTCCCAGTGGTAGGCGATGTCGGGCATGAAGTAGGTCGCCTCGCCGTTGGAGCGGATCAGGACGCGGTCTTTGTCGTCGCCGAACTCGGTGGTCCGCAGCCACAGCGCGTCTTCGGAGCGGTAGGTATGGCCGCGCTGCTCGAGGTCGGCAAGGGCGGTGTCGACCTCGCCTTTCTCGTAGAGGCTGCGCTCAGAGAAGAAGCAATCGAAAGTGACGCCGAAGCGGGCGAGCGTCTGGCGCATCCCGTCAAGCATCAGCTCGACGCCGCGCGACCGCAGGGTCTCTAGGTCGCCAGGGTCCGCCCCCTCTGCCTGCAGTTGCTCGGCGAGCTCGCCGACGTAGGCGCCCGCGTAGCCGTCCTCGGGCGGCTCCTCGCCCCGCATCCGGGCGGCGATCGATTCGGCGAAGCGCTCGATCTGGCTGCCGGCGTCGTTGACGTAGTACTCGCGCTGTACCTCGTGGCCGGCCGCCCCGAGCAGCCGCACCAGCGAATCGCCGTAGGCGGCGTGGCGGCCGGTGCCGACATGGATCGGCCCGGTCGGGTTGGCGGAGACGAACTCGACCAGGACCTTCTCGGGCGCATCAGTCGGCGCCGGACCTAGCGCCTCCCCCGCCTCCAGCAGGTCACCAAGCGCCTGCAAGTACCAGGAGTCGGCGAGGAAGAAGTTGACGAAGCCGGGGCCCGCGACCTCGATCCGCTCCAGGTGCGGCGCCAGCGCGGTGTCGGCCTCCAGCTCGCCTTGCAGGCGCTCGGCCACCGTGCGCGGGTTGTCGCTGAGGTGGCGGGCCAGCAGCATCGCCGCGTTGGAGCTGTAATCGCCGAGCTCGGGCTTCGGCGGCCGCTCCAGGGTCGGCCGCGGCTCGCTCGGATCAGGTTCGTGCAGGGTGCGCGCGGCGCCTTCGACGGCGCCCCGCAGCGCGGCTATCGAATCCGTTGCGGTCACCGGCCCATCGTATGGACCGCGGCTGCGGCCGGGTACGCTGCCCGCTTGCGCGTAGCCGTCCTCAGCGACATCCACTCCAACCGGCAAGCCCTCGAAGCCGTCCTCGCGGCAGTCGAGGAGGCGAGCGTCGACCAGGCGTGGTGCCTCGGCGACATGGTCGGCTACGGCGCCGACCCCGACGACTGTACGGCGCTGGTCCGCGAGCGCTGCGACACCTGCCTGGTCGGCAACCACGACCTGGCGGTGCTGGGCGCGCTCGACATCTCGACCTTCTCCGAGGGCGCCGCGGCGGCGGTCGAATGGACGCGGGAGAACGTCAGCGAGGAGACGCTGGCCTTCCTCGGGGAGCTCGAGCCGACCGCCTCGCAGGGCGGCGTCGGCCTCTTCCACGCCTCGCCGCGCGACCCGGTCTGGGAGTACGTCCTCTCCACCGACCAGGCCGAAGCCGGGCTCGACGCCCAGGAGGAGCGGGTCGGGCTGATCGGCCACTCTCACATCGCCCTCTTTTTCGTCCGCTCCCCGGGCGACCGACCCGGCTACGCGCAGGGCGCGCAGGCCGAGGGAGGGCTGGAGATCGAGCTGCCGGACGGCGAATGGCTGCTCAACCCGGGCAGCGTCGGCCAGCCGCGCGACGGCGACCCGCGCGCCTCCTGGCTCGAGCTCGACACCGACGCTTGGACCGCCCGCTGGCACCGGGTCGAGTACGACATTGCCGCCGCGGCGACGGCGATCCGGGCCGCCGGCCTGCCGCCGGCCCTGGCCGATCGGCTGGAGGTTGGCCGTTGAGCGGAAAATGCAGGGGATTGAGGTCAGTAAAGGACCCGAGACCTTTGTCTAGACTCGAACCATGCGGCTGAGCGCACTGATGCTCGCCCTCCTCCTCGGCGCAGCCAGCGCGGTGGCATTGGCCTCCTGCGGTGGCGGCAGCGACGCCAAGCTGCTGCCGGGAGCGAAGGCGGAACAGATCGAAGCGAACCTCGACCAGGTGCAATCGCTGGTCAAGAGCCACGACTGCGTCGGAGCCGAAGACGCGGTCGCCGCGGTCAACGCCGAAGTCGAAGAACTGAACGGCGTCGCCGCGAAGCTGAAGACGGCGCTGCAGGAAGGTACGGCGCGCCTGGGCGAAGTCGTCAGCCGCTGCGAAGAAGAATCCGAAGAAGAAGCGGAACAGGCGGCGGAAGCCGATGTTGAAGCTGAAGAACAAGAAGCCGACGAATTGGAAGCAGAAGAAGAAAAGGCCCTGAAGGCGCAGGAAAAGGCTGAAAAGCAGGAGCAGAAGGAAGAAGAAAAGGCGGAACCCACCGAAGCCGTGGAAGAAGGGAACCTGCCGCCGCAGTCCGAAGGCCAAGGCAAAGCCAAAGGACATGAAGAAGTTGCTCCCCCAGTCGAAGAACCTGAACCCGGGCCCGGCCCCACGGAAACCGAATCGGGCGGCGTCAGCCCCGGCGTAGGAGTCGAATGATGGAGGCGGGAACGCTCTCAGGCCGCTACGAGACCGGCGAACGCCTCGGCACCGGGGGGATGTCGAGCGTCTACAAGGCGACCGACCGCATCCTCGAGCGCACGGTCGCGGTGAAGATCCTCGCCGAGCACCTGCACGACGACCCCCGCTTCGTCGAACGCTTCAAACGCGAGGCGCTGGCGGTGGCGAAGCTGATCCATCCCAACATCGTCCAGGTCTACGACACCGGCATTGACGAGGGGCGCCACTACATCGTCATGGAGTACGTCGAGGGGCGCTCGGGGGCGCAGATCCTGCAGAAACAGGGGCCGGTCGAGCCGGAGATCGCCGCCGAGATCGGGATCCAGGCCTGCGCCGGGCTCGACTACGCGCACCGGCGCGGGATCATCCACCGCGACGTCAAGCCGGGGAACCTGATGATCGTCGGCGGCCCCGTGGGCGGCGGCGAGATGATCGTCAAGCTGACCGACTTCGGGATCGCCCGGGCGGTCGAGCAGACGCGGATCACCCAGGTGGGCTCGGTGGTTGGCACCGCCGCCTACCTGGCGCCCGAGCAGGTCCGCGGCGAGGAGGCGACGCCGGCGACCGACGTCTACGCGCTCGGCGTCGTCCTCTACCAGTTCCTCACCGGCCGGCTGCCCTACGAGGGCTCCTCGCTGGCCGAGCTGGCGGTGCGCCAGCAGAACGAGAAACCGCTGGCGCCGAGCACCTACGACAGCAGCATCCCCGAGCCGCTGGGCGCGGCCGTACTGCGGGCGCTCGAGGACGATCCGAACCGGCGCTACGCCAGCGCCGAGGAGCTGGCGACCGGACTGCGGATGGGCCTCGAAGGCGAGGACGTAACGCTGCCGCTGGACGAGGGAACTTCGGCGACCCGGGTACTGGGCGGGGAGACCGCAGCGACCCGGCACATGGGCCGCGACACCGGGGCGACCGAGTACCGGCCGGCGCGCCCGGCCCCCCGAACCGCTCCACGTCCCGTC
Source organism: Solirubrobacterales bacterium (assembly GCA_035551255.1). Classification (GTDB taxonomy): domain Bacteria; phylum Actinomycetota; class Thermoleophilia; order Solirubrobacterales; family 70-9; genus VAYN01. Next base: position 9,761 of record DASZNP010000045.1, read on the forward strand.
GCGCCGATACCTGCGCCGGCGCCGCAACCGCGGGCCGCCGAACCGCGGCGCCGCGGCGCCTTCTCGCGCTTCGCCCGCTTCGTTCTCGCCCTCGTCGCCCTGGTGCTCATCGCTGCCGCGGTGGCGACCGCGGTGATCGTCACCACCGACAGGGCGGCAAGCGTCAGGGTCAGCCATGTCGCTGGCGACACGGTGGACAAGGTCATTGAAGAACTAAAAGACTTAGTCCACAACAACAAGGAATAGGGCTGCTAGGCGTCCCAGGGAGTCGCCCCGCCGAGGACGGCCGCCCGATAAGCGTCGAACCTCCCCGCTCCGATCGCTTGGCGGGCGCCGGTGGTTAGCTCGCGCATGTAGGTGAGGTTGTGGCGGACGATTAGGCGGACTGCGGTTAGCTCCTCGGCTCGCGAGAGGTAGGAGATGTAGTCGCGGTCGTGGCGCTGGCAGGCCGGGCAGGGACAGCCTTCGACCAGCGGCTCGCGGTTGCCGACCCACCTGCCCTTGCGCATGTCGAGGCGCCAGCGGGTCTCCGGGCTCGGGGCCAGGGCGACGCCGTGGCGGGCGAGGCGGGTCGGGACGGCGCAGTCGAAGACGTCGAGGCCGAGGGCGATGCCGCCGAGCAGGTCATCGACCTCGCCGATCCCGAGCAGGTGCTTCGGTGCCCCCCAGGGCAGCAGCGGCGCCGTCATCGCGAGGACCGCCGCCATCTCCTCCTTGTCGCGGCCGAGCGTGCCGCCAATCGCCAGCCCGTCGACCCCGGCCTCGGAGACCGCCTGCGCCGATTCGCGCCGCAGATCCTCGTGGGTCCCGCCCTGGACGATCCCGAAGACCGCCTGGCGCTCGGGCCCGTGCTCGGCGTGCCAGTCGAGGCAGCGGCCGAGCCAGCGGTGGGTGCGCTCGGTCGAGCGGGCGGTGTACTCGCGGTCGGCGTGGAAGGGCGTGCACTCGTCGAAGACGAGGGCGATGTCAGAGCCGAGCTGCGCCTGCACGCTCATCGAGACCTCGGGTGAGATGAACAGCTCAGCGCCGTCGCGGGGGGAACGGAAGCGGGCGCCCTCCTCACTGATCTCGACCTCGGAACCATGGTCGCCGGAGCGGCCGCTCCCCTTGACCTCGTTGGCGACGCCGCCGTGAGCGAGCGAGAAGACCTGGAAGCCGCCAGAGTCGGTGATGATCGCCCGCTCCCAGTTCATGAACCCGTGCAGGCCCCCAGCGGCGGCGATCCGCTCCGGCCCCGGCGAGACGAACAGGTGGTAGGTGTTGCCGAGGATCAGCTGGTAGCCGAGCCCGGCCACCTCCGAGGACTCGAGTCCGCGCACCGTCCCCTTCGTCGCCAGCGGGATGAAGGCGGGCGTCTCGATCGGCCCGTGGGCGGTGTGGATAACGCCCGCGCGGGCGTCACCGTCGCGGGCACCGATCTCGAACTTGAGGCGCTGCGGGTCGTTGCGCACGCCCGCAGCGTATGGATGCGTCTACTTCGCCGCGTCCTTCTCGCTCAACCCCGGGTGGACGCCCTTGCCGAGGGCCTGCTGGTCGACGATCTGCTGGAGCATCGAGATCAGGAGCTTACGGTCGGTGGCGTTCATCCCCTTCGTCAGCTCCTTCTCGTGCTCGGCGGCGATCTTGCGGCCACGCTCCAAGCAGCGTTTGCCCTTGGCGGTGAGGAAGAGGGCGCGGACGCGGCGGTCCTCGGGCTTCGGCCGGCGCTCGACCAGGCCGCGCTGCTCAAGCTCGTCGACCAAGGCGACCATGCGGCTGGGCGGGATTTCAATCGCCGCGGCGATCGCCTGCTGGGACTGTCCTTCGGCGGCGGCGACGAGGTTGAGGACGCGGAAGAGCGGCGGGTTGAGGTCGGCGTCAGCAATCCGCTCGGCGAACCGTCGCGAGGCGTGGATTCCGACCTGCGAGAGCAGGAAGGCGAGCGTCTGTGGGGCGCGGTCGCCGTTGATGCCGGGGCCGTTCATGGGCAGGTGATCCTACCCGCTCGTTTGTGATAAGAATCGTTCACGTCCTGAACCTTTCCAGTCGTGAAGTTGTTAGTGAAGATTTCACAAGGGGGAATCACCGCATGACCCGTCGTCTCGCCAGCCTCGCTGACTTCACCTATCGCCGCCGCGGCCTCGTCGTTTTGGCCTGGATCGTCTCCGCCGTTGTGATCATCGGCCTTGGGTCCTCCTTCGCCGGCGAGTACCACGCCGACTACAACACCCCCGGCTCGGAGTCGAAGGCGGCCAGCGAACTGACCGAGCGCGAGTTCAGCGGCTACTCGGGGCAGGAAATCTACGTCGTCTGGAAAGACCCGCGGGGGGCGGACAGCGCCGCTGCGAAGAAGCAGATGAACGCTTTCTTCAAAGAAGCGGAAGAAGTCGAGCACGTCGGCAAAGCGACGCCGGTGCGGGTCTCCGAAGACGGCAAGGTGGCGACGACGACGCTGCCGCTGAACGTCCCCGGCTGGGAGGTTAAGAAGGAGCAGGGCGAAGCCCTGATCGACGCCGCCGAAGCCAACAGCAATGGCGGCCTCGAGATCAAGCTCGGGGGCGAACCGATCTACCTCGCCCAGGAATCGACCAGCCCCGAGGGAATCGGCTTCCTCGCCGCGGCAATCGTGCTGCTGATCGCCTTCGGCTCCCTGGTCGCCGCCGGCCTGCCGCTAGCGATCGCCCTAATCGGGCTCGGGATCTCCTCTGGCGGCCTGATCGTCCTCCTCGCCAACGTGATCGACGTTCCCAATTGGACGACCGCTGTCTCCGGCCTGATCGGGATCGGCGTCGGCATCGACTACGCGCTGCTCGTTCTCACCCGCTTCCGCACCTCGCTGAAGGCGGGCAACGATCGCCACGACGCCGTCGTCGAGGCCGTAAGCACGGCCGGGCGCAGCGTCCTGATCGCCGGCAGCACCGTGGTGATCGCGATCCTCGGCCTCTTCCTCACCGCCCTCCCCTACATGTACGGCGTTGCGATCTCGGCCTCGCTGGCGGTGCTCGTAGTGATGCTTGCTTCGATCACCCTGCTGCCGGCTTTGCTCGCCTTCCTCGGTCCGAAGGTCGACAAACTGCGGATCCCGATCCTCGGTCGCCGGCTCGACCTGCCGCCCGAAGCAGACGGCAACTCCCCCGCCGCCCGCTGGAGCCACTTCGTCCAGCGGCGCCCCTGGCCGGCGGTGATCATCGCCACCGCGATCCTGCTGGCGCTGGCCGCGCCCGCGCTTGGGATGCGGCTCGGCTTCCCCGACGCCGGCAACGACAAGAAGGGGACGATGACGCGCGAAGCCTACGACCTGATCAGCGAGGGCTCTGGGCCCGGCGCCAACGGGCCGCTGGTGATCGCCACCGAACTTCCCGACGCGGAAGCGAAGGGCGACGTCAAGGCGCTGACGACGGCGCTGCGTGAAGACCCCGGAGTCGCCTACGTGGCGCCACCGAAATACAACGAAGACGGCAGCGCCGCCCTCTTCACCGTGATCCCGACCACCTCGCCGCAGGACGAGGCGACCTCGGAACTGGTCGACCGGATTCGCAACGACGTGGTTCCGCAGGCGTTCGGCGGCTCCGACGCGGTCGCTCTGGTCGGTGGCGTCAACGCCGCCCTGGAGGACCAGAGCGAATACATCACCGGCCGGATGCCGATCTTCATCATCGGCGTCGTTGGCCTCTCGTTCCTGCTCCTGCTGATGGCCTTCCACTCGCCGCTGATCTCGCTGAAGGCGGGTGTGATGAACCTGCTCTCGGTCAGCGCCGCCTACGGCGTGATGACCTTGGTGGCACAGGGCGGCACGGTCGGCGAACTGATCGGGATTGACCACGAAGTCCCGATCGCCCCGTTCATGCCGGTGATGATGTTCGCGATCCTCTTCGGGCTCTCGATGGATTACGAGGTCTTCCTGATCTCGCGGATCCGCGAGGAGTACCTGAAGGACAAAGACACCCGTCGCGCCGTCGCCGACGGCCTCGCCAAGACGGCCCGCGTCATCACCGCCGCCGCGGCGATCATGGTCGTCGTCTTCCTCGCCTTCGTCGCCTCCCCCGAAGTCTTCCTCAAGCTCTTCGGGATCGGCCTAGCAGCGGCAATTTTCCTCGACGCCACCCTGGTCCGCATGGTCTTGGTCCCGGCAGTGATGCAGCTCCTGGGCGAGCGCAACTGGTGGATCCCCGACTGGCTGGAGCGAATCCTGCCGCGGATCGAGGTCGAGGCCCCGGAGCCGAGCCGGCCCTAGGACTCGAGCAGCGTCTGCCCCGTCATCGCCTTCGGCTGCTCGATGCCGAGGAGGTCGAGGGCGGTGGGGGCTACGTCGGCGAGGATGCCTTGGTCGCGAAGGGCTAGGCCTTGCTCGGTGACTATTAGCGGGACTGGATTCAGCGAGTGGGCGGTGTTGGGGGAGCCGTCGGGCTCGAGCATGTGGTCGCAGTTGCCGTGGTCGGCGGTAATGATGCAGGCTCCGCCTTTGGCGGTCACCGCCTCGACGACCTTGCCTAGCTGGGCGTCGACGGTCTCTACGGCTTTGACGGCGGCGGGGATGACGCCGGTGTGGCCGACCATGTCGGGGTTGGCGAAGTTGATGATCCCGAAGCGGTAGTCGCCCTCGCTCCAGTGCGAGACGAAGGTCTCGGCGGCCCCTTCGGCGCTCATCTCCGGCTTGTGGTCGTAGGTGGGGACGTCGCGGGGGGATTCGACCAGCGCCCGCTCTTCGCCGTCGACCTCCTGCTCCTTGCCGCCGTTGAAGAAGTAGGTGACGTGGGCGTACTTCTCGGTCTCGGCGACGTGGAGCTGGTTGCCGCCGCCGTTCGCGATCGTCTCCGCCAGGGTCGTCTGCGGCCGCTGCTCGGGGAAGGCGACCGGGTAGGGCCAGCCCTTGCGGTACTCGGTCATCGTCGTCAGGTCGAGCGGCGGCGCGTCGCGGGGGAACTCTTCGAACTCGGGGTCGGCGAGGGCGCGGCTCATCTGCCGGGCGCGGTCGGGACGGAAGTTGATGAAGAAGGCGACGTCGCCCTGCTCGGCGCCGTCGTAGTCGCCGATCACCGTTGGTTTGACGAACTCGTCGGTCTCCTCGCGCTCGTAGGACTCGGCGATCGCCGCCGCCGCGCTCAGCGCGTGCAGGCCGCGGGCGTGAACAATTGCGTCGTAGGCAAGCTTGGTCCGCTCCCAGCGGGTGTCGCGGTCCATTGCGTAGTAGCGACCGCTGACGGTGGCGATGCGGCCGGCGGCGCGCAGCCAGCGCTCCAGTTCTTCGAGGTAGCCCTTGCCGCCGTGCGGGAGCGTGTCGCGGCCGTCGGTGAAGGCGTGGAAGACGACGTCGGGGACGCCCTCCTGCGAGGCGAGCTCAATTGCCGCCTCGATGTGCTCCCAACCGGAGTGGACACCGCCGTCGGAGACGAGCCCGAGCAGGTGGAGGCGGCCGCGGGGGCTGTTGCGGGCGCGCTCGCAGGCGGCGAGCAGAACCTCGTTGTCGAAGAAGCTGCCGTCGGCAACGGCGTCGTCGATCCGGGCCAGGTCCTGCTTGACGATCGCGCCGGCGCCGAGGTTGAGGTGGCCGACCTCGGAGTTGCCCATCTGGCCCTCCGGCAGGCCGACGTCGGGGCCTTGGGCGGAGAGCTGGGTGTGCGGGTACTCGCTCCAGAGGCGGTCGAAGACCGGCGTCTCGGCGAGCGAGATCGCGTTGCCCGGCCCCGGCTCCGCCAGCCCCCAGCCGTCGAGGATGATCAGGGCGAGGGACGGGACCGGCTCGGGCACGGCGCTCAGCCTGCCGCCTCGACGATCGCGGCGAAGTCGTTCGGATCAAGGCTCGCGCCGCCGACCAGCGCACCGTCCACGTCCGGCAGCGAAAGCAGCTCCTCCGCGTTGCCCGGCTTGACCGAGCCGCCGTAGAGGACCCGCACATTGTCGGCAGCGGCGCCGCGCATGCGGACGACGTCGCGGATAAAGGCACACGCCTCCTGGGCCTGCTCGGGGGTCGCGGTACGGCCGGTGCCGATCGCCCAGATCGGCTCGTAGGCAATGACGACGTTCTCGATCTGCTCGGCCTCGAGGCCGCCGAGGTCAGCTTGCAGCTGGCGCTCGAGCACTTCCTCGGTCTCCCCCGCGTCGCGGGCGCTCTCGGTCTCGCCGACGCAGAGGATCGGCTCCAGGCCGGCGGCGAGCGCCACCGGAACCTTGCGGGCCAGCGCCTCGTCGGTCTCGTTGAAGTACTGACGCCGCTCGGAGTGACCGAGGACGACCACCTCGACGTCGAGCTCGACCAGCATCGGTGCCGAGACCTCGCCGGTGAAGGCACCCGACTCCTCCTCGTGCATGTTCTGGGCGGCGACTTTGACGGCGGTGCCGTAGCGCCGCTCGACCACCGCGGTCAGGGCGGTGAACGGAGCGCAGATGACGACGTCGCTCTGCGTCGCGGCGATCCGCGGCAGCAGCGCGTCGATGAACTCGGCTGCCTCGGCAACCGTCTTGTGCATCTTCCAGTTGGCGGCGATGTATGGCGTGCGGCTAGGCATCGACCTTGTCCCCCTCCTCGGCGTCGAGCAGGGCCTCTACGCCCGGCAGCTTCTTTCCCTCCAAGAGCTCAAGTGAGGCGCCACCTCCAGTCGAGACCCAATCGACCTGGTCCTCGAGGCCGAACTGGTTTAGCGCCGCGACCGAGTCGCCACCGCCGACCACGGTGGTCCCGGGCGCCGCGGCAACAGCTTCGGCGACCGCCTTGGTGCCGCCGGCGAAGGGCTCCATCTCGAAGGCGCCCATCGGCCCGTTCCAGAGGACGGTGCCCGCGACGGCGATCGCCTTGGCGTAGTTCTCGGCGCTGCGGGGGCCGATGTCGAGGCCGATCCAGCCGTCCGGCACCTCCACCCCGTCGCTCTCTTTGCGCTCGGTGTCGGCAGCGAACTCACGCCCAAGAACCAAGTCGACCGGCAGCTGCAGTTCGCAGTCGGATCCCTCGGCCCGCTCCAGCGCCTCTTTCGCTTTGTCCTCCCCCTCGGCAAGCGAGTTACCAACCGGGATGCCCTGCGCCTTGAAGAAGCCGAAACACATCGCGCCACCGATCAGGATCTGGTCGGCGACTTCGAGGAAGCGGTCGATGACACCGACCTTGTCGGAGACCTTGGCGCCGCCGAGGACGACCACCAGCGGCCGTTTCGGGTCCTCGACGACCTTGGTCAGTTCGGTCACCTCGCGCTCCAGCAGCAGGCCGGCGTATGCGGGCAGGTAGTCGGCGACGCCGGCGGTGCTGGCGTGGGCGCGGTGCGCGGCGCCGAAGGCATCGTTGACGTAGACGCTCGCCAGCTGCCCGAGGTTTTCGGCCAGATGCGGATCGTTCTTCGTCTCCCCTGGCTCGAAGCGGATGTTCTCCAGCAGCAGTACGTCGCCAGGGCCGAGGGCGCCGCAAGTGAGGTCAACGTCGCCCTCGATCACGCCGGGGGCCAGTTTCACCTCGGTCCCCAGCAACTCCCCCAGGCGCTTCGCCACCGGCGCCATCGAGAGCGCGGGGTCGCGTTCCCCCTTCGGGCGGCCGAGGTGGGACATCAGGACCAGCGCCGCGCCGCGTTCGCGCAGCAGGTCGATCGTCGGCAGGGCGGCGCGGATGCGGGTGTCGTCGGCGACGACCTTCTCGCCCCCCTCGTCCTTGAGTGGGACGTTGAAGTCGACTCGGACGAGGACGCGACGCCCCTTCACCGGGGCGTCGCGGACGCTTGCCTTGTCGAAGCCCATCAGCGGACGAGACCCCGCGCCCTCAGGAGGGCAGGACCTTGCCCGCCAGCTCGACGCAGCGGTTGGAGTAGCCCCACTCGTTGTCGTACCAGGAGACCGCCTTCACCAGCTTGCCGTCGCCGATCACCATCGTCTGGGCGGCGTCGAAGATGGAGGAGTGCGGGTCGCCGACGATGTCGGTGGAGACGATCGGGTCCTCGGTGTAGGAGAGGATGCCCTGCAGCGGGCCCTCCGCCGCCGCCTTGACCGCGGCGTTGACCTCCTCCGGGTTGGTCGCCTTTTCGGCGTCGAAGGTGAGGTCGACGACCGAGCCGGTGGGGACCGGGGCGCGCATCGCGAACCCGTTCAGCTTGCCGTTCAGATCCGGCAGCACCAGGCCCACGGCCTTGGCGGCGCCGGTCGTGGTCGGGATCAGGTTGAGCGCCGCGGCGCGCGAGCGGCGCGGGTCCTTGTGCGGCATGTCCTGCAGGCGCTGGTCGGCGGTGTAGGCGTGGATCGTCGTCATCAGCCCCTGTTCGATCCCGAAGGCCTCGTGCAGGACTTTGGCCAGCGGCGCCAGGCAGTTGGTCGTGCAGGAGGCGTTGGAGATGACGTCGTGGCTCTCGGGGTCGTAGTCGGAGTCGAAGTTGACGCCGAGGGCGACGGTCACGTCCGGTTCGGTCGCCGGGGCGGAGATGATCACCTTCTTGGCGCCGGCCTCGAGGTGTTTGGCGGCATCGGCGCGCTTGGTGAAGAAGCCGGTCGACTCGATCACGACGTCGACGCCGAGGTCGCCCCAGGGGAGGTCGGCGGGGTCGCGCTCGGAGAGGACCTTGAGCTCGTCGCCGTCGGCGATGATCGTGTCGCCGTCGACCTCGACGCCGCCGGGGTAGCGGCCGAGGATCGAGTCGTACTTGAGCAAGTGGGCCATCGTGGCCGTGTCGACGAGGTCGTTGACCGCGACGAAGTCGATGTCCGCGTTCGACTCCTTGGCGGCCCGGAAGACGTTGCGCCCGATGCGGCCGAAACCGTTGATGCCGACCTTCACAGCCATGAACCAATTCCTCCTAATTCGTTTTGTGAGGCGGGTTGTTGCGGGAAGCCGATCCTATGGGGTCGGCGCCTTCGGCTCAGGCCTCAGTCGGAGCCGATCGTGATCTCGATCTCGTACCCGTCCGGGTCCTTGAGAAAGGCGGAGTAGGAGCCTGAGCCGTGCGAGCGCTGCTCGCCCGGATCGGCGACGCTGACGCCGCCGGCTTTGACCCCATTCTCCCAGGCCGCCTTCACCGCCACGATCCCCAGCGCCGAGAAGCTCAAGAGGCCGAAGCCGGCAGCCGGGCTGTGCTTGGACGAGACGAAGAAAACGGGTTTGGCGATGCCCCAGCCGATCGTCTGATCCTGCTCGAAATGCCGCCGCCAGCCCAGCGGGGCCAGCATCGAGTCATAGAAGGCCGCAGAGCGATCGAGGTCGCCGACCTCCAGGAGGACGTGGTGAAGCATCAGACCGGAGAGGCTATAGGGGTGTTCCCCGGAAAGCCGCCCGGTCAGTCAGAGCGCGGGGTCCAGCGGAAGAACTTGATCGCCAGAAGGAGGCCGGCGATGCCCCAGAGGGCGACGACGGCGAGGTTGTCCCAGGAGACCGAGGGGCCGCCGGCGGGGACGTAGGCGTCGAAGAAGGCGTCGAAGAAGTGGCGGACCGGGAAGAGGTCGGCGAAGGAGATGACGCCGCCCGGGAGCTGGTCTTCGGGGATGAAGACGCCGGAGAGGAAGTAGAGCGGCAGCAGCATCGCGTTGACGATTGCCGCGGCGGCGTCCTGGGAGGGGATCGCGGCGGTGAGGGCGATGCCGAGGCAGCAGAAGGAGGCGGCGCCGACGACGAGGGTGAGCAGGATCTCCGGCAGGCGTTCCCAGGGGACGCTGACCCCGTAGAGGACGCCGCCGATCGCCGCTAGCAGGACAAGCATCATCAGGGCGACGACGATCGAGTTGCCGACCCGGCCGGCGATGAAGACCCAGGGCGGCATCGGGGTGCCGCGGCCGCGCTTGAGGCGGCCGTCTTCGCGGGCGATCACCAGGGTCATCGCCAGCGTCTGCATCGTCGCCGAGATGATCGAGAGCGACATGATCGCGGGGACGTAGTAGGTGGTCGCCTCGACGCCGCCGCGGACGTTGACGGTTTCGCCGTTGAAGACGACGGCGAGGATGAGGAAGACGATCACCGGGAACATCACCGTGAAGAAGACGGAGGCCGGGTTCCGCCAGAAGGCCTTCTGGTCGTAGCGGAACTGGTGGCCGACGAGGGCGAGGCCGTTCATCGGGCGGGCTCCTCCGCAGCGCCCGCCCCGGCGGCGGCCTCGGCCTCAGCCGCGGCGGTCAGCTCGAGGTAGACGTCCTCGAGCGACGGCCGGGTCACTTCCAAGCCCTCGAGCTCTTCGCCGTTTGCGAGCGCCCTGCCGGTCAGCTCGTTCAGCGCCTTCACCGGTTGGTTGGTCTGCACGCTCACCTCGCGGCCGTCGACGCGGTAGCGGATCGTCGTCTCGGCGTTCTCCCGCTGGCCGAGGTCGGCGGGCGTGCCGCGGGCGACGATGCGGCCGGCAGCGATGATCGTCACCCGGTCGGCCAGCCGCTGCGCCTCATCCATGTAATGGGTGGTGAGGAAGACGGTCTTGCCGAGGTCTCGCAGGCCGGCGATCACGTCCCAGGCCTGGCGGCGGGCCGAGGGGTCAAAGCCGGTGGTCGGCTCGTCGAGGAAGAGCAGCTCGGGGTCGCCGATCAGGGCCATGCCGACGTCGAGGCGGCGCTGCTGGCCGCCGGAAAGCCGGCGCGCGCGCTCGTCGGCTTTCTCCTCCAGCCCGACCAGCGAGATCACCTCATCGGTCGGCCGCGGGTTGCGGAAGTAGCCGGCGTAGAGGTCAAGCGACTCGCGCACGGTCAGGTAGGGATCAAGGCGCCCGCTCTGCAGGACGATCCCGATCCGCTCGCGCCAGTCGCGCCCCGCCCGCGCCGGGTCCTCACCCAGCACCGACACCTCTCCCCCGCTCCGCCGCCGGTACCCCTCGAGGATCTCGACCGTAGTCGTCTTCCCAGCCCCGTTCGGTCCAAGGAAGGCAAAGACCTCACCGCGCTCGACCTCAAGGTCGATGCCACGGACCGCCTCGGTAGAGCCATAGCTCATCCGCAGGCCCTTGATGGAGATAACGGGGTCAGGCAAGGCGAGCGATTCTAGGTTGACGGGCTCAAAGTCACGCTTTCGTGCCCTTCTAAGGCGCGAAAAGGCACAAACCGCGCGCCATACGCGCGCCTCAGCTCGGCACGCTTCCGGCATGCCCAGCGAGTTCGCAGAACAGCATCTTCAGGATGCCTTTTCGCGAACTCGCGATGACGATCGGCGGCTAGCGGAGCTTGCGCGGCGGCAGCATGGGTTGGTGAGCAGGTCGCAGCTTGTTGCGGCCGGATACGGACGAGGGGCGATCGGGGCTCGCCTGCGCTCGGGGCGGCTCCACCGCCTCCACGCCGGGGTCTATTGCGTCGGGCATCGGACGATCAGCAGAGAGGGACGTTGGATGGCAGCTGTGTTGGCCTCGGGGCCCGAAGCGGTTCTCAGCCACTACTCCGCCGCCGCCCTCTGGCGCATCCGCCCCACCTCGCGGACACGGATCGACGTAACGGTCGGCCACCGCAGTCGCTCCTCTGTCTCGATCCGCAGGCACTTCTCGCGAGTTCCCGGCGACGAGCGAGGGGTGAAGGCCGGGATTCCCGTCACCTCGGTGCCGCGGACCATCTTCGATCTCGCCGCCACCGAGGATGCAGATGCGGTGGTCTCGATGTTGCGGGAGGCCGAATTCCACAACCTTTGGGACCGCCTCTCGCTCTGGCACCTGCTCGACCGCTATCCCGGCAAGCGCGGCTCCACGAACGTCAGGCTCGCCATCGAACGCTTGAAGGAAGAACCGCCTGGGCGCAAGCGAACCAAGCTGGAGCAACGCTTTGCTCCCTTTCTGCGGCGCCACGAACTTCCGCTGCCGCGCTTCAACGACTGGATCCTGCTCGGGCCGAAGCGCTACCAGGTCGATTGCCACTGGCCGGGACCGGCCAGATCGTCGAGCTCGATGGCTGGGAGGGGCACCGCACCAGGACCGCCTTCCGTGAAGATCGCACCCGCGACCGGGTGCTGCGTGTAGCCGGCTACTCGGTCACCCGTCTCACCTGGAACCAGCTCGACGACGAACCCGAGGCGATCGCCGCCGACCTCCGCGCCCTCCTGGGAAATCGCCCGGCCGCATGAGCGGCCCGGCCGCCCTCAGCCAATCTCTACGTCGCGGTGCTTCACTCGCACGATTACGTCGTCGCGGGCGGCTAGGTCGCGGCGGATGCGGTCGGCGACGGTTATCGAGCGGTGGCGGCCGCCGGTGCAGCCGATTGCGATCGTCAGGTGGCTCTTGCCCTCGTTGACGTAGGCGGGGACGAGGAACTCGAGTAGCGGCAGCAGGCGACCGTAGAACTCTCCCGCCTGGGTGCCGTTCTCGACGTAGGCGCGGACCTCCTCGTCCATCCCGGTCATCGGGCGCAGGACCTTGTCGTAGTACGGGTTGGGCAGGAAGCGGACGTCAAGGGTTAGGTCGGCGTCGCGCGGCGGCCCGTTCTTGAAGCCGAAGGTGAGCAGGGTCAGCGCCAGCTTGCCGCTCTCCTCCTGCCCCAGCAGCTCTTCCTTGATCTGCCGCCGCAGTTCCGCTCCGGTCAGGTCGCTGGTGTCGATCACCTTGTCGGCCCGCTCGCGCAGCGGCGCCAGCAGCACCCGCTCCGCCCGGATCCCCTCGACGATCCTCCCCTCCGGCGCCAGTGGATGCCGACGGCGGGTCTCCTTGTAACGGTCAAGCAGGGTCTCCTCGTCGGCCTCGAGGAAGAGGACCATCGGCTTCAGCCCTTCGGCCTCGAGGTCGTCGATCACCTGCACCAGCTCCTCGAAGTACTCGCCGCCCCGCACGTCGGAGACGATCGCCGCGCGCTCCACCCCGCTGCCCTCGTGGCGGAAGAGCTCGCCGAGGCTGGCAATCATCCGCGGCGGCAGGTTGTCGACACAGAAGTAGCCACCGTCCTCGAAGGCCGCAATCGCTTCCGACTTGCCCGCCCCCGAGTGCCCGGTGATGACAACGAGCGTGACCGCCTTCGCGGGCCCAGCGCCGTTGCCGTCGCCTCCGCTCTGCGCCTCGATGTCCACCCGCTCCGCCATCTGACTCTCCCAGTGGTTATCCAGAGGCTCGCGCGTGCGGCTGGCGAGTCCCGGACCGAGCGGGGGTAGGACGCAGGGAGGCCGAATGGCAGCGCCATTTGGCCGACTGAGGACAACGCCCCGCGAAGTGTCCGGGGCCGCCAGCCGTGCGTGGGAGTCTCTGGATAACCACTAGTTGGTCCGGTTGAGCTGCTCGTGAATCTCGCGGCCTACTTTGCCAGGCAGGCCGGGCACTGCCTCGAGCTCCTCGCGGGTGGCGGCGAGGAACCGCTCCGGCGTCCCGAAGTGTTGCAGCAGCGCCCGCTTGCGCGCCGGCCCGATCCCGGGCAGCGAGTCGAAGACAGAGCTTTCGAGCATGCCACGGTCGCGGCGGCCGCGGTGGTGGTCGATCGCGAAGCGATGGGCCTCGTCGCGGACCCGCTGCAGCAGCCGCGAGGCCTCCGAGTCGGCGGCGAGGTCGAGCGGCTCGGAGCGGCCGGGGACGTAGACCTCCTCCAGCCGCTTGGCGAGGCTGAGGACGGTGACGCCGCGCTCGGTGAAGGGCTGCAGCGCCCGCACCCCCGCCGCCAGCTGCCCTTTGCCGCCGTCGATCAGGATCAGCGAGGGCAGCGAGGAGAAGCTGGCGTCGCGTTTGCCGTCGTGCGGCGAGAGGTCGGCCTGTTCGAGGTAGCGCGCCATCCGCCGCGCGAGCACCTCCTCCATCGAGGCGAAATCATCGGGGCCGCCCTTGCCGACGCCGTCGAGACGTAGGTCGCCGCGGACTTTGAAGCGCCGGTAGTCGGACTTCTTCGGCGCGCCGCCCTCGAAGACGACCATCGAGGCGACGGTGTGCTCGCCGCCGATCGTCGAGATGTCGAAGCCCTCGATCCGCACCGGCAGCTCCTCCATCCCCAGCGCCTCGGCCAGCGCCCCCAGCGCCTCGACCCGCTGCGTCCGCCGGTGCTCGCGCCGCAGCCTGTCCTGGTCCAGCGCCAGCTGCGCGTTGCGCTCAGCGAGCTCGCGCAGCCGCCGTTTGTCGCCGCGCTCGGCGGCCCGCACCTCGACCGGCGCCCCGCGCCGCTCGCCCAGCGCCTCGGCGAGCACCTCGGCCCGCTCGCGCAGGTACGGCCCGACGATGATCGTCCGCGGCATCGAGGGTGAAGCGGCGTAGTACTGGGAGATGAACTCCTCGGCGACCTCGGCCGGCTCGCGTTCGCCCTGGTTTTCGAGGTAGAAGCTCTGGCGCTCGGCGAGGATCCCGTCGCGGACCTGGAAGACCTGGGCGTTGGCGTCCTGTCCCTCGACCGCGACCCCGATCAGGTCCGCCGTCCCCATCGTCGCCCCCGCCACCCGCTGGCGCTCGAACAGCGAGCGGATCGCTTTCAGGCGGTCGCGGTGGATCGCCGCCCGCTCGAATTCCTGCGCTCCGGCCGCCTCTTTCATTTTCCCCTCCTCCTCGCGCTCGACCTGGCGGTAGCGGCCGGAGAGGAAGTCGACGATCGCCTCGATGTTGCGGCGGTACTCCTCCTGGGAGATGTACTCGACGCAGGGCGCCCCGCAGCGCTTGATGTAGTAGTCGAGGCAGGGGCTGCCGGAGCGGCGACCGGGCTCTTTGCCCTCGCAGGTGCGGAACTGGAAGAGCTTGCCGAGCAGGTCGAGCGTCTCCCGCACCCGCTTGGCACTGGAGAAGGGGCCGAAGTAGGCGCGACCGCTGCGGTGCTTCTCGCGGGTGAAGTAGACGCGCGGGTACTCCTCGTCGAGGCTGACCGCGACGTAGGGGTAGGACTTGTCGTCCCGTAGGCGGATGTTGAAGCGCGGCCGGTGGCGCTTGACGAAGCTCTGCTCGGTCAGCAGCGCCTCCGCCTCGTTGGCGGTGACGAGGCTCTCGATGCGGTCGATCCGCGAGGTGAGCCGCGTGTTGCCGCCGCTGAAATGGGAGGAGATGCGCTTGCGGATCGAGCGCGCCTTGCCGACGTAGAGCAGCTCGCCGTCGCGGTCGTAGAAGAGGTAGACGCCGGGTTGGTCGGGCAGCTCCTTGCGCTGCTGCGCAATCCGCTCGGCGCGGCTCAGCACCCCCTCCTGCTTCGCTTTCCCCTTGCCTTTTGCCATCGCTCTAAGGGTAGGCTGCTGGCCGCCCGGCCAACCCCGCGCGACCAGCCCGCCCGACCAACAGAACCAGGAGACCCATGAGCCCCGAGACCGTCAACCCGCCGCAGCTAAACACGATTCGGATCGAGATCGACGGCGAGATCGGGACGCTGACCCTCGACCGGCCCGACGCCTTCAACGCGATGAGCCCGGAACTGATCGGCGAGATGACGGTCGCCTTCGCCTGGCTCGCCGACCGGGCGAAGCTGCGGGCGCTGATCATCACCGGCGCCGGCAAGGCGTTCTGCGCCGGCGGCGACGTCACCTGGTTCCGCAAAGGGGTCGAGTCGGGCGAGATCGACTTGCCGAGCGACGTGCGACGCGGCGCCGAGGTCCTGCACCAGGCGATCGTCGACCTGCGGCGGATCCCCTATCCGGTGATCGGCGCGATCAACGGGCCGGCCGCGGGGGCTGGCTTCTCACTGGCGCTCGCCTGCGACATCCGCATCGCCTCCGGGGCCGCCTTCTTCGCTCCCGCCTACGGGCGGATTGGCGCCTCGCCCGACGGCGGCATGACCTACTTCCTGCCGCGCGTGATCGGCCCGAGCAAAGCGCTGGAACTGTTGCTCGAAGATCCGAATCTGAGCGCCCAGGACGCTCAGGCGATGGGGCTGGTCAGCGCCGTCGTCGCTCCCGATGAGCTGGCCGAGGCGGCACGGGCAAAGGCCGAGGAGCTGGCGAAGAAGGCGCCCCACTACGTACGGATGGCCAAGTACCTCTGCGGGGTAAGTCTCGACAACAGCATCACCGAGCACCTACAGCTAGAGCGCCACGGCATTGCCGACTCGATGGCGACCGAAGACCTGCGCCAGGGCGTCGAGACCTTCTTCAGCGGCGGCACCCCCGAGTTCCACGGGCGCTGAACGGGGTAGCGGCCCTTTACGTACCGCGACTAGAGTCGGAGACCCCAACCTCAGCAAATCCTTTGCGGGAAAGGAATGAGATGAAGAAGCTGATTGTCCTGTTCGCCCTGCTCCTCGCTGCCGTCGCGCTGGTCGCCTGCGGCGGAGGCTCCAGTACGACCAACGAAGAAACCGGTGCGGTGGCGGGCGCCGCTCAGGAAGCGGAAGAAAAGGCCGAAGAAGTCGGCGAAGAAGCCGAAGGCAAGGCCGAAGAAGTCGAAAAGGAAGCCGAAGGCGCCACCGGCGGCTCGACCGTCGAAGTCGAAGCCGATCCCAGCGGCAACCTCGCCTTCACCAGCGAAGAAATCACCGCCAAAGCCGGCAAGGACACGATCAAGTTCACCAACGAATCGCCGGTCCCCCACGACGTGGTGATCGAAGACGAAAACGGCAAGGAAGTAGGCGGCGTCGAAGTGGTCCAGGAAGGCTCCGAAACCGGCGAAGTCGAACTGAAGCCGGGCACCTACACCTACTTCTGCTCGGTCCCGGGCCACCGCCAGGCCGGCATGGAAGGCACCCTGGTCGTCAAGTAGCTCTATCTCACGGGTTTGACCTTCACCCCTTGATCACGAGGGTGAAGGTCAAACCCTTTTCCTTATGCCCGTCGCTTCTCTGATTCAGTGGCTCGACTCCCATGGGGGCAGTCTCACGGCGCTCGCGACGCTGGTTCTTTGCTTGATCACCGCTTTCTATGTAGTCGTCACCTACCTACTTTTGAAAGAGCAGCGCCTGCAAGTACGCGATGCCGAAGTCGTTCGCGAGCTTGCGGAGGCGACTGAAACGAAGGGGGCCACTCTCAAGGTTCGAAATCTCGGCCCTGGGATGGCCGTCGACTTGACTCTCCTAGCGGGACCTGGCCGCCCCTTGCCCAACGGCGTGACGGTCAATAACCGGGGCCCAGGATTCAATCTGTCCTCAGGAGAGAGTCGGAATTGGCAGATGACCTGGACTCTTCCCCCTCCTAGTTGCGAGATCTGGCTAACCCTGACCTATCTTGATCGAGATCGGGCCTTCATGTACCTCCAGCCCTTCGTAGTGCGGCTCAGCCCGCAGGGCGTTGGTATGGGCACGGGCTGGAGTGGGCGCCTGAGCGCACGAGGATTTCGAAAGCTGTCCTCCAGATCCGTCCTTTGGTGGAAGCGGCCTTTTTTCCGTCTAAGTAACCGCAAGAAGAAACTTCACGAGATGTTCATTGACCCTCAGGCAAGGACGCTCCTAAGCAAAGAGGTTCAGACGAAATTGGAAGAGGCGATTGAATGGGAGGCGGGGTACCGCGAAAGTTTTGGTGAGCTTTAACCGGTTCATCCGGCAGTGATTCGCTCCGACTCATGAAAGAGCACTTCATGAAGCTCCCCGACTCCGAGCAGACCTCCCGCCCATGGCGGATCCATGCGCTGGTCCGGGACTTTCGCCTGCTCGACGTCTGGGCGCTGCCGACTCCCGGTGGGCCGGATGACTTTCCGCGGTTGGTCGAGATCTTCGCGTCGGCCTCCACCGCGGAAAGCCCCTCCCGTGCCAGCCGGGCGCTGTGGGCGATTCGGTGGAAACTTGGGGAGATCCTTGGCTGGGATGACGTGGACAAGGAGGACCTGCCGGATTGGCAGATGCTCCGCGATCGACTGCCCGCGGATCTGCGTGATGGACCCTCCGGGCCTGAATTCGAGACCCTGCCGTTCAAGTCGGTGTACCTGCTCGACGACGAGTGGGCGGCGGAGCTGGCCAACAAGACGGTCCACGGCGTCCTCCACCTCTCCTGGGTTCCCGACGGACAAGGCCGCTACCGCGGGCAGATGGCGGTCTACGTGAAGCCGAATGGGCTGCTCGGCCGGGCGTACCTGGCAGCGATCCAGCCGTTCCGGCACCTCGTCGTCTACCCGCCGATGCTGCGTGAGCTGGAACGACGATGGCCGGTCCAGATGAAAGAATCGCCGCGACCTGACGGTTAGGTCAATGAAGAGGCAAGGGGAGACGCCTCCGGTCCAGTCCGCAACCACCACCCCAAAAGCCCTTCAATGCTCTCTTACCTGCAGGCCATCGTGATCGCCCTCGTGCAGGGGGTCACCGAGCTCTTTCCTGTCTCCAGCCTCGGCCACTCGGTCCTGGTCCCCGCCTGGATCGGCGGCTCCTGGGAGACCCTGGTCACCCAGTCCTCGTCATCAAACAGCGAGACCTCGTTCTACCTCGCCTTCATCGTCGCCCTGCACGTCGCTACCGCGCTGGCGCTGCTGTTCTTCTTCCGCGCCGACTGGGTGCGGATCATCCGCGGCTTCTTCCGCAGCGCCCGCCGCATCGTCTCGACCCGGGCGTTCAGCGCCGAGGACCCCGATGAGCGCCTCGCCTGGTTGATCATCCTCGCGACGATCCCGGTCGGGATCGTCGGGCTCGGCCTCGAGCATGTGTTCCGCACCATCTTCGCCAAGCCGGTGGCGGCCAGCGCGCTCCTGTTCGTCAACGGGTTGATCCTGCTCGCCGGCGAGCGGCTGCGGCGGCAGACCGAGGACGAGCCTGGCGGCCTGCCCTCGCAGCACGGAGACGAGGTCGCGGTCCCGGCACCGGCCCACGGCGGCCGTCGCACGGCCGAGGACATCGCCGCCGCCCACGCCTCCGACGTCCGCATCTCCAGCATCTCCTACCTCGACGGCCTGCTGATCGGCAGTCTCCAAATCCTCGCGCTGTTGGCGGGGATCAGCCGCTCCGGCGTGACCATGGTCGGCGGCCTCTGGCGCGGGCTCTCGCATGAGGACGCAGCACGCTTCGCTTTCCTCCTGGCGACGCCGGTGATCCTCGCCGCGGGCGTACTGAAGATCCCGACCCTCTTCGGCAGCGCCGGCGAACACATCCACGGCCAGGTCGCGGTCGGCTTCGTCGTCTGCGGCATCGCCGCTTACATCTCGGTCCGCTACCTGGTCCGCTACTTCGAAACCCACACCCTGAAACCGTTCGCGATCTACTGCCTGATCGCCGGCGGCGTCAGCCTCGTGCACTTCGCCTGAGGTCGGCGCAGGTCAGCCGGCCGGGGCGGCCATGACGCGAGTGACGCTGTCACCGACGAAGCAGGGCTTGTCGCCGCCCTCGACCTCGAGGGTGAAGCGGGTGACGACCTCGTACCAGCCGCCGCCCTTCTCGTCG
>DASZNP010000046.1:0-5683 GCA_035551255.1 Solirubrobacterales bacterium
GCGTAGGTGCGCATCACCCACGGCCGGTCGGGCTGGGGAAGTCGGTGGTCGCTCATGAGCTGAATGATATTTGGGATTGGACAAGGCCTCTGTGACGCATTCGGGCGGCCGAAATCCGCCGCCCAAGCCGCCGCGAGCCGCATCTTTCGGCCTCGCCTGTGTTTAGGCTGGCGACTCGATGAAGCGCCGCTTCTCAGCCACCTTCATGGTCGCGCTTGCCGCCGGCCTGCTCTGCTGTGCGATTGCCGGCGCGGCGATGATCGGCATCTACCGCAACGGGATGGAATCGCTCGCCCAGCGCAGCCAGCTGATCAAGCTCTCCGGTAAGAACTGCGCCCGCGCGGGGGCGGGAGGGGCGATGCGGATCACGATCGGCAAGGCGACCAGCTCCTGCGCCTACCGCACCCCCGTGCTTGGCCGCGACCTCGAGATCGCCGCCACCGAGCGCCTGCTCAGCGGCACCCCGACTGCGCTGCAGCGCAAGGCCTACCTCGGCCTCATGCTCCGTGCCGGATCCGGCGACAAGTACGCGCTCCTCGTTTTCCCGCGGCAGAAAAAGGCGCAGCTGATCAAGGTGACGAAGGAAGGCACCAAGTACCTGGCGATCGCCAAGAATGAGAAAGCGGTCATCGGCATCAACGAAGCGAACAAGCTGCGACTGCGCGCCGTCAACGTCACCAGCGGCGCGGAAAAGGGCCAGGCCCGCCTCTTCGCCTACGTCGGCAACGAACTAGTCGGCGAAGCCAAAGACGAAGCCGCCGGCGACCTCTCCGGCCGCGCTTCAGCCGTCGTCGTCGGCACGATCAAGAACGGAAACGGCATCGTCGCCAGCGTCGACGACGTCGTCGTCCGCGTCCCCAGTCCCTTCTAGGTCCTCCAGAACCGGAACGAACCTCACGGCTCGTTTATTCGGGGCCATAATTTCTAGGCGATGTCCACCAGCACGATCGAGCGTCCCCGTACCGCCGGCCCCGATTCTGGCCTCGGCGGCAACTGGCGGGTGATCGTCCGCAACGACAACCACAACACCTTCGACCACGTCGCCCAAACCCTCGCCCGCGTCCTCCCGGGCGTCAGCCTCGAGCAGGGCCACCGGATCGCCGATCAGATCCACCACGGCGGCCAGGCGATCGTCTGGACCGGTCCGCGCGAGCCGGCCGAGCACTACTGGGAGCAGCTCGAGATGGCGGGCCTAACGATGGCGCCGCTCGAGCGCGCTTAGCTAAGCGCGCTCGGGATCTACCTCGAAGTCGCCGCTATTCGGCGGCGAGCAGGGTGTGCCAGGCGGGCAGCAGCGGGATCACGTAGAGGTCGATGACCGCCGCCCGGGCGTGCTCGATCTCGTCTGAGAACCAATAGCGTTCAAAGTCAGCGCGGGTCTCCCAGACCATCGTCTGGCGGATCGCCAGCGGGTCGTCGGTCGAGCGGGTCAGTGACCAGCTCTTGGCGCCGTAGGCCGGCGCCTTCGCCGCCATCGGTTCCCAGAGGTCGAGGAAGCGGTCGGCCCGCATCGGGGTGATGTGCCAGTCGAGCGTGCAGACCTCCATCAGGCACCCACCTCCGCCCGGATCGCCCCGGGCCCGTCCTCGTACTGGCCCTCCTGCTCGTCCTCGGCGCCGACGAGGATCGCGATCTTGCCCAGGTGCTTGTTTTCGTGCATCAGCTGGTGGGCGTGGGGGACACCGTCGAAGCCCATCGTTTCCGAGAGCACCGGCCGTACCTTGCCCTCCGCCATCAGCTGGTTCGCCTTCATGCACTCGTAGGCGTTGGCGAAGTGGGAGCCGATGATCTGCTTCTGCTTCATCCACAGGTAGCGGACGTCGAAGTCGAGCTGGTACCCGGAGGTGGCGCCGCAGATCACGACTTTGCCGAACGGCTTCACGGTGTAGACCGAGGTCGGGAAGGTCGCCCGGCCGACGTGCTCAAAGACGATGTCGGGGGCGTCGCCGAGGATCTCTTTGACCCGTTTGGCGAAGGCGCGCGAACCGAGGAAGCGCTCCTTATCAGCGGCGCGGTCGGTGAGGTTGTCGTCGGACCGCATCATCTCGCGGAACTCGTTGCGGTTGACGTAATCGACGGCGCCGAGCTTCTTGATCAGCTCGCCCTTCTCGTCCGAAGAGACGACGCCGACCGCGTTGGCGCCAGCGGCTTTGCAGAGCTGGACGGCGAAGACGCCGAGGCCGCCAGCCGCGCCCCAGATGAGGACGTTGTGGCCGGCCTGCAGGTTGCACTGGTCCATCAGCATCCGGTAGGCGGTGAAGTAGGTGAGGCCGTAGGAGGAGGAGTCGACCCAGGAGAGGTTGCGCGGCTTCGGTAGCAGCTGCTGCGCCTGCACCTTGGTGAACTGGGCGAAGGAGCCCCAGGTGGTCTCGTAGCCCCAGATCCGCTGGCTCGGAGCCGCCATCGGGTCGAGGCCGTGGACCTCGACGTCCTCGTAGGAGGCCTGGTTGCAGTGGATCACGACCTCGTCGCCGACTTTCCAGCGGGTGACGCCCTCGCCGACTTTCCAGACGATCCCGGAGGCGTCGGAGCCGCCGATGTGGTGGCCGTACTCGGGGTGGTCGCCGTAGCCGAAGATCGAGACCGGCTCGCCCAGCGAGGCCCAGACGTTGTTGAAGTTGACGCCGGCCGCCATCACTCGCACGATCACCTCGAAGGCGCCGGGCTCGGGGACCTCGATCTGCTCGAGCTGGAAGGCGTCTTTCGGTTCGCCCTCGCGCTCCTGGCGAATCACCCATGCCGCCATCGTCTCCGGCAGCGTGCCGGGCTCAACGTCCAACTTCGCAATCGCACTCGTGTCAACGGCCAAAACCGGCTCCTCCGCGGGTCGTCTCAGTAGGGAAGCGAATCCTAGTTAAGCGCCGAGCGAGCTGTCTCTAGGCGGCTTCGGCCTCGGGCGGCTCGGCGCTCGCCTCACGAAGCTCGGGGGCGCTGATCTCGCGCACGGTCGCCTCGACCGGCTTCGGTGCCTCGATCTCCTTGCCTGGCGCGACGCCCATGCCCTCGACCTTGCGGAGCTGCGGCAGCAGGCGGCCCTCCATCGAGCCGACCGCCGAGTTGTAGGCCTTGGTCGCGGAGGAGAGCCGGTTGCCGACCGCGTCGAAGTCGCTGAGGAACTTCGAGAACCGTCCGTGCAAAGTGCCGGCGGCGTTGGCGATCTCGGCCGCCTCGGCGACCATCCGCTCCTGCCGCCAGCCCAGCTCCATCGTCCGCAGCAGCCCGATCAGCGAGGTGGGGGAGACGAGCAGCACGTTGCGTTCCAGCGCGTAGTCGAAGAGCCCGGGATCGGCGGCGAAGGCGGCATGGAGCGCCGGCTCGTTGGGGATGAAGCAGATCACCAAGTCCGGCATCTCGCCTGGGTTGAACTGCCCCTGGTAGTCCTTCGAGCTGAGGCTGCGAACGTGCTCACGGGCCTGTCGTGCGTGGCGCTCCAGGTGCGTGCGGCGCTCGGATTCGACCTCTGACTCCTGCGCATCGAGGAAAGCGTCGAGCGGCACCTTGGAATCGGCGACGAAGCTGCGGCCCTCCGGCAGCCGAAAGATCGCGTCTGGTCGCAGCCGGCCGTCTTCGGTGCGGAGGGTGGCCTGCAGTTCGAAATCGACGTGCTCGGTCATGCCGGCCACCTCGACGCACCGCCGCAGCTGCAGCTCGCCCCACTGGCCGCGGGTCTGCGGCTGGCGCAGCGCCTTCTTCAGACCGGCGGTCTCGCTGTTGAGGTTGCCGATCGTCTGCCCCATCTGTTCAAGCAGGGCCTGCGTGCGCAGGTCGGTCTCTCCGCGCCGCTGTACCTGCTCTTCGATCTTCCGCTGGCCCTCGGCGATTCGCTCGGCCAGGTTCTTGATCTCGGCCTGGCGCTTGTCGAGCGCCGCCTCGGCGGTCTTGACGTCGACCTCGCGGGCCTCTTTGTTCGCCCGCAGCAGCCCGGGCAGAGCCTCAGAGAGAGCGTTGGCGGTCGCCTGCGAAGCCGCTTCCTGGATCGCGGGGGCGAGGTCGGGCTGCTCGGCCGGCTCGGGCTCCCGCGTGACCAGCAGGTAGGCCAGGACGGCGATTACGAGGACGGCGAAAACGAGTGCGATAGTCATCGCTAAGCAGGCTGACGCGCTGCTCAGACGGAACAGCCGTTCTGAAACGTCGCTTGCAGCGGCTTCTTCGCGCTAGGGCAGCAGCAGGTCGTTCTGGGAGGACGCGCGGTAGCTGCCGACCTTGAGGTGCGCCGAGCCCGCCTGCGGCATCCCGACCGCCGAGACCGTGTAGTTCCCGGCCGGGAGGTTGAAGCCGAAGGTGCCCGGGCTGTGAGCGTAGATCGTCTCCGATTCGCCGTCCTTGGTACCGGTGATCTTCAGCTTCGTGTCCTTGGCCGTCTGGTTGGCGGCGACGACCGTGACGTCGAGCGGCGCCTTCGTTTTGATCGGCGGCGCCGGGTTGCCTTCATTCTGTTCGACTTCTTGGGTCGGTTCGGCTTTCGTCCCGATTTCCGTCGGCTGCACGATCAGTTCGTTCGGGTTGATCGTGACGCTGACTCGGGTCGAGACCTGCGGCCGCGGTTCGTTGGCGTGCCGGGATTCGCCACAGCCGACGAGGAGGACGGCGCCGAGAACGGCAGCTACCGCGAACGCTCTAACTCCTCCGGGCCCCATCGGGGCTGAATCTAACCGAAGGGGAGGGACACGACTTCAGCCGTAACGCCATCTTCACCTACGGCGACGGTGGAGCCGGGCTCGGCCTCGCGCCGCAGGATCGCCAGCCCGATCGCGCCGAAGGCGGGGGAGACGCCGGCGCTGCCGAGCCTGCCGACCTCTTTCTCGCCGAGCAGAACCGCGTCCCCGGGCTGCGCTCTCTGGGTCCCGCTCAGCTTCAGCCCGCGCAGGTGGCGGTTCGGCTTGCCCTTGTAGTGGAGGCGGGCGACCGTCTCCTGGCCGATGTAACAGCCCTTGGTGAAGCTGACCGCCTGCTCGACGATCCCGGCCTCGGCGGGCATCGTCTCGGTCCCCATCTCGGCGCCGAAGCGGGGGCGGCCGGCCTCGATCCGCAGGATCTCGACCGCCTCGGGCGAGACCTCGGCGGCCCCGGCGGCGAGCAGGGCGTCGGCGACGCGGTCGCGCGCCTCGGCCTCGAAGATCAGGTCGATCCCTTCGGCGGTGCCGACCGCGAGTACGTCCGTCCCGGCGATCGTCACCTCTTCGCAGGCGTTCTCCGGCAGCGCCGGGGAGCCGGCGATCTCGACCGCCCGCGGTCCGATCAGCGAGAGCAGTGCCCGCTCCGCCGTAACGTCGACCACGTCGACCTCGCGGCCGATCTTGTACATCCCGAGGTGCCGCCGCACCGCCTCCAGCGCCTCGGGCTCGGTGTCGAGCAGCAGGTCGGGACCGTCGCCCCGCCGCAGCACCCGCATGTCGCCCTGCATGTGCCCCTTGCGGTCGAGCAGCGCCGCGTAAGCGCCGTCGCCGGGCTCGATCGCCTCGACGTCGTTGGTCAACTGCCCCTGCAGGTACTCGGCCGCCTCGCTGCCGGTGACGAGCAGCTTCCCCCGCTCGGAGCGGTCAAGCAGACCGCACTCTTCCCTCAAGTGCCGGTACTGCCCGTCTAGCTCAACCATCAAAGTCATCCGCCCAACGATTCTAGGTAGCGGCTCCTTCGGGGGTGGGGTGACCCCGTACGGACACTCAAGCCGAAGGCGTCCGGT
>DASZNP010000047.1:0-4723 GCA_035551255.1 Solirubrobacterales bacterium
CCATGGCCACCGCGGGCAATGCGGCGAAGACGAGAACGGCAAGCGCTCTCGCGAAAACCAGCATCATTTTCTGATTTGTTAACCTTTCTGTTAGGCCCGGCAGAGAGATTCGAAGCCTTGTTGCCGAGCCGTTGTTCCCAGGGGGCTAGTCCGGTCGACTTTGTCCGCCCCTCCGTGGGAATTTAAGAAAGGGCCGCTGAATCAGCGGCCCTTTCTTTCAGTCGATGCTCAGAGTTCAAGCAATCGACTTACGGACATGTCATCTTCACTTTGCGGTTGAACGTAATCGTACCCTCCGCGTCCTCGGATGCTGTAACCGTGCCGAGGCTTGATTTAGCGGTCAGGTCGTATTTCGTGCCTTCTGTTGTGACTTGCATGTATTTCTGCACGCCGGTGCTGGTTGACGCAAATTCGAGTGTCGCCGTGGACTGGAACCCGGTGTTGGTGCAGAGGGGGTTGAGAACCTCGCCGATGATCCCATTGCCCTTGACTTCCACCGTCGCCAGCGGACATTTGAACGTGGCGAAGTGTTCAAGGTTCGATGTAATCAGAATTCCGGCCTTCCCGTTGGGGAACCCTTCTGCACCTGTTTTCTCGATCATGATGTTGTGGAACGCAAGTTCTGTGCTTGTAATCGTTCCGGTGGGCGCTACCGGTACGGTACCGGTGCAGGTGCCGCCCAGGCCGCTAACTTCTGTGAACGTGAACTCTACATGGCCTGTAGTTCCATTTTCGTACGTGCCTTTAACGTCGACTTTTTTAGCCGTTACGGTACCGAGGCTGGATGTGAGCTTCGCTTCGCCGGTTTCACCCGAGAAAGTCAGTTCACTCGCTACACCGGTTTCCGGATCAATGGTCCATTCTCCGGCCATAGCCACCGAAGGCACTGCGGCAAGAGCGAGAACGGCGAGCGCTCCCGCGAAAAGCAGCATGAGTTTCTGCTTCATGTTTTACCTTTCTGTAAGGCGCGGCAGAGAGACTCGAGATCTTTTGCCGAGCCATTGTTCCCAGGGGCCGGTCGGTCCGTCGGACTACCGGCCCCGCCTTTCGCCGATCCACACTTATCGGGAACTATCGAAAGGTCAAGACTTATTGCTTATCAATGTAGGCTTGGGTAGGCAGCCTTGTTAAAGGGCCTGCAAATTCCCCGAAGCCAGATTCTGCTTTCGCAAAAGTGCACTCGGCATAGGTGGGCGGAGGGTCAGCTGACGTTAAGTCCTCTATGCCGAGGGGACGGCGACGAGCTGCGATGCGATCTTCTTGGCCCAGGTGCGGATCCGCGCCCAATCGCGGCGGTCGCGGAACTCCTTCGGCGTTCCCTCCACCATCGCTTTCTCCATGAAGTTCTTCGGCTCCCCGGGCAGACAGCCGCCGAAGACAACGTGCTCTTTGCCCCCTAGCTCCTCTACCTTGGCGGCGATTTTGGGGGGCTCGGCCCAGTCGGGGTTGTCTTTGGCGGGGTCGCCTACCGGGCCGGAGCTGAAGACCCAGAAGGGCTTTTGGCGGAGGGACTTGCGGTGCTTCTTGAGGAAGTGGCGGGCGTCGCCGCGCCACCGTTTCATGTAGACGGCGCTGCCGATGACGATCGCATCGTAGGCGTCGAGAGTGTCGACGTCCTCGCATCGCTCGAGGCAGACGCCCAGGCCCTCGCGCCGCAGGGTCGCCGCGATCGTCTCGGCGATCTCCTTAGTGGAGCCGCGTTTGGAGGCGTAGGCGACGAGTACTGTCATCGCTCTCGATTGTGCCCTACTGGACACGGTGTCGCATCGTGCATTCGCCACAGAGGGCGCGGCGGTTATCCCGAATGACTGGACCGGAGGGGGTCTCCGAGCCCGACTGGCCGATCAACCAGGACAGCCCGTTCCCGATAGCCTCCCCGCCCGACTTCTACGAATCGAAGGAGAGGCGGAGTAATGGGACTTCTGGATGGGAAAGCCGCGATCGTCACGGGTTCGGCGCGCGGAATCGGCCGTGCCACCGCGGAGCTGTTCGTCAGCGAGGGCGCAAAGGTGCTGATCAACGACTTGGATGCAGACGTCGCTGAGCAGACGGCGAGCGAGATCGATGGTGAGACGGCGGTCTTCGCCGGCGACCTGACCAAGACCGGCGCCGCCGACGACCTCGTCGCGGCCGCAAACGACGCCTTCGGCTCGGTCGACATCGTCGTCAACAACGCCGGCTACACCTGGGACGGCGTCGCCCACAAGATGACCGACGAGCAGTTCCAGGCGATGCTGGACATCCACACGATCGTCCCCTTCCGGGTCGCCCGCGCGCTCGCCCCGACCTGGCGCGAGGCGGCGAAGGCCGAGCGCAACGAGGGCAAAGAGGTCTTCCGCAAGATCGTCAACGTCTCCTCGACCTCGGGAATGATGGGCAACGCCGGCCAAGTCAACTACTCGGCCGCGAAGATGGGCGTCGTCGGGCTGACGAAAACGCTGGCCAAGGAGTGGGGCCAGTTCAAGATCAACGTCAACGCGGTCGCCTTCGGCTTCGTCGAAACCCGCCTCACCGGCGCCAAAGAGGCCGGCGAGGAGATGACCGCCCCGGGCGGCGAGAAGATCGAGCTCGGCATCCCCGAGCAGATGCGGGCGATGGCCTCGGCGATCATCCCGCTTGGCCGCCCGGCCACCCCGGAGGAGGCCTCCGGCCCGGTCCTCTTCCTCAGCTCGCCGCTGGCCAACTACATGCATGGGCAAGTCCTCAACGTGACGGGCGGGATGTTCGGAGGGATGTACACCTGAGCGAGGCAGCGAAAGCGCGGCGCTCGCCGCGCTACCTCGAGCTGGCGGACCGGATCTGGCCCGCCCTCAACCGTGTCGCAGGCGCCCACATGTTCCTCTACCGGAGGACCGGTGGGCGCCTCGGCCACGACGTTCCGGGTCTCGGCCCGATTCTCCTCCTCGACCACGTCGGTGCCAAGAGCGGGATCAAGCGGACGGCGCCGCTGATCTACGTCGAGGATGGAGAGAACGTCGTCCTCGTCGGCTCAAAAGGCGGCTTCCCCAAGAACCCCGCTTGGTTCCACAACCTGAAGGCGAACCCCGAGACCACGGTCCAGATCAAGGGCGAGAGGCGCCCGGTCCGCGCCCGGATCGCCAGGCCCGAGGAGCGGGACCGGCTCTGGGCGAAGGCTGTCGAGGTCTACTCCGGGTACAAGACCTACCAAGCGCGCGCTGACCGCGAGATCCCGCTGGTAATCCTCGAGCCGCGCTAGCGCGGCCTGCGCTCCTCGGCGACCGGGTCGCCGGACTCGTTCGCGATCTGCTCGGGCGGCCACGGTCCCGCCCAGTTGTCGCGGGCGCCGTCGATCGTGATCGTCGTCCCAGAGTAAAAGTCGCCCGCCGGCGACGCTAGGTAGGCGACCAGCCAGGCCATCTCCTCTGGCCGGCCGGCGCGGCCGATTGGGATCGAGCGCTCGAGGTTGTCGACAACCACCTGCGGATACTTGGTTAGCAAAGTCTCGGTCGCGAACTGGCCGGCAGCGAGGGCGACGGTCTTGATCCCGAACCGGGCCCACTCGACCGCCAGCGTCCGCATCATGTTCTCGACCGCGGCGCGGGCGGCGCCGGAGTGGACCATCCCCGGCATCCCGTTGTGCGGCGAGAGGGTGACGCTCAGGACCTTGCCCTCGCCCTGGGGGATGAAGGCCTTGGTCGCCGCAGCGTGGGTCATCAGCCAGGTGCCCATCACGTTCAAGTCGATCACCGTCTTGAACCCTTTCGGGCTGATCGCCTCGGCCGGGCTGAGGAACTGGCCGCCGGCGTTGTTGACGAGGACGTCGAGGCGGCCGTGCCGCTCCAGCAGCCCGTCAAAGAAGTGGCCGACCGGCTCCTCCTCACGGATGTCGAGGCACTCGCGCTCGAAGGTCCCCGGCAACCCCGCCGCCAGCGCCGCCGTCTCGGCCAGTGGCTCCTCGCGCCGCCCGCAGGCGACCACGGTCGCGCCGAGCCGCGCCAACTCCAGCGCCGTCTCCCGCCCCAGGCCGCTGCCGGCGCCGGAAACCGCGCAGACCTGCCCCTCGAGCAGGCCATCCCTGAACACCCGCGAACGCTCGCTTTCAGCCATCGGCGGCCAAGCCTATAGGCGCCCCGAGCCGCAAGAATCCCCCTGCGATGAGCATCAGCGTCGAACCGCACCCGCTGCACGAGCCCCTGGCTGCCGGCACCCGCGGCGCCACCGTCGCCGTCGAACCTCTGGTGGCCGGCCAGGTCGAGTGGCCGCGAGCGATGATGGTCAGCCCCGGCGGCCGGATGGCGAGCGCCAAGCTCCTGCGCGCCCTCCTCACCGGCAAGGACACGGTGAAGATCCCAGTCCCCGCCTTCCTGATCCGCCACCCGAGCGCCGGTGCGATCCTCGTCGACACCGGCCTCCACCCCTCGGTCGCCACCGACCCGAGCGAGAACTTCGGCTCGCTCGCCACTCGTTTCGTCGACGTCACCCTCGAGCCCGGCGAAGACGTCCCCTCGCAGCTGCGCAAGCGCGGCCTCGAGCCCGGGGAGATCCCGATCGTCCTGATGACCCACCTCCACCTCGACCACACCTCGGCGATCTCCGAGTTCCCCAACTCGACCTTCGTCGTCAGCGAGACCGAGTGGCGGGCAGCCGCCCACGGCCCCCGCCCGCTGGAAAACGGCTACCGCCGCGCTCACTTCGACTACGCCTTCGAGTACCGCACCGTCGACTTCGACCGCGCCAACGTCTCCTCCTACGCCGGTTTCGG
>DASZNP010000048.1:0-149088 GCA_035551255.1 Solirubrobacterales bacterium
GACCCGCGGATCGTCCCGGACGCCCGCAAGCTGCCGGTCGTGTCGTTCGAGGAGATGCTGGAGATGTCGGCCTCCGGGGCGGGGGTGCTGCAGCTGCGCTCGGTCGAGTACGCCCGCAACCACGGCGTCCGGATCCACTGCCGCAGCAGCTTCGAGGACGGTCCCGGTACCCTCGTCGTCTCAGAGGAAGAGACCATGGAGAACCCGTTCGTAACCGCAGTCACCCATTCGAATTCCGAGGCGCGCGTGACCCTGCATGGTCTCCGCGACGAGCCCGGGGTCGCCGGCCGCATCTTCGGCGCCCTCGCTGACGCCAACGTCAACGTCGACGTGATCATCCAGAATGAGCCGATTGGCGAGGAAGCGCTTGCCGACCTCTCCTTCACCGTCGATCGGTCCGACCTGCCGACCGCCAAGGACACGATCGCCGCCCTCGGCGACGTCTCGCTCGAGGTTCTCACCGACGAGCAGATTGGCAAGGTCTCGATCGTCGGCGCCGGCATGCGCTCGCATCCAGGCGTCGCGGCGAAAGTCTTCCGGGTCCTGGGCGAACAGGGGATCAACATCGAGATGATCTCCACCTCCCCGATCAAAATTTCATGCGTCATCGCCGCCGACCGGGTCAAAGACGCGGTCAACATCCTCCACAAGGCGTTCGAGCTCGGCGAGGACGCGGTCCAGCCGGAGGACCCGACCGGACCCGATCATCGCCCCACGGTCGCCGGCTGATCCTCGGCATACTCGACCGAGACCAATGGCGAGCGACGGTTACAGAGTCGGAGTTCTAGGCGCGACGGGCCTGGTCGGCTCGACGATCCTCGAGCTGCTGGACGACCGCGACTTCCCGGTCGCCGAGCTGCGACTGCTGGCCTCCGAGCGCTCGGCCGGCAAAGCGGTCGAGTGGCGGGGCGAGAGCCTGACCGTGGAGGCGATCAGCGATGACGCGATCCAGGGCCTCGACCTCGTTCTCTCCTCGGCCGGCGGCTCGGTCAGCGCCGAGTGGACGCCGAAGATCGTCGAGGCTGGCGCGACCGTCGTTGACAACACCAGCTACTGGCGGATGCACGACGACGTGCCGCTGGTCGTCTCCGAGGTCAACCCCGACGCCCTGCAGGACCACAACGGGATCATCGCCAATCCCAACTGCTCGACGATGCAGATGGTCGTCGCCCTGAAACCGCTCTACGACGCCGCCGGGATCGAGCGGCTGGTGATCTCCACCTATCAGGCGGTCTCCGGCACCGGCAAGGCGGCGATCGACGAGCTGCGCTCGCAGGCGCGGGCGTTGGTCGGCGACTACGAGATGCCCGAGCCGCAGATCTATCCGCACCAGATCGCCTTCAACGCGCTCGCCCACGCCGGCAATTTCGCCGACGGCGACGACCACACCGACGAGGAGCGCAAGCTGATCAACGAGACCCGCAAGATCCTCGGCGACCCCGGGATCAAGGTCAGCGCCACCTGCGTGCGGGTGCCGGTGGTCACCGGCCACTCCGAGGCGGTCAACGTCGAAACCCGTGAGCCGCTCGACCCCGAGCGGGCGCGTGAGCTGCTCGAAGCCGCACCGGGCGTCACCGTCGTTGACGATCCGGGTGCCGCCAAGTACCCGATGGCGGTCGAGGCCGCTGGCACTGACGACGTCTACGTTGGGCGCATCCGCCGCGACGCCGGCAACGAGCGCGCGCTCGACATGTGGATCGTCTCCGACAACCTGCGCAAGGGCGCTGCCACCAACGCCGTCCAGGTCGCCGAGCTTCTGGTCGAGCGCGGCCTCGTGGGCACCCGGGTCTAGCGAGTGGACATCAGCTTCGCCGAAGGGCTGCTGCTGTTCGGCGGGCTCCTCGCGGTCGTTGCCGCCCTTT
Source organism: Solirubrobacterales bacterium (assembly GCA_035551255.1). Lineage (GTDB taxonomy): Bacteria > Actinomycetota > Thermoleophilia > Solirubrobacterales > 70-9 > VAYN01. Next base: position 1,863 of record DASZNP010000048.1, read on the forward strand.
CGGGGGTGATGAAGGGGACGGTGCTCTCGGCCTCGGTGCTCTCGGTGGCGCTTGGGTTCGGACTCGCCCTGGCAGGGGTGGTCCATGTCGATGCGACCGACCAGGCGATCGTCGAGCTCGTAGAGCTGGCGCTGGTCCTGACCCTGTTCAGCGACGGGATGTTCGTCGAGCGCGAGCTCCTGCGTCGGCACTGGGGCCCGACGGCGCGGGCGCTGATCATCGCGATGCCGATCACGATTGGGCTGCTAGCGCTGGCCGGCAAGGGCCTCTTCCCCGACCTGACTTGGGCCGAGGCCTTCCTGCTGGCGGCGGTGCTTTCGCCGACCGACCCGGTCGTCACCTCAGCCGTTGTCACCTCGCGGCTGGTGCCGGCGAAGGTCCGTCACACGCTGAACCTCGAGTCCGGGCTCAACGACGGCTTGGCGCTCCCCTTCGTCCTCTTCTTCCTCGTCCTCGCCTCGCCGGGCGGGGACGCCGGCGCCGAAGCGGTCAAGCTGGCTGGCGAGGCGCTGGTCGGGGCGGCGATCGGAGCCGCCCTCGGAGTCTTCGCCGGCCGGCTTCACCTCTCGCTTCCCGGCGGCGGCATCACCCCCCGCTACGAGGGGATCTACGCGATCGGCTTCGCCCTGATGGCCTTCGGGCTAGCCGAAGTGACGATCGGCAACGGTCTGATTGCCGCCTTCGTCTGTGGGATTGCGATGGGCGCGTCCGAGCGCGAAGTGCCCGTCGGATTCGTCGAGTTCGCTGAGAACAGCAGCGCGATTCTCCAGGTGCTCACCTTCTTCGTCTTCGGTGGCTTGATCTATGCGACGGGGTTCCACCACAGCGTTCCGCCACTGATCCTCTTCGTCCTTTTCGCTCTGCTTGTCGCTCGCCCCGCGGCGGTGATGCTCTCCTTCCTGCGCACCGGCATTCCGCAGTCGGAAAAGCTCTTCATGGCCTGGTTCGGCCCCAAGGGCGTCGCCTCGATGCTTTTCGCCCTCTTTGTCCTCAAGTCCGACGTCGGCAACAAGAGCCTGATTTTCGACACCGCCGCGATCGCGATCATCGTCTCGATAATCGCCCACGGCCTAACCGACACCATCGGCGCCCAATGGCTGGCCCGGCGCGTCGGGCTGACGAAACAGGCCTGAACGGTCGCAGAGCGGCCGGAAGTCACACAATCTCTACGAAGTGGTGCAGCAAGTTTTTGTTTCTGCGCGCCTTTCGTAGTAGCTAAAACATTACGCTATGCTCGTGGCGGTGATGATGCCGAGAGAGAAGTGGACCGACGAGCGTCTCGACGACCTCAACAAGAAGGTCGATGACGGCTTCTCGCGCGTTGACGCCGACATCCGAGAACTTCGACGTGACATGAACGAGGGGTTCAGATCTGTCGACGCCCGCTTCGACGCTCAGAACCGGAACATGATGGCCGGGTTCTTCATGGTGATCGTCACCATCCTCGGCAGCCACGCCTTCTAGCGTGGTGAGTTCGCAACTGGTCTAAGCAGCGACGCCTGAGGTGAGGCGCTCTTCTACCCAGCGGGTGGAAGCGATGTGCTTGCCCATGCCCAGTTCCTTCGGCTCGGCGCCGAGGGCGAGGCCGACGAGCTGGGGGAGGTGGAGGACCGCTAGGCCGAGGTCGCGGTTGACGACCTTGGCCGCCTCCGGCTGCTGCATGTCCAGGTTGAGGTGGCAGAGCGGACAGGGGGTGACCAGGCAGTCGGCGCCGGCGTCGATCGCGTCGCCGACGTGGGTGCCGGCCTGGCGCAGCGAGGTCTCGCGGGCCATCGTGATCACCGGGAAGCCGCAGCACTTGCGGGCGCCGTCGTACTCGACGATCTGGCCGCCGAGGACCTCGATCACCTTCTCCAGGTAGATGTCGCGGTCGGGGTACTCGGCGTAGCCGAGCCTTTCCTTCGGCCGCACGATGTAGCAGCCGTAGAAGGGGCCGACGCGGAGGCCGCTGAGCGGCCGCACGACCTGCTCCTTGAGGCGGTCGAGGCCGTAGTCCTCGACCAGCAGCCAGAGGAAGTTTTTGTTGGTCCAGCCGCCGTCGCCTGCCTTCTCGTAGGAGAGGCCCTGGCCGGAGAGCGCCTCGTTGACGTGGGCCCGGTAGGCGGAGTCGGCGTCGAGGCGCTGCTGGCACTCGGACTGGGCGCCCTGGCAGGTCGAGCAGATGTTCATCATCGAGAGGCCGGTCTGCTGGGCCAGCGCGAAGGTGCGCGCGTTCAGCGTGTCGGCCAGCTCCTGGTTGTGCTCGGCGATGACGCCGGCGCCGCAGCAGTTGGCGCGGTCGAGTTCGACCAGCTCGATCCCCAGCTTCTGGGCGACCAGGGCCATCGAGCCGTGCAGCTCGGGGGTGAACCCGCGCGAGACGCAGCCGGGCCAGTAGGCGACTTTGATGTTCTCAGCCATTGGTGACCTCCTCGGCCGCAGTGCCGTCGGGCTGGGCGTCCTCGCCCTCCTCGCCGCGGATGTACAGGTTCAGTTCCTCGTTGTGCTCCTCGGCGTGGGCGTAGATCGCCTTGACGTCGTCCTGATCGGGGAGCTTCGGGTGGACGCCGGGGATCAGCTTGTGCAGCGAGCGCATCTTGCCGGTTTTGATCCCGCGGATCGCCGTCGGGATCGAGCCGAGCATTTCCCGGATCGCCCGCTTGTTCGGTTTCAGCTTGCCTTTGAAGCCGGGCGCGAAGGACTCCTGCAGCAGCAGGCTCTCGTCCAGCGTGCCCTTCTTCTCGATGATCTTGACGAAGGCGATCTCGTGGTCGTGACCGCTGTTGGGGTCTTCGACCCCTTCTTCGCCGGCGCGGCGGCGCAGGCGCATGATCTGGTCCATCGGTGCCACGCCCTTCGGACAGGCGTCGATGCAGCTGAAGCAGTGGGTGCAGTCGTAGATCCCGTGCGGATCGTTGGCGAGGTCATGCAGGCGCTCGGTGGTCTCGGCGTCGCGCGGGTCGCCGACGAAGCGGTAGGCCTTGGCCAGCGCCGCCGGGCCGATGAAGCCGGGGTCGGCTTCCATCGAGAGGCAGGAGGAGACGCAGGCGCCGCACTGGATGCAGGCCATCGCCTGGGTGATGTCGATCATCGATTCCGGCTCGACGATGTACTCGCGCTCGGGCGGCTCGCCGTGCGGCAGCAGCCACGGGGTGACGCGGCGGATCTTGGTCCAGTGCGTCGACTCCATGTCCGTGATCAGGTCCTTGATCACCGGCATGTTCCCCATCGGCTCGATCACGATCGAGGCGATGCTGTCGGTGGTGACGGCGGTGGTGCCCGGGCCGGCCTCGACCTGGCCGGTGGCGCGGACGGCGTCCTGCGCTTCCGGTGCCTGGGCGCCGATCGGGCTCGAGGCCTCGGCGGCGGTCGTCCCGGTCGCGGCCTTCATCTTGTTGGCCTGCTCCTGGGCCTCGCCGATCTGGGTCTTGCAGCCGAGCCCGGACTGGCCGTTGATCTTCATCCCGCAGGAGCCGCAGATCGCGGCGCGGCAGGAGCAACGGACGGCCAGCGAGCCGTCCTCTTTGTCCTTCGCCTGCAGCAGTCCATCGAGGACCGAGAGCGAGGGATCGAGATCGACGTTGAACTCCTCCCAGTAGGGACCCTCGCCACTCTCAGGCTGGAACCGGCGGACTTTGATCGTGTACTCGGCCATTAGTACGTCCTCTCTTGCGGTTCCCACTGGGTGATCGTGACCTCGGAGTAGGAAAGCTCGGGGCCGTCATCGGTCCGCTCGAGGTCGATGTGTTTGAGCCACTCCTCGTCGTTGCGCTCCGGGTAGTCGGTGCGGTACTGCGCGCCCCGGCTCTCCTTGCGCTCCAGCGCCGCGACGCAGGTGCACTCGGCGTTGTCGAGCATGTACCCAAGCTCGATCGCGGCAATCAAGTCCTGGTTGAAGACGCTGCCGTGGTCGTCGATGTAGGCGGTCTTCGCCTCCTCCTTCAGGCGCTTGACCGTTTCCAGCGCCTCCTGGATCCCGGCTTCGTCGCGGAAGACGGCGACTTTGCCGTCCATCGTCTGGCCGAGCTCGAGCTTGATCTCGGAGATGCGCCGGCCGGAGCCCTTCTCGCGGCCGATGATGTCGGTGATCATCGTCTCCTCGTCCTCCAGCACCTGCTTGGAGGGGCGCACGTAGTCGTTGCGCTTGGCGCGGGCGGCGGCGTCGCGGCCGCTGCGCTTGCCGAAGATCAGCGTGTCCAGCAGTGAGTTGGCGCCGAGGCGGTTGCCGCCGTGGACCGAGACGCAGGCTGCCTCGCCGGCGGCGTAGAGGCCGGGGATGTCGGTACGGCCGTCGACGTCGGTCTTGACGCCGCCCATCGTGTAGTGGTTGCCGGGCTTGATGTGGATCGGTTCGCGGGTGATGTCGACGCCGGCAAAGTCGCGGCCGACGAGGACGATCTCGCGCAGCGCCTCGTGCACCCGCTTCTTCGGCACCACGGTGATGTCGAGCGCGACCGTTCCGTCCGGGAAGCCGCGGCCCTCGTTGATCTCGGTCTGCTCGGCGCGGGAGACGACGTCGCGCGAGGCCAGCTCCATCTTGTTCGGCGCGTACTTCTCCATAAAGCGTTCGCCCTTGGCGTTGAGCAGGTGCGCGCCCTCGCCGCGGGCGCCCTCGGTGATCAGGAAGCCCTTGCCCGCCAGCGTCGTCGGGTGGTACTGGATCATCTCCATGTCCATCAGCTTCGCCCCGGCGCGGTAGGCCATCGCGATGCCGTCGCCGGTGCAGATCAGGGCGTTGGTGGTCGGCCGCCAGACCTGGCCGTTGCCGCCGGTACAGAGGATCACCGACTTGGCGGTGAAGAGCTCCATCGAGCCGTCAGCGACGTTGCGGGTGACGACGCCGCAGCACTCGCCGTTCTCGTCCAGCGCCAAGGAGCTGCAGAACCACTCCTCGTAGCGGGCGATCTGCTCGGAGTACTTCATCAGCTGCTCGTAGAGCACGTGCATGATCGCCTGGCCGGTGATGTCAGCGACGTAATAGGTGCGGGCGGCGGAGGCGCCGCCGAAGGCGCGGGTGCCGAGTTTGCCTTCCTCGTTGCGGTGGAAGGTGACGCCGAGGTGCTCGAGGTGGAGGATTTCCTCCGGCGCCTCGCGGGTCATGATTTCGATCGCGTCCTGGTCGCCGAGGTAATCGGAGCCCTTGATCGTGTCGAACGCGTGGGACTCCCAGGAGTCGCCCGGGTTGAGCGCCGCGTTGATGCCGCCCTGGGCGGCGTTGGAGTGGGAGCGGACCGGGTGGACCTTGCTGATGATCCCGACCGATACGCCTTCCTCGGCGGCGGCGAGAGCAGCCCGCTGGCCGGCGAGCCCGGCCCCTATTACGAGTACGTCATGGGATGGCACGGGCGCGGATGCTATAGCGCAGAAGCCCGAGCGCGTAGTCGGGATTCGTCACTTTGTAATTCGTCACGGTTGGGGGAGGCGGGGGTGGTCCTCGGCGGACACCGCTCGCTATGGCTCGCGGTTGAGTGTCCGGCGAAGACCACCCCCGCCTCCCGTCACAGCCACTGGTTGCTCAGGTGACGAATCGCCTGTTGGGAGAGATCTATTGCTCTTTCGAGGGTGGTGTAGTTGATGTTGGCGGCGACGTCGGTGGGCCAGTGGTAGTTGCTGGCCTGTTTGAGGTCGTCGCAGCTGCAGAGGACTGCGGTCTCGTAGCCGGCTGCTAGGGACTCGAGGCCGTCGGTGCCGGCGCGGATGCGGAGGTTGGGGACGAGGTCGATGCCCATCTCCTCCGCGAGGTTGTCCATGAAGGCGAGCGCTCGCGGCGAGAACTCGTACATCTTCAGGAAGCCCTCGCCGCGGAGGACGAGCAGGTGCGGGGAGCCGAGGCTCTCGAGGCAGAGGAAGAGGGTGCCCTCCTTCGGCAGCTCGGGGAAGTGGCGCTCGCCCCAGGCTTTCATTCCCTCGCTGAAGGACTCCTCCGAGCCGGTCGAGAGGAGGACCACGCGGACGCCCTGCGGCGGCTCGGCGGCGAAGCGGCGGGCCAGGGCCAGCAGGGCGACGACCGAGCTGCCGTTGTCGTTGGCCCCCGGCACGGTTTCGCTGGCGCCGATGTTGGTCATCGCCGCCACCGAGCCGGCACTGAAGAGGAGGCCGATCTTCGCCAGGAGCCGGCGGCCGGTGATCGCCCCGAGCGCCGCCAGCAATGGCCCGCCGACCACCGGCCACATCAGCGGTGGGCTGGTGTCGGTCTTCTCGATCAGGCCGAGGCGGCCGGCGACTTTGGCCGGACCAGGGTGGAAGACGAGGCCGGAGTGGGGGGCGTCGTGGTGGGCGATGAAGACGATCGTCTGCTGGGCTTCCCGGTCGCCGAGCTCGCAGGCGACGTTGTAGGTGGTGCGGCGAGGGAGGACGCTGCGCAGCCGCCGCTGCCGCGGCGGGAAGTCGTCGGCCATGCCGGCCGTGCCGAGGAGCCCGAAGAGAGCGCCGAGCAGGCGCCGGCCGCGCAGCGCCAGCGCCGCGCCGATCACCCCGAGCGCAGCTCCCAGACCCAGCGGCCACCAGTAGGTGCCGTGGGCGTCCTCGGCCTCGATCCGCGCCTCGGCGCCCAGCTCGGCGAACTGCCCCACGAGCCACTCGGCCGCCTGGCGCTCACCCGCGGACGCGGACGGCCGTTCGATCGCCTCCAGTTCCTCGAGCCGCTCTCGTAGCCAATCCGCTTCGCCAGGCACGGCCGGAGACGCTAGCCGCTTACCATGGGGCCATGTTCGGTGGTGGGTCGATCACCCTCTTCCACATCCGCGGGATCAGAGTCAGCGTCGACTGGTCCTGGTTCCTGATCCTCTTCGTGGTCATCCTCTACATGGCCAACTTTTACGAAGGGCTGCTCGGCGAAGGGGGGACGACTCCGTTCCTCTTCGGCGTCTTGAGCGCGGTCGGCTTCTTCGGCTCGATCCTCCTGCACGAGTTCGGGCACGCGGTGGTGGCGATCCGCAACGGGATCGGCATCTCCGGGATCCAGCTCTGGTTCTTCGGTGGGATGGCGCGGATGGATCGCGAATCCGACTCGCCCGCGACCGAGCTGAAGGTGGCGCTGGCCGGGCCGGCGGTGACCTTCGCGATCGTCGTCATCCTCGCCGCGGTGGGGGCGCTCGCGTCCGGCTGGACCGACTTCCGCGAGGCGGCGATCCAGGAAACCCGCTCTGACGTCTCGCCGCTGATGGCGCTGATCGCCTGGCTGGTGACGATCAACGCCCTCGTCCTCGTTTTCAACCTGCTGCCGGCATACCCGATGGACGGTGGCCGCGTCGCCCGGGCGATCTCCTGGTGGCGCAGCGGCGACCGCACCGCCGCGACCCGCTTCGCCGCCAACCTCGGCCGAGCCTTCGGCTACTTCTTCATCGGTGCCGGGTTCGTGATGCTCGCTACCGGGGCGGTGCTGACCACCTTCGGGGCGGTCTGGCTGATCATGATCGGGCTGATCATCAACGGCTCCGCCCGCGGCGCCGCGATGCAGACGGCGATCAGCAGCCGCGTCGCCGACGTCCGCGTCGCCGACGTGATGGACCGCGAGCCGGTGACGATCCCCGGCGACCTCAGCGTCGAACAGGCCCTCGACGAGTACTTCCTGCGCTATCGCTGGCCCTGGTTCCCGGTCGTCGACACCGCCCACCGCTTCCTCGGCCTTGTAATGCGCGACAGAGCCGACGAGGTGCCGGAGATCTCCCGCGCCAGTTCCCACGTCGCCGACTTAGTGGACCACGACATCGGCCTCTTCGTCCGCGACGACACCCCCCTGGACGCCCTACTCGCCAACCAAAACCTCCGCCGCCTCGGCGCTCTAATGGCAGTAGACAACGAAGGCCGCCTAAGCGGCGTAGTCACGGTCGAGCAGGTAGGCCGGGCGCTGCGGGACTCGTCGGCCTCGCCGTAGGATCGCAAGGACGAGAAGTGGAGCAGGAACTCCGAAAGCAAGTGCTGGCGAATGTAATCGCGGGCTTGATCGTAGCTGCGGTGATCGCGGGCGTCGGAGTCACCTACTCGATCCTGCATAGCCTCAGCATCCACGAGATCGTCATTTATGTCCTACTCCCCGCCGCGGTTTTCGGCGTGATGGCTGGCCTCGTAATGTTCTCTCGCGCGCTAGAGACTTTGTTTCTCCATCTCGCGGAGAAGAACGCCGAGCTCCGGCAGGACCTTGACGCCACGACCGCACGCTTAGGCGAGGCAGAAGATCGTCTGGGGCGGCAGATCTCTCAGATCGCCTATGGAGAGGTGATCAAGGAGGCAGAAGAAGAAGGCTGGACCGTGACGACCGAGCCACGCGGAGGCTTGAAATTCTCGCATCCGGTTTGGGGGACCGCTGGGGGTGGCAGTGATGACCTCGATCCGGACCGGCTCCGGTTGCTGTTGAGCATCGGGAAGCAGGTGAGGTCTGCACGAAAGAGCAGCTAGCCGCGATACATGTGGCAGCGGGTATCGCGATCATCTACCTAAGCGGCTTCGGCGCGCCTAGTCGGACGGTCCTGCGACCGAGACCTCCGGGAGCTCGCCGAAAGCCCTTCGGTCAGAGCTGACGACTTCGCGCTCTTTAGCTCGCGCCGTTGCAGCGATGATCAGGTCGTGCGCTCCGCGGGGCGTGCCCTTGCGCCGAACGTGAGCCAGCAGAGCCGCGTGTGCCTCGGCTACCTGCAGGTCGTACGGCTCGATAGCAACGGCGTCCAGTACCGCGGTAACGAACCGCGCGCGCTTCTTCCGCCGTTCCCCTTTCGCCATCTGTACGCCTACCCGCAGCTCTGCCACGGTGATCGCGGCCACCGCGACGTCATCGTTGTCGTCGAGCGTCACCGCGAGGGAGCTGCCTTCCCGCTCAGCATCGATCAGGATCGTCGTGTCGAGGATCAGCCGTGCCAGGGGTCCGTCACCGGCTCGAGGCCTTCGCGAAGCTCGCGCAGCTCGTTTGCCCAGGCACCATCAGGACGATTCGCGCGAAGCGCCTCCTTCAGGGCCTTCCCGCCGCCTCCGCTCGTTGGGCCGATCGTTGCGACTGCCCGGCCATGCCGCATCACTACAAACGACTCCCCGCTGCGCTCGACGCTGTCGAGCACCTCAGAAAAGCGCCGGGACGCATCGGTGGCGCTTAGCTGCTTCACAAAATCAGATTATCAGACTAAGGCCACCGCGAGATCGACTCGGACGCGAACACTTCAGCAGTGCTCAGCCTGCCTTCTTCTAACTCCTGTCGAAGCTCAGCAAGAGTGATGACTTCACCGCGTTCGAGCTCGGCCAGCCCCGCCTCCACCGCTTGCCGATCTAGGTCGCTGAACTCTTCTTCGACCTCGGCATCAACCTTCGGCAGCGGCTCATGTTTGCTCATAGGCAGATATTTATCGTCTGCACCGTATTGCGCACGGTGGGACGTGTTGGACTGAGCTGGTGGGGGTTATGGCTGAAGAGGAGCCATAACTCCCACCGCTTGAGCAGGATCTAGGCGACGGGCCGGTGCCGCTCGATAATGCGGGAGAAGTCGGTGCCGGCTGGGAGGGTGCCGAAGGCTTGGCCCCAGTCGCCGGAGAGGCGGGAGGTGCAGAAGGCGTCGGCGGTGGCTTCGTCGCCGTAGCGGACTAGAAGGGAGCCTTGGAGGGCGAGGGCCATCTTCTCGACTACGCGGCGGGCGCGGGACTCGATCGTCTCCAGGTCGCCGGGAAGTTCGTCGCGCAGCTCGGTGGCGAAGGCGGCTAGGCGGGGCTCCGCGACGGCGCCCTCCTGGACCTCGGCGAAGAAGGACTCGAGTGCGGTCGGGGACTTGACCATGGCGCGGAGGACGTCGAGGCATTGGACGTTGCCTGAGCCCTCCCAGATCCCGTTCAGCGGGCTCTCGCGGAAGAGGCGCGGCATCCCCGACTCCTCGACGTAGCCGTTCCCGCCGAGGCACTCGAGCGCCTCGCCCGCGTGGACGACGGCGCGCTTGCAGACCCAGTACTTGAGGACGGCGTTGGCGATGCGCTTGAAGTTCTGCGCGTCGGTGTCGCCGGCGATCGCTTCGTCGTAGGCGCGGGCCAGGCGCAGCGCCCCGATCGTCGCCGCCTCCGACTCGATCGCCAGGTCGGCGAGGACATTCCGCATCAGCGGTTGCTCGACCAACTCGCGACCGAAGACCGAGCGGTGGGAGGCGTGGTGGATCGCTTGGGCGACCGCGACTCGCATCCCGGTCGCGCCGCCAAGGACGCAGTCGAGGCGGGTGTGGTTGACCATCTCGATGATCGTCCGCACCCCGGCGCCCTCTTCGCCGACCAGCCAAGCCGAGGCGCTGTCGAACTCGATCTCGCTGGAGGCGTTGGAGCGGTTGCCGAGCTTGTCCTTCAGCCGCTGCAGGCGGAATCGGTTACGGACACCATCGTGGGTCCACCTGGGAAAGAGGAAGCAGGAGATGCCGCCGTCGGCCTGGGCGAGAACGAGGAAGGCGTCGCACTGGGGCGCCGACATGAACCACTTGTGGCCGGTCAGCTCGTACTCGGCGCCCGGCCCACCGCCGTTGACCGGGCGGGCGACCGTGGTGTTGGCGCGGACGTCGGTGCCGCCCTGCTTCTCCGTCATCCCCATGCCGGCGAGGGCGCCGGCCTTCTGCGGCGCCGGCGCATTAGCGGGGTCGTAGGTGGAAGAGAGGAAGCGCGGCTCCCACTCGGCCGCCAGCTCCGGCTGGGTGCGCAGCGCCGGGATCACCGAGTAGGTCATCGAGGTCGGACAGCCGACTCCCGCCTCGGCCTGCGAGAAGCACATGAAGGCGGCGCCGCGGGCGACGTGGGCGCCGGGCCGCGGGTCCTTCCAGGGCGAGCAGTGCAGTTCGTGCTCGACCGCGAGCCCCATCAGCTCGTGCCAGGCGGGGTGGAAGTCGACGGTGTCGACGCGGTTGCCGTAGCGGTCGTGAGTCTTCAGCCGCGGCGGGTTCTCGTTCGCCTGCGCCCCGAGCGTCTGCAGCCGCTCGCTGCCGGCCAGCTCACCGACCGCGGAGATCCGCGCCTCGGCCCAGTCGGCCCCCTCGCGCTTGACCGCCTCAACCAAGACCTTGTCGGCGGCGTAGACGTTGTAGTCGCTCAGCGGCGGCGGCTGGTTCGCCACCTCGTGGGTGCCGAAGCTGGGACGTTCGACCGTTGCCATCGGATGCTGATTCTGGCACGACCTTGGCCGCGCAGCCAGGGCACGGACGGGACTGCGACCTAGATAGCATCGCCCTTCGTGGCCAAGATCAAGGTCCAGAACCCGATCGTCGAGCTCGACGGCGACGAGATGACCCGGATCATCTGGTCGTTCATCAAAGAGCAACTTATCCTCCCCTACCTCGACGTCGAGCTTGAGTACTACGACCTCGGGATCGAGAGCCGCGACGCGACCGAGGACCAGATCACCGTCGACGCCGCCGAAGCGATCAAACGCCACGGCGTCGGCGTCAAGTGCGCGACGATCACCCCCGACGAGGCGCGGGTCGACGAGTTCGGTCTCAAAGAGATGTACCGCTCGCCGAACGGGACTATCCGCAACATCCTCGGCGGCGTCATTTTCCGTGAGCCGATCGTGATCTCCAACGTCCCGCGGCTGGTGCCCGGGTGGACGAAACCGATCGTGATCGGCCGTCACGCCTTCGGCGACCAGTACCGCGCCACCGACATGGTGGTGCCGGGCGAGGGGACGCTCACTCTCACCTACACGCCAAAGGACGGTTCCGAGCCGGTCGAGCTTGACGTCTACGACTTCCCTGGCGGCGGCATCTCGATGGCGATGTACAACCTCGACGACTCGATCCGCGAGTTCGCACGCGCCTCGATGCGCTACGGGCTCGACCGCGGCTTCCCGGTCTACATGTCGACCAAGAACACGATCCTCAAGCGCTACGACGGCCGCTTCAAGGATCTCTTCGCCGAGATCTACGAGACCGAGTTCAAGAGTGAGTTCGAAGCCGCCGGGCTGACCTACGAACACCGTCTGATTGACGACATGGTCGCCGCCGCCCTGAAGTGGGAGGGCGGTTACGTGTGGGCCTGCAAAAATTACGATGGCGATGTCCAGTCCGACACCGTCGCCCAGGGCTTCGGCTCGCTGGGACTGATGACGAGCGTGTTGATGAGCGCCGACGGCAAGACGGTCGAGGCCGAGGCCGCCCACGGCACCGTCACCCGCCACTACCGTCAGCACCAGCAGGGCAAACCGACTTCCACCAACCCGATCGCCTCGATCTTCGCCTGGACCCGCGGGCTCAGCGCCCGCGGTCGGATGGACGACACGCCCGAGGTCTCGCAGTTCGCTGAGACGCTCGAGCGGGTCTGCATCGAGACGGTCGAAAGCGGCAAGATGACGAAAGACCTGGCGCTGCTGGTAGGCGACGACCAGGAGTACCAGACCACGCAGGAGTTCCTCGCCTCGATCGACGAGAACCTCCAGCGCGCAATGTCTTAACGGTCTTCAACCCCTAACTCCGAGGAGAGGTATTAGTGAGCACTCCCGTCAAGGTCACCGTTACCGGCGCCGCCGGCCAGATCGGCTACGCGCTCCTGTTCCGCATCGCCAGTGGCCAGATGCTCGGCCCCGACACGCCTGTCGAGCTCAGCCTGCTGGAGATCCCGCAGGCGATCAAAGCCGCCGAGGGCACGGCGATGGAGCTCGACGACTGCGCCTTCCCGCTGCTGAACCGGATCGACATCACCGACGACCCGAAGCAGGCATTCGACGGCGCCAATGTCGGCCTCCTGGTCGGCGCTCGCCCCCGCGGGCCGGGTATGGAAAGGTCCGACCTGCTCGAGGCCAACGGCGGCATCTTCAAGCCCCAGGGCGAAGCGATCAACGCTGGCGCTGCCGACGACATCAAGGTCCTGGTGGTCGGCAACCCGGCCAACACCAACTGCCTGATCGCCCTCTCGAACGCGCCTGACGTGCCGCGCGAGCGCTTCACCGCGATGATGCGCCTCGACCACAACCGGGCCAAGAGTCAGCTGGCGAACAAGCTCGGCAAGCGGGTCTCCTCGGTCACCAACATGACCAGCTGGGGCAACCACTCGGTGACGCAGTACCCCGACCTGGTCAACGCCAAAGTGGACGGTCAGGGTGCGTGGGACGCCGTCGACGACGAGGCCTGGATCGCCGACGAGTACATCCCGCGGGTGGCGAAACGCGGTGCCGAGATCATCGACGCCCGTGGTGCCTCCAGTGCCGCCTCGGCCGCCAACGCGGCGATCGACCACGTTCGTGACTGGGTGCTCGGTACGCCGGACGGTGACTGGGTCTCGATGGGCGTCCCGGCCGACGGTTCTTACGGGATCGGCGAGGGAATCGTCTGCGGCATGCCCTGTACCTGCAGTGGGGGCGAGTGGAGCATCGTCCAGGGGCTTGACGTCCCCGACTTCTCCCGCGAGCGGATTGACCGCAGCGTGATGGAGCTGCAGGAGGAGCGTGACGCGGTCAGCCAGCTCGGGCTGGTCTAGAGCAACTCACGCACCTACGAAAAGAGGCCGGCATCCGCCGGCCTCTTTTTTGCTGCAACCGTTTCCAGTAACGGTTAGTACCGATCAACCACCAGCCGGGTAGTACTGGCGGCCGTCCTTTTTCACGCGGCCCTCTTTCTCCAGGTCGCCGAGCACGCGGTACAGGTAGTTCGGCTTGATTTTCATCGTTTTGGCAACGTCCGAAGCACTGATGCCGGGCTGGCTTTCGATCAGCTTCACCGCCTGGTCAGCACGGGTGCCGCCGCGGCGTTTGCGGCGTTTGCGCGGCGTGGTGGTGCCGCCTCTGGTGCTGGTTTTGTTGGTGCTGCCTTTGGGGCGACCGGGACCGCGGCGGCCGGGACCGCGGCGAGCGGGGCGACCCGGACCACGACGGGTGACTTTGCCACCGAGCTTCTCGAGGGCTTCCTCGGCTGCGCTCAGCTGCTCGCGAAGCTCCTGGACCGACCTCTCAAGGGCGTCACGGGCCTCGTCGAAAACGTTAGCGGGGGGCATCTAGTTCCTTTCAATCCACAGTTCTTAACTACCCTGAAAAGGAAGTCTGTCAGAGAAACACACACTGTGACAGTCCGCAGCAAGGATTCGAACGGATATTTCAGATGTGTGTCTAGGCCGAGGATCGCGGGAACTCGACCGGGAACCGCTCAGGGTTGTTGAAGAAGCGCACCGCCTGAACGGCGCCGTCGGCGATCTCGACTGCGGCGATGCTGAGGAAGCCGTCGGCCACGCTCTCCATCAGCACACCCGGATCGCCGTTGACGAGCACCGGCGTGTAGACGGGATCGTCGGGGAAGCTGGATTTGCGTTGTACCCGGACCATGAAGCGGGCGATCTTCGCCGCGCCGTAGATCGGTTTACGGGCAGCGGTGACGACTCCGCCGCCGTCGGTGTACATGATCGCGTCGGCCGCGAGCAGCTCGCGCACGCCGTCCATGTCGCCGGAAATCGCGGCGCCGAGAAAGGCGACGGTCAGCCGCTGTCGTTCCTCTTCGCTGACTTTGCGGCGGCGGGTGGCGTCGCCGGCGTGGTTGCGGGCGCGGGCGGCGATCTGGCGGACGTTGCTCGGGGTCTTCTCGAGCACGTCGGCGATCTCCGCGTACTCGAGGTCGAAGACGTCGCGGAGGACCAGCACCGCCCGTTCCACCGGGTTCAGGCGCTCGAGCGCCGCGAGCAGCGCCAGGCTCAGCCGCTCCGCCTCGATCGCCTTCGACTCCGGGGTCTCGGGATCGGTGACGAGCGGCTCCGGCAGCCACGGGCCGACGTAGACCTCGCGGCGGGCGCGGGCGGAGCGCAGGCGGTCGAGTGCCAGCCGCGTCGTCACCGTAACCAGGAACGCTTCGGCGTTCCGCACCTCGTCGCGGTCGGCCTGGTGCCAGCGCAGCCAGGCATCCTGGACCACGTCCTCGGCCTCGGTCAGCTCCCCCAGCAGGCCGTAGGCGATGCCGAGCAGGCGGGGACGACAGGCTGCGAACGCCTCGTCCATCAGGCGGGTACGGAGACGTGACGGCGCAGCGCCGCGGCAGCAGCCGCCGCACCGCTGGCGATCGCCGCGTCGACTAGCCAGCCCTCCGGGCCGATCCAGTCGCCGGCGAGGTAGAGGCCCTCACCGCGATCGACCGCCGGCCGCCCGGCGAGCCCGCCGGTCTCCGGCGTCGCGATCGCGGTGACCGGGACCATCCGCGGCAGGAACCGTTCCAGGGTCACCTGGTCGCGCCAGCCCGGCTGGACCACGTCGGCCAGCTCTTCCAGTGCCGGCCGCGGTTCCCGCGCGTAGCTGGCGAGGCTGAGCAGAACGCCGTCACGATGGTCCGGCGGCGAGTGGCGGGAGAGGTAGGTCGGCTTGTCGACGCCGAGCGCGAACCGGCGGGTCCGGCGCGGAAGCTGCCGCAGGCCGAGGTCGAGCGTGCTGATCTCGGCGGCGGGTCCTGGCGCTGCCGGCGCCTTCTCACCCAGGAGCTTCGCCACGTCCTCGGGACCGCCGGTGGCGACGACGAGCACGTCGGTGTGCAGCGTCTCCTCATCAAGTGCCACCGTCCAACCGCCCGCCTCCTGGTGCAGCAACCGCGCCGCAGCCCGGGTCCGCAGGGTCGCGCCAGCCTCCTTGGCCTTGGCGGCGAGGGCGTCAACCAGTGACTGCCAACCGCCCTCCAGGTAGCGGACACCGGGGAACAAGGCGATCCGCAGCTGCATAGCTGCGACGTCGGCGCTGAGGCTCTCCTGGTCGGCGACGAACGTCGTTACCCGGACCAAGGCGGCCGCCGCGGCGCGGGACTTCTCACTACGCAGCGTGCGCTCCAGCCACTCAGTCGTCGAGAGGCCGCGAAGCACCTCCGGATCGCTGCGGAAGAGCGGCCGCAGCAAACGGATCAGCCCCACGGTCCCACCGAGCGAACGCCGCGCCTTGCCGTTCCGCGGGAACACAGAATTAATCGATGCCGGGTTCCACCACTCGAGCCCGATCCCGAGCGCCTTCAGCTCCTCTCCGGCCCGTCCACCGACATAGAGCGCATGCGGCCCCTGGTTCAAGAAGAACCCGTCTTGCCGCTCAGAAGCCGCACGCCCGCCGAGATGCGATGCACCCTCCAGCACCGTCGTCTCAACTCCGCCTTCAGCAAGCCGAATCGCCGCAACCAAACCAGCCGGCCCACCGCCAATGACTATGCCCTTCCTAGATCCGTTCATGCCCTCTAGACGAGAAAGCATGCCGACTTGTGACAGGGCTAGTCGCGGTACTTCGAGCGCTTCTGGGGATACGTGTGGAAGACGTGGTCCCAGATCGGGCTGGAGACGCCGTAGCCGTAGCTGTGGTCTTGGAAGTGGTGGCGCATGTGGTGTTCGCGCAGGCGTTTGCCGAAGTCCGTCTTCGGAACGAAGTGGTGGACGTAGTAGTGGGTGTAGTCGTAGCCGAGGTAGCCGGCGATGAAGCCCGCGAAGACCGGGAAGGCGGCGTCGCCGAGAAGCGCCCAGAAGCCGAGGAAGAAGAGGGCCGCGAGGGGGATCGAGACCGACGGCGGCATCACCAGCCGCAGCTTGTCGTTGGGATGGTCGTGGTGGACGCCGTGGATGATGAAGTGCATGCGGCGGCCGAAGGCGTTGTCGGGCTCCCAGTGGAAGACGAGGCGGTGCAGCCAGTACTCAGTCAGCGTCCAGACAGCGACGCCGGCCAGGGTCAGCAGCGCCAGCTGCCACCAGGCCCAGCCGCGCTCAGCCCCGATCCACTCCATCGCCACCACCACCGGCACGAAGATCAGCGCCGGGATCGCGGGGTGGACGCGGGAGAAGAAGTTGAGGAACTCGCTTTTGAAAAGTGGGGGAGAAGCAGAGAGCTTCTCCGTGCGGGAATGACCCTCCATCTGGACGCATGTTAGCGCCGACGCCCGGTGCTCCCGCAAAGCGCGAGGAAGCCGTGACGGAGTCGTTTCAAAGTCGTGGCGATTTGCGGAATCGGCCCTCGCGCCTACCCCCCGGCGATGCAAACATGCGCCTCGTGCCGCGCAAGCCCAAGCCCCCCACCTGCGATGACTGCTATTTCCGGAAAAATCTTCTCTGCGCGCTGGAGCTGAACGAGACCTGCGCCACCTTCCGGCCGAACCGACCAGAGGGGTTAGTTCCGCCTCGTCAGCCAGTTCTTCTAATGCGTGCCCCACGCTGGGCATCCCGTCCCGCCTAGCGGCTCCTCCAGCGGGTGGCGACGATATCGAGGACTCTCCCGGCAGGGAGAGCCCGATGTCGGAGACAGGACCCGCCGGCCTAGCGCCTAGCGCCACTATGTTTTGCCCATGCCCCAACGCGATCTCTTCGTCGACTGGAGCCGTACCCGCTACGTCACCCGCCGCTCCAGCGGCTTCTCTCCCAACGTCGACGTCTACTACTGCGGCGACCCGCAGCGGGCGATTGTCAAGGTCGATCTGGCCGGCATCGAGCTGAGCCAGGTCGGGATCGAGGTCAGCGGTCGCCACCTGGCGATCACCGGCGAGCGCCACGTGCAGGAGGCCGAGGGCCGTGTCTACCAGCAGATCGAGATCCCTTCCGGCCGCTTCCGCCGCGTCGTCGAGCTGCAGGTGGAGCTCGACGCCGACCGCGCCAGCGCCACCTACGAGGAGGGCATCCTGCGGATCGAGCTGCCGCTGCGCGACGCGAACGAGATCACCCGACGCGTTCCGATCGATCGCGGCTGATGGAGAGCACCCCCGTCCTCGAGGTGGTCGACGCGCCGCTCGACGTCGAAGAGGCGATCCGCGCCGGCGCGCCGCTGCCCGACGCCCTGCCGGTACTGCCGCTGCGCGACACCGTCCCCTTCCCGGAGACCCTGGCGCCGCTGGCGGTCGGGCAGGAGCGCTCGATCCATTTGATCGACGACGTCCTCGGCGCCAACCGGATGCTGGTGATGGTCGCCTCCAAGGATCCCGAGCTGGAGGAGCCGGGGCCGTCGGACCTCTACGGGGTCGGCGTCGTCGGCGCCGTCGCCCGCATGGTGAAGATCCCCGACGGCAGCCTGCGCATCCTCGTCCAGGGGATGCAGCGGGTCCGGGTCGGCCCCTTCGTCACCGAGCAGCCCTACATGGTCGCTCGCATCGACGAGATGCCCGACGTCGCCGAGCCGAGCGCCGAGCTCGAGGCGCTCAGCCGCAACGTCCAGCGCACCTTCTCGGAAATCGTCGAGCAGATCCCCTACCTGCCCGAGGAGCTGCAGATGGCGGTCGCGAACATCGACGACCCCGGCACCCTCGGCCACCTGATCGCTGGAGCGCTGCGGATCGGCACCGAGGAGAAGCAGAAACTGCTTGAAGAGGTCGACGTCGCCAAACGACTGCGGCACCTCTCCGGCATCCTCGCCCGCGAGCTCGAGGTGGTCCAACTCGGCTCCCAGATCCAGACTCAGGTGCAGTCGGAGATCCAGAAAGGCCAGCGCGAGTTCTTCCTCCGCCAGCAGATGAAAGCGATCCAGGAAGAGCTCGGTGAGGAGGACGAGCAGCTCGCCGAAGCCAACGAACTGCGCGAGAAAATCGAGGCGGCCGAGCTGCCCGAGCACGCCCTGAAAGCCGCCGAGCGCGAGCTCTCGCGGCTGGAAAAACTGCCGCCAGCGGCGGCCGAGCACGGCGTCATCCGCACCTACCTGGAGTGGCTGACCGAGCTGCCGTGGTCGAAGGAGACCGAGGACAACCTCGACCTGGGGCACGCCCGCGAGGTCCTCGACGCCGATCACTACGACCTCGAGAAAATCAAGGACCGGATCCTCGAGTACCTGGCGGTGCGCAAGCTCAACCCGGAATCCCCCGGCCCGATCCTCTGCTTCGTCGGCCCGCCCGGCGTCGGCAAGACCAGCCTCGGCAAATCGATCGCCAAGGCGCTGGGGCGCGAGTTCGAGCGGATCTCCGTTGGCGGCGTCCGCGACGAGGCCGAGATTCGCGGCCACCGCCGCACCTACATCGGCGCGATGCCGGGGACGATCGTCCGCGCCCTGCGCGACGCCGGCTCCCGCAACCCCGTCTTCATGATCGACGAGATCGACAAGATGGGCGCCGACTTCCGCGGCGACCCCGCCTCGGCGATGCTCGAGGTGCTCGACCCGGCCCAGAACGACAGCTTCCGCGACCACTACCTCGACCTCGAGTTCGACCTCTCCGACGTCGTTTTCATCGCTACCGCGAACGTCCTCGACACGATCCCGGGGCCGCTGCTTGACCGCATGGAGACGATCGAACTCGCCGGCTACACGCTCGAAGAGAAGCGCCACATCGCCCGCCGCTACCTGGTCGGCCGCCAGATCAAAGCGAACGGGCTGAAGCCGTCGCAGATCGAGATCACCGACGCAGCGCTGACCGTGATCATTGAGGAGTACACGCGCGAGGCCGGCGTCCGCAACCTCGAGCGCCAGATCGGCACCGTCTGCCGCAAAGTCGCGCGCGGGGTCGCCGAGAGCAACGGCAAGTCGAAGGGCAAGGTGCGGATCTCGGGCAAAAAAGCGCGCGAGCTGCTGGGGCGCCGCCGCGTCTTCGCCGAGCAGCGGCGGCGGACCAAAGACCCCGGCGTCGCCACCGGCCTCGCCTGGACCCCGACCGGCGGCGATGTCCTCTTCATCGAGGCGACCTCGATGCCCGGCAACGGCAAGCTGACGATCACGGGCCAGCTCGGCGAGGTGATGAAAGAGTCGGCGCAGGCGGCGCTCTCCTACGTGCGCGGCCACTGCGAGGTGATCGCGCCGAAGGTCGAAGACGACTGGTTCGCGAAACACGACGTCCACATTCACGTCCCCGCCGGCGCGGTGCCAAAGGATGGGCCCTCGGCGGGGGTGGCGATGACCGTGGCGCTCTCCTCGCTGATCAGCGGCCGGCCGGTGCGCAACAACGTCGCGATGACCGGCGAGGTGACGCTGACCGGGCAGGTGCTGCCGATCGGCGGGCTGAAGGAGAAGTCGCTGGCGGCGCAGCGGGCGGGCATTAAGAAAGTGATCGTCCCCTCGCGCAACGAAGGCGACGTCTCCGAGATCCCCGAGCACGAGCTCGGCAGCCTCGAGTTCGTCTACGTCGACGAGGTCTCCCAAGCCCTCGCCGCCGCGCTCTCCTAGTGCGCGGCCGCTCGCGCGCCTTCTGGATCGTCGCCGGACTGGTCGCGCTCGGCGCCGCCCTGCGCTTCGCCACCCTCGGGGTGCAGAGCTACCACCACGACGAGATCGTCACCGCCAGCCGGGTGCTGCGGGTCGGCTTCGGGCACGCGATGGACGCGGTCGGCTTCTCGGAGTCGGCGCCGCCGCTTTACTACGCGCTCGCCTGGATCTGGACGCAGATCACCGGCACCGGTCCCTGGGGCCTGCGCTCGCTCTCGGCGCTGGCCGGCGTGGCGACGATCCCGGTCGCCTACCTCGTCGGGCGCGAGCTGCGCGGGCGTCGCGCCGGCATGCTCGCCGCGGCGCTTGTCGCGGTCAACCCGATGCTGATCTGGTACTCGCAGGAGGCGCGCGCCTACGCGCTCCTGGTCTTCTTCTGCGCTCTCTCGCTGCTCTATTGCGTGCGAGTGATGCGGGTCGGGGAGGAGCCCGACGCGTCGGCGCAAACGAACGACAGGCGAAACCTCATCCTCTGGGGCGTCTTCTCCGCCCTCGCCCTAGCGACCCACTACTTCGCTGTCTTCCCGCTCGCCGCCGAGACGATCCTGCTGCTGCGCCGCCGCGGTCGCGCCGCTCTCGTCGGGCTCTCAATCATCGCCTTCATGGCGGTCCTGCTGGCGCCGCTGGTGATCCACCAGATGTCCTACGGGCACACCGAATGGATTGGCAAGTTCAGCCTCGGCCACCGGGTCTGGGAAACGGCGGCGACCTTCTTCGTCGGCGAGACCGGCGACATCATCGGTGGGCCCGAGCGGCCGACGCTGGCGTACGTCCCGCTGGCCCTGGCTGCCATCGGGTTCGCACTCCTCGCCTTCCGCGGCGACCGCTGGGAGAAGCGCGCCGCCGTGGTGCCGCTGGCGGTGGCGGGGCTGACGATCGGGGTGCCGCTGCTGCTGGCAATCGTCTCCGCGACCAAGGACTACGTTCTCGCTCGCAACCTGTTGCCGGCCCTGGTCCCGCTCCTGCTCGTCCTCGCGATCGGGTTCACAGTTCGACGCGCGCGGCGGCTCGGCGCCGTGCTGGCCGCGCTCCTCGTCGCCTACTCCCTCGTCTTCGCGATCTACGTCAACTTCGACGAAGAACTGCAGCGGCCCGACTGGCAGGCGGTTGCCGACCACCTCGGTGAGCCGGAGGCGCCGCGGGCGACGGTCCTCTGGGCCCTTGGGGAGGCGCCGCTGCGCTACTACCTCTCAACCGGTGCGATCCAGCTGAAACCGGTCGAAGGCTACGGCTGGCTGGTTCGCGAAATCAACTTCGTCTCCGATGGCGAAGCGCCGCCCCCGCCGAGGCGCCTACTCGGTCCCGGCTTCCGCGAAGCCGGCCACGAAGACGTCGGGCGCCTCTTCATTCGCCGCTATCGGCTTGACCATCCGGGCCTGGCGCCGCTGCTGCTGCGGCAGGTCCGCAAAGCCTCCCTGCACTGGCGCAACAACGGAGTGCTACTGGATGGAGTCGGACCGGATTGACCCGGGTAGGGGTTAGAGAGATATTCTGCGTAACGGCTACGGAATCCAGCGAGGAGAAGGCATGAGTAAGACGAAGGCGGCGCGCGCCGGAGACATCTATGAGACTGCCCGTGAAAACCCCTACGTGCAGCGCTTGATCGAAGACGAAGAGCTGCGCGAAAGCCTTCAGGACGCCTTCGAAGCGGCGAAGAACGCTTACGGCCGGGCGACCGGCAACGGCAAGGGCACGGTCAAGGCCGTGACCAGCGACAAGAAGGTCCAGAAGGAAATGCGGAAGGCCGCCGAGAGCATGCAGGAAGCTTCCGAGCGCCTGCGGGCGAAGCCGAAGCGCAAGGGCGGCATCGGGCGCCTGCTGCTGATCGCGATCGTCGGCGCGGTGATCGCGCTTGCCGTCAGCGAGGGTGCGCGCAAGGCCGTGCTCGACGCTCTCTTCGGCGCCGAAGAGGAGTTCGAGTACACGTCTACGACGAGCATCAACGGGTCCTGAGACCCAGTTGATGGAGGCAGCGGCAAAAGAGCGAGAGCTCAGCGGGGACAAGGCTCAGCGCATCGTCGACGCGATGCGCGAGTCGGTCGCCAAGCGCGGCGCGGCGGGCTCGACCTTCGAGCACGTCGCCCGCGAGGCCGGGGTCAGCCGCGGCCTGCTCCACTACTACTTCGGGACCAAGGAGCGGCTCCTGGTCGAGGTCGTCCGCCGCGACACCGAGCTGCGGGTCGAACGGCTCGACGAGCGGCTGGCGCCGGCGAAGAACGTCGACGACGTGATCCAGGCGCTGGTCGCCAGCCTCAACGACATGATCGAGGACGAAGCCGGCTTCTTCCTCCTCCTTTTCGAGCTCTTCAGCGCCGGCCGCCGCAACCCCGACATCCAGAAAGAGGTCGGCCAGCTCTTCGAGCGCACCCGCACCCACGTCGCCGAGGTCCTCGACGCCAAGCAGAAGGAGGGCGTAGTCAACCTCCGCCACCCGGCCGAGGACGTCGTTTCCTACCTCTTCGCCCTAGGCGACGGCGTCGCCCTCCAGGTCCTCTCCGACACCTCCCGCGACAGCGCTGGCACCTTCGCCGTCGGCGTCACCACCGCCCGGTACCTGTTCGGCGCCGAGTAGCGGCGCAGCTGCGGGCTGCCAGCAGCACTCTTTCCTTTCGCTTCCACTGACGAGCGATAGGCATGCGGCATCGAGCCCGGCGAGTTGCTCCGTGAGACCAAAGGGGCCCCTTTGGCTGGCCGATTCAGCACGAGGCCCAAATGACATAGCAACGCAGGAGGCTGATTCTGCCACCGATTTACCCGCAAATTAGGAGACTCGACCTGTCCCCTATGACATCCGACCTACGTCCCAGAATGATTGAGCCCGCTGACGCGGGCTCAATCTCAGACATAAGAACTGGGCGTTTCGTAGATTCAGACTTAGCAAGAAGGATCGTGACGCGGCGCTCGGACAGAATGAAGGAGCGCCACCGATGGCCGCTAAAGCGAAACCGCAGCAGCACCGATGGAGGACGGAGAACCCCAATGCCAAGTGCCCCCGGCATCCGAAGAAGGACTACCGCCTCTTGGTGGAAGCCGCGTGGGCCGAAGGATGGAAATGCGAGAAGGGCGCGAAGTACATCTACTGCTACCCACCCGACAAGACGAAAGATCGGGTTTGGGTGCCGATGACGCCGAGCAGTCAACGGACTTTGCGAAATGTGAGGGCCAACTTCAAGGCGGCAGGTCTGCCGGTGTAGGCTGTAGTACCGAAGTACTGGAGAGGCGGATCAAGAATGTCTGAGAGCAACGTCGAGGCGAATGTCCTTCTGGAGTTTCGAATGGTCGATCCAATGTCGGCCGAGGTTCTGGATGCCAATGCCGAGGACGTGATTGAGGCGGTCATCGAGCATGCCGCTGATACGGCACTTGGTCCGGCAATTGCCGTCAACGAGCACAACTGCGCCATCAAACTGCGGTTTGACGTTCTGGCGGAGGACGATGCCGCGATTCTGCAACAGGTCTCGACGGTGATCCAGGTGATCCTTCAGCAGACCGACCTACGGTTGAGTCGTAGCAGCATCGAGGCTCAGGAAGACGCCGATGCGCACGACGGCGAGCTTGCGCCCGCCTAGCTGTTGAAGCGCTTCAAGCGCTAGACGAGTGACAAGGGTCTAGAGATCCTGGTACCGATCGAGGGCGAGTTCGGCGCCGCTGGTCCCTCCCCTGACAGGCCTTAGACACCGGTGACGGCGAGTCGGTGGCTTCTGCAGAAGGGATAGGCGTGACGCCCCGCACGTAGTGACGGCACTCACAGACTTTCTGTGTCTGGGGGCGGGAGGCTGCTTCTCGAGAAATGAACGGTTGACCGAGGAGGCCCGGCATGAAAGACGCGATGAATCGGCTTGCGCAGTTCTTGGGGAGGCGGCGTCGGTGGGTGGTCGCGGCTTGGGTCTTGATCGTGTTGGCGGCGCTGCCGTTCGCTTCTAGGCAGACCGAACATTTGACGGGCGGTGGCTTCGACGTTCCCGGCAGCCAGTCGATGAAGGTGAGCGAAGCGGTGCAGGAAGACTTCGGCTCGCAGGCCGACGGGATCGCGGTGGTGCTGAAGGCGGCGCCTGGGGCGACGGCGGCTGAGCGCGTCGCGGCGGTGGCTCGGGTCCGCAAGAACGTGGCCACTCTAGAAGACGTCACCTTGCCGCCCGCCGCCACGGCCGGTGCGCGGCACCAGTTGCAGCAGGGGGACGTGGCGCTGGTGCCGTTGCGCAGCAACCTCACCTCCGACGAGCTGATCGACCCGGCAAAGACCCTGCGCGAAGACATCAACCCCGGGGAAGCCGCGGGCGAGGTTACGCCCTACCTCGTCGGTCAGCCGACGATCTGGGCGGGGATGCAG
This sequence comes from Solirubrobacterales bacterium, assembly GCA_035551255.1. GTDB lineage: Bacteria > Actinomycetota > Thermoleophilia > Solirubrobacterales > 70-9 > VAYN01. The sequence goes on from DASZNP010000048.1 coordinate 26,212, forward strand.
GAAATCTCCAAGGAAGACCTGGCGCAGGCGGAGAAAAGCGGATTCCCGATCGTCGCCCTAATCCTGCTTGTCGTCTTCGGCTCGCTCGCCGCGGCGGCGCTGCCGCTGACCCTCGGTTTCGTCAGCGTCTTGGTCACGGGAGCGCTGATCTACTTCATCTCGCTGCAGACGGACACTTCGGTCTTCGTCACCAACATGGCCTCGATGATCGGGATCGGCGTCGCCGTCGATTACTCACTCTTCATTCTCGCCCGCTATCGCGAGGAGCGTGAAGCCGGTCTGGGGAAGGCGGAGGCGCGGGCGCGCTCGCTCTCGACCTCGGGCCTCGCCGTCACCTTCTCCGGGATGGCGGTGATCATCTCTCTCGCCGGGCTGTGGATGGTCGACAACCAGGCGCTGCGCTCGATGGCGCTGGGGGCGATGACCGTGGTCGCGGTTTCGATCCTCACCGCGACGACGCTGCTGCCGGCGCTGATCGCGATGCTTGGCGACCGGGTGCTGCCGGGCGGTGTCGTCGGCCGCGCCGAGGGCTTCTTCCGGCGCCGCTTCTACCGCCGCCGCACGGCCGAGCAGCAGGCGGCCGACCACAATCGCTTCTGGCGCGCCTGGACCGCGCGGGTGATGGCGCATCCGTGGACCGCGGTGATTGGCGTCGCCGCGGTGCTGCTGTTCCTCGCCAGTCCGCTGCTCTCGCTGCAGACGGGGACCGAGGCGCTCGCACAGTTCCCGAAGGACAGTGACGTGCGAATCGGTAACGAACTTGCCTCCGGCCAGCTCGGCGGCGGCACCGACCCGGTGCAGGTCGTTGCCGCCTTCGACGGCACGCCGACTGCGGCTGACAAAGCCGCGGTTGTCGCCTTCCGGCGCGAACTCGCAACCACGCCTGGGGTGGCCGCTGTCGGCGCCCCGGCCTTCGCCGCCAACGAGGTGATGGTCCAGGCGACGCCGCAGGCTGGCAGCGAGTCCGACGCGGCGGTGGTGCTGGTCGAACGGCTGCGCGACACCGTCGTTCCAGGCTCGGCGCTGGCCCAGCAGGCCGAAGTCAACGTCGGCGGCGAGACCGCCCGCAGCCATGACGTCCGCGACCAGATCGGCGGCTCGATGTGGAAGATCATCCTCTTCGTCCTTGCCCTCAGCTTCATCGTCCTGATGGTGATGCTGCGCTCGCTGCTGCTGCCGCTGAAGGCGGTGGTGATGAACCTGCTCTCGATCGGGGCGGCCTTCGGCATCCTGGTGGCGATCTTCCAGTGGGGCTGGCTCGACGGCTTCGCCGGTTTCGAAAGCCAGGGGGCACTGGACACGATCAACGTGCCACTGATCTTCGCCGTCGTCTTCGGCCTCTCGATGGACTACGAGGTCTTCCTGATGTCGCGGATCCGCGAGCGCTACATGGCGCACGGCGATAACGAGCGCGCGGTCGCCGAGGGTCTCTCCTCGAGCGCCCGCACGATCTCCTCGGCGGCGCTGATCATGTCGGCGGTCTTCGCCGTCTTCGTCCTCACCGGCGTCCCCTCGATCAAGGAGCTAGGCCTCGGCTGCGCGGTCGCGATCGCCCTCGACGCCACCCTCGTCCGTCTCATCCTCGTCCCGGCGGCGATGAAGCTGATGGGCCGCTGGAACTGGTGGATGCCGAGCTGGCTCGACCGCGCCCTGCCCGACCTCAGCTTCGAGCACGGAAGTGAGGAGCCCGAGCCGGCCAAGGCTTGATGCATCCGATTTTCGCCCCACTCGGGTGTGGCAAAAGGTCGGATGCGCTTAGGATTGGCTGGTGAGCCAAAGTGGAGATGAGCTGGCGTTTGTCGGGGCTGCCCGGCAGGCGGAGATGGTTCGGGCCGGGGAGGTCTCGGCCACTGAGCTCGTCGGGCTCTACCTCGATCGCATTCAGCGGCTTGATCCAGAGCTGAACGCATTTCGCAAGGTCTTCGCCGAAAAGGCGATGCTGGAAGCCGAGCAGGCCGAGGCGCGGGTGCGGGCTGGGGAGGAGCGGCCGCTGCTGGGGGTGCCGATCGCGATCAAGGACGAAGTTGACGTTGCTGGCGAGATCAATACCCACGGTACCGACGGCTTCTCCGAGCCGGCGAAAACGGACTCCGAGATGGTGCGGCGGCTGCGCGAGGCCGGGGCGATCATCATCGGCCTGACCCTGCTGCCCGAGCTGGCGATCTGCGGCTTTAGTGAGTCGGCCACCTACGGAGTCACCCGCAACCCCTGGAACCCGCAGCGGACGCCGGGTGGCTCGAGCGGCGGCTCGGCTGCCGCCGTGGCGGCCGGACTAGTCCCGATCGCTTCAGCCGGCGATGGCGCCGGTTCGATCCGCATCCCCTCGGCTTCCTGCGGGCTTTTTGGACTTAAGCCCTCCCGAGGGCGCGCCTCGCTGGCGCCGCTGCCCGAAGGTTGGCGGGGGATGGCGGTGCTCGGCTGCGTCAGCCGCAATGTCCGCGACGCCGCGCTCTGGCTCGACGTCATCTCCGGTGGCTCTAGCGAGGCCGAAGCGCCGGTGCCACCCGAGCGCCCGTTTATCGAGTCAGCGCAGGCGTCATCCGGCACCCTGCGGATCGCCTACTCGACCCTGGCCCCGCGGGCCGCGCTGCCGCCCACCGTCTCCGAGGAAGCGAAACAGACCGTCAGCGACGCGGCGACCTTCCTCGCCTCGCTTGGTCATCAGGTGGAGGCTCGCGACCCCGACTGGGGCAAAATCGGCGACGCGATCACCGTCCGCTTCCTCAAAGGGGTGGCGGAGACGGTCGAGGAAGTGCCGCATCCCGAGCGCCTGGAACGGCGGACGCGGGGCTTCGGCCGCCTCGGCAAGATCCTGCCGGAGGCCGTGTACCAGCAGGTGATGGCGCGGCGTCCCGCTGAACAGGCGCGGATCAACGCGATCTTCGACGACCACGACGTACTGGTGACGCCGGTGATGGGCGGCACCGCCCTGCCGGTCCGGCGCTGGGAGGGCAAGGGCGCTCTGCAGACGGTCCTCGGCATGGGCCGCTTCTATCCCTTCTGCGTCCCCTGGAACCACCTCGGCAACCCCGCGATGGCGGTTCCCTTCGGCTTCTCCCCCGAGGGCATGCCGCTCTCGATCCAGGTCATCGGCCGCCCCGGCGACGAGGCGACCTTGCTTTCACTCGCAGCCCAGATCGAGGCCGAGCGCCCCTGGGCGGACGCCCGCCCGCCGATTTCCTAGCTGCGCGCGAAGCGCGCGTTTAGCCGAAGACCTTGCGCATCCGCGCTAGGTCGCGGACCTTGCCGCGGGGGCGCAGGCGGCGCTGCATGATCATCTTCAGCCGGTCGGCGTCGGGCTTGCCGGAGGCGATCCAGTCGGCCCAGCTGGCCTCGATCGTGACGTTTGGGTTCGGCGCTTCGCCGGCCTCGGCGCGGGTCGAGCCGTTGTCGAGGACGAGGTGCCACGGTTCGGCATCGGTGAACCGCCACTGCAGGACGAACGGCGAGCCGTTGGCGGCGGCCGGGTTGGCGACGCGGGTGAGGATGTCGAAGTGGATGCGTTGCAGCTCGGGCGTGGCTTCCGGCGTCTTCGCGCCGGGGTTGCCAACGACGCCGCCCATCAACAGCTTCACCTGCTCGGCGGCGACCTCCTCCTCGGACTTGTCGGGGTCGAAGGGGAAAACGCCGGGCGGCATCTGCTCGGTCGGGTAGCCGATCGTCCGCCAGCGCTGGCGGACCAGTTTGAAGCCGAAGGCGATGATGTCCTCGATCGAGAAGCCGTAGCACTCGGTGTAGGCGCGGTCGAGGCCGGGCGGCGAGAAGACGCCGGGCATATAGGGGAGGACTTCTTTCAGCAGCTCGACGATCGCGGCGCGGTTCTCCTCCCAGCCGGGCGCGCCTTCCTCGAGCAGTTCGGAGAGGACCTTGACGCCGAAGCCGATGTGGCGTTGCTCGTCGCGGGAGACGTTGGCCATCCCCTCGCTGAAGCCGGGCATCGTGTCTTCGGAGGCGAAGAAGTCCTCGATGAAGTGCTGGCCGGGCTGGGCGAGGCTGCCCTCGACGATCAGGTGGTACAGCGTGATCGCCTGCGCGAACTTCGGCACCGAGCGGTCCTTGCGCAGTTCCTCGGCCATCCGGTCGAGGCGGTCGAAGATGCCGCGGTAGCCCCAGTTCAGCTGCGGCAGGGTGGAGGAGAGGGTCTGCTGGACGGACTCGCCGCCGACGCCGATCACCTCCTTGAAGAAGCGATGGAAGAAGATCGAGTGGCGGACCTCGTCGACCTGCTGGGTCGCCAGGAAGTAGGACTGCTCCTCGGTCGGGGCGGCGGTGACGTAGGGGGCGAGCGTGTCGGCGACTCGGTCCTCGCCGTAATAGAACATCGAGTAGATCCACATCGCCGAGCGCCTCTGGATCTCGCTCAAGCCCTGCCAGCCCTCGCGGTCCTTCGACATGTCGATGTCGTAGGCGCTCCAGTTCCCCTGCTCCCAGCGCTGGTAGAGGTCCTCGTAGGTGATGTTGTCCATCAGGCGCTGGGAAGCGACGCTCATCTCGTCTCCTTTTGGTGTCGCATTGAGGGCACCGGGAGAGTAGCGCGATCCTGGCCAGCTAGCCAGGATCGCGCTGAGAACTTCAGAACCAGGCTGCTATTTGACGAATTCGCGGACCTGTTTGTAGACCGTTTCGTCGCTGACCAGCGACAGATGCGACATGCACGCGGTTTTCGTGTTGGTCGCGCCGCTGAGAATCACGCTTTCGTCCGGGTTGATGAATTCATCACACGGCGACCACCAGGTGCCGTAGTTGACGGTCCCCGGCGTCTCGTCTCCCGCGTTCAATTCTGTGATGAACGTCGAGTCGATTTTCATCTCGTTGCAGCTCGTGCCGAAGCAGATGCTGGCGAGTTCGGTGCCGTGGTTCGGGCCGCCGAGCGAGACCCAGTCATCGACCTTGGATTCGCCGCCGTCGAACTTGATGTACCAGCGGGTGTTAAGGCTCCCCATCGAGTGGGCGATGATGTCCACTTTCGAGGCGCCGGTCGCTTTCAGCAGGCTTTCGACGTGCGACTTGACTTCGGTTTCAGCCAGCGTCTTGTTCGACAGCGAGCTGTTGTAGGTGTAGGCCGACAAATACGATTTCGGGTAGCCGTCTTTTTCGAAGCGACTGATCATCGTGTTCCAGTTCGAGGCGCTGCCGTTCCAGCCGTGGACGAAGAGGATCGGGTCCAGCGCGAGTGATGAAGCGGGGGCGATTGCCGCGCCGCTGATGCAGAGGGCGATCGCCGTGACGAACGCCGTCAGTCGGTTACGTCCCATGAGTTGTCCTCCCAAAAAGAAGCGACCCCGGCGTCTGCCGGGGCCGCGGTAAGGCGATTGCTATTTGACGAATTCGCGCACCTGTTCGTAGACGGTTTTGTCCGTCGTCAGAGCGGTGTGCGAGATGCACGCCGTTTTCGTGTTGGTCGCGCCGCTGAGGGCGACGCTCGAATCCGGGTTGATGATTTCGTCGCACGGCGACCACCAGGTGCCGTAGTTGACGGTGCCCGGGGTCTCGTCGCCGGCATTCAATTCGCTGAGGAATTTAGAGCCGACCCGCATCTCCACGCAGGAGGTGCTGAAGCAGGCGTTGGCGGTTTCGGTGCCGTGGTTCGGCCCGCCCAGCGAGACCCAGTCGTCGACCTTGGTTTCGCCGCCGAGGAACTTGATGTACCAGCGGCTGTTGAGGCTGCCCATCGAGTGGGCGATGATGTCGACCTTGGTCGCGCCGGTGTTTTTCAGCAGCGTTTCGACCCGCGACTTGACTTCTTCGGCGTCGATCTTGTTCGACTGCGAGGTGTTGTAGCTGTAGGCGCTCAAATACGATTTCGGGTAGCCATCTTTTTCGAAGTTGGCGATCATCGTGTTCCAGAGCGAGGCGCTCTCGACGTAGCCGTGCACGAACAGGATCGGGTCCTGGGCCGAGGCGCTAGCCGGTACCGCCGCGGCGATGCAAACCGCGATCGCGGCGACGAGGGTTGCCAGTCGTCTACTGAGCATGTGTTCTCCCTTGGTTTGAACGCAGGCGCCTCCCTAGCGCGCTGCTGTAACTGGGCCGAGCAGACTGGTTAATGCTCGGGAAGCGCTGAGTTAATCATGTATCACCGATCGATGCCACTTTTACTTGCGGCGGGAGTCTCGATCTCGCGCTTGAGGATCTTCCCCGTCGGTCCTTTCGGCAGCTCGTCCATGAACCAGACGATCCGCGGGTACTTGTAGGCGGCGATCCGCTCCTTTACGTACTCGCTGACTTCCTCCGGCGCGAGCTCCTCGCCCTCGTGGAGTACGACGGCGGCGCCGATCTCCTCGCCCCACTCGTCGTGCGGGACGCCGACCACGGCAGCTTCGCGGATCTTCGGGTGCTCGTAGAGGACCTCCTCGACCTCGCGCGGGTAGACGTTGTAGCCGCCGCGGATGATCAGGTCCTTCTTGCGGTCGACGATGAAGAAGTAGCCGTCCTCGTCGATTCGGGCCATGTCGCCGCTGTGGAACCAGCCGCCGCGCATCGCCTCCTCGGTCGCGTCTTCCCGCTGCCAGTAGCCCTTCATCACGTTGTGGCCGCGGATCACGATCTCGCCGACCTCGCCCTGCGGCACCTCGTTGTCGTCCTCGTCGACGACCTTCATCTCGACTTCTTCCAGCGGGGTGCCGATCGAGCCGGCCTTGCGCGGGCGACCCGGATGGTTCGTGCAGGCGACCGGGGAGGTCTCCGAGAGGCCGTAGCCCTCGAGCACTTCGCAGCCGAAGGCCTCCTCGAAGCCGCGCAGGACCTCGACCGGCATCGAGGCGCCGCCGGTGATGCAGATCCGCAGGTTCGAGGTGTCGTAGTCCTCGCGGCCGGGGTGGTGGAGCAGCGCCCCGTACATCGTCGGCACGCCGTAGAAGTGGGTGACGCCGTCGCGCTGCATGATCTCCAGCGCCTCCCCCGGGTCGAATTTCGGCAGCAGGGTGAGGGTGGCGCCGACCCGCAGCGAGGCGTTCATACTCACGGTCTGGCCGAAGGAGTGGAAGAGGGGGAGGGCGCCGAGGACGACGTCGCCGAGCTTGGTTTCCGAGGTGGTGCGGGAGGAGATGTCGGCATTGCGCGAGAGGTTGAAGTGGGTCAGCTCTGCGCCCTTCGGTTTGCCGGTGGTGCCGGAGGTGTAGAGGATGACTGCGGTGTCCTCTTCGTCGGTGGCGGCGAGGTCGGTGTGCGGCTCCTGTTCGCTGAGCAGGTCGGCGAAGGCTTGCGGCTCGACCTCGATCAGCTCCGCGCCCGCGTCCTCGGCACCGCCGCGCGCCTCCTCGGCGAAGCCATGCCAGGCGAGCAGCAGCTTGGCGCCGGAGTCTTCGAGGTAGAAGGCAATCTCACGCCGCTTCAGCAGCACGTTCATCGGCACGACGACGCCACCGGCGCGCAGCACCCCGTAGTAGGAGATCGGGAACTCGAGGACGTTCGGCAGCATCACGCCGACGCGATCGCCCTCCTGCAGGCCCTTCCCGCGCAGCAGCGCCGCCAGCCGGGCGCTGCGGTCGTCGAGCTCGGCGTAGGTCAGCTCTAGGGGTCCGAGCCGGACGGCGACCGCCTCCGGCGCCCGCTCGGCGCTGTCGGTGACGATCGAAGCAAGATTCAGGCCCATCGGTCCTCCCGGTCAGAAGTTGTCCCGCCAGCCAGTCTAAGCCGCCGCTTCAAAGCCCGAGTGCGCGCTCGGCTAGGCTCGCGGCGATGGAGGACCTGGGCGTCGCGATCTCCTACCTCGTGCTGAAGCGCGGGACCCCCGTCTACTCGCGGGACGGCGAGCAGCTTGGCCGCGTCACCCGCGTCCTTGGCGATCGCCCGACCCACATCTTCGACGGCATCATCTTCGACACCAGTGCCGGACCCGGCGGGCACCGGTTCGTCGACGCGCCGGAGGTCGACTCGATCCATGAGCGCGGCGTTGTGCTGACGATCGATGCGGCCGAGGTCGAGTCGCTGCCGAAGCGCCGGCGCTGACCGCCGATAAAGACCTTTTGCATAAGATGCCGCCGATGCGGAGGCTTCTCTTGATCATTGGTGCCTGCCTCGCCCTGGCGGCGATCGCCGGCTGCGGCAGCAGCTCCTCGTCTTCGAGCGAAGAAACCACGGCCTCTAAGGAAACGGAAACGACGCCTTCGCAGGAAGCCACGAAGAAGAAGACGAAGCCGAAGGTGAACGTTCCGAAGGGCGCGCCGCCGAAGAAGCTCGAAGTCAAGGATCTGGAAGAAGGCAGCGGTGCCACCGCCAAAGCTGGCGACTACGTGACCGTCAACTACGTCGGCGTCAATTACAAGACTGGGAAAGAATTCGACGCTTCCTGGGATCGCGGTGAACCGTTCAGCTTCAGCCTCGGCGCCGGCGAAGTGATCCCGGGTTGGGACCAGGGCGTCGAAGGGATGAAGGTCGGCGGCAGGCGCGAGCTGATCATCCCGCCCAGCCTCGGCTACGGCTCGGCTGGTGCGCCGCCGGCGATCCCGCCTAACGAAACCCTCGTCTTCGTCGTCGACCTCGAAGCGATCGAATAGCGGTCACCCGTCCGTACCCATTGCCGTAGGATGCGGCCATGGGAAGAAGTTTGTTGATCATTCTCGGTTGCCTTGCGCTTCTGGTGGGTGGTTGCGGGAGCTCCTCGTCAGACGGCGCTACCGCGTCCGAGAAGGCAGATCCCAGCGCTGCCGAAGAAAGCACCTCCAGCGCTAAACCCAAATCTGCGGCTGACGAAGGCGAAGGTGGCAGCGAAGCCATCGAATCGCCTCTGTGGATCGGCGGCCCGCAGCCACCGATCCGCCACCAGGCAGAACTGAAGCTGAAGCCCTCCGGGCTGGCTGGTTCGGAACCGAAGCCGTTCATCCCGAAGGTCCACCAACCTGACCGCGTCGTGGTCAAGGAGTTGCTGGACGGGATAGGGACCTACGCCTTCAGTCCTGCCAGGGTGACCGTCCAGTACGTGGGCTACGACGCCAAGACCGGCAAGAAGTTCGCCTCCTCCTGGGAAAAAGGCCGGCCGGTGACCTTCACCCTTGGCGCCGGCGAGGTCATTCCCGCCTGGGAAGAAGTGCTGGACGGGATGGAGATCGGCGATCGCCGTGTTCTGGTGGTCCCGCCGAAGCTGGCGAAGGGAAGTTATCCCCCGAACATTCCGCAGGGGAAGACCGTGGCCTTCATCATCGACCTGCTTCCCGACAGCTCTGAAGCCAAAGCTGAACAGGCCTTCGTCGCGAAGCCTGCGGAGGAGGACAAGTTGAAGGTGCCGAAGGGGCCGCTGCCGAAGGGCCCCCCACCGAAGAAACTCGCGATCAAGGACATCAAGCCGGGCTCCGGGCCCAGGGCTGAGCCGGGCGACGAAATCGTCTTCCGGTATCGGGAGGTCGACTACAAGACCGGCAAGGACTTCGACTCCTCCTTACGCCAAGGCCGACCGTACGAACTCACGCTCGGCAGCCACCAATACTTCCGTGCTTGGGAAAACGGGCTGAAAGGGATGCGGGTGGGGGGTCGTCGCCAGGTGATCGCCCCGCCGGCGTGGGCTTTCGAGCCCTGGGTCAGCAACGTGCCGCCCCATACGACTCTCGTCTTCGACGTCGAACTGCTTGCGATCAAGTAGGCGCGCGGCTAGCGCCCGTTGCGCCGGCACGGCATCATCGCTCCGTGCCGCGCCCTCCTCTACCGGAACGACTGACCGCCCAGGCTCTGGCGGGCGAGCCGTTGCGTTCGGCTGAGCAGGTGGCCGAACGGCTACTGGCGGTGCAGGCGCAGGACGCGCGCGGGGCGCGGCTGGCGGTGCGGGCGCGGACGGAGGGCGTCACCGCCGCCGATGTCGACCGGGCGCTGAGCGAGGAGCGCTCGTTGCTGATCACCTGGCTCAACCGCGGCACCCTGCACCTGGTCCGCAGCGAGGACTACCCGTGGCTGCACGCGCTGACGACGCCGCCGATCCTGACCTCGAACTCGCGGCGGCTGCGGCAGGAGGGGGTCAGCGAGACGGCGGCCGAGAAGGGGGTGGAGACGATCGAGTGGGCGCTGGTCGAGGAGGGACCGCTGACGCGGGCGCAGCTACGCGAGCGACTCGATGCGGTCGGGGTGCCAACGGCGGGGCAGGCGCTGGTCCACCTGCTCTTTCTGGCGACGCTGCGCGGGATCGTGATCCGCGGACCGATGGTGGGCAAGGAGCACGCCTTCGTCCTCGTCCGCGACTGGCTCGGCGAGCAGAAGCCGGTAGATCGCGAGCGGGCGCTAGCGGAGCTGGCGCGCCGTTACCTGGTTGGTCACGCTCCGGCCGACGAGCGCGATCTAGCGCGCTGGGCCGGCCTACCGCTGCGCGACGCGCGGGCGGGGCTGCAGGCGATCGCGAAGCAGCTGGTCGAGCGCGATGACGGCCTCGTCGAGTTGAAAAAGACGCCCCCGCCGGTGCCGATCCCACCGCCGCGTCTGCTCGGCCCCTTCGATCCGGTCCTGCTCGGCTGGACCTCCCGCGAGGAAATCGTCGGCCCGCACAAGATGCTGGTCACTACGAACGGCATCTTCCGGCCTTTCGCGATGATCGAGGGACGAGCGGTCGCCACCTGGCGCCTCGCCAGCGGCAAGCTGACGATTGAGCACCTCGGGAAGGTGAAGAAGAAGGACGAGGCGGCGCTGGAAGCAGACGCCGCCCGCGTCCTCGAGTTCCTCGGCGCTTAGCGCGCTTCGGTCTGATCGCCCTCCAGGCGCGGCGGCATTTCATCGCCACGCGCGGGCGGGATCGCTCCGCCCGGAAGCGCTTCAGCCTCCTGCTCCCAGACGTTGTTGAGGGAGACCTGCAGGTAAGCGAACATCGCCGGCGAGAGCAGCAGGTAGAGGATCAAGGCGATCCAGCCGCTGGCCGGCTCGCGGCCGGCGATTTTCGAGGCGCCCTGGACGCGCTTGGTGCCGCGGTAGTAGCTGACCAGCGGCGGAATGATGATCAGGAAGCCCGGGACCAGCGCCAGCAGCGAGTTGGTCGGGTTCTGACCGAGGTCATAGCCCTTGGCTTCGCCGTAGGCCTTCAGCTCCTTGTTGATCTTGTACCACCAAACGAAGTGGTAGATGCCGAGCGTGATGATCGGCAGCAGGGCCACGGCCCAGGGGTTTCGCACCTTCACCTCATGCTCGGTGCCACGCAGTTTCATCTCGTAGGCCATGTCTCTCCCTCTCGGTTGTTGCTCGTCGGCGTTGGGATGGGGATCAGGACACGCCGAACGTGCGAGTGACCGACGGCGCGTTCAGCGCTTCCGCGGTCGTCGTCAGTTCGACGGTCCCAGTGGTGATAGGTACGACGACGACGTCCACCTCCCTGTTGACGATCCCCGAGGGAAGTTCGCAGTCGATGCTGCCGGCCGGCCCACTGGTGCACGGAATCGCCTGGCCGGCGATCGTCACCGAGCTGATCGTCGCGTTGGTGACCGAGAAGGTGGCTGAGGGTTCGTCGAGCCCATGTTTCAGGGAGTGGATGATCGGTTCGAAGGTCATCGGCACGCCTGCCTGCGGCGGGCCACCGCTGAATTGAGGAACGATTTCTATCGGCGTCATCGCTTCCATTACCGGGCTCAGGTGGTTGACCTCGTCCCCGTCGGTCAATTTGACCGGCCCCGCCGTGTAGGTACCGAGGTAGCGGTAGTTGGCGGGACGGCTTTCGCCGGGAGCGTTGGGAGGCGTGGCGTAAACGACGTTACGGGCGACCTGCTGCCCCACGGCGAGGGAGGGCACGTCGCAGCTGACGAGGCCGTAGCTGCTTGCCGTCGGCGCTGAGGTTAGGGTGCAGCCGGCATCGGCTGAGACGAACGAGCTGCCCTTCGGCAGGCTCGTGGTGACGGTGCCGGCCTCGGTGGGGCCCGCGGCGGGGAGCGCGTTCGGCGTGAAGAGCAGGCTCGAGGTGGGGACGGCCTGGGTGCTTTCGGCGATTATGTCGGCGCTTTTCGGCCCGGTGCCCAACGAGTAGCCGACGAAGGCTTCGTTGCCCCCGCCCGCGTTTTCGCCTGGGTAATCGAAGCGGAAGCTGCCGTCGGGGAAGAGCACGACCTGGAAGGTGCGCCGCGGCGCCCCGCCGCTGTGCTGCCCGACGTCCCACTGGAAGGCGACCCAGGCGTTGCCGGGGGCGACGACCTCGGTCACGCTGCCGGTGCCGGCTCCCTGTTCTCTCAGGTCGAGGTCGGCCCAGTAGGGCATCATCCCGCGCTCGAATTCGCCCACCACAAACGGGCCCCCGCGGTAGTCGTACGGCTGCGCGTCGTTCCAGTAATCCCAAGCGGGGCTGCGGAAGCTGACCCAGCCGTTGGTCGAGACGCTGATCGATTGCTCCTCGATGCCGCCGAAGGGAAAGGCGAACGGAAGCGGGACCGTGACTTGGCCGTCGTCTTCGCTGCTGGTGGACCCGCTGTAGTCGAGGGTGGTGGCGTTGCCGCTGCGGAAGGGCTCGGAGGCGACGCCCGTGCGGGTGTAGCCGGCCTGGCCGGGGATGCCGTTTGCGGCGGTGAGGTTGACGGTGACGGGATCGCCGGCTTTCGGGTCGCGCTGTTCGGCGTCCTCGATGAAGCCCCAGTCGAGCCCGTCGCTCATCGAGAAGGCGGCGGCCGGGGGCAGCGGCGCGAGGAGGGGTGCGAGCGTCTTCGCGTTGCCGAGAAGCCGGAGCTTCTTGCTCCCGCGGCAGTTGTCGTTCTCCCTCGACTCTTTCACCCGCCGGGTGTCGTCTACGCAGGCGAAGAGGCGGTAGGTCCCCGGCTTCGTCTTCTTCGGCAGGAGCGCCTTCAGCTTCAGCTTTTGCCCTTTGCCGGCAGCAAGGGACTTCACCTTGACTCGCTTCAGACGCCGGTCCTTCTTCTTGTGCTTCTTGCCCTTCCCCAGGTATAGGCCAAGCTTGGTCGCGGGCGCCTGTGAGCCGCCTTTGTTGGCGACCTTGACGATCAGCTTGATCTTGCTCCCGACCGTCTTCGTCTTCGGCGGCTTCGAGACCTTCGTCACCGCCAGGTTCGGCAACGCGCTCTTGGCGCCAGCCGGCGCGGCTGCCGCAAGCCCGAGGACGAGGATCAATAGGACAGCGAAGGCGGACCGGACAGGTTTCATACGCCTGACCCTATAAACGGGCGAGGCGGAGCGCTAGGAGTAATCAGTCCAGCTTGGGCGAACGCCAGGGTGCTTCGAGGCGGCCGACCAGCTCGTCACCGAGGCCGTCGATCGGCACGCGGACCTGCTCTAGGGAGTCGCGGTCGCGGAGGGTGACGGTGTCGTCCTCCATCGTCTGGTGGTCGACGGTGATGCCCCAGGGGGTGCCGATCTCGTCCTGGCGGCGGTAGCGCTTGCCGATCGAGCCGCCTTCGTCGAACTCAGTCGGGAGGCGGCGGCGCAGGTTTCCAAAGATCTCGCGGGCTTTCTCCGGCAGGCCGTCCTTGGAGACGAGCGGGAGGACGGCGACCTTGACCGGCGCCAGGCGCGGGTGCAGGCGCAGGACGGTGCGCTGGCGTCCCTCCACTTCCTCGACCTCGTAGGAGTCGACGAGGAAGGCGAGGGTGGCGCGGTCGGCGCCGGCGGCGGGCTCGATCACGTAGGGGACGTAGCGCTCTTTGGTCTGCTGGTCGAAGTACTCGAGCTTCTCGCCGCTGAACTTGGCGTGCTGGGTGAGGTCGAAGTCGCCGCGGTTGGCGATCCCCTCGAGCTCCGACCAGCCGATTGGGAAGAGGTACTCGATGTCGCTGGTCGCCGAGGAGTAGTGCGAGAGCTCGTCCTCGCCGTGGGCGCGCACCCGCAGGTGATCGGGGCGAATGCCGAGCTCGGTGTACCAGCGCTCGCGCTCACTCATCCAGTGCTGGTGCCACTTATCGGCTTCGGCCGGGGGCACGAAGTACTCCATCTCCATCTGCTCGAACTCGCGGGTGCGGAAGATGAAGTTGCCCGGGGTGATCTCGTTGCGGAAGGACTTGCCGACCTGGGCGATCCCGAACGGCGGCTTCTTGCGCGCGAACGCCATCACGTTCTTGAAGTTGATGAAGATGCCTTGGGCGGTCTCCGGACGCAGGTAGACGGTCGAGCCCTCCTCGGCGACCGGGCCGACGTGGGTTTCGAACATCAGGTTGAACTGGCGCGGCTCGGAGAGCTCGCCGCCGCACTCCGGGCAGCGCAGCTCGGCGTTCGGATCGCCGCCTTCGTCTTCGACCGCCTCGCGCAGATGGTCCTCGCGCCAGCGCTTCTTGCACTTGCCGAGGCACTGGACGAGCGGGTCGGTGAAGCCTGCGAGGTGGCCGGAGGCCTCCCAAACGCGCGGGTGCTGGAGGATCGCCGAGTCGAGGGCGACGATGTCGTCGCGCTCGGTCAGCATCGCCTTCCACCACTCGGCTTTGACGTTGTTCTTCAGCAGGATGCCGTAGTGGCCGTAGTCGTAGGTCGAGCCGAGGCCGCCGTAGATCTCCGAGGAGGGGAAGACGAAGCCGCGCCGTTTGCACAGCGCCACGATCTCCTCCATCGTCACCTCGGTTGGGCGGGTCCCCTGCTCGGTTGCCATGGCGGGAACGGTAGCGGCTGCGATAATCCCGGGCCGCCATGCCGATCTACGAGTACAAGTGCGAGAACGGCCACGTCTTCGACACGATCCAGAAGATGACCGACGAGCCGCTGACCAAATGCGAGGAGTGCGGCGCACCCGCGTCCCGCGTGCTGACGCCGCCGGCGATCCACTTCAAGGGCTCCGGCTTCCACAACACCGATTACGGGACTAAGCGCGGCGGCGGTAATGGCAGCTCTGAGAGCAGCAGCGAGAAGAGCAGCGACAGCGGCTCGAGCAGCAGCGAGTCGAAGTCGAGCTCCGGCAAGAGCGACTCGAAGTCCGAGTCGAAGCCAGCCGCTTCGACCGCCGACTAGCCGTGCAGGAACCTGTGGACGGCCTTCTTGCGGAGGGACTGCGGGACTTCGATTGAGCCTTCGGGGCCGTCGCTGCAGCCGCTCAACTGCTTGACGCAGAACACTTCGGCGTCTGAGCTGCCGCCGATCGCGGCCGCGAGGATCAGCTGCGGCATCGTGAAGAAGCCCATGTCGCTGACAAAGGCTTTGGGTGCCTGCCAGCCGATGATCGGACCGTGGAGGAAGTTGTAGGGAAGGCGGAGCGGGTCGGTGAGGCGGCTTTTGATTCCGTTGATCACCGACTGCTGGGCCTGCTCGCGGCTGTAGTCGTTGTAGCCGAGCGTGTAGGCGCTCTTGCCCTTACCGGGGCATTCGACCGGCTCGCGGACCCGCGAGTAGGCCAGCGCCTTTTCGCCGTCGAGGGTGTTCGTCCCCTTGTGCAGGCGCAGGGTGACGCCGCCCTGGCCGCCGCCTGCGCCGCCGGAGATGTCGGCGCAGAGCTTGACCGGGACGTTGACTTCTATGCCCCCGACCGCGTCGATCAGGTCTTCGAAGCCGGTGAAGTCGATGATCGCGACGTGGTCGATCTGGATCCCGAGGAACTGTTCGACCGTCTTGATCTGCAGGGCGGCGCCGCCATAGGCGTAGGCGGCGTTGATTTTGGTCGGCGCGTTGCCGGGGATTTCGGCGAAGGTGTCGCGGGGGATCGAGAGTTTGCGGAAGGCGCCGCCGCCGGCCCGGACCAGCATCAGGGTGTCGGCCCGGAATTCGCCTTCATAGCAAGGCTTGTGCGGCTTCTCGCCCCTCGCTTGCTGTTCGAAGCACTCCTTGGAGGTGTTGCCGTCGCCGGCGCCGGGCGGCCGCGCGTCAGTGCCGAGGACGAGGATCGTCTGTGCACTTGGCAGCAGGAACGGGTTGCCGTGCAGAGCGTTGCCGGCTTCGCCGGAGAGCTTGAAGGACTGGATCTGAGCGGAGACGCCGAAGGCGATGAAGCTGATCAGGATCCAGGCCAGCGCGGCGAGGCCGACCCATTTGAGCACCCGCCGCGGCGTGACCCGGCCGCGCTGGGGTGCCGGCATCCCCGGCTCATCGCGCTTGCGACGGCGCCATGCAGGGAACCTTGCACGGTCTTTCAACCCGGACAGATCCGCGCCTTTCAAGCGCGAAAACAGCCCCTTGCGGGAGCGGTAGATCTTGTACTCGGGTTTGTATTCGGGCGGCTCGGGAGGCCGCTGATCGCCGTCGGGCGTCATGAAGGGCTAGAAATCATGGAGATGCGCTCGGTCCTTCGCCTTAAACACCTTGGTTCCTGTGAGTAGCGCCGAGACGATCGGCGTCGATCTCGGCGGCACGAAGATGCTCTTGGGCGTCCTCGCTGATACCGAGACCCTTTACGAGCAGCGCGAGGCGAGCAAGGGTCAGACCGAAGACGAGCTGGTCGAGCTGCTGATCCGCGAGATCGAAGAGGCGCGGGAAGCGCGACCGGATGTGGCGGCGGTCGGGCTAGGGATCCCGGCGACGATCGACCATGAGAGCGGCGTCGCAGTCTCGGCGGTCAATCTGCCGCTGAAGAACCTGCCGGTCCGCGAGATCGTCACCGAGCGCACCGGGCTGCCGGTCTTCGTCGACAACGACGGCAACGTCGCCGCGCTGGCCGAGTACCTCTACGGGGCGGCGCAGGGGAAGCCCGACACGGTGATGCTGACGGTGGGGACCGGGATCGGCGGCGGTCTGATCCTCCGCGGCGAGATCTACCGCGGCTCGACCGGGGCGGGGGCCGAGCTCGGCCACGTCGTGATCCAGGCCGACGGGCCGCCCTGCCAGGGCAACTGCCCGAACCACGGCTGCGTCGAGTCGCTCGCCTCGGGGACGGCGCTCGGGCGCGAGGCGCGGGCGGCGGCGGAAAGCTCACCGGACTCGGCGCTGGGGAAGGCGCTGGCGGAAGGCAAGGAGATCGACGGGCGCGTCACCACGGAAGCCGCCCTCGCCGGGGACCAGACCGCGATCGAAATCTTCGACCTCATCGGCAGCCGGCTCGGGGTCGCCTGCGCCAGCCTCGCCAACATCTTCCAGCCGCACGCGATCGTCGTCGGCGGCGGCGTGATCGCAGCCGGCGACCTGCTGCTCGAGCCGGCGCGCAAGGAAGTTCGCGAACGCGCCCTCGACCCGATGAACAAGACGCCGATCCTCGAAGCGAAGCTCGGCAACGATGCCGGGATGATCGGCGCGGCGGCCCTGGCGCGAACCGAACTGGCGAAAGCGGGCGGCGCGGAGCTGGCGAGGGACGGCGGCTGATGCCCGGTTGCCTCGTCGTCTGTCCGACGCCGATCGGCAACCTCGATGACGTCTCCCTGCGGGTGCGCGAGGCCCTGGTCAGCGCCGACTACATCGCCTGCGAGGACACCCGCAAGACCGGGGCGCTGCTCGACCGCCTGCGGATCCGTCCCCACCCCCGCCTGGTCTCCTTCCACGAGGGCAACGAATCCTCGCGGGCGATGGAGCTGGCGCAGCGGATCGAGCGCGGCGACGTCGTCGCCCTGGTCTCCGACGCGGGGATGCCGGGAATCTCTGACCCCGGCTACAAGCTGATCCGCCGCTGCATCGACCGGGCGCTAGAGGTAACCGTCCTACCGGGCCCCTCGGTGGTGCCCGTCGCCTTGGTCGCCTCCGGCCTGCCAACCGACAAATGGCGCTTCGAGGGCTTCCTGCCGAGACGGGCGGGGGAGATGGAGCGCGTCCTTCGGTCTGCGGAGACCGTCGTCGCCTTCGAGAGCCCGAGGCGCGTCGGCGAGTCTCTGGCGGCCCTAGCGTCCCTAGCCCCCGACCGCCAAGCGGCAGTCTGTCGCGAGCTGACCAAGGTCCACGAGGAGGTGGCCCGCGGCACCCTGGGAGAGCTGGCCCGCCGCTTCCGCGGCGACGTCAAAGGCGAGATCGTCCTAGTAATCGCCCCCGCCGCCTCCGGCGACCACGACCAAGACGTCGGCTTCGCTGTAGACGCCCTCCGCCACCTAGTCCAATCAGGAGCCCGCCCCCGCGCCGCCGCTTCAGTAGTAGCCGCCCTCACGGGGACGAGAGCAAACGACCTCTACAAGGCGCTAACGGGTCGCGAGGCGCGGAGATAGCAAGCTGTCGAGTTGCTCTCGGTATGCGAGAGGAAAGCGACACGACTCCTATAGCTTGGATTCGATGAGCGACAAAAAGTTCTACGTCACCACGCCGATCTACTACGTCAACGCGGAGCCGCACCTCGGGCACGCTTATTCGACTATGGCTGCGGATGTGCTGGCTCGGCATCATCGGCAGCGGGGGGATGACGTCTTCTTTCTTACCGGCACGGATGAGCATGGGGAGCCGGTTGAGAATGCGGCTAAGAAAGCTGGGGTCTCGCCACAGGAGCTGGCGGATACAAATGCGGCCAAGTTTGCGGGGCTGATGCCGACTATTGGGGCGACGAATGATTTCTTCATTCGTACCTCGGATCCGCGGCATGAGGCAAAGGTCGCGGAGATCATGCAGCGGGTCTACGACAACGGCTGGGTGACCAAGGGGGTCTACGAAGGCTGGTACTGCCCCCGCTGCGCTGACTTCAAAACCGAGCGCGAGCTCGGGCCGGGGAACACTTGTCCCATCCACGAGATTCCGCTGCAGAAAGAACGGGAGGAAAACTGGTTCTTCCAGCTCTCCGCCTTCCAGGCGCAATTGGAAGGGCTTTACGAGGAGCGGCCGGACTTCGTTGTCCCGGACTTCCGGCGCAATGAGGCGCTCTCGTTCATCAAAGGCGGCCTCGAAGACGTCTCGCTCTCGCGTCCCAACCTGAAGTGGGGGTTGCCGCTGCCGTGGGACCCGGGTCAGCGGATGTACGTCTGGTTCGACGCGCTCCTCAACTACGTCACCGCGCTCTCCTTTGCTCGCGAGGGCGAGGACCTGACCGAGCGCTACTGGCCCGCCGACCTGCACGTGATGGCCAAGGACATCCTCAAGTTCCACGCGGTGATCTGGCCCGCCCTCTGCTTCGCCGCCGACCTCGAGCCGCCCAAGCGGATGGTGATCCACGGCTTCCTGCTGATGGGCGAGAAAAAGATGTCGAAGAGCCTGGGCAACGTGCTCGACCCGTTCGAGGTGATCGACCGCTTCGGCGCCGACGCACTGCGCTTCTACCTCTTCCGCGAGGTCTCCTTCGGCCAGGACGGCTCGATCTCCACCGCCGGCTTCGAGCAGCGCTACGAGACCGAGCTCGCCAACGACTACGGCAACCTCGCCAGCCGGGTGCTGGCGATGGTCGACCGTTACCGCGACGGGGTCGTCCCGGCGGCGCAGGTAGACGCCACCCTCGCCGAGGACTTCGAAGGCGCGGTCACCCGCTTCAGCGACCTGCTCGATCGGGCCGAGCTAAGCCAGGCGCTCGACGTGGTCTGGACCCTGGTCCGCCGCCTCAACCGCTTCGTTGAGGAAACGCAGCCGTGGGTTCTGGCCAAGGACGAGGCCGACCCTGAGCGCCTCGACGAAGTCCTCTACAACCTGGTCGAGGGCCTGCGGGTGACGACGCTGCTGCTCGTCCCCTACCTGCCCGACACCACCGAGACGCTGCTGGCGGCGCTCGCCGAGGACTCGCGCGAGCTGGCCGAGCTCGGCTCCCGACCGGGCGGCCAGCAGGTGGAGCGGGTCTCGCCGCTCTTCCCGAAGATCGAGGCGCCGGCGGCCTGATGGCCGCGCCGGTCCTCGCCGTTTCGCAGCTGCACAAGCGCTACGGGGGCCAGGAGGCGCTAGCCGGCGTCGACCTCACCGTCGAGGCGGGCCAGCTGGTCGGACTGCTGGGACCGAATGGCGCCGGCAAGTCGACGCTGACGAAGATCGCCTGCGGCCTGGTCCGCCCGAGCGGCGGCACGGGCGAGGTACTCGGGCAGCCGGCCGGCTCGCCCGGGGCGCGGGCCGCGCTCGGCTACCTGGCCGAGCTCTTCCGTTTCCCGGGATGGCTGAGTGCGAGCGAGCTGCTGCGTTTCCACCAGCGCCTCGTCGGCTCCGAAGGCGGCGAGGCGGAGCGGCGGCAGTTGCTGGAGTTGGTCGAGCTCGGCGACGCCGCCGACAAGCGGGTGGAAGCGATGTCGAAGGGGATGCAGCAGCGGCTGGGGATCGCACAGGCGCTCGTCGGCTCGCCGCGCTTGCTCCTGCTCGACGAGCCGACCAGCGCCCTCGACCCGGTCGGGCGGCGGATCGTCCGCGAGCTGCTCGAGGAGCTGCGCCGCCGCGGCGTCTCCGTCCTGCTCAACTCCCACCTGCTGAGCGAGGTCGAGCTGATCTGCGACCACGTCGCGATCATTGCCCGCGGCCGCCTGGTCAAGGCGGGGACGCCGCAGGAGCTGGCCGGGCCGACGGCGGTTGTGGTCGAGACCGGCAGCGGCGTCAAGACCTTCGAGGGCGCTCGCCGCGAGGACGCGCCGGAAATCGTCGCCGAGCTGGTCCGCGGCGGAGAGCGCGTCTACGGGGTCGAGGTCCGGCACAGCTCGCTCGAAGACGTCTACCTCGAGGCGGTCGGGGGTGAGACCGGATGAACGCCGGCGCCCTGCGCTCGGCCGCGACGGTGGTCGCTCTCTCGATCCAGGAGGGCGTCCGCCGCCGCGTCTTCCTCGCGGTACTCGTCCTCACCCTCGCCTTCCTTGGGCTGTACGCCCTCGGCGCCCACTTCGCCTTCCGCGACGTCGACGAATTCGCCGCCGGCGAACCGAAGATCCTCGACCCCCATGCATTCACCGGCGCGACGATCTTCGGCCTGGCGATGTTCGCGACGCTCTTCCTCGGGGCGGTGCTGGCGGTCTTCCTCACCCTCGGCGTCGTCCGCGGCGACGCCGAGTCGGGGTTGCTGCAACCGATCGTCGTGCGGCCGATCGGGCGGACGACGATGCTGCTCGCCCGCTTCGCCGGGGCGGCTCTGCTCTCGGCGGCGTACGTGGTCGTCGTCTACTTGGCCGCCTATGCGATCACCGAGGCGACCGGCAACTGGGGGCCTGACCATCTGCTCGGCCCCGCCCTCGGGCTGGCGCTGGCGGTAGCGATCATCGCCGCGCTCTCATTGCTGGCATCGACCGTGCTCTCGGTGACTGCCCAGGGGATCGTCGTCTTCATGGTCTTCGGCGCCGGCCTCACCGCCGGCCTCCTCGCCCAAATCGGGCACGCGATCAACTCGGACTCGCTGCACACGATCGGGCGCGTCGCCAGCTGGGCGCTGCCCTTCGAGGGCCTCTACGCCGCCGGCCTGCACGCGCTGATCTCCGGGACCTCTGGGCTGACCGGGGTGGCGTTGCAGCTCGGCCCCTTTGGTGGCTCCGAGGCGGCGGGCCCTGGGTTGATCCTCTGGGCGTTCGCCTACCTGTTCGGCGTCCTTGCCCTCGCTGCCCTGGTCTTCTCCCGCCGCGACCTCTAGGGCTCTTCTACACCGATCCCTGCATACTCAATATCTGCACTAATTTGGCTCTATAGGTGGAATTGCGGGTTTAAGCCCGCGGCGGTGGGTAGTTCGCCGCCATGACGCTTCAAGGGAGAGGCACCGCGGAGAGGTCGGTCACTGCGCTGTTCCTGCTGGTCCTCTGCGCGTTCGTGCTCTTCTCAAGCTCGCCCGCCTCGGCCGCCTCGCTGATCGGCAAGGACGGCAAGATCCACGCTTGTTACAAGGTGAAGGGGAAGGCCAAGGGCTCGCTGCGCGTGGTCCGAAGCGCCAAGGCCAAGTGCCCGAAGAAGTGGAAGAAAGTCAGCTGGTACGCGAGCGGGCCGGCAGGTCCGCAGGGCGAATCGGGTGCGAACGGGGCCAGCGGTGAAACTGGGACCAACGGGTCGAGTGGGTTGCCCGGGACGAATGCCACCGCCACCGTCGTCAAAGGGCTCGAAGGCAAAGTCACCGAACTGCTGAACAAAGTGACGAGCCTGGAAACGATCCTCGCCGGGATCAATAACCAGCAGCTGAAAGAAGCGATCGCCTCCGTTGCAGATGTGAAAGCGCTCGAAGCGACGGTCGGCTCGCTCTGCTCCCAGAGCTCGGCGCTGACCTCGCAGCTCAACTCGGTCGAAAGCGCCCTCGGCGGCCTTTCGCTGAACTCGGCGCTGACGGCCCTCGGCGGGGTGCTGAACATCCCGGCGCTGCCGGGACCGCTTTCTTCCTTCAGCTGTCCGTAGCGCGGTTCCTTTTGGGCGCTATGCGCCCATAAAGCGCCCCGCTCATCAGGCCATTAACTCCGGCCCGATCTCCCCGGGCCGGGTGAGGCCGCAGAGGGCCATCGTCAGGTCGAGCTCGGCGAGCACCATCTTCAGCACCGTTTCCACGCCGGCCTGCCCGTCGAGCGCCAGGCCCCAGAGGTAGGGGCGGCCGAGGCAGACGGCGTCGGCGCCGAGGGCGAGTGCCTTGAGGACGTCGGCGCCGCCGCGGACGCCGCTGTCGAAGAGGACCGCGAGCTCATCGCCGACCGCCTCAGCGATCGGTGCCAGAGCGTCGAGTGAGGCGATTGCGCCGTCGACCTGGCGGCCGCCGTGGTTGGAGACGACGACGCCGTCGACGCCGCGCGCCACCGCCTCGCGCGCGTCCTCGACGTGCTGGATCCCCTTGATGACAATAGGCAGCGAGGTCATCTCGCGCAAAGTGGCGAGGTCGTCCCAGCTCAGCGAGGGGTTCGCCTGCACGGCGAGGAACTGGCCGGTCGCCATCCCCGGATCCTCCTCTGGCGTCTTCTCCAGCTTGGCGCGGAAGACCGGGTCCTGGAAGTAGTTGCCGACTCCCCGGCTTTCGAGGAAGGGCAGCCAGGCCTGCTGCAGGTCGCGCGGCTTCCAGCCGGGGATGAAGGTGTCGACGGTGAGGACGATCGCTTCGTAGCCGGCGCGCTCGGCCCGCTCGACGAAGCTGCGGGCGAGCTCGGGATCGTTCGGCCAGTAGAGCTGGAACCAGCGCGGCGCCTCGCCGCCAGCCTCGGCGATCTCCTCGAGCGAGTAGTGGGAGGCGGTACTGGCGATCATCGGCACCCCGACCGCGGCGGCGGCGCGCGCGGTCGCCAGTTCGCCCTCGGGATGGACGCCCTGTTGGATCCCGATCGGCGCCAGCAGCAGCGGCGCCGGCATCGTCGTCCCGAGGACGGTGGTCGAGAGGTCGCGGCTGGAGACGTCGCGCAGCATCCGCGGCACGATCTTGCGGTGGCGAAAGGCCTCGAGGTTCGCCCGGATCGTCTCCTCGCTGCCGGCCCCCGCGCCGACGTAGTTGGCGATCCGCGGCTCCATCGCCGCCACCGCCTGCTCCTCCAGCTCAGCGACCCCGACCGGCACCGCCGGCGTCTCGCCGCCGAGCCCGCGGGCGTAGATCTCGCGGTAGTAGTCGGCGGGGTCCGGCATCGGGCGAAGGATAGGCTGGGCCGGCCGATGATCGACTCCCACACGCACCTGTTCCTCTGCGAGGGCGAGGAGGAAGAGCTGGTCGCCGCGGCTGCCGGGGCGGGCGTGGTGCGGATGCTGACGGTGGGGATGAACGCGGAGACGAACGCCGAGGCGGTGGCGAGCACGGAGCGCTACGGCGCGGTCTTCGCGGCGATCGGGCGGCACCCTAACGAGGCGACCGGGTTCGACGACGCGGCGGCGGCGGAACTCCTGGAGCTGGGGCGGCACGAGAAGGTGCGGGCGATCGGCGAGACCGGGCTCGACTTCTACCGCGAGTACGCCAGCCCGGAGGATCAGCGGCGCGCCTTCCGCGCCCAGATCGAGATCGCCTGCGAGCTCGGGCTGCCGATCGTGATCCACGCCCGCGACCCGGAGGGGGAGACGAGCGCGATCGACGAGATCTTCGACACCCTCGATGCCCACGCCGGCGAGGCGCCGGTGATCCTCCACTGCTTCTCGGCGCCGCAGCGGGTCGGCGACGCGGCCGAGCGCGGCTGGTACTGCTCGTTCGCCGGCAACGCCACCTATCCGAGCGCGAAAGAGCTGCGCTTCGCGGCGGCGAAAGTGCCCGAGGACCGGATCCTGGTCGAGACCGACGCGCCCTACCTGGCGCCGCAGCCGATGCGCGGCAAGCGCAACCAGCCCGCCTTCGTGGTCGAGACCGCGCAGGCGATCGCCGAGGAGCGCGGCGTCAACTACGAGGACCTGGAGCGGACGGTCGAGGCGAACGCGCGGGCCCTGTTCGGCTGGTAACGCGTGGTCCGGCTCGGGCAGAATTTCCTCGCCGATCCCAACCTGCTCGACGCGATCGTTCGTGACGCCGAGCTGGCGCCCGAGGACGTGGTGCTGGAGGTCGGGGCGGGGGAAGGGGTGTTGAGCGAGCGGCTGGCCGCTGTCGGGACGCACCTGCACACGGTCGAGATCGACCGCGGACTGGAGCCGGCGCTGGCGCGGGTCGCGGCACTGCCGAACGTCGAGCTGCACTGGGGCGATGCGATGAAGCTCGACCTCGCCGCGCTGCAACCCGAGCCGACCGCGATGGTCGCCAACTTGCCCTACTCGGTGGCGACGCCGCTGATCCTGCGGACGATCGAGGAGCTGCCCTCGCTGCAGCGCTGGACGGTGATGGTGCAGCGGGAGATCGCCGACCGCTTGCGGGCAGCGCCTGGCAGCCGCACCTACGGATCGCCGAGCGCAGTCGCCCAGCTCGCCTGTGAGGTCGAGCTGGTCCGGGCGGTCGACCCCGCTGTCTTCAAGCCGCGGCCGCGGGTCGATTCGGCGATCCTGCGACTGCGGCGCACCGGCCCCGGTGCCGACGCCGAGACGCGGGAGCTGATCCGCGCCGCCTTCGCCCACCGGCGCAAGTCGCTGGCGCGTTCGCTCGAGCACGCGCGGCCGGGATCGCTGGCGCCGGCGCGGGCGGCGCTGGCCGAGCTGGGGCTGCCGGAGGACGCCCGGGCCGAGGCGCTGGCGCCGGAGCAATTCGCCGCCCTCTCCGCCAAGCTGCGCGGCTGATGCGCCTCTACGCCCCGGCCAAGCTCAACCTCTGCCTTTACCTGGGCGCCCCACGCGAGGACGGCCTGCACGAGCTCTGCTCGCTGTTCGAGCCGCTGGCGTTGGCGGACCTGATCGAGGTCTCGCCGGCCAAGCGCGACGAAGTGGTCTGCCCCGGAGTCAAGGGGGAGAACCTGGCGGCGCGGGCGCTGGCCGGCCTGCGCGAGCGTGGCTGGGACCATGCGCCGCTGCGGATCGAGATCGAGAAGCGGGTGCCGGTCGCGGCTGGGCTCGGCGGGGGGAGTGGCGACGCGGCGGCGGTATTGCGACTCGCCGCCGGACAAGTCGCAGACCTGCCGCAGCTCGCGGCCGAGCTCGGCGCCGACGTGCCCTCGCAGCTGCGCCCGTCTCTGGCCTTGGTCCGCGGGGCCGGCGAGCAGGTCGAGCCGCTGCCCGAGCCGGCCGAGCACGCGGCGGTGCTGCTGCCCGGCGGCGGCGGGCTCAGCACCGCCGAGGTCTTCGCCGAGGCCGACCGACTTGGTCTCGGCCGCTCCGCCGAGGAACTCGACGAGCTGGCGGCGCGGCTGCGCGAGGCCGCAGGCGGCGGCGACTCGCCGCTCGACTACGCCGAGCTGCTGGTCAACGACCTCACCCAGGCGGCGCTTTCGCTCCGTCCCGATATCGGCGAGGCGCTCGACGCCCTCCGCGCCGCCGGCGCTCCCGTCGCGATCCTCAGCGGCTCCGGCCCGACCGCGGTCGGTCTCTTCCCCGACCTGGCCGCCGCCCGCGATGCCGCCGAGGCAACCGGGTATGAGGAAGCGATCGTCTGCGCCGCCGGACAAGCGAGACTCACCCCATGAAGCTGCCTGGAGAGGGTGAGGGCGAGGGGCCGATCACTCGCAAACGGATCGTCCTCGCGATCGTCGCCGTCGCGGTAGCGGTCGGCTACTTCTTCCTCAGCCGCAAGCTCGGCAGCCTCGACCTGCAGCAGCTGCTCCACGACATCTCCCACACGCTCGGCGCCTGGACCTACCTGCTGGTTGGCCTCTTCGCCTTCGCCGAGACCGGCGCCTTCGTCGGCCTGGTGGTGCCGGGAGAGACGGTGATGCTGCTGGGCGGCGCCGTCGCCGGGCAGGGCGCGATCGACATCTACCTGCTGATCGCGATCGCCTGGTTCTCAGCCTGGCTCGGCGACACCACCAGCTTCTTCCTCGGCCGCAAGCTCGGCCGCGAGTTCGTCTTGAACCACGGGCCGCGGGTCGGGATCAGCAACGAGCGCTTCGAGAAAGTCGAGGACTACTTCGGCCGCCACGGCGGCAAGACGATCTTCATCGGCCGCTTCATCAGCCTCGTCCGCGCTTTCGCGCCGTTCATCGCCGGCAGCTCGGGGATGCAGTACCGCGCCTTCGTCCCGTACTCGATCCTCGGCACCGGGCTTTGGGCGAGCGCCCACATCCTCGTCGGCTACTTCTTCTCGCAGACGATCGAGACGGCGGGCAAATACGCGGCCAAAGGGGCGTTCCTGCTGGCGACGCTGATCGTCGTCGTGGTCGCGATCGTCTGGCTCTACCGCCATCTGCGCGAGCAGGAGAACCGGGAGAAGACGGTGCGGTGGATGGAGGAGCACGGGGCGACGCGGTGGCTGGTCGTCCTCGGCCGCAAGCCGCAGTTCCGCTTCCTCTGGGACCGGGTGACGCCGGGGGGAACCTTCGGGCTCGAATTCACCTCGCTGATGGCGATCATCGCGGTCGCCTCCTTCGTCCTCATTGCCTACGCGGTCGCCGTCGGCGAACACCCCGCGCCGACGCCAGGCGACGAAACCGCGGCGGAAATCGTCGAACACATCCGCAACGGCACCCTGACCGCGATCGCCAAGGTGATCTCCTGGCTCGGGGCCGGCGGGGTCGTCACCGTGATCGCGGCGATCTGTGCGGCGCTGCTCGCCTGGCGCCGGCGCTGGACCGAGTTCTGGGTCCTGGTCGCCGGGATGGCGATCACCCAGACCGGGATCGACGTCCTCGAGGAAGTGGTGGACCGGTCGCGCCCGGCGGGCGGTCTCGTCGATGTCACCGGTTCCTCGTACCCGAGCGCCCACGCTGCCCACTCGGTCTTCTACCTCTGGCTGGCGGTGACGATCGTGCTGCGGCTGCGGCCGGGGATGGCGCGCGGAGCAGCCGTGGTCACGGCCGGGTTCGTGCTGACGGCGCTGATCGGACTCTCGCGCGTCTACCTCGGCGTCAACTTCCTCAGCGACGTCAGCGGCGGCTGGGCGCTTGGGGCTCTCGCCTTCTCGCTGCCGGCGGCGGTGGGGTTGGTCGTCTCGCAAGTACGCCAGAATCAAGACTCCTGATGGTTCTGGCTCTGGCCAAAATCAACCACCAGTACCTGCTCTACGGCGTCGCCGCGGCGATCTGCCTGCTGGTCTTCGTGACCCTGATCCTGACCCCGGCGCTGAGCGCCTACGGCCGGGTTTGGGAGAAGGCGGCGGCGGGATTCCTCTCCCTCTTCGTCCTCGCCGCCCTGGTGGTCGGCGGCGTCGTCGTGGGGCTTGTCGTGGTCTATTACTACACGGACATCGTCAACTTCATCCACGGCGGATAGCCGCCATCACAACGGTTCTGCGCGGGTCGGGATAATGCCCGGATGCAGGCGCAGTCGGACAAAGGGGCGGAAAGCCCTGCAAATGATGATCGTGCCGCGCTGCTCGACGCGCTCTCTGAAGCGGTCGAGTCCGGCGCTGGGCTGCCTGCGGTCGCGCGGGCGGCGGCGCGGCTGCTCGATGCCAGCGTCGCCCTGATCGATCGCTCGAGCGCGGTCCTGGCCGTCGCCGGCGCCTCCTCCGACCAAGAGCAGAAGCTGCTCTCCGGAGGCGAGGGGGTGACGCGGGTCGAGCTGCGGGTCGCCGACACCGTCGTCGGCGAGCTCCGTTACCGGGCCAAGGCGGCGCCGGAGCCGGCGATCGCGCGGATGGTGACGACGCTGCTGGCGCTGGAGCTGGAGCGCTCCCGCTCTCCCGAGTGGGAGAGCGAGGAGGCTGCCGGGGCATTCGTCAAGGCGGTCCTGCAGCGGGAAGTGACCGACCGGCGCGACATCGTCGCCCAGGCCTCGGAGCTCGGCGCCGACCTCGATCGCGGGGCGGGCGTGATCGTCCTGCGGGCGGCGCCACGGGCGGCGCAGACGGGCGAGTGGCGGGAGCGGGTGCTGGTCCTGGCGCAGCGGGCGCTGCGCTCGCTGGCTCCGGGCTCGCTGGCCGCGAGCGACGGCGGCGAGGCCGCGGCGGAGATCGCCGCGATCGTCCCCGCCGCCGA
The DNA here is from genome assembly GCA_035551255.1 of Solirubrobacterales bacterium. Lineage (GTDB taxonomy): Bacteria > Actinomycetota > Thermoleophilia > Solirubrobacterales > 70-9 > VAYN01. Next base: position 54,234 of record DASZNP010000048.1, read on the forward strand.
CGACGAGCGCCTCGCGCGTGCCGCCGCCGGCCTCTCGCGCGAGCTCGACGACAGCCTGGGCGGCTTCCACCTGACCACCGGCCGCAGCCGCCGCTGCGCCGACCCCGTCGATCTCTATCGCGCCGGTAACGAGGCGCACCTGGCGGTCAACGTCGGCGAGGCCGAGGGCCGCGCCCTGCTCGCCTTCGAGGACACCGGCGCCTACCGCCTGCTGCTGCCGGCGATGAGCGAGGACCCCGGCGAGCTTGAACGCTTCTACGCCGAGACGATCCAGCCCTTGGTCGAATACGACGAGCAGTACGAGACCGAGCTGGTGACGACGGTCGAGGCCTACCTCGACAACGACGGCAACGTCGCCGCCACCGCCAAACACCTCTTCACCCACCGCCACACGGTCCGCTACCGCCTAGAGCGAGTCCGCGAGCTCTGCGGCCACGACGTCTCCAGCACCGAAGGCCGCGAGAAGCTCGGCCTAGGCCTCAAAGCAATGCGAGTCCTAGGCATCGCCTCGCCGCGAGGACCGGCGATGGAGCCGGGGGCCAAAGGTGGGAAAGTGGTTCGAGCGGCCGAGGAGTAAGTCGAAGTCAGTTCCGGGGAGAGGACTTGAACCCCTGCTTCTTGGACCAAAACCAAGCGTGCTACCGGCTACACCACCCCGGACTGCCGGTTCGAGGGTACCGGTGAGGAATCGGCGGCGGCTTCGGCGGTGGCGCCGAAGCGGAGGAGGCGGCCGCCGAAGGCGATTGCACAGGCGGCGAACCAGGCCCAGCCGAGGGCCAGGCCGGCGAGGACGTCGGTTAGCCAGTGGACGTCGAGGAGGACTCGGCTCGCCGCAACTCCGACTGCGATGCCGACGGCGGTGCCGGCGAGGGTGGGCCAGGCGCGGCGGCCCCACCAGCGGCCGGCGACGAGGGCGAAGGCCGCCCATGAGGCGGCGGCAGTGGAGGTGTGTCCACTGGGGAACGAGGGGCCGAGGGTCGCGGCGACGGCCTCGATCGTCGGCCGGGCTCGGTCGACGAGCTGCTTGATCGCCTCGGTCAGCAGCTTGTCGCCGAGGATGACCGCGAACAGGAACGGCGGCACCCAGCGGTTGCGCGTCCGCTTGAAGTCGATGACCGCGACGACGATGGCGACGACGACCACCGTCACCGTCTCGCCGAGGTCGGTGACCAGCGTGAGGGCGTCGTGCGACCAGGCGGTCGCGTGGTGGTTGCCCCACTCGGCGATGCTGCTGTCGACCCCGGCGAGCAGGTCGGTGCTGCGGACGACGACCGCCAGCAAGGCCAGCACGATGCCCCCCAGGAGGACGACTCCGAGCGCCAACGTCAGCGCCAGCCCGGTTGCCTTCTCCGGGTCGAGCCGCGCCGCCCGCAGCGCACGTCTTCCCGTCGCGCCGGGGGCGTGCTCGGCGGCCTCTTGTGCCGCCTCGATGACCGCAGGCGCCGCGCCGGGGGGATAGCGGCGGGCGAGAAATGCGGCTCCAAGGCCAGCAGCGACAGCGATGAGAAGAAGAAGCAGAAACGGCATCAGGAAGAGGAAATACCCCGCAAAGGAGAATGAATGCAGCGATTGGTTAGAGGAGTCGATGCATATTTTGGAGGTGGCCGGGGGATAGAAGCGGGCGTGACCGTTGGGGAGACTTCACAAGCCGTTTCGCCCTCTGAGAGCAACCGCGTCGGCGACCGGAGCGAGCGCGCCGAAGGCCGCAGCTCCGTCCCGATCCTCGAGACGCCCCGCGGCAGCCTGCCGGACCGCTTCGCCGCCAAGCTCGACGGCCGCCACCCGGCTCTCGTCTTCTTCCTGGCGCTGGTCGGCGGCTTCCTGGTGCTTGCAGTGGCCTCGATCCTGCTCGCCCTCCTCGTCGTCCACGTCCTCGTCCCCAACAGCGGCCTCGGCCTCGAAGGCACGGACGAGAGCGTCAACAAGACGCTCGCCGAACACCGCACCGGCACCCTGACCACGATCGCCGAAATCGGCACCGAAGTCGGCGGCGCCCCCGTGCTGCCGATCATCGCCGGCATCGTCGCCATCGTCTGCGCCTTCATGCGGCGCTGGCTGATCGCCGCCTTCGCGGTCTTCGTCCTGGCGGTCGAGTCGGCGACCTACCGGGTCACCTCGATGCTGGTCCCCCGCGACCGGCCCTCGGTCCACCGGCTCGAAGGCCTCGAATTCGACGCCAGTTATCCCTCCGGCCACACCGCCGCCTCGATCGCCGTCTACTCCGGCCTCGTGCTGCTGCTGACCAGCCGCTTCACCAGCAGCCTGAAGAAGGCGCTCGCCTGGACCGCGGCGATTCTCCTCACCACCTTCGTCGCCCTCTCGCGCATGTACGAGGGAATGCACCACCCGCTCGACGTCGCCGGCGGCGTCCTCGTCGGCATCGGCGCGATCCTCGTCCTGCTGTTCGCCTGCCGCGCCGCCGGCGCCGCGGCGGAGAGGCGCTCGCGCGCATGAAGGTCGCCCTCGTCGCCCACGCCGGAAAGACGGTCGGCGGCGGCCTGCCGGAGCTGCGCCGCACCCTCGATGAGGCGGGCGTTTCCGACCCCCACTGGACCGAGGTGCCGAAGAGCAAGCGCGCCCCGGCCGCGGTCGAAGAGGCGCTGAAGGACGGCGCCGAGCTGCTGATCGCCTGGGGCGGGGACGGGATGGTCCGCCGCTGCGTCAACGCGCTGAAGGACACCGACGTCCCGCTGGCGATCGTCCCGGCCGGGACCTCGAACCTCTTCGCCACCCACCTGGGGATCGAGCGCGACATCGAGCAGGCGGTGCAGGTGGCGCTGCACGGCGACCGCCGCCGCCTCGACGTCGGCCGCTTCGACGGCGAGCGCTTCGCGGTGATGGCCGGGGCCGGCTTCGACGCCGCGATGATCAAGGCGTCCGACGACCTCAAGGACCGCCTCGGCCGCGCCGCCTACGTCGTCGGTGGCGCCTCCAAGCTCGATGCCGAACCGTTCGAGGCGAAGATCAAGATCGACGGCACCGGCTGGTACGAGGGCCCGGCCAGCTGCATCCTGATCGGCAACGTCGGCGAGCTCTTCGGCGGCATCGAAGTCTTCGCCGACGCCCGGCCCGACGACGGCGCCCTCGACGTCGGCGTCCTCACCTCGGAAGGGCCGGCCCAGCTGGTCCGAGCCGCCGCGCGCACCGCAGTCGGCAGCGCCGAGAAGTCGCCGTTCGTGCGCGTCACCCAGGCCCGCAAGGTCCGGGTCAAGCTCGACCGCAAGGTCCGCTACGAGCTCGACGGTGGCGATCGCAAGAAGGTCAAGTCATTCAAGGTCGATATCGAACCCGCCGCGATCACGGTCTGCGTGCCGCGCGGGTCCGCAAACGGAAGGGGAGCGAGATGAAGGCGGACGTGGGACTTGGGGCCGGAGGCCTCGGCGGCAAGGCAAAGCGCCAGGGGGACGAAATCGCCCACGCGAAGACGTTCGGCTGGCTGGCCCGCGCCGGGCTCGTTGCCCGCGGCGTCGTCTACCTCGTGATCGGCGTGCTGGCCCTGGAGCTGGCGCTCGGCCAGGGCGGCAAGGCGACCAACCAGACCGGCGCCCTGAAGACGATCGCCGGCCAGTCCTTCGGCGAGCTGCTGCTGATCGTGCTGGCGATCGGACTCGGCGGCTACTCGCTCTGGAGGTTGCTCCGCGCCGCCGTCGGCCACGGCGCCGAACAGCAGGACAGCACCGGCGACCGCATCGCCGCGCTCGCCAGCGGCATCGCCTACGGGATCCTCTGCATCACCGCGATCAAAATCCTCACCGAATCCGGCGCCGGCTCAGGAACCCCGAAGGAAGCGACCGGCGGCGTCTTGGACTGGACCGGCGGCACCGTCATCGTCGCGATTGCCGGCGCGATCATGATTGGCGTCGCCGCCTACCAGGCCTATAAGGGGCTGGCGAAAAAGTTCCTCGAAGACGCGAACACGGGGGAAATGAGCGAGGGAGTGCGCAAGGGCTACACCGCCCTCGGCGTCTTCGGCCACGTCGCCCGGGCGGTCGTCTTCGCGCTGATCGGCTACGGCCTGATCAAAGCGGCGGTCGATTACAACCCGAAGCAGGCGATCGGGCTCGACGGCGCCCTCCGCGAACTCGCCGACGCCTCTTACGGCCCCGTGCTGCTCGCCCTCGTCGCGATCGGCCTCTCCGGCTTCGCGATCTACTCGATGGTCGACGCGCGTTACCGGAAGGTCTAGCGCCGAGGAGCGTCCGCGGGCGGCTTTAGCTTCTTCTTCATGGAGATCGGTGGCGCGTCGCTGGACCCGGAGGTGCGTGAAGGGCTGAGCCGCAGCTGGAAGGCGTTGATGGTGGTCGGCGTCGGGGCGATCGTGCTCGGCGTGATCGCGATCCTGGTGCCGGCCGTCGCCTCGGTGGGCACGGCGATCTTCATCGGCTGGCTGCTAGTGGTGGTCAGCGGGGTCATGTTTGCGGCGGCGTTCTCGGCGCATTCGATCGGGACGGTGGCGGTGCGGGTGGTCTGGGCGCTGTTGACGCTGCTGGTCGGGATCTGGCTGATCGTTGAACCGCACAACGGGACTTTGACGCTGACCCTGGTGCTGGGCATCTACTTCCTCTTCATGGGCCTGACCCGGATCACGATCGCCTTCATCGCCCGCGGCGAGCCGAACGCTGGTCTGCTCGGACTCAGTGGCGCTGCCGGCCTGCTGATCGGCATCCTCATCCTCGCCAAGTTCCCCAGCTCCGCCGACTGGGCGATCGGCCTCCTGGTCGGGATCGACCTGATCTTCGCCGGCTGGACGCTGACTTCAGTCGCGCTACTAGGCAAAGAACTCGCCAAGCGCACCTGACGGACGCGCCTGAACCGGCGCATTCCGGCGTCCTCGGGCGCTTATGTGCAGAGCACACCGCGCTCCCTGCGTCCTTGGACTGCTTGGTTCAGCCACGTCCGAATACCATCTAGGTCAGTGAGCCCACCCCTGGTCCTGGTTATGGCGGCGGGCGAGGGGACGCGGATGCGTTCCTCGACGCCGAAGATGCTCCACCCTGTCTGCGGCCGGCCGATGGTGGCCTGGCCAATCGTCGCTGCGCGCGAAGCCGGCGCCGGGCGGGTGGCGGCGATCGTCGCGCCGGGTCGGGACCTCTCCGCCGGCCTGCCTGAGGGGGTTGAGACCGTTGAGCAGCCGCAGGCCGATGGGACCGGCGGCGCGATCCGCGCCGCCCTGCCGCTGATCGAAGAGGCCGAGACCGTCCTCGTCCTCTCCGGCGACGTGCCCCTGATCTCGGTCGAGACGATTTCGGGACTGCTCGAGTCCCACGCGGGCTCGCAGGCCGCGGCGACGATGCTGACGATCGAGCTCGACGAGCCCGGCGCCTACGGGCGCGTCGTCCGCGACCACGACAGCTGGGTGGAACGGGTCGTCGAGGCGAAAGCCGCTGGCGACGCCGACGCCTCACAGCTGGAGATCCGCGAGATCAACGCCGGCACCTACGTCTTCGACGCCGCCCCGCTGGCGGCCGCCCTCCAGGGCCTCTCCAACGACAACGCCCAGGGTGAGTACTACCTCCCGGATGTGTTCCCGGCGCTGCGCGAAGACGGCCACGTCGTCGCCGCCCACCTCGCCGATGACCTCGCGGTGACGATGGGGATCAACAACCGCGTCGATCTCGCCGCGGTCGAGGCCGAGGGCCGCCGCCGCCTGCTCGAGGCCCACATGCTCGCCGGCGTCACCGTCGTCGACCCCGCGAGTACTTGGATCGACGCCGGGGTCGAGATCGGCGCCGACGCTCGCATCGAGCCGGGCACGACCCTCCGCGGCGTGACGACGATCGGGGGGGGCGCCGTGGTCGGCCCGCTCAGCACCCTGATCGACAGCTCCGTCGGCGCCGGCTCCCAGGTCCTCCACTCCTACCTGGTCGAGTGCGACGTCCAGGAGGGCTGTTCGGTCGGCCCCTTCGCCTACCTGCGACCCGGCGCCGTGCTCGCCGACAAGGCCAAGGCCGGCACCTTCGTCGAGATCAAGAACTCGCAGGTGGGGGAGGGGACGAAGGTCCCGCACCTCTCCTACGTCGGTGACACCGAGATTGGCCCCGGCAGCAACCTCGGCGCCGGCACGATCACCGCCAACTACGACGGATTCCGCAAGAACCGGACGGTCATTGGTCGCAACGTCCGCATCGGCGTTGACACGATGCTGATTGCACCGGTAGAAGTCGGCGACTCCGCCTACACTGGGGCCGGCGCAGTGATCAAGGACGATGTGCCCGAGGGTGCCCTGGCCGTGAGCGAGAACGCGCAGAGGAACATCGACGGATACGCCGCTCGCAAGGCGGCCCAAATGCGAGAGGACGAGAGCCCGTGAGCATGATCGAGGAGCGCCCACACGTGGGAACCGCCATCGACCACGATTACTCGAAGCGGATGATGGTCTTCGGCGGCCGCTGTTCGATGGACCTCGCCGCCAAGGTCGCCGGCAAACTCGAACTGGACATGGGTCAGGTGACCTTGAAGACCTTTGCCGACGGCGAGGTCTACTGCCGCTACGAGGAGTCGATCCGCGGCGCCGACGTCTTCCTCGTCCAGTCGACCTGCGCCAACGAGCAGGAAGGGATGACCCCGAACGACGCCCTGGTCGAGCTGCTGACGATGATCGACGCCGCCCAGGGCGCCTCTGCCCACCGGATCATCGCGGTCCTCCCCTGGTACGGCTACGCCCGCCAGGACAAGAAGTCGGCCCCGCGCGAGCCGATCACCGCCCGCATCGTCGCCAAGTGCCTCGAGGCCGTCGGCGTCGACCGGGTCCTCACGATGGACCTCCACGCCGGCCAGGTCCAGGGCTTCTTCCACGTCCCGGTCGACCACATGACCGCGATGCCGATGCTGACCCAGTGGTTCGCCGACCAGGAACTGGGCGACGAGCTGGTGATCGTCTCGCCCGACGCCGGCCGGGTGAAGACCGCCCGCAACTTCGCCCGCCGGATCGGCACCCAGTGGGCGGTGATGGAGAAGGAGCGGCCGGCGCAGCAGGTCGCCGAGATCGGCTACGTGGTCGGTGACGTCAAGGGCAAGACCGCGGTCCTCGTCGACGACATGATCGACACCGCCGGCACCCTCTGCGCCGCGGCCCAGACCGTGCTCGACGAGGGCGCCGCCAAGGTGATCGCCTGCGCCACCCACGGCGTCTTCTCCGGCCCCGCCTACGAACGGATCGCCGCCTCGGCGATCGAGCGGATCGTCGTCACCGACACCCTGCCGCTGCGCCCCGGCGCCCCGGACAACATCACCGTGCTCTCGACCGCCAGCACCTTCGCCGACTCAATCCGCCGCATCTTCACCGACGACTCGGTCTCCGAGATCTTCGCCGGCGAGAACCAGCTGTTCTGAGCGCCGCAGCCGAAGAGCCCCGCAAGCTGCGCCTGGTCGGCCACAAGGGGGCCGACCTGATCGCGCCTGGGAACACGGTCGAGAGCTTCCACGCCGCGGTCGAGGCGGGCGTTGACACCATCGAGCTCGATGTGCTCTGGCTGCAGGACGCGCACCTGCCGCTGGAGCAGCGCCACCCGCTGGTGATCGCCCACGACTGGGAGGACGCGGCGCGGCGGACGCCGCTGAAGCTGACCGAGGCGCTCGACGCTTTCCTCAAGCCGCCGCTCGACAAGGTCGAGATCGACCTCGACATTAAGTTGCCGGGCAGGGAGGAGGAGATTGTCGACGCCCTGCGCGAACGGGGCCTGATGGAGCGGGCGATGATCTCGACGATGGAGATGCACACGCTCAAACGCATCCTCGAACTCGCCCCGGAGCTGCGCCGCGGCTGGACCTATCCCAAAGTCACCAAGGACTGGACCTCAAAGCGCTGGGCGAAGCTGCCGATGGCCGCCGCCCTGGTCGGGATGCGCGCCCGCCTACCCGGTCTCGCAGCCGAGAAGCTGCCGCAGTTCAACGTCGCGGCGATGTGGGTCTACCACCCGCTCGTCAGCTCCCGCCTCGCCCGCATCTGCGACCTCGCCGGCGTCGAGCTGATCGCCTGGACCGTCGACGACCTGCGGCGGATGGAGCAACTCGTAGAGGCCGGAGTCCACGGCATCTGCTCCAACGACCCGCGTCTCTTTTCGCAGCTCCGAACTTGACCTCGTCATAGCGAGGCAAAGTTCGGAGTCGTCGATTTAGACCGTGCCGGGCGTGGCCCCAGGCGGGCTCTTCATCCGGCCGCCGCGGCCTTTGGTCTTGACCGCCGACTCCAGCTCCTCGGCGGTGAAACCGCCGACGGGGGTGCCGTCGAGGGCGTAGCGGTAGAGGGCGACGCCGAAGATGCCGCCGAGCGCCTTCGAGACAAGTAGTGAGATCGCGAAGAGAAGGGCGCCGACGACGACCAGCAGGGCGCCGAGGAACGAGGCCGACGACCAGACGGCGAGGCCGATCACGATCAGCGCGACCGCCGGCAGGATCCCGAAGAGGAAGACGGCACCGCCGATCGCGATGTTGCCGGTGATCTGCTGGCCCCAGCGCGATTTGAACATCGAGGCCGAGCGCTTGATCGTCTCGAACGGGCCGGTGCCCTCGATCGCGATCACCGGCACCGCCAGGAAGGTGACGAGCGACCAGGCCATCCCGACCAGCCGGGCGGCGATCTGGCCGCCGAGTCCACCCTGGTTCTCGAGCACGCCCATCACCGCGCTGATCGCGGTCGAGACTGCCGCCCAGCCGCAGATCTGGGCGAAGCGGCTGCGGGCGACGGCAAGCCCGTCGGCGACGGTCGCCTGCTGGCCGCGGAAGATCATGTCGGCGCAGGCCGCCAGGCCGACGCTGAAGTAGAAGCCGATGACGCTGAGCGCGTAGACGCCGATCACGACCAGCGGGATCGCTCCCGCCAGCTGGTCCTTGTCAAAGAGGTAGAGGCCCGGGCCGAGGAAGACGATCGCCGGCACGATCGTCGCCAGCGCGCCGTAGAGCGGGAAGCGGATCAGCTCCCGGTTCTCGTTCAACAGCGCCCAGCTTTTCTTGGTCAAACCCCAGCCGCGTTTGATCCGGCTCATCGTCCTCTCCTTTGTTCAGTGACCTAGAAGGTTTCGGCAAGCCCGGGCGTGCGCTTTACGCCGCGCTCCTCGAAGTAGTCCCACTCCTGCGCGCCCAGCTCGGTCGCCGGCGCGTCCGCGTAGACCCACTCACGGAAGATTCGGTGCCAGTTGCGCTTCGCCTGCAGCTGTCCGAGCACGGCGACGACGCCGATTTCCATCCGCCGCCCCATCACCTCGTCGACCGGCAGCGCCTCGCGCCGCATCAGATCGAAGTACTCCGAACGCGGGTCGTGGGTGGACTCGATGATCTTCATCACCCGGCGGGCGTTGATTTCGATCTCGCGGTCCTCGATGTACCAGCCGCCGACCGCGCCCATGTGCTCGAGCAGCCGCTCGGCGTCGAGCTTGGAGGGGTTCTTGACGAAGCCGAGGTCGTGCAGGGCCTGGCGGAAGGCCTCGGGGTCGTTGCGGGAGGCGGCGTCGAAGGCGCGCTGCTCGAGCAGCAGCTGCTCGCGGTCGACCTTCTTCGTCATCCCGAAGTCGAGGAAGGCGACGCGGCCATCGTCCATCAGCAGGTAGTTGCCGGGGTGGGGGTCGGCGTTGAAGTGCTGGAGGTGGAACATCGAGCCGAGGCTGCCGCGGAAGACGATCTCGCCGAAGCGGCTGCGCTCCTCGTGCGGCAGCTGTTTGATCTCCTCGAACCCGATCCCCTCGACGAACTCGGTCACCAGGACGCGGCGGCGCGAGAGCCGGGTGACGACTTCCGGGACGTAGATGAAGGGGTGTTCGCGGTAGGCGCGGGAGAAGGTGCGCTGGTTCTGAGCCTCGTACTCATAGTCGAGCTCCTCCATCACCCGCTCGCGGATCTCCTCGGCGATCGCCTTCGCGTCGAGCCCCGGCGCCAGCACCTTCGCCAGCTTCACGATCGTGCCCGCGTTGCGGAGGTCGGCGTCGAGCGCCTCGGCGATCCCCGGGTACTGGATCTTCACCGCGACGCGGCGCCCATCGAGCAGCTCGGCGCGGTGGACCTGGCCGATCGAGGCGGCGGCAAAGGCCTCCTGCTCGAACTCGGCGAAGAGCTCGGAGAGTGGTTCGCCGTCGTACTCCTCCTCCAGCACCTTCTCGACTTTCTCCCACGGCATCGAGGGAGCGTCGGTGCGCAGTTTCGCCAGCTGCTCCTGGTAGATGTCGCGGTACTCCTCGGGGATGAACTCGGTGTCGATGAAGGAGGCGAACTGCCCCAGCTTCATTGCCGCGCCCTTCATCTGACCGAGGGCGCCGACCATTTTCATCGCCGTCTCCAGGTGGCGCTGCTCGAGCCGCTCTTTGCTCTGCTCCTCGGAGCGGCCGACGTTGGCGGCTTTGGTGCCGGCGTAGCGGGCGCCCTGCACCCCGACGATCGAGCCGAGCTTGGCGGAGCGGCGAATCCTGCCTTTGGGGATCTTCGAGTCGTCGGCCAAGGAGCCAAGGTTGGCACAGGCGCGCTCCGAAGCCGTCTCACGACCCCTTTGCGGGGCCGTTTCTCTATCCTCTCCCGTTCGATGGCCGCAGGTCGTTCAACTCTGAAGGCAGCTCCGCGCGAGGATTTCGGCTCGCGCAGCTCGCGGCGCCTGCGCCGCGAGGGGGTCGTTCCCGGCGTCGTCTACTCCGGCGGCTCCGATGCGAAGCCCTTCCAGGTGAGTGAACGCGACGTGCGCAGCATCCTCAGCGAGGGCGCCGCGCTCTTCGACCTCGAGATCGAAGGCAGCAAAGCCGTCCCGGTTGTGATCAAGGAAGCCCAGCACCACCCGGTGCGCGGCAGCTTCCAGCACCTCGACCTGATGCAGGTCAACCTCAAAGAGGCGATCCAGGCCGAGGTCGCGATCGAGCTCGAAGGCGTCGAGAGCGCCCCCGGTGTCAAGGGCGGCGGCGTGCTCGAGCACGTCACCCGCGAGGTCACGGTCGAAGCGCTGCCCGCCGAGATCCCGGACAACATCTGCGTCGACGTCTCCGCGATGGAGATCAACGACACCCTTTCGCTGGCTGCCGTTACCGCCCCTGAGGGGGTGACCTTCCTGGCTGAGGAGCCCGAGGAGATCACGATCGTCACCGTCTCGCCGCCGCGCGTCGAAGAAGCTGCGCCCGAGGTCGAGGAGGAGACCGAACTGGTCGGCGAGGGCGGCGACGAAGAGGCTGCTGCCGAGGGCGAGGGCGGCGACTCGGGCGACTCCGAGGGCGAGTAACCGCTGTCGCTGTTCCGCCGCCGCGAAAGTGGCGAGCAGGACCGCATCCTCATAGTCGGGCTCGGCAACCCCGGGTCCGAGCACGCGAACGACCGCCACAACCTCGGCTTCATGGTTGGCGAGGAGCTGGCCCGGCGCTGGGACCTGGGCAAGCCGCGGGAGAAGTTCCGGGGGCGGCTCTGGGAAGGGCGGACCGGCCCCGGCGGCCCTCGGGTCGCGATCCTGCTGCCGCAGACCTACATGAACGACTCTGGGGCCTCAGCTGGCCCGGCACGCGGGTCGCTGAAGGTCCCGCTCGACCGCGTCATCGTTGTCCACGACGAGATCGACCTGCCGTTCGGCGAGATCAAACCACGGCTCGCCGGTGGGCTTGCCGGTCACAACGGGCTCAAGAGCCTGAAAAAGGGGTTCGGCGACGCCGAGTTCTGGCGCGTGCGGGCCGGAGTGGGGCGGCCCGACTCGACTGATCCGGAGATCGTCTCGGCCTGGGTGCTCGGCCGCTTCCGCGAGCCAAAGGCCGAGGTCGAGGGCCTGATCGCCGCGACCGCCGAGGAGACGGAGCGGCTCGTCGAACGGATAGCGTCAGAGGCATGAGCGCAGAGAACGGCAGCACGCCTGAGAACGAGGTCACTTCTTACTCCGTCGACGAGCAGGGCATCGCCCTGATCCGGCTGAACCGGCCGCAGGCGCGGAATGCGATCAACACCCAGATGCTGACTGAGCTGCTCGAGCACCTGGCCGTCGCTCGCGGGGACGAGGCGGTGCGGGTGTTAGTGATCAGCTCCGCCGACCACCTCGGCCTCTCCGCCGGCGCTGATGTGCGCGAGCAGCTCGACGACGAGGGCAAGGTCCGCCGCATGCAGCTCTTCGCCGACCTCTACGACGCCGTCGTCGACTTCCCGAAGCCGACGATCGCCGCCTGCCACGGCGACGTCGTCGGCGGCGGCGCCGAGATCGCCGTCGCCTGCGACATGCGCGTCGGCGGCGCCAACCTGCGGCTGCGCTTTCCTGGCGCGGCGCTCGGGGTGCCGGTCGGCCCCGCCCGCCTCGTCACCCTCTGCGGCCTCGCCGCCGCCAAGTACCTGCTGCTCTCATCGCGGACGGTCGGTGCTGATGAGGCGCTGCGACTCGGCCTCGTCAACCGCATCGCCCCTGCTGCCAGCACCGAGCAGGCGGCGTTGGACCTTGCCGCCGGCGTCGCCGCCCACCCGCCCGAGGCGACCGCCCAGCTGAAGCGGATGCTGCACGAGTGGGACGACGTCGTCGGCCGCTCCGCCGCCGAGGGTCGCGGCCAGGTGGAGTGGCAACGGTCAGGCCCTGGCCTGCCGACCTCGGATTAGCGCCTCCCTAGAATCGGTCGGCGCGCCTCGGATCAGCCGATCCGGGCGTTTTCGCTGCCCATGAGCCTTCGTCCACTGATCGAGATCGCCGCCGAGAACGAGCGCATCCACGCGCTCGCTTCGCGCGTGCGCGAGACGACGGATGTGGCCGGAGTCGAAGGCGGAGGTGCGGCCCACGTTCGCGCCTCGATGATGTTGCGGCCGCTGCTGCTGGCAGCGCTGCTGGAGGACGACCGCGGGCTCGCTGGTCGGCCGGCGCTGCTGGTCGGCGCCGACGACCGTTCGGCCCGCGACCTCGCCGCCGACCTACGCTCTTACCTGGCCCCGCGCCGCGTCCGCTTCTACCCCTCCCGCGGTACCGGCTATGCCTCCCACGTCAGCCCGCCGCCGCACCTGGTGGGGCTGCGGATCGACGCCCTCGACGCGCTCGGGACCGAAGCGGACGCGATCGTCGTCGCTTCGGCGACGGCGCTGGCCGAGGCAGTCCCGGACGCCTCGCTGCGGCCGGCCGGCTTCGCGCTCGACCTCGGCGAGGAAATCGACCTCGATTCGGTCGCCTCCGACCTCGTCGGCGCCGGCTACGAACGGGTCGAGCAGGTCGAGGAGCGCGGTCAGTTCGCGGTCCGCGGCGGCATCCTCGACGTCTACCCGGCGACCGAGGAACGGGCGGTGCGGATCGAGCTCTTCGGCGACGAGATCGAGTCGATGCGCTGGTTCTCGACCTTCACCCAGCGCTCGCTTGGCGACGCGCAGCGGGTCGAGCTGGCGCCGGCGGCGGAGATGGACGCCGAGCACCGAGAGCTGGCCGAGCTGGCGGCGATGGCCGCCGAGGAGGAAGGGGCGGAGTCGCCCAATCTTGCCGAGGTGCTGCCGCTGGAGCACTTCCGCGCGCCGCTGGAGCTGGTGCCCGAGACGGCCGCGGTGGTGCTGGTCGGCGAGGACGAGATCGAACCGGCGCTGCGCGACCACTGGGAAGACGTGACGACCGCGATGCACGCTGACGACGCCCAGCACCTGTATGTGGACGTCGCGGAGCCGTTGAACGACCGCGCCGCGCTCGCCCTCGCCGGCGCTGGCGAAGGTGACGCCGAGGAGGAAGAGGGCGCGGAGGGCAATGAACCTTTCCGCGCCGCCCGTGCCGAGTCGCCCGCCCGCAGCATCAAAGAGGCCGAGGCCGAGTTGGAGAAACTGGTCCGGTCCGGCTACCGCACCGTCGTCGCCTTCGACAGCCGCGGCGAGGCCGACCGCGCCCGCTACGGCCTCGACCGCCTCGACGCCCGCATCCTCGAAGGGGGCCGGATCTCGCCCGAGCCCGGCCTCGCCTTCGCCGAGGCGCGCCTGCGCGAGGGCTTCGTCAGCCCGGAGCTGAAACTCGCGGTCTACCCCTTCCGCCGCCTCGTCCACCGCCGCCGCACCGAGGAGCCGGCGCCGAGTGCCGGCCGCGGCCGCCTCGCCTTCTCAGAACTGCGGGTCGGCGACTACGTCGTCCACGAGGACCATGGCGTCGCCCGCTTCGCCGGCTTCGAGACCCGCGAGGTCGGCGGCGTCACCCGCGACTACCTCTACCTCGAATACAAGGGCGAAGACCGCGTCTACGTCCCCACCGACCAACTAGCGAAGCTGAGCCGCTACGTCGGCGCCGGCGGCGAACCGACCCTCTCGGCGTTGGGCGGCAAACGCTGGCAGAACATGAAGGCGCGGGCGCGCAAAGCCGCCGGCGCCCTGGCCGGGGAGCTGCTCAACCTCTACGCCGAGCGCCGCGCCCGCAAAGGCCACCCGTTCCCGCCCGACGGCGAATGGCAGATCGCGATGGAGACTGCCTTCCCCTACCGCGAGACCGCCGACCAGATCGAAGCGATCGAGGCGGTCAAGGGCGACATGGAATCGGAGCGGCCGATGGACCGGCTGGTCTGCGGAGACGTCGGCTTCGGCAAGACCGAGGTGGCGCTGCGCGCCGCGGTCAAGGCCGCCTCCGATGGCAAGCAGGTGATGGTCCTGGTGCCGACCACGATCCTCGCCCAGCAGCACTTCGGCACCTTCCGCGAGCGGATGGCGGACCTGCCGTTCCGGGTCGAGGGGGTCTCGCGGCTGCGCCCGCCGGTGGAGGTGAAAGCCGTCCTCAAAGACTTCGAGGCGGGCAAAGTCGACGTCCTGATCGGCACCCATCGGTTGCTCTCCCGCGACGTTCGCGCCAAGGATCTCGGCCTCGTCGTCGTCGATGAGGAGCAGCGCTTCGGAGTCAAACAGAAGGAGCTGCTGCGCCAGCTGAAACTCAGGGTCGATGTGCTGTCGCTCTCGGCGACGCCGATCCCGCGCACCTTGCAGATGAGCCTCGCCGGCCTGCGCGACATCTCGGTGATCGAGACGCCGCCGGAGGGTCGCCGCCCGGTCCGCACCTACGTCGGCCCCTACGACGAGGACCTGGTTGGCAAGGCGAGTCGGCGCGAGCTCGAGCGCAAGGGCCAGGCCTTCGTCCTCCACAACCGGATCGATTCGCTGCCCGAAACGACCGAGCGGCTGCGGGCGCTCGTTCCCGGCGCGCGCTTCCTCGAAGCCCACGGGCAGATGGACGAGCACCAGCTCGAGGAAACGATGCTGGCCTTCCTGCGCGGCGAGGCCGACTGCCTGGTGACGACGACGATCATCGAGTCCGGCCTCGACATCCCGACCGCGAACACCCTGATCGTCGAGCGCGCCGATCAACTCGGACTCAGCCAGGCGTACCAGATCCGCGGCCGGGTGGGCCGCTCTCGCGAGCGCGCCTTCGCCTACCTGCTCTACCCCTCGGCCGAGGCGCTGACCGAGGAGGCGGCGGCGCGGCTTTCGACCCTCGCTGACCACACCGAGCTCGGCTCCGGCTTCCGAATTGCGATGCGCGACCTCGACATCCGCGGCGCCGGCAACCTGCTCGGCGACGAGCAGTCCGGCCACGTCGCCGCGATCGGCTTCGAGCTCTACTGCCAGATGATCGACGAAGCGGTCGCCGAGGCGGCTGGGGCTGCGGGCGAGGGTGAGGAGCGGGAGGAGGCTCCCGAGCCGGTCCGTCTCGATGTCCCGGTCGACGCCTACCTCCCGGCGAGCTACGTCCCCTTCGAGGCGGCGAAGATCGACGTCCACCGCCGCATCGTTGCCGCCCGCGAGCCGGGTCAGCTGCGGGCGATCCGCGACGAGCTGGTGGACCGCTTTGGGCCGCTGCCGGCAGAAGCCGAGAACCTGTTGAAGCTGCAGCAGGCGCGGATCCAGCTCGGCCTCGCGGGGGCGCGCAGCGTCGAGTTCCGCAGCGGCCGCCTCAGCGTCACCGGGGTCGAGCTCGACTCCTCGGCGGCCGGGGTGCTGGCAGAGCAGGTGGAGGGCGCGCTGTACGAATGGCGCGAGCAGACTGCGGCGATGCGGGTCGACGGCGACCCCGAGGCGCGCCTGGAGGCGGTCCTGGCACTCGCCGAGGGGCTGCGCGAGGCGCGACGCCAAGCCGAGCCCGCGGCGGCTTGAGGCGTTTTTTAATCCCTGCCGCAGGTGATTTGACTATGCTGCCCGCTGCGTGGGAGCTAAAGCTGGTCAGAGAGGGAGACCCGGGAGGGACCGGGAACGAGCGGCCGGCCGCCAGCGGCTTGGGCTGATCATCTTCGGTGCGCTCTTCGTTCTGCTTTTCATCGGCTTCGCCGTCGCCCAGGGGATCACTGCACCGAGCGTCCCCTCTGGCGACGTGGTCAAGGTCCAGAAGGTCTCCGACGAAATCGGCACCGTCAGCCAGAAGGACTTCGACCGCGCCTTCGCGCTCCAGGTCAAAGGCGCGAAACTGAAAAAGCCGCCGGCGCCGGGCAGCAAAAAATACGAAGAAGTGAAGGAAGGCACGCTGACCGAACTGATCGAAGGGATCTGGATCAGGGGTCAGGCGGAAGAAATGGGCATCACCGTCACCAAGAAACAGGTGGAAGAAGAACTCGCCCAGATCAAAAAAACGAACTTCCCGACCAAAAGCGCCTACCAGAAATTCCTCAAAGAATCGGGCTTCAGCGAAGAAGACGTGACCGACCGGGTCGAACTGCAGACCCTCGTCAAAGCGATCCAGGAAAAGGTGAACAGCGAAGCGCCAGCGCCGTCGGAATCCGAAATCTCGAATTACTACGACGAACAGAAGGAAGCCCAGTTCACCGAAAAAGAAAGCCGCGACGTTCGCCTGATCATCAACAAAGACAAGTCGAAGGTCGAAGCGGCGAAGAAGGAACTGGAAAAAGACAACTCGCCCGCAAGCTGGAAAAAGGTGGCGCCGAAGTACTCGAGCGACCCGACCAGCAAAGCCAAAGGCGGCCTTCAGGAAGGGATCACCGAAGAATTCCTCAAAGGTGAACTGAAAGAGGCGATCTTCGGCAGCGCCACCGGCGAACTCAAAGGCCCGATCAAATTCGAAACCAACTGGATTCTGGTCGAAGTCGTGAAATTGAACCCGGCGAAAGTGAAACAGCTGCCGGAAGTCAAAGCGCAGATCGAAGAAACGCTGAAAGCCGAAAAGCAGCAGAAATACCTCGGCGAATTCGCCAAAGAATTCGAATCGAAGTGGGGCTCGCGGACCTACTGCGCCAGCGGCTACGAAATCGCCAAATGCGCTAACTACACCGGCAGCGGTCACCCCAGCAATGCGGCGCCGGCCTGCTACGAAGCCAACCCGAAAACGCCGGCCAAAGAATGCCCGTCGCCGGTGACGCCGATCAAACCGGCGCTGCCGGGCACCGTCACGCTGCAGAAACCGGAAGGCGAACAGTTCCCGCAGCGGCCGCGGCCGGAAGGCCTGGGCGAAGAAGCCGGCGCCAAAACGCCTGCCGGCGCTGTGCCGACCGAAGGCGCGCCCCCGGCGGAAGCGCCTCCCGCGGAAGAAGCGCCTCCCGCCGAAGCCGGCGAATAAGGAGGCATCGGCGATACCCCGCGCACATCTGGCGGCGCCGGACACACTTCGCGGGGCGTCGTCCTCAGTCGGCCAAATAGCGCCGCTATTCGGCCTCCCTGCGTCCTACCCCCGCTCGGTCCGGCACTCGCCAGCCGTACACGCGGGTATCGCCGATGCCTCCTGGCACGGCAAACCGCCGGTCCGGCCGAATAGGATGGCGCGCCCGTGAGCACGATTTCCTCCATCCACGCGCGGCAGATCCTCGATTCGCGCGGCAACCCCACCGTCGAGGTGGAGGTGGTGGTGGAGTCCGGGGCCCGGGGGCTGGCAGCGGTTCCCTCCGGTGCCTCGACCGGCGAGTTTGAGGCGGTCGAGCTGCGTGACGGCGGCGATCGCTGGGCCGGCAAGGGCGTTTCCCAGGCGGTTGCCAACGTCAACGGCGAGATCGCGCAGGCGCTGACCGGCGCCCGCGCCGCCGAACAGGGCGCCCTCGACCGCACGATGATCGAGCTCGACGGCACGCCCAACAAGGGCCGCCTCGGTGCCAACGCGCTGTTGGGTGTCTCGCTCGCCGCTGCCAAGGCCGCCGCTGCGGACTCCAAGCAGCCGCTCTACCGCTACCTGGCCGAGCTCTACGGGGGCGGCGAGCCGAGTGTGCTGCCGGTGCCGATGATGAACGTTCTCAACGGCGGCGCCCACGCTGACAACTCGGTCGACTTCCAGGAGTTCATGATCGTTCCGGCGGGCGCTGAAAGCTTCTCCGAATGCCTGCGCGTTGGCGCGGAGGTCTTCCACGCGCTGAAGAAGTCGCTGCACTCCCAGGGTCTCTCCACGGCCGGCGGCGACGAGGGCGGCTTCGCTCCCAACCTCGACTCGAACGAGGCGGCGCTGCAAGCGGTGCTGGCTGGGGTCGAGGCTGCCGGCTACGAGCCCGGTAAGGACGTCTTCATCGCGCTGGACCCCGCGACCAGCGAGGTCTTCGAGGGCGGCTCCTACGAGCTCGAGCATGAGGGCCGCACGCTCTCCTCGGAGGAGATGGCGAACTACTGGCAGGACGCCTGCTCGCGCTACCCGATCGTCTCGATCGAGGACGGGATGGACGAGGAGGACTGGGACGGATGGAAGCTCCTGACCGAGCGCCTCGGCGAGCGGGTGCAGCTGGTCGGCGACGACCTCTTCGTCACCAGCCCCGAGCGCCTGCGCCGCGGCATCGAGCTCGGCGTCGGCAACTCGATCCTCGTCAAGGTCAACCAGATCGGCACCCTTTCCGAGACCCTGGAGGCGATCCGCACGGCCCGCGAGGCCGGCTACACCGCCGTGATCTCCCACCGCTCGGGCGAGACCGAGGACACCACCATCGCCGACCTCGCCGTCGCCACGGGAGCCGGCCAGATCAAGACCGGCGCCCCCTCGCGCTCCGATCGCGTCGCCAAGTACAACCGGCTGCTACGAATCGAGGAGGAGCTGGGCGACGCCGCGCAGTTCCCCGGGCTGAACGCTTTCACCCAGCAGCGGTCCTAGATGCAGGAAAGCGGGGCCCGGCCGCGTAGCTCCGGGTATGGCAGCAAGCGCCCACGCCGCCCGGCGGGCCTCGACCGCCCGCAGGCGGCCTGCCGCGCGCAAGGCCCGGCCGGCGGCACGCCGCGGCCCCAGCCGGATCAAGTGGGACCGCCTCGGCCGCGTCGCCCTCACCCTGGTCCTTGCCGCGATCCTCTACTCCTACCTGCACCCGACGATCTCCTTCTTCCAGACCTACACCGGCAACAGCGCCGCCAAAGCCAAGCGCCACCAGCTGCTGCAGGAAAACCGCGCCCTGCACGAACGCATCAAGTCCTCGAAAGACCAGCTGGTGATCGAGCGCGAAGCGCGCGGGCAGGGCATGGTCGCCGAAGGCGAAACCCCCACGGTCGCCCGCGGCCTCGGCGGCTGACGCAGCGCCTGGAGGCACTCCATGGTTAGCGCCGGCTCCTACCTCCTGGGGGCCGTGCAGCTGGCGCTGGTCGTGGTCCCAGTCTGCTTTGCGGCGTTCCGGTTGCGGCAGCGGTTGCTGCCCGGGTGGGTGGGGGCTCCGGCTCGGTTGGTGGAGTCGATCGTTGCTGTCGCGATCGTCATCTGGATCTCTGAGGCGCTGGGCACCTTCGGCCTCTTCTACGCCGGGGCTTTGATTGGCGGGGCGCTTCTTGTTGCAGGGACGGTGGCGTTCTGGCCGGCGGGTCCTATCACGGCAGGGGACCCACCACCTCTTCCGGTCGCTAAAGCTTCCTCAGAGGCGGTCCCCCCTGCCGTGCCACCCGCCGGAGAATCGTTTTGGTCGTTGCTCGTGATGGCGCTGGTGATCGCTGCCACGGTGTTCAGCTGGGCGGTTACGACTCAGCACGCTTGGGACAGAGGAATCTTCAACTTCGACAGCCTCTGGTACCACCTGCCGTTCGCCGTGGACATGGTGCAGACGCACTCTGTTGTGGGGATGCATCACGTGGAGACCGTGTTCACGAACTGGTTCTATCCCCAGAACTCGGAGCTGCTGCACGGCGTGGGGATCCTGCTTACGGGCAGGGACACGCTGTCGTTGTTCCTCAACTTCGGGTGGCTGGCGATGGCGTTCCTGGCTGCCTACTGCGTCGGCAGGCCCTACGGCCGCGGCGCAGTAACCACGGTCGCCGCCGCGATCCTGCTGGCCTGCCACACCCTGGTCGTCCGTGACCCCGGCGCCGCCAAGAACGACCTAGCCGCCGCCGCCCTCCTGCTCGCCTCAATCGCGATCCTGGTCGAGGCCTGGAATGCCAATCCCGTGGTTCCTTTGTCCTCTATAGCCGGACAAAGGAACCACGGGATGGAGCGGTGGGCTGTTGGGGCGGCTGGGCTTGCTGCGGGGTTGGCTGCGGGGACTCGGGTCACCGGGTTGGCTATGGCGGCGGCGCTTACGTTGGCGGTGGTGGTGCTGGCGCCTCGGGGGCGGCGGGTGGTCGGCTTCGGGTGGTGGTTTTTGCCGGCTTTGGCGGGTGGTGCTTTCTGGTACTTACGGAACTTGGTGGTGGCTGGCAATCCGTTGCCGGAGGTCAAGTCGCTGGGGCCGATCTCGCTGCCGCATCCCGAACGGCTGCAGCAGGGGAGGCCGGAATTCACCATCGTCCATTACGCGACCGATACCGGCGTCTGGCGCCACTACTTTGCGCCGGCGCTGCATGAGGCGTTCGGGTCGCTTTGGCCGCTGGTCGTCTTCGGTGCCGCCGCAGCGGCGCTGCTGGCGCTCTTTCATGGACGCGACCGGGTCGTGCGGTGGATGGGGACGGTTGCGCTCTTCGGCCTCGTCGCCTACCTCTTCACCCCGCTTAGCGCCGCCGGGGCGGAGGGAGAACCGGTCGGCTTCGGGATCAACATCCGCTACGTGATCCCGGCCCTGCTCGCCGGCATCGTCCTCGTCCCCCTCGACCGCTGGTTCGACCCTCCCGAACTGCATCAAATTTCCGGCCCCGCAGCCCGGAAATTTGATGCAGTTCGGTTGTATGGGCTGTTGGGAGTGCTCGTGCTCGTCTTTCTGGTGACCAACCGGCCCGACCACGCCCTGCATGACCAGGCGCGCGTGTTTGCGCTGGCGTTTGTGATCGTTGCGGTTGGGGTGCCGGCGTTGCTGCTCTACGCGCGCTCGCGCGGCGCGAGCGCTGCTGTGGTCACGGCGGCCGTCGGTGCTCTCCTCATCGCTCTGGTCGCGATCGGGTATCCGCTGCAGCGGCACTACCTCGAGGGGCGCTTCGCGAACACCGGCTCGAAGGAAGAACAGATCCCGGGCATGGACCTGAACAAGGCCTATCGCTGGGCGCGCGGCGTCGACCACGCCCGCATCGGCCTCGCCGGCACCACCGCCGGCTTCGCCGGCTACGGCTTCTACGGCACCGACCTCACCAACCACGTCACTTACCTCGGTGAAGAAGGCCCCCACGGCGCCTTCAACGCGATCCCCACCTGCGCCGCCTTCCGCACCGCGGTCAACGCCGCCGACCTCGACTACCTCGTCACCGCGCCCTTCCTCAACTTCCTCCACCCAGGCAGCCCGATCCCCTCACCCGAGGCACGCTGGCTGCGCGGTGAGCAGGCGGCCAAGCCGCTCCTGCATGAAGGGGAAGTCACGGTCTGGAAGGTCCACGGCCCGCTCGACCCCGCCTGTAGGTCCTTAAACGAACCGCTGAGGGAAGTACCTAACACTAAGAGGTGACTGACGAGTACTTCTATGATGCGCCGTGATGGCAAGTTGGCGATCCACTACTCCGCGGTGGCGCGATGCCTGACTTCACGATCTCGACGAACCTGATCAGTTGGGCCAGCGCCAAGAGGGGCATCTTCGGCTGGCCGGGAGATAGCGCGGAGGCGGCGGTCATCGACACGATGCTGCCGGGCGATCGTCTGATCCCCAAGTTCGCGCAGAACCCTGACTTCGGGGGTGCGTCACAAGTCGAGTTCGTGCGAGCGCTGTGCGAGGCCTTTGGCCTTGACTACGAGGAGGAGCATTCCGATTACCAAGATCGGGTCAATTGGGGTGCGGGCGCGGTGCCCTTCGTCTGGACGGTGAAAGGTCCGCCCCGGGACGATGACACTTTCCCTAACGACGTTCCCTGGCGGGTGGTACCGATCTCTCAGGAAGAGCTCGCCAGTCCTTACTCGACCAGCGAGTTCCTCAAGCTCCGGGTGATCCCGGAGGAGATTGCGCGGCAGTTCAAGGCGATGGCAGCACCAGGCCGGCACATCTTGCCCCTGCCGCCCGGAGCTGCGGATGTGATCCGTAGAGAGGGAGGGGAGTCCCCGCGTTCGCCCGAGGTGTTTCGGTCTCTGACCTTGGTTCGAGACGATCTAGAACCAGCGGTCCTGAACCTGACCCGGGCGAAACTGCCGCCGCGAAAAGGTGACTTCGCCTTTCTGGTCACGAAAGACATTGTCGAGGGACTGTTCGAAGGCACCGAGCGGGGCACGTTGTTTCAGATTGGAGAGAAGATCGGTATCCCGCCGTCCGAGCTTCCGGACCTGATCAAAAGAGCGAGTGAACGGGCGGTCGATGCGGATCGATTTCATCCAGCGAACGCCGTCGCGGCGGCGAACGAACTCGCGGACTTCGTGGCCAGCGACGAGCCGGTGCGAGTCGTGCCGGAGTTCGGCACCTTCTATGACTGCTATGTCCTCTTGCCCAAGAAGGTCAGCCAGGCCTTGGAGCTTTCGCAGCGCGATCTTCCCGCCGAGGAGGTTAGGCCAACTGCAGAAGCGCCGGGAGGGGAAGAGGACGACGGCGAACAAGTAGAGCTGGACAATCTCCACGGCCTGACGGTTTCTGCTGCTAAGGGGGAGCTCCCCGATCTCGTCCTACCCGAGCCGGTGCTTGCCGAGGCCGTAACTGCCTTGCGAGCCGGAAAGCACCTTCTACTGTCAGGTCCGCCCGGCACCGGAAAGTCGACGATTGCCGTCGGACTCTGCCGCGCGGTGATGCGCGAAGAATTCGACGTCGCGACCGCGACGGCCGACTGGACTACGTTCGAGACGATCGGCGGCTACATGCCCAAGGAGGGGAATGGGGACCTGGAATTCGAGCCCGGCCTCGTACTGCGCGCGCTCCAGCGAGGTCGCTGGCTGATCGTCGACGAGATCAACAGGGCCGACATCGACAAAGCCTTTGGCCCGCTGTTCACGTTGCTCGCCGATAGCGGTGACGACGGCGGTGAGGACGTCGTCCTCCCGTACAGAAAAGCCGAGCGCAGCATCCGCATCGTTCGCTCTGACCGCCGCGAGGGAGCCTCTTCTCCGTACGCAGTTACTCCCGCCTGGCGGCTGATTGGAACGCTCAACGCTCGCGATAAAGCGAGTCTGTTTCGTCTCAGCTTTGCGTTCCTGCGGCGTTTCGCAGTGGTCGATGTCCCTCTGCCCTCCGAGGAGCAGTATCGGGAAATCTACGCCGTGTGGAGTCGAGGGCTCGACGAAGGGATCCGCTCCCAGATAGTAGATGCGGCAATGGCTGTGGCCTTCGGGCGGCGACAACTCGGGCCAGCCATCCTTAAAGACATTGCCGACTTCACCAAAATCGGCGTGATCGCCACCGACGTGGCGTCCCGCAGCGCCGCCTACGAGGAACCGGTGACCGCCTTTCTCACTGCTCTTCGTCTTTACGCGGTGCCGCAATACGAGGGGGCCAGTCGCGCTGACAGTGACGATCTGCTGCAGCGACTGCGACAGATCTGGCCCGATCCTGCGCCTGAGCCCTGGACGGCGTTGGAGCGTGCCTTCGACGGCGTCCTCCTGTCGTGAAGGAATCTCTGTCCACGCAGGAACGCGAGGCACTTTTGGGGGAGGTGCGTTCGCATTTGCCGGCGTTCCTCCACCGGGGCGCAACCGAACAGCAGGATCCCGCCGGTGACGTTCGAGCTCTGCTCAACCTCGAGCAGCAGGACCTCGATCGGGTAGTTGCGGTTCACGGGTGCCTGCACCCGGCCGTGCTCGCCCTAGGCGAAGCTCTGGCGGTTGGCTTGGAGCGGCCTTTTGCGGGTAGCGCCCCCAGTGCAGTCGTCAGCCAGAACGTTCGCGGGCAGATCGACTGGCCGGGGACGCTTCGGCATCGGGCACGAGCACCCGGGGAGGTGGCTCGCTACTCAGTGCGGGAACCGGGCACGGCCTTCGACGTGCCGGAGAACCGAGCTGTGGTTTGGCTCCTCGACGCACTCGGGCAGTCAGTCGACGAAGCCATCGCCTGGGGCAGGCGAAAAGCAGGGACGGGATGGTCACAATCCATCGACCGTCTACAGGACCAGCTTGCAGCGGCGCGGAGGGTGGAGTGGCTGCGGATGATTCCAGCTGCCAAACCCACGGAGGTGGTACTTCGGAGCCTGCGGGCAGGGCGTCGTGGCTTCTACGCGGAGCAGGTCCCGGCGGCAATCGAAGTCGTGCTGAGGTTGAGGCAGCCTTCGCCGGAGGTGCTCGCCAGGGCATTGTCGGAGCGGTACTTCCGGCCCGAGGACGACGGGACGCTCTTCGAGCTGGCGGTGGCGTTGCGTCTTGCGGCCGCCTTTCGGGATCTCAGCGTCGACAGGGTGCGCCGAACCAGGCTGATGCTGGGGGACGGCCGCGCGAGCTTTGCCCGCTACCGCCTCGAGCACGGGGACGAGGTGGTCCTGGCCTACCAGGCGTGGCCGGACGATGTGCACTCGATGCGGCGTCGCTTGGTCGCCCGGCAGCAGGTCGGGCGGGCCCGGGACGCCCGTCCCGATCTGATGATCATCCGGCGAGGCTCTAAACCGGACGCGGTGATCCTCGAGCTGAAGGCGTCGCACGATTCGAAGTACCTGCGAAACGGGCTCCAGGAGCTGCTCGCGTACCTTGCCGACCGGCCCGACCTGTGGGGCCCCGAGCCGGTGGGATGGCTGGTGGCACCCGGCTCCGAAGCCTTCGCGAAAGCCGACCCCGACGCCTCTTTTCCTCTCTGGCTGGTCGATGCCGACAGCGTCGCGGCGGCGGCTGCCGCTCGTTTCGCGGCCGCCTGATTGCCGCCGGCAGCGGAGGGGTAACCTCGGCCAATGGCGTATCCGCTCGACAACGCCCTCTTCCAGTGGGAGTCGGGGAAACGTCGGCTCGATGAGTTCGAGGACCCGCGCGAGCGGCGAATGGCGGATCGGGTCGTCGGGGCCGTCCGCGATGAACTGCGTCGCCGGATCGGGCCGACCTTCAGCGCCGCCGAGCTTGCCGACCTCTACGGCGAGGGCACTGACTGGTGTCAGCAGGTGGCGATCGACGTCGCCCCGGCCATCGAGCACGAATCGCAGACTCTCGCCGACGCTGCCTTCTGGCTCTACTTACGCGGCGCGACGGACTTCGCCGGCGGCAGGAAGCTCGAGGTATAGCTACTCGTCCGAGTCGTCGGACTCGGAGTCGCCGCCATCACCATTGCTGGGAGCCGGCTCGCCGGCGCGGCGGATGACGATCTGGTCGGCCTCGATGCGGACGGTGACCTCGCGTTTGCCGGCCCAGCTCTCTTTGTAGACGGGGTTGTCCTTGACCGAGGCATCGAGCCAGAGGCCGTAGCCGTCCTCGTCGCCGTGGTCGAAGGTCGCCTCGATCTCTTTGCGGCGCCCGCGCCCGCCGCGGCGTCCGCGACGGCGACGGCGACGGCGACCGGCACCGGGCTCGGGTTTGTCCTCCCGCTCCTCGTCTCCGTCCTCCTCGGACTCGGCCTTTTCCGCCTCTTCGGCCTCGGTCGCAGCCTCGATCTCCGCTTCGATCTCGTCGCGGAGGTCGATTTCGCTGGCGCCGGCGCTCTCGTCGTCGGGCGAGAGGTCGTACTGCTTGCGGAACTCGCGCAGCTCGGTCGCGCTGATCTCCAGCTGGTGGGCGATCCAGGCATCGGTCCGCCCCTGGTGGACCCAGGCGCGGATCTGGTTCAGCTGCGGCTTCAGCGAGCGACGAGCCATCGGCGCGCGAGTCTATTGGAGGAGGACATTCGGCTGCTTGAAGGGTGACGCGGGTTACGACATCAAGAACGAGAGCGCCTCGAACATCGCCAGCACGACGACGATCACGGTGGCCGTCAGGCAGACCGCGAGGACGCTGAAGCGGACCTTCCCCTCCTGCTCGACGCGGTTGATTTTCCGCGCCCGGGAACGGTTGGCCGCCCGGCGACGCAGCTGCTCGCGGCGCCGACGCTCGAGGTAGGTCTCCTGCTCGAAGGCCGTCTCGAACTGGGAGATGCTCTGTCGCATTCTCATAAGAAAGGAAGTAAATGAAGCCGGCGGGTCCCTTGGGGAAGGCGCACCGGAACAGCGGGGACCGTAGCAAAAGACCTTGCACGGCTCACGATTCGCTCACATTTCAGCAGGCACCCCAGAGGCCGCGGCCGACCCGCGCAGCCGCGCTCTGAAGCCGTTTGAAGCGTCTCGCGAAGCGATCGTTTGGTGGGATCGTCAGGGTGCGCGCAAGACCGTGCCGGGCCAGCTCGGCGTTGACGAAGCGATCGCCGAGGTAGACGTAGGCGAGCAGGCGGCCGTAGACGTCACGGCGCTCGACGCCGAAGAGCAGGCGCACCTGCTTGTGCGTGACGAGGTGCGCATTGAAGCGGTGCGCCCGCGGGCCGAAGCACTGCACCGGAGTGTCCGGCTTCACCGTCTCCGGGGTGTCGATGCCGATGTAGCGCACGTCCTCGCGCTCGCCGTCGAGCAGGACTTCGATCGTGTCGCCGTCGACCGCCCGCAGCACGTACGCCGTCGCGCTCCGCGGCGGCTCGCCGCCAAGGTGGACCTCCTCCCACGGCCGCGCCAGGACAAAGGCCACCGCCACCAGCAGCACCGCGCTTCCATATCCACGCCCGCGTCTATAAGAAAAGCCCACCCCCGCCTAAGCCGGGATGGGCCCGAAATCTCCCCCCTCACAGGGGTGTGCCGGTCTTTTTCACCGCTATGCGGGACAAAAGACCGGCGGACTTCTGGTTCGACGCCTACGGGGTGCGGCGAACGTTCGAGAGAAGCGTCTCTTTGATCTGCTCGATGATGCCGAGCGCCTCGTTCCACTCGCGCTGCCAGACGTTGCGGCCGAAGATGACGCCGGAGCCGCCGGCGCCCATCACGTCGCGGGTGTTCTGCAGGACCGTCTCGTCATCGGTCTTCGAGCCGCCGGAGAGGACGACGAGCGCGCGGCCGGCCGATTCGACGCACTGGCGGATCGCCTCGGTCTGGTCGACTTCCATCTCGTTGTACGGAGCCGGCGCGTCCTTGTCCTTGCCGGCGTTGATCTTCGGCATGTTGAGCTTGACCACGTCGGCGCCCATCTCCATCGCCATCCGGGCCGCGTAATCGATCGCGTAGAAGCTGTTCTGGCCGCCCTTGGCCTCGATCGCTTCGCCGCGCGGGTAGCTCCAGACGACCAGCGGCATCCCGAAGCGGTCGCATTCCTCGCGCACGCGGCGCAGCTGTGCGAGGTCCTCGTCCTGGCGCGGCGAGCCGACGTAGAGCGTGTAGCCGATCGCGTCGGCGCCGAGGCGGACGCCGTCCTCGACGCTGGCGTTGCAGCTCGAGAAGGCCTTGGAGGAGGAGGGGACGTCGGTCTTGCCGTTGACCTTGAGGATCAGCGGCACCCGGCCGGCGTAGTCGGGGTAGTACTTCTCCGCCATGCCGATCTGGCAGGCGAGGGCCGAGTAGCCAGCCTCGGCGGCGAGCCGGAACTGGTAGTCGGGGTCCTTGGAGGCGGGGTTGGGGAAGAAGTCGCGCGGACCGTGCTCGATCCCCTGGTCGATCGGCAGCAGCATCAGGGTCCCGTTGCCCGGGCCGAACTCGAACAGAAGGCGGTGCAGGCGGGCGCGTTTGCCCGGCGGCAGGACCTCCAGCAGCGATTTCTGCTCGGTCAGACTCTTCAACTCCACGTGAATTCCTCCTCGAAGATGGGTGTAAAGGCAGTATGCCATCGGTGGCGCCGCTCGGTCGCCCCAATCCTGGGCCGATTGCCGCACTCCAAAGGGGGATTGAGCGGCTGCGGGTATCCTCGGTTGCATGAGCGAGACTGAGCTCAGCGTCATCTGCAAGAACTGCGGCAGCGAGGTCAGTCCCTACGTAACCGAGTGCCCGTACTGCGGGGCGCGGCTGCGCAAGCGGGCACCGAAGCTGGAGCGGCGCGGCGACGAGCTCGCGGCACAGGAGCCGCGGCGCAAGCGCCGGCGACGGCGGCTGCCGCGGCCGGGACGGCCGAGCTTCGACGTCTCGGTCGATCGGCCCTACGCGACGATCACGATCATCCTCGCCTCAGCGATTCTGCTGCTGGTCCAGAAGGCGACCGGCAACGCGATCGAAGGCTTCGGCGGCTTCGTCGTCCCCCTCGAGGATCAGCTCTGGCGGGTCTTCACCGCGCCCTTCGCCTACACCGACGTCGGCTACCTCTTCGTCGTCGCGGTCGGGCTGGCGATCTTCGGGACCGGGGTGGAGCGCCGCCTCGGCACCGGGCCGACCGCCGTCCTCCTCGTCGCCTGCGGGGCGCTGGGGATGCTGGCGGCGAGCGTCGTCGCCAACGCCCAGGACGAATTCACCGTGATCGCCGGCGGCAACGGGATGGCACTCGGTGCCGTCGCCGCCTGGTTCGCGATCCGCCGCGCCGAGACCCACGACGCGATCGGCGAAGACTACGACGCGATCGGCGTCGCGGTTGCGGCTGTGGTCCTGATCGCGCTGCCGCTGTTCGTCCCCAGCGCCGACCTCGTCGCCGGACTGGTAGGTGGCGTCGTCGGCGGGCTCGCCGGCCTGGCCGCCTCAGCGCTGCGCCACGAATAGGCACGCCTTCCGAACTGCATCAAATTCTCTCTCTAGCAGAGGGAAAATTTGATGCAGTTAGGGTTCTCGGGGTGCCTGATGACCCTGAGTTTGAGGCTGCGATCGAGCGGCTGCTCGACCCGGAGCGCTTCTCCGAGGCCGAGCGTGTCGTCGCCCGGGCGGCGCCGCAGCTGCAGAAGGTCCTCGCCGCGGCGCTGGCCGAGGGCGGCTGGTTCAGCGAGCCGCACGAGGCCGAGACGCTGAAGGCCGCCACCGTCCCCGACCCCGAGGAGCGGCTCGCCGCCGTCCGCGCCCTGCTCGCCGAGGAGGCGAGGATGGGGATGATGGTTGGGGTCGCGGTCGGCTGGGCACTGAAAGAAGAGCTGGCAGCACCTGACAAGACCGATCCCGGAGGAGAGAGCTGAGATGGAGATCAAGTACCACGGGCATTCCTGCTTCGAGCTGAGCGAGGGGGAGACGACCGTGCTGGTCGATCCGTTCCTCAAACCGAACAACCCCGCCGCCGTCCACACCGGCGAGGAAGTCGAGCCGACCCACATCGCGATCACCCACGGCCACGCCGACCACATGGCCGACGCCGTCCCGGTCGCCAAGCGCACCGGCGCCCACTGTGTCGCGATCGTCGAGCTCGCGGAATGGCTGAAGGGGCAGGGGATCGAGAACGTCAGCGACCCCAACCTCGGCGGCACGGTCGAGTTCGACTGGGGCTGGATCAAGCTCGTCCCGGCCTGGCACACCAGCACCCTGCCTGGGTCCGAAGAGGCGCCCTTCAGCTCCGAGCACGGGATCGTGATCGGCACCGCGGCCGGCCTGCTGATCAACCTCGGGGGCAAGACCGTCTACCACGCCGGCGACACCTGTCTGTTCAGCGACATGAAGCTGATCGCCGAGCGCAACCCGGTCGACGTCGCCCTGCTGCCGATCGGCGGCCACTACACGATGGACCGCCACGACGGCATCGTCGCCTGCGAGTTCGTCGGCGCCGGCACGGTGATCCCGATCCACTTCGACACCTTCCCGCCGATCGAGACCGACGCCGAGGCGTTCAAGACCGAGGTTGAGTCCCAGACCTCCTCCCGGGTCGTGGTCCTGAAGCCGGGCGAGACGCACTCTGCCTGATGATCAGGGTCGAGCGGGTCATCCCGATTCCGAGCATCATGAAGTCGGCCTGATCTAAACTGGCCAGCTGGCCAGTTTCACTGCTAGGCTCGTCCGATGGGGACGCAGTCGAGGACCGAGCGGGCCGATTTCCAGGCGACGGCCGATCCGGCACTGAACGAGGCCGCCGACCGCACCTCGGAGATCAAGCTGCTCGGCTACGGCGAGCTGTACGACCTCTGGGAGCGGCAGCAGTGGCAGACCCAGGAGCTCGACTTCACCCGCGACCGCGAGGACTGGCACGAGCGGATCAGCGAGGAGGAGCGCTTCCAGCGGATGTACGGGCTCTCCTCGTTCTTCATCGGCGAGCAGAAGGTGGCCGAGGAGCTGGGGCCGATCATGCGGGCGGCACCGACCGAGGAGCAGAAAATCTTCCTCTGCACGCAGATCGCTGACGAGGCGCGGCATGTGCGTTTCTTCGAGCGCTTCTACCGCGAGGTCGGGGTGCTCGAGTCGAGCGAGCTGAGCGCGATGTTGAGCGAGACCTCCTCACATTTGAATGACAACTTCGGTGCCCTGTTCGATGGGATGCTGAAGGAGCGGACCGACCGGCTTTCGGCCGAGCCCGAGGACACCGAGGCGCTGGTCGAGGCGGTGACGCTCTACCACATGGTCATCGAGGGGATGCTGGCCCTCACCGGGCAGCACTTCATCATGGACTTCAACGAACGCGAAGGAACGCTGCCGGCCTTCGTCGAGGGCTTCTCCAACGTCGCCCGCGACGAGCACCGCCACGTCGCCTTCGGCTCGGTCTTTCTGCGCGAGAAGGCGCGCGAGGACGACCGCTACAAGGAGGCGATCCAGCGCACTCTTCAGGAAGCGCTGCCGCTGGCCGACGGGGTGCTGCAGCCGCCCTGGGCCGAAGATGCGGGCGACGACTTCGAGTTGTTCGGCTACTCGCTGGACGAAACCCGACAGTTCGCCGGCACCTGCCTGATGCGCCGGCTCAAAGTCATCGGTCTGGGCTAACGGTCGCTACGGCGCGCCGGCTTCGCTGACCGGCGGAACTTCGACCGTCGCCGGGGCGGGTTCTTCAGCCGGCGGGGCCGATTCTTCGGCCGGCGGCGGAGGCGGCGGGCTGCTTTCCGGTGCCGGAGCGGGTTCGCTCGGCGGCGGGCTGCTCGGCGCGGTGGTGACGACGACGACCGAGCCGCCGCCCGGCGCGCCGGGGGTTTCTTCGGAAGCTTTGGCGGTGCCGATCGCGCCGGACTCCGCTTCGCCGATCGTCACTTCCTCTTCGGCGCCTGACTGACCGGCGACTTCTTCGTCTTCGGCCGGGGCGGTCGGCTGTGGCGCGGGGGCGGGTTCTGCCGGCGCTTCAGCGGCCGGTTCAGTCGGCGCGGGGAGCGGCGTGTTTTCGACCACTTCCGCGTCTTTGACGGGGGCGGTGGCGACCGGGGCGGGGGTGCCCTTGCTGATCGCCGGGGCTGATTCGGTGGGCGCCTGATAGGTGCGCGCGGTCGTCGGGGCGGGCGTCACCGGGCTCGAGTTGGTCGTTTCCTTGACCTCGACCGCGCCGGCGGTCAGCAGCGCGGCGGTGACGACGCCGGCGGCCGCCTTGGTGCCGATCGCGCCCCCGAGGGCGCCGAGCCCGCTCGCGGCTGAGCCACCGCCGAGAGCGGCGACACCGCCGCCGACGGCACCCGCGCCGGCCCCCGCCGCGCCGGCGCCGGCGGCCCCTGCTCCAGCACCGGCGCTACCGGTGCCAAGCCCGAGCTTGGAGGCAATGAAGCCCTTGAAGGCGATCAGCGGTCCAACCGGGAAGAGCGCCGCCAGTGCCTTCTCGTTGGAGCGGATCTGGGAGCGGAAGTCGGCGCACTCGTCGCACTCGCGGACGTGGCGACGCACCGGCGCCGAGACCTTGCGCAGGCCCTCGGCTGCTTCGGAGAGCTCGACCCGGACCTCGCCGCAGGTCAGCAAGCGCGCCTGGCTCGCCTCAGCGAGCGAGATCCGCGCCCGCACCAGCAGCGACTTGACCGAGGGGACGGTGGTCTCCATCGCGGCGGCGATTTCCTCGTAGGAGAGGGCGTCCATCTCGCGCAGCAGCAGCGCTGCGCGCTGGGTCTCCGGAAGCTTGTTGACATCGCTGATGATCTGCCGGAACTCCTCGCGGTTGTGGACGCGCTCGGCGGTCGAGGCGGCGTCGACCTCGGGGACCATGTCCATCGATTCCTGCGCGTCGGCCTTCGGTTTGCGCAGGTAGTTGAGGCAGCGGTTGCGGGCGATCCGGTAGAGCCAGGGGCGGAGGTTGATCTCACGCTCGTCGGCGAGCATCGCCCGGTAGGCGTTGACGAAGACCTCCTGCAGGACATCTTCGGCGTCCTCGGTCGAGCCCAGCATCTGGCGGCAGAAGCCGAGCAGGCGGGGCTGGTAGCGGTCGACCATCGTCTCGAAGGCGCCCGGGTTGCCCGCCCGCGCCATCGCGATCAGCTTCTCGTCGCCCTGCAGCTTGAGCAGCGGCGAACGCCGGGCGAGGAGCCCGCGGCGACTGGCATGCGTTAGAGCTGAAGCCTCCAAAGATCTCTCCCCTGAGGACTGGGTCTGATCTACAAGACACCGTAACAGCGGCCGAGTTGCGGCCCTAGAACATTTATTGCCCGTTTAGAGGTCCGGAAAACCCGCAGCAGCAGGGGAAAAGCGTCGGAACGCAGACCTCGTGTCGTTTTTGGGCCTATAGGGCCACTAAGTCGACACGGCAGTGCCCGGAGCGGGACTCGAACCCGCAAGCCCCAGAAGGGGCAGCGACTTTTAAGGCCGCCGCGTTTACCGGTTTCGCCATCCGGGCCGGGCGATGGTACCCCGACATGGCTGTCCAGCCAATAGGCTGCCGGGATGGCTGAACACGGAGGCAAGCTCGTTGCGAAGGCGCTGAAGTCCCGTGGCGTCAACCATCTCTTCACGCTCTCGGGCGGGCACCTGTTCTCGATCTACGACGGCTGTAAAGACGAGGGGATCGAGCTCGTCGACGTCCGCCACGAGCAGACCGCGGCCTTCGCTGCCGAGGGGATCGCCAAGGCGACCCGGCGGGTCGGGGTCGCGGCGCTGACCGCCGGGCCGGGCGTGACCAACGGCGTCAGCGCGATCGCCGGGGCGCAGGCCAACAACTCGCCGATCTGTGTGCTGGGCGGGCGGGCGCCGGAGATGCGCTGGGGCTCGGGCTCGCTGCAGGAGATCGACCACCTGCCGTTCGTCTCGCCGCTGGTCAAGTCGGCGGAGACCGTGAAGGACCCGGCGCAGATCGCTCCGGTCACCGCGGCGGCGCTCGACCGCGCCGCAGAGGCGCCGAGCGGGCCGACCTTCGTTGACTATCCGCTCGACGTCGTCTTCACCGAGGGTGAGTTGGAGCTGCCCGCGGTCCCTGAGGTGGGGGAGGCGCAACCGGCCGAGGGGGTCGAGGAGGCGGCGGCGCTGCTGGCTGCGGCGGAGCGGCCGGCAATCATGGCCGGCACCGGGCTCTATTGGGGCCGGGGCGAGGAGGAGCTGCGGCGGCTGGCGGAGGCGATCGGCATCCCGGTCTTCCTCAACGGGCTCGGCCGCGGCTGCCTGCCCGCCGACCACGAGATGGCCTTCAGCCGCGCCCGCTCGACGGCGCTGCAGGGCGCTGACGTCGCCCTCGTCGTCGGCGTGCCGATGGACTTCCGGCTCGGCTTCGGCGGCAGCTTCGGCGAGGAGACCAAGATCATCCGTCTCGACGTCGCGCCGAACGCGCTGACCCGGAACCGGACGCCGGACGTCGACCTGGTCGGTGACGTGCGGGCGACCCTGGCGGCGCTGCGCGAGGCGGCCGGGGTGGAGGGGCCGAGGACGCGCCCCTGGCTCGAGCAGCTGCGCAACGTCGAGAACGAGAAGCGGGCGGCCGAGCAGGCCGAGCTCGACGACGGGCGCTCGCCGCTGCACCCGGTCCGCGTCTACCGCGAGCTGAACGAAGTCCTCGACCGCGACGCGATCGTCGTCGGCGACGGCGGCGACTTCGTCTCCTACGCGGGTCGCTTCATCGAGACCTACGAGCCGGGCTGCTGGATGGACCCGGGACCGTTCGGCTGCCTCGGTGCCGGCCCGGGCCAGGCGATCGGCGCCAAGGTCGCCCATCCCGACCGCCAGGTCTGCCTGCTGTTGGGCGACGGCGCCTTCGGCTTCGCGGGGATGGAGTTCGACACGATGTCGCGCCACGGCCTCGGCGTCGTCGGGGTGATGGGAAACAACGGCATCTGGGCGCTCGAGCACCACCCGATGCAGTTCCTCTACGGCTACTCGGTGGCGGCCAAGCTGCAGCCAGAGACGCGGTACGACGAACTGGTCGAGACGCTCGGCTGCGACGGGCTCCTGGTCCGCGAGCCGGGGGAGCTGAAGCCGGCGCTGGAGCGCGCCTTCGCCTCTGGCCGGCCGACCCTGGTCAACGTCCTCACCGATCCCGAGGTCGCCTACCCGCGCAAAGCGAACCTGGCGTAGGTTCCTCCCACCAGGACAGCCCATCAGAAGCCATAAACGAGAATCGGCCGTCATCGCTGACGGCCGATCCAAGCGGCCCCTCAGGACGGGCAGGGGTACGTCTTCAGGGACCTTTATTTAGGTGGGCCCAGACGGCGGGAGGCGCCATGATGCGGCAATCGCCCAAGCCCTATATCCGGGTGCAAGAAGAGGCGAACCCCAACTCGTGCCCGGTGCAAACGAGTATGTACCTCGATGACCTTTTGATCTACCCGCGCGAACGCCGAACTACTGAGAAATAAGTAGTTCTGTTACCCACTATTCGGCTTTTGGTATGAGCGCTGGCCCATTTGTCCGCAGCGGATAAGACGCGCTGTCCAGCTAGTAAATCGAAGAGTTTTTACGACTGGCGGAAATTGCAGTGCCGTAGAGGATGTCGTGCTCGGAGACGGCGATTTCCTCGACCTCGAAGGCCCGCATTACCTCGATGAGGATGACGACGCCGGCGACGATCGTCGGTGCCCGGTCGGGGTGGAGGCCGGGGATCTCGACCCGCTCGGCGAGGGGGACAGAGGCGAGGCGCGAGAGCATCCGCTGGATCGACGGGAGGGCGAGGACGTGGCCGTGGACGCGCGCGGGGTTGTAAGGCTCGAGCTCCAGCTCGACCGCGGCCAGGGAGGTGGGGGTGCCGGCGACGGCGATCGCCCGCGTGACCTCGACGGCGCCGTCGACGGAGGCCTCGATCAGGCCGCGAACATCGGCCGCGAGAGCTTCCAGCTCGCTGGCGGTGGGCGGGTCGCTGGAGATGCAGCGCTCGCTGTGGCGGACGACGCCGGCCTGGAGGGAGTCGTGGAAGGAGACCTCGGAGCCCTCACCGACGACGAGCTCAGTTGAGCCGCCGCCGATGTCGACGACCAGCGTCGGCTCGGTCGGTGGCGACTCCGAAGTGGCACCCAGGTAAGTAGAGCGGGCCTCCTCCTCGCCGCCGAGGACGCGGGCGGAGAGGGCAAAGCGCTCGCGCAGCTCGGCGACGAAGGCAGAGCCGTTGTCGGCGTCGCGCACCGCGCTGGTCGCGATCGCGTCCACCGTCTCGGCGCCCAGCTCCTCGATGACTCCGACGTAGCCGCCGATCGCCGAGCAGACGTCCTCGATCGCCTCGCCGGAGAGGTGGCCCGAGAGATCGACCCCCCGACCCAGCCGGGTCACCGTGCTCCGCCGTTCCACCGGCGACACCGAGCCGCCGGCCACATCGGCGACCAGCAACCGCGTCGAGTTGGTCCCGATGTCGATCACCGCGACCCGTTTAGCCCCATCAGCCACCCAGCCACTCTAGAGCCCCGCGACCTCCCAAGACCCCTGCGCAATCAAGCCCCAAGACCCGCAAACCCCACCCCCGCCCCACCCCCACAGTGCTACCATCGCTAGTCCGCCGCGGGGTGGAGCAGCCAGGTAGCTCGTCGGGCTCATAACCCGAAGGTCGCGGGTTCGAATCCCGCCCCCGCTATAGGAAAAGGCCCCGCAAACGGGGCCTTTTTTGTGCGCGGGGCCGGGTGTTGATGTCGTCAGCGGGTACCAAACGGGTACCAATTTTGAAGTTTCCGGCGCTTTGCTCTGATCACCCGGCCGGCCCGTAGAGTCCTAGTTGCTCTCTCTGGACCTCTGAGGAGCTGCAATTTTGCTCTACGGGCGTCGTGCGGGGCTGGGCAGTCGAAACGCGCATGGCCGGGAAAGTTAGACAACCCTCTCCTGGGCACTCCTGAGAGGATTCCGCGGCATGCACCCGTTGGCGCCTGTCGAGCTTCGCGGCAACCTCGTCTCGATCGAGCCGCTGCGCCTCGACCATGCTGCGGGCCTTCTCGCTGCCGCTGATTCGGACGAGGTATTTGCGTGGCTCCCCTATTCGCGCCCTACGGACATCGCTCAAGCCGAGGTATGGATCGAGGATGCCCTGGCGGACCGTGCTGCCGATCGGCGATTCCCGTTCGCGGTCCTAGATGGTGGAGAGGGTTCAGTGATCGGCTCGACCTCCTACTGGGATTTCGATGCTCATAACGCCCATGTTGAGATCGGCTCGACCTGGCTCAGCCGCACCGCGTGGGGAACGGGCCGCAACGCGGAGGCGAAGCTGTTGCTGATGGCGCACGCCTTCGAGACCCTTGGGCTCGAGCGCGTCGCCTTCCGCACGGACATCCGCAACGAGCGTTCTCAACGGGCGATCGAGCGGCTTGGCGCCAGCAAGGAGGGAGTGCACCGCCACGAGATGCGACGACGCGACGGTAGCTGGCGCGACAGCGTCCACTACTCCATCCTCCGCTCTGAGTGGCCAGACGTGAAGGACCGTCTGCTCGATCGGGTCGCAGCCGCCAAGGCGGTATGAGACGTGCAGATCGCTGAGACGCCGATCTACATCTGCGACATCGACGGGACGCTGTTGGGCTCGGACGGAGCGCTCAGCGAGTTCGCGAGAGATGGCCTCAACAAGCTTTTGAGCGCGGGCATGCGCCTCACGGTCGCCAGCTCCCGCGCCACCCCTGCAATTCGTGCGCTGCTGGCGGGAGTCAATTTGGAGTTGCCGGTGATCGAGTTCAACGGTGCGTTCGTCTCCGAGTTGGCGAGTGGCCGCCACCTCGCGAGCAGCGTCCTGTCCAAGTCCGCGGCGTGCGCCGCGGTTGAGGCGATCCTCGCGACCGGCTCCGACCCGGTCGTCTCCGCCTGGGACGGCTCGCGCGACCGAGTCCATTTCGGGTCCAGCATGAACGAGGGCACCGGCTGGTACGTGGAGGAGAAGCGGGCATACGACGATCCTCGGCTGACGGCGTGCGACGACCTACTTGGTGCGGCCGGTCAGGAGGAGGTGGCGTCAATCGTCGGATTCGTGCGCGACACCGAGGCGGCGGCGCT
The DNA here is from genome assembly GCA_035551255.1 of Solirubrobacterales bacterium. Classification (GTDB taxonomy): domain Bacteria; phylum Actinomycetota; class Thermoleophilia; order Solirubrobacterales; family 70-9; genus VAYN01. The sequence goes on from DASZNP010000048.1 coordinate 91,407, forward strand.
GAGCGAGAGCCTTCGAGAGGCGGTGGGCGGCGAAGCCGTCGTCTATTGCGCCCAGAACTACTACTGCCCGGGCTGGACCGAGCTGCAAATCCAGCATCCGGCGGCAGAGAAGGGCGCCGCGGTGCCGGCGCTGCTGGCAGCCTGCGGTGCGGTCGGCGCCGAAGTCGTCGCCTGCGGCGATCATCTCAACGACCTCGGCCTCTTCGCTGCGGCGGCGCGGAGCATCGCACCGTCAAATGCTCACCCGACCGTGCTTGCCAGGGCTACGGTGATCGTCGGATCAAGTGACGAAGACGGGATCGTGCGGCACCTGCTCGATTGCCATCTCGAATGTCGATAGGTCCCGAGCCGAGCGTCGGCGGCCCCTACTTCGCTTACGCCCATCCTCTCTCGGTTGTGCCTGATCCATTAGCTTGCCCTGGCGTAGGCCAAGGTTCGCGCGATCCAGCCGAGAGGCGCGCAGCCTGCCCGAAGGCTCAAGGCAAATGATGAGGCTATCTCGCTGACAGAAACGGACGCCAGCGTGGATCGGTTCGAAGCGATCCTTCGGAGCACGCCTTGGTTCATGGAAGCGCTTTTGGCAGCGAGACGAGTTGCCGCACCGGACTGGCTGATCGGGGCCGGCGCGATCCGCAACGCCGTTTGGGATCACCTGCACGGATTTAGCGAGCCCACTCCACTAGCCGACATCGACCTTGTCTTCTTCGACTCCAACGACACTTCTGTCGACCGCGAGCGTCAAGTGGAGGAGGCGCTGACGGGTCAATTGCGCGGAGTGCCCTGGGAGGCCCGAAACCAGGCAGCGGTCCATCTCTGGTTCCCGGATAAGTTCGGATACGACGTCGAGCCCTTCGGTTCGACCGCCGAGGCAATTGCTTCCTGGCCGGAGACCGCCACATCCGTGGCGGTGCGACTGAACGAAGACGACGATCTCGCGGTTGTGGCTCCATGCGGCCTCAGCGACCTGCTCGGCATGGTGCATCGCCGAAATCCGGCGCGGGTCACGGTTGAGGAGTACGAGCGCAGGCTGGCGACCAAGCGGATCGGCGAGCTCTGGCCGCGGGTGACGATCATCCGGTGATCGCCGCAGGGATGGCCAGCCTCAGTCCCAGGGAATGACTTTCAGGACGTCGGTCAGCGAGTCGGTGTCGAGAGTGACATTGGCCGCCTCCCGAGCCTGAGCTGTCGCGTTCAACGCAACTGAGAAGCCCACCGCCTGAAAGAGCGGCACGTCGGAGCGGGAGTCCCCGACAGCGATGCACTGGGAGAGCTCGATCTGGCTGGCCTTGCAGTGCGACTTGACGAACTCCAGCTTGTCCCACTCGTCGAAGTGGCGCTTGACCGCTCCCGTCGGAAAGCCGTCTCTCACCTCGGCTTCGGTGCCGGACACGGCAGCAAACCCGTGTCGCCGCCGAAACTCCTGGGCGGCGAAGGACCAGGTGACCGTGCCCAAGATGGACTCGATGCCGCGTTCCCTGAGGCCGAGGATGGTCGCGTCGATCTCACCGATGCAAGGGATCTCGGCAAGCTTCGAGACGATGTCTGCGAGGGGAATGCCGCCGTAGCTTTTCGCTTGCTCCTCGGCTACGAGGGAGTTGGATATAGCTCCTGCGGCGTATTCCCGCTCCAGCTCCGCCATCCGCTCGCTTTGGCCCAGCTGATTGGCCAGGTACTGGCTCACGCTCGTGCCCCGGACGAGCGTGCCGTCGAGGTCGAAGCAGGCAAGGCGCCAGCGTCGAGACGAGCAGATAGCTTCTGTCGCCGATGTCTGTCGCTCGACCATCGATTGCCTCCATTTCCGACCGGCCGGGAGCCGGGATCATTACCAGGAAGCGACTACTTATCGCCAGCGGGATCGCGACGGTGGTGTTCGACATCGTCATCCTCTTGATCGATCGGCGCCTTGAAGCGACCGGCGGTCCGTCGATACTCGGGCTTGAGTTCGCCGGCAGCGCTGGACGCGCCGCCGAAGTCATGGCCGAATGGGGCGACCACGGCCAATATCTCGCCCGGCTGTCGCTGTGGATCGACTTCGGCTTCATGGCGAGCTACGGGTCCTTCTTCGTGCTGGCGGCCCTTGCCACCCGGGACTTCGCGCGAGAGCGCGGGTTGCGGGCGCTCGCAGTCGCCGGCATGGTGGCGCCGGCATTCGCAGTTTCCGCCGCCGTCTTCGACGCCGCTGAAAACATCGTCTGGCTTTTCGTTCTCGGCGGCCACGGGGGAGAGGCCGGGCCTCCCTTCGCAACCGCCTGCGCCAGTCTCAAGTTCCTGCTGATCGGTCTCGCGATCATGTACGTCCTATGGGGGCTGCTCAGCAGAGCCCGGCAAAGATTGCGAATCGATCCTGACGCTGCCTAGCCCAAGGAAGGCCGCTAAGGCAACATGCCCCACAGATTCCAGCCGGTCTCGATTTCGTGAAAACCGCCTTAGACCGTGCGCCACGTAGTCCGGCGGGACCTCAGGCGCGGGCTCATAATCAGACCGTCCTTGCGAGAACCCGAAGGTCGCTGGGGGTTGCCGTCCTCGATAATCGTGTCCCCGCTGCTTACGCCCCGACGGCAAGATTACCGCGCCATCACCAGACTGGCTCAGGGTGGGTGGACGATTAGGATGCCGACATGCCGACAGGGGCGGTTCGGGTCGCCGATCAATTCGTTCGTGCCACGGCCGAGGCCCTTGCCGACGGTTTCCATGACGACGAGATCTGGACCTGGTTTCTGCCCAGGCGGTTGCAGTTGCGACGCGTCCTGCCCCGCTATTACGAGGCGATGATCCGGCGTGTATTCGCTCCGCGCGAGGCCGCGTGGACCACGGCGGACGCCGCTGGCGGCGCTCTCTGGTTTCCGCCCGGGACCGAGGAACTCAGTCGCCGCGAGCAACTGCGCACCGGTTTGGCACTGCTTCCCGAGGGAGCTGGCAGCCTGCGGAAAGGGGCTCGTTGGGAGAGACTGATCCACGACAACTTGCCGCGCGAGCCCCACTGGCGGCTGAACAGCCTCGCTGTGAAAACCTCCGCGCAGCGCCGAGGCATCGGCAACATGTTGATCGAGCCCGGTCTGCACCGGGCCGAGGCCGATGGCGTCGGGTGTTATTTGGAGACCCAGCGCCGCGCCAATATCCCCTTCTACCGGCGCTTTGGCTTCGAGGAGATTGGCGAGATCGGCCTGCCTGGCTCCCCTTCGGTGTGGCGTATGTGTGGCGGCTGAACGAAGATCGAATCGGGACCGGGGACCCGAGCCTGATCTACGCCGGGACCGAGCTGCGGCTGCGCTGATAGCTCGCACAGAAAGGCATTCCTGACTCCGGCCCTTACTTAGGGCCGGAGTCTTTTGTGTAAGGGCGGAAACAAACCCATATAGGAAATCCCTATATGGAGGGGGTCCACTTTTCGACCTCGGCGCCCTGTTGTAGTGAGATGGTCAGAGACTCGAAACAGCAGGCGGGCGCAACGGTAGGAAACGAACCGCTGCCGGCCGAGACGGTGGAGATGGTGGCGGCGATGCTGAAGGTGCTGGGCGATCCGATCCGCATCCGCCTTGTCGAGCTGCTGAACGACAGGGGCAGCGCCACGGTAAGCGCGCTCACCGCCTGCGTCTCGGTGAGCCAGCCGACCGTCTCAAACCATCTCGCCGTGCTCCACCTGGGAGAGGTCAGCCCGTCGCCTACTGCGCCAGAGGTTGCGCCCGAAGCGCTCCCCGAGGGTCGGCTCGGGGCTCAGTTGAGGCGGGGTGCGGCCCATCACCGCCCCCGCTCCACATCCTCCACCCGCCTGACGAGGGCCGACCTTGGCATTCCGAGCCCCCTAGATAGCCTGCCGAGGGCAACCCAGGTCAGGTTGGCGACGCCCCGCTCGATGTGGCTGATGTAGCTGACGTCGATGTCGGACCGAGCGGCAAGTTGCTTTTGGGTGAGCCCTGCTTCTGCGCGTCGTGCCTTGACGGTCTTTCCCAGCAGTGGGAGCGAGGAGTCGGGCTTGAAGGATCGTGGAGACACTGGCTACTCCTCGGCCTCGCCGGCGTCCCGCTCGGCCAGCTCGTCCAACACCTTCTGGACGGCAGCCTTGCGCTCGGCTCGCATCGGCTCGATCTGCGCGGCCAGCTCGGTGCCCTCCCCGTCGAGAGCCCGGCAGATCTCGGTGAGAATCTGGAGCCCCGGATCGAAGACCTTTCCGTCCTCGAGCTCCTCGATGAAGGCCGCCGTGGTCCGTGCCCTCTTCGCGAGCTCATCCTGAGATAAGCCCCGCTCCTCGCGCAGCGACTTGAGCGCCTGCCCGGTCCGCAAAACCCAGGCGGCGTCCGGTCGCGGGCGGGGGGCCACCTTCGGCGCATCGTCGCGCAGCAGTTCCAGAACGGTGCGATCCTCCTCCAAGCGCTGTCTTAGCCGGTCCCTGAGCCGCGCCCTGCTCTCGTAGCCGACGGGTGATACCCGGAAGCCGGGCGGCACGTCGAAATCCCAGACTTCGTAGCCGCTGACGTCGGCGATCGCCGGTGGGGTCTCGTGGTGCTCATGATGGCCCGGCTCCCACCACATCCCGGCGATGAGGTCGCAGTTGCCGACCTCCAGGCCGGCGGCGAGCTTGAGGATCGTGTCGAGCCGAGGAACTCGCAGTCCTCTCTCAAGCGCGCTTAGAACCGTCCGGTTCATCCCGACCCGGTCGGCGAGCTCCTGCTGGGTCAGACCCGCCTGACGCCGGAGCCAGACGAGGTTCGCGCTGAACCGCTCGCCCAGGGTCCACTCTTTCGCGCTCACGGAGCCGGGCCAGGTTCTGGCCGAAAGCGCGACCGGCCTCGGCTGCCTGAGGTCCTCTCTTCTTCCCCATCGCTAGCCCTCGTCCTCGAGGTCTTCGAGCACTTCCCGATCTTCCTCCTGCACTTTCCGCAAGCGCTCTTTGAAGCCCTCATCCCGGAAACGGGCGGCGATGTGTTCCTCGATCCCTTCCCGGAGAACCTCGGAGACCGGAAGTTCGTCGGCGCGGGCGATGGCGCCGAGTTGCTTTGCCATCGGGTCGGGGAGTCGGAGGGTCGAAACCTTCATGCCCGTGCTGTCCCCGTGGTTCGGATCGCGCGTCGCCATCAGAAACCCCCGTCGGTCAGCTCGAAGTAGCGAAGGGCCGCGCGCGTCGGGCGGACCATTTCGTCCTCGGCGATCCGGTGGAGCAGCCCCGCGCCCACCAGTTCGCGGAGCGCCCGTTCGCCTGCGTCGGCACTGAGGTAGCCCGGCGCGCCGCCGCCGCTCAGCTCAAGCAGCAGCTCGCGGCGGGTGTAGGTGATCATGGGATGGAATTCGAGCACCCAGCTAAACACCGCTCGCTGGTCGCGCTCGTCTTCATCGTGGGTGGTGAGGAACCTGGCGGCGCCAGGGCACGTAGTGTTCTGCTCAGCCATAGGGAGGTCCCGCCTTCCTGTGGTCAGGTCTCCGGTTGGCGTCGCAAGCGCTGGCCGGAGGCCGCTTGTCAAATGTCGCGCGGCGACGGTCGGGAGATCGGAGTCCGTTTCAAGGCGACCTAGCGGGATCGGCTAATCTCGCCGCGCCCCTTCCCTTTCAAACTCCGGCGTTTTTTGGCTTGGGAATTGACTTCTACGGCCGTCTCGATCGAGACCGCGGGTGCTCCACTAAGGCCGTATCCTTCCCCCGCTATACCGCTGTGGAACAGAGTTCTTTCCTCTGTTGACCTAAACTCGCGTCGGGTTATGACCGAGGGGACGCAGGAGAAGAGGGGGGGTGACGCGGACCTCTCGAATCCGATTTTGAACTCGCCGTTCGAACCGCCCGAGCGTCATTTCGTGCTCGGTGAGCGTGGGCCGACGGGAGAGGTCAGAGAGGGTCGCCGGCCGAGCGAGTCGTTCATCCCGGTCCCGAAGCCGAGCAAGGGGTCGAACGAACAACAGGCCCTCGATTTCGATCCGACCGGGGAGCGGCTGGAGCAGAACTCGCTAATTAACGATGTTCGGGTAGAGGTCGAACGTTGGCGGGCCCACAACTGGAACGGCGTGACGCCTTACACCCGGAAGCTGCTGACTCATTGGGCCCCAGGGCCGCATCGGGATGATCCGGTCTTCTTCTGTCAGCGGGAGGCCGCCGAAACGGCGATCTTCCTGGCCGAGGTCGCCGGTCGGCACGGCACCGCTGATTACCGGCGGCGACTCGAGCCCGTAAACGCCGAACACAATTCAGGCCTGCCTCGCGTGGGGTTGAAGATGGCGACGGGCACCGGCAAGACCGTAGTGATGGCGATGGTGATCGCCTGGCAGACGATCAACAAGGCGATGACGCCGTCCGATGCACGCTTCGCGAAGCGGTTCCTGGTCGTCACCCCGGGGATCACGATTCGGGATCGGCTCGGCGTGCTTCACCCCGAGCGCGACGACAGCTATTACCACCAACGCGATCTCGTTCCAGCGGACCTTTGGCACGCCCTCCTCAAGGCCGAAATCGGAATCGTCAACTACCACACGTTCCTTCCGCGCGATGCGAAGGAGATCAAGGGAGTGTCGACGAACACGCGCAAGCTTCTGCGCGGCGGCAACGGCCCAGCGGCGGATGCCTTCCGTGAGAGCTCGGTCGAGGTTTCGGCGCGCATCCTTCGCGACCTCGCCGACGGCAAGGGCGGGATCGTCGTCCTCAACGACGAGGCGCACCACTGTTATCAGGACAACCTGACCCCCGACGACAAAGCAGAGAAGGAAGACAAAGACCGTAACCAGGAGGCGAGGGTCTGGTTCCGGGGTCTCGAGGGACTGCAGAAAGCCGCTCCTATCAGGGTGGTTTACGACCTCTCGGCTACGCCGTACTACTTGAAGGGCTCCGGGTACAGCGAGGGCTTCATCTTCCCCTGGGTCGTCTCGGATTTCTCCCTCATGGACGCGATCGAGTCGGGGATCGTCAAGGTCCCTCGCATCCCCGTGGATGACGACGCCAAGGACGACCGGATCATCTACCTGCATCTGTGGGACAACATCCAGCCGCCGCTGCCGCACCGGATCAAACGCAGCGAGCTCAACGTCGCGAACTGGACGATCCCGAAGACGCTCGAGGGGGCGCTTCAGAGCCTCTACCGAAGCTACGCACAGGGTTACTCACGCTACGAGACCGAACTGGCGGAGCTCGGTGAGCCGCCGCCGGTGATGATCGTCGTCTGCCCCAACACCGCCGTCTCCAAGCTTGTCTTCGACTGGATTTCGGGTTGGGAGAAGGAGTCTGAGGAGGACGGCGAGAACGCGCTCGTCCCGGGCGAGCTTGCTTTGCTCTCAAACGTCGAAGACGGGAGCTGGGCGGCTCGGCAGCGAACGATCTTGATCGACACCGTCCAGCTCGAGTCCGGCGAACCACTCGGCAAAGACTTCAAGCGGGATGCCGCCCAGGAGATCGAGATGTTCAAGCAGGAGTTGCGTCAGCGCGATCCGGGCGCCGACGTCGACAAGCTGGACGACGCAGCCCTCCTCCGCGAGGCGATGAACACCGTCGGCAAGAAGGGCAAACTCGGCGAGCACATCCGCTGTGTTGTATCGGTGGGGATGCTCACCGAGGGCTGGGATGCGAACACCGTCACTCACATCCTCGGCGTTCGTCCCTTTCGCAGTCAACTCCTCTGCGAGCAGGTGGTGGGACGCGGTCTGCGGCGGCGTAGCTACGCGGTGAACGAGGAAAACCGACTGGAGCCGGAGTACGCGGAGGTCTACGGCGTGCCGTTCGCGTTCATCCCCTCCGACAGGCCCGTCCCCAAGCCGCGGGTCCCCCGGCCGGCGGTGGAAGTGCGGGCCCTGCCGGAGCGGGACGAGCTTGCGATCGAGTTCCCGAAGCTCGACGGCTACCGGATCGAGCTGCCTGACAGAGAACTCCACGCTGAGTTCGACTCCGACTCGCGGATGAACCTCGACCAGGAGGGCCTGGCCCTCTGGGTGGAGCACAGTGGCTTGATCGGGGAGCGGGAGCAGGTGGATCTGGAGGAGATTCGCCGGGCGCGGCCGCAGGCAGTCGCTTTTGCACTGGCGCGCGAGTTGATCCAGCGGCAGTTCTCGGCGCAGAGTGGCGCCACCCGGCCATGGCTCTTCCCGCGCCTGGCGCAGATTGCCGGCGAGTGGCTCGATCAGTGCGTGACGACGGACCCCGACGTCACCAAGGGCTACCTCCTGCTGGCCCAGCCCCGAGCCGAGGCAGCCGAGAAGATCTATAGGGCGATCGCCCGCTACGGCGAGGAGCGGGACGGCCCTCAGCTGGTGCTGCCGATTATCCGCGCCTTTGACCAAGAGGGCTCGACGCGCGACGTCAGCTTCCTTACCCGCAAGGTTGTGATGGATCCCCCGCCCCTGAAGTCACACCTCAACCACGTCGTCCTTGACGGGCCGCGCGGCAACACCTGGGAGGAGGGCTTGGCCCAGCATCTGGAGAAGGACGAGCGTGTCGTCGCCTATGTCAAGAACGAGCGCCTCGGCTTCACGATCCCCTACGTGCACAAAGGCCGCAGCCACGATTACATTCCCGACTTCCTGGTCCGTCTGCGGCCACGGGCGGAGGACGACGAGGTGCGGACTTTGATCGTCGAGGTTTCCGGCAGTCAGAAGTCCCCCGGCCCCACGAAGGCGAAGGCGGAGACGGCCCGGGATCAATGGTGTGCGGCAGTCAACAACTGGGGCGAGTACGGGCGCTGGGGGTACGTTGAGGTTCACGACCCCTGGAAAGAGTGGTACCTCCTCGATGCTGCGATCGACCGGCTCTACCGTGACGACCGCGAGCTACTCGGCCTGCTGGCCTGAAAGAGTTAGGTAATGGCGAAGCGAACGACCAAATCGAAAGGACCGAAGCCGGTCGACGCGATCACGCATGAGGACAAGCGCGTCAACCTGCCGACCGCCGATGCCCAGGAGTTCGTCGCCCCTGAGACCGAGACGCCGATTCCGCTGCGCTACCCGCGTGACCCTTCGCGCGACCCTCAGCTCGTTTGGAAGGGGAAGGACGAACTCGATGGTGAAGATCTGGTCGCCGAGGCCCCACCGATCTACATCCAGGAGAAGATCGACCCGCGCGTCCTCGTGGAGAACCTCCGAGACACGGCCGCGAAGCCCGAGGAGGAGCCTGAGCTACAGCTGTTCGACACCTTCGACGGCCTTGGTGAGCTCGACCTAATCGAGTTCTACCGGCACCAAGCGAATTGGTCGAACCGGATGATCCTCGGCGACTCGCTCAACGTGATGGCTTCACTTGCCGAGCGCGAGGCACTCCGCGGCAAGGTTCAGATGATCTACATCGACCCCCCCTACGGGATCAAGTTCAACTCAAACTGGCAGGTCTCGGCTCGCAGCCGCGATGTCAAAGACGGAAGGGTCGAGCACGCAACCCGTGAGGTGGAGCAGATCAAGGCGTTCCGGGATACGTGGGAGAAGGGGATTAACTCTTACCTGACGTATCTGCGAGATCGCCTGGTGGTGGCGAGGGACCTGCTCACCGAGAGCGGCTCGTGCTTCGTGCAGATAGGTGACGAGAATGTACACCTCGTACGCTCGCTGATGGACGAGGTATTTGGAAGCCAGAACTTCGTCGGCCAGATCTACTTCAAGACCACGTCTGGTCGACAAGATGAGCATTTAGATCGGACTGGTAACTATGTGCTTTGGTTTGCGAAAGAAGTGGAGTCTCTGAAATCACGCACCATCTTTGATGCGAAGTCTGTGCGGGAGGGTGACTCATACGACGCTGGTGATCTTCAATCGCAGGGCGTTAGGTCTACCGGCAGCTATTCGGTCGAGGTTGAAGGGAAAGCCTTCCAGCCCCAGGTTGGGAATCACTGGAAGGTCACTGAGCAAGGCATGAATCGACTTCTTGCTGCCGACCGCGTCCATGTTTCCAAGACGGTGCTTAGGTTCAAGCGGTTTGCAGAAGATTTTCCGGTCGAGCGTCTACCCGATGTTTGGGTCGACACTGGTGGAGGGGCTGGTCGCGACAAGATTTACGTCGTGCAAACCGGAGTAAAGGTGGTTATGCGATGCATGCTGATGTGCACTGATCCAGGCGATCTTGTCCTTGACCCGACTTGTGGTTCCGGCACTACCGCGTACGTCGCGGAGCAGTGGGGCCGGCGCTGGATCACGATCGACACTTCCCGTGTAGCGCTGGCGCTGGCCAGGCAGCGGCTGATGGGCGCGAAATTCCCCCACTACCTGTTGGCTGATTCGCCCGAGGGTCGTAGGAAAGAGGGCGAGCTCGCGGGTGCGCCATTGCCGGCCGCGGAAACTCGGGGTGACATCCATCAAGGCTTCGTCTACGAGCGCGTGCGGCACATCACGTTGAAATCGATTGCCAACAACCCGGACATCAAAGAGGGGATGAGCCGGGAGGAGATTGATGCCGCAATCCGTCGCCACGCCGAGTTTGAGCTCCTCTACGACAAGCCCTACGAGGACAAGCAGAAGGTGCGGGTGTCGGGCCCATTCACGGTCGAGAGCCTCTCGCCGCACCGCTCACTTGCCTTTGCCGGCAGTGCGGTGGACGCGACCGGGGCACGAAACGAGGATGCGGAACGGTCAGTCGGGGAAGAGCCTTCGACCGACGGTTCGCCGGACGATGTGCAGTTTGAGCAGACGATTCTCGAGAACCTGCGGACTGCGGGCATCCAGACTGGCGAGAAGGACAAACGGATCGAGCTGGGGACGCTTGAGCCCTACGCAGCCGCCCACATCCAAGCGATCGGTGAGCGAGCCGGAGCAAACGGAGACTCCCCGAAACGAATCGGGATCACGATAGGCCCCCAGTACGGAACGGTCGGTCCCGGTTTCATCAAGGACGCTGCGCGTGAGGCAAACCGAGCCGGGGACATCGACCTCCTTTGCGTACTCGGATTCGCCTTCGACCCGCAGGTGGTGGGCAGTGAGGACGATGAGTACGTAGCGGCCGAGGATGATTTCGCCAGCGTGGCCGGGGAGCGCCGCCTCGGAAAGGTCCCGGTCTTGCTCGTTCGCATGAACGCCGACCTCGTGATGGGGGAGGAGCTGAAGAAGACGGGAGCGGGCAACCTGTTTACGGTGTTCGGTGAGCCCGACATCGAGATTGCTTTCGAGGGCGATGAGATCCGGGTCATCCTCCATGGTGTCGACGTCTACGATCCAAACACCGGCGAGCTCCGCTCGAACGACACCGATCAGATCGCGCTCTGGATGGTCGATACCGCCTACAACGGCGAGTCATTCTTTGTTCGGCACTGCTACTTCACCGGCGGCCAGGATCCCTACAAACGCCTCAAGTCAGCCCTCAGGGCAGAGATCGACCAGGACACCTGGGCGAGCCTAAATACGACCGCGTCAAGGCCGTTTCCGCGCCCCGAGTCCGGCAAGATCGCCATCAAGGTGATCAACGACTACGGCGACGAGGTGATGAAGGTCTTCGAGCTGGAGGCGGGCTGACCCCGAACTCGGATTCTGAGGCCCCGCTGTGTGCCGCAACCGCTCGATCCGGTCATGACGCCTTCATGCTCTCGCGACGCCAAGGAGGGAGTCCACCTGGTTGACGGTTTCGATCATGCCCTGTTCGAAGCCCGCCTCGATCGTCTGTTCCATCGAGGTGCGGTCGGTGAAGTGGGTTTGAATCGACATGGTGGCGGTGCCGTCGGCCTCGGTGATCGTCACCGTCATCGCTGACGGGCCTCCGTCCTCGGGATTGCCCTCGGCGTCGACCTCGTCGTCCTTGAGGCGCAGGCGGTGGGGCGGTTCGACCTCCTCGATGCGCCAGGAGCCGTGGTGTTTCTCGCCATCCGGGCCGGTCATGTAATAGGTGGTGCGGGCGCCGGGGGTGAGCTCGTGCTCGAGGAAGGTCGAGGTGTGGGACGGAGGGCTCCACCATTGCTCCAGCTGGCGGGGATCGGCCCACAGCTCCCAGAGGCGCTCGGCGTCGGCGTCGAACTCCGCCGTGATCGTCAGGGTCAGGGCGTCGAGGTCCTTCTCTACGTCGGTGACCGGCATCAGTTGTCTCCTTTGTCGTTTTCGAGGATCTGGTCCATCCGTTCGATCCGGCCACGCCACTCCGCCTCTAGGCGATCGAGGGCGGCGCGGGCGCGGGCGAGGGCGTCGGTCCGGGTCTGGACGATCGACTCGCGCCCGACCCGGTGCTTGCTCACCAGTTCGGCCCGCTCCAGCACGGCGACGTGCTTCTGCATCGCCGTCACGCTGATCGGGTGTTCGCGGGCCAGGGCCGAGACTGAGAGCCGGCCCTCGTGGGCGCGGCGGAGGATGTCGCGGCGGATCGGGTCGGCCAGAGCCCGGAACAGCAGGTCGGTGGCTTGTTCGTCGTCGCGGGTCAGATTCTTATCTACAACCATTTGGTTGCAGGTTAGCATCGTCGCTGAAATTCGGCAAAAAGCAGTCCGCTCGGTGCCGCTACCAGGGGCGAGGCGGCGGGTTTACGCTCAGTAGATGGGACGCAGGGGGTCACATTGCGTGAGACTTGTCATGGCGGTGATCGTGGCCTTGTCGGCCTCGAACGGAGTCTCAGCAACGGCGATTGCCGCTCCGGCCTGGAGCAAGCCGGTCACTCTTGGACCAACCGGGCGCGAGGGCGGGACGCCTGAGATCGCCGTCACCCCGGACGGCGAAGCCGTGGTTGTCTGGGAAGGGGGGCAGCCGAAGGGCATCCAGGTGACCAGCCGGCGCCCGGGGCAGGACTGGGGCCCTCCCTTGCTGCTCAGGCGGGGCAGCGAAACCGACCCGCAGATCGCCGCCACTGGGCGCAAGGCGGTCGTGGTGTGGGGTGATGACATCGAGGCACGCGGCGTGGAAGCGTCGGCGATCTTTGCCGCGACCCGACAGCGGGGAGGGCGATGGAGCAAGCCGCGGAACATCGCGGCGGAAAAGGGTGGGCTTTACGAATCCGAAGGGAGGGATCCGCAGGTGGCAATCACCCGGCGGGGGGAAGCCATCGCGATGTGGACGGCCGGCGACGAACGTCACTCGAGCTTTTCCTTCATCAGGGCGTCAACTCAACCCCTCCGCGGAGGCTGGACCGCGCCGCACGGGCTTCGGGGCTCGATCGAAGGTGAAGAACCCCAGCTGGGAGTTACCCCCAAGGGAGAAGCGGTGGCGATCTGGAACGCCTACTACAACGAAGAATCCGGGATCGAAGTGGCAAGCCGCCCCCCGGGAGGCAAGTGGAGCTACGTCAAGAGGCTGGCGAATCCCGGCGCCTTCCCGGATCCCCGGCTGGCGATCACCTCTACCGGAGAAGCGGTCGCCGCCTGGGAGTTCGAAGAACCGAGCCACGGCCTGCAGGAGGCGACGAGGAAGCCGCGGGGACGTTGGAGCGTGCGGACGCTCGCGCCTCCGGAAAGCGAAGCATTCTCTGCCCCCCAGGTTGTGGCCGAGCCCGGCGGCGCGGCGGCGGTGGTCTGGGCACGGTCCATCTTCAGGTCCGGTTCTGAAAGGGAGGAAGACGCAGTGGCCACCCATCGTCGGGACGGAGCGTGGACGGAGCCCGTCAGCCTCTTCGGGGAAGGCGTCGCGTTGCGCCGCCCTGCAATCGCCGTGACCGGGAGCGGGGAATGGATCGCGATGTGGTCGTCGGTCGGGCCCGAGGGTGAAACGGCCATCCAAGCTTCGAGCAGGGGGCTGGGCCAGCCCTGGGAGGCGCCGGTGAATGTCTCCGGCTCGCCGGCGGCTCGCCCATCCGGGAGCTCCGACCTGAGGGTTGCCGTCGCCCCAAGCGGCGAAGCCTTTGCGGTGTGGCGGGCCTACGACGGGACTCGCTGGGTGATCGAGGCCGCGACGCGGCCACCGGCTTAGGCGCTAGTCAGACCACCAGTCGCGCCGGCCCTCGACGTCATCGCGCGGCGACTCGCCGAGGTTGGGGGCGCCGATGACGAGGATCTCCATGCCGTCGGGGCCGGCCTCGTAGCCCCGCCAGGTGCCGGGGGCGACGCGCACCGCGTCCCATTCCTTCAGCTCGACGATCTCGTCGTCTAGCTTCATCCGCCCGCTGCCGCGGAGGACCACGTAGAGCTCCTCCTGCCTCTTATGCGTGTGCCCGTAGGGGAAGCGGTAGTTCGGCGGAATGCGTTGGCAGCCGAGGCCGGAGTGCTCCAGCTCCAGGGCCTGGGTGGCGAGGCGGAACTCCAGGTCCGGCGAGCCGTCGAAGTTGGACCCGACGTCCTCCAGGTCCTGCTTGAGGTTCTTGTGGGTGAACGGCACAGGGCGATCCTACGGTGGTAAGAAGCGAGGATGGGATCGAGGGAGATCGACGCGGCCGGCTTCCGCGAAGCGCAGCACCGCAACTGGGACTCCGCTGCGGTGGGGTGGATGGAGTGGAGTGAGTTCAACGACCGCGCCGACCGGCATATCAGCGAGCGGCTAGTGGAGCTGGCCGGGGTGCGGGCGGGGAGCCGCGTCTTGGATGTAGCCGCCGGCTACGGCGAGCCGGCGCTTACTGCGGCGCGGAAGGTCGGAGCGGAGGGGCACGTCGTCGCCTCCGACATCTCCGCCGAGATGCTCGCCTTTGCGCGGGAGCGGGCGGTGGCGGCTGGCTTGAACAACGTCGAGTTCGTGCAGTCGGACGCCTCCGGCCTCGACTTTCCGCAGGGGAGCTTCGACGCCGTGGTCTCTCGCTGGGGGATCATCTTTGAGCCCGACGGGGAGGCCGCCGCGGCGCGCATCCGCGGTTTCCTAGAGCCCGGGGCGCGGATGGCGATCGCTTCCTGGGGCGAACCGGACCAGGTCCCGTTCCTCTCGCTGCCGATGAAGACGATGAGGGAGCGGTTCGGCGTGCCGCCGCCCCCACCCGGAACCCCCGGGCCGCTCTCGCGACCGACTCCCGACGCGATCGCCAGTTTGCTCGAAGGCGGCGGCTTCTCGAACGTCGCCGTGGAGCAGACCGAGGTCGTCTTCGAGTTCGACTCCCCGGCCCACTTCACCGCCTACGTCCGGGCGATCGCCGCCCCGATCCGGGCGATGATCGAGCAGCACGCGGGCGCGGCCCAGGAGGAGGCCTGGGATGCGATCACCCAGGCCGCAGCAGAGATTGGCGGCGGCTCGGGGCCGCTGCGCCTCTCAAACGTGGTGCTGCTCGCCTCGGGAACCGCTTAGCGCTCGCGGGTGACCAGGAGGCTCGGCGAGGGCAGCTGTCCCTCGGCGAACATCGCTGCCAGGCCGGTGCGGGCGAAGCCGAGGGGGCCGCGCTCGTAGAGCAGGTAGCGGGGCTGCCAGCGCGGGTTGAACTTGGCGTTGAAGCGGTAGAGGCTCTCGATCTGGAAGTAGGGGTTGGCCAGGGTCACGACTCGGCCGAGGGTGCGCTCGCCAAGGCCGCTGGGGTCGCGCAGCCAGCGGGCGAAGGCGGCGAAGTTGAGCGACATCTCCTCGATGCCGCGCTCGCGCAGCATCTCGATCGCGCTGACCACCAGGTACTCGGTGAGGCCGTTGACGGTGTCGCGGTCGCGCCGCATCAGCCCGAGCGAGGCGACCGGCCGGCCGTAGCAGGGGGCGAAGTGGAGGAAGCCGCGTACCGCCCCCTCCTCGTCGCGTGCCACCACCACCAGGCTCTCGTCGAGGTGGTCGCCGCGGAGACTGTCGATCGCCATCGAGAAGCCGCGCTCGGGCTCCTCGCCTCGCCAGCGGTCGGAGACCTCCTCGAGCTCGCGCAGCTGGGCCTCGGAGAGCTCGCCCATCGAGTGCAGCGCCGCGGTGTAGCCGGCCTTGTGGACTCGGTTGACCGCCTGGCGCAGCTTGCGGATCGCCCGCCCCTCGAGTGAGAAGTCGGCCAACTCGACGATCGCCTCGTCGCCGATGTAAAAGGAGCTGAGGCCGGCGTCTGCCCCCAGTTCGGCGAACTCCTCGCTGGCACCGACGACGCCGATCGCCAGCCCGCGCGCCTCGGCGAAGCCGCAGAGGTTCCGCAGCAGGTCGGGGATCGCCTCGGCCGGCCCGACCGGGTCGCCGGAGACGAGCAGAACGCCGGTTTCTATCCGGTAGCCGACGAAGGCGCGGTGGGAGCGGTCGAAGAAGTGGTGCTTGTCGGTCCGCAGCTTGAAGAAGCTGAGCGTGTCGGTGCCGTGCGAGGTGACCAGCTCCTGGGCGAGCGGCCGCAGCTCCCCTGCCGGCAGTCCGCGCGGGCCCGCCAGCGGCCGGAATAGCTGCCAGGCGACGGTCGCGAGGCCGCCGATCCAGAGGACGACGATCGCCGCCGGCGCCCACTCGAACGGATCGCGGTAGTGGACCGGGCCGGGGGAGAGGGTGAGGATGGCGGCCAGCTCGCTCAGCGTCCGCCCCGGATTCAGTCCCGGCGTGCCCCAGTGGGAGATCGCGAGCAGGGTGGCGATGCTGGCGACGAAGACGCCGGCGAGGACCGCGGCGCTGCGCAGCAGCGGCACCCGCCAGCCGCTGTCCTCGTGGACGACGCTGAAGGCATCGCGCCCCCAGACGAGGAGCCCGGCGAGCGCCCAGCAGGCGAGCGCCTCTTCGACGTCGAGGCCCTTCAGCAGGTTGAGTGCGCCGGCGACGACCAGGACCACCACCGCCAGCGCCCAAGCGCGGCGTCGACGGCGCAGCAGGTAGACGCCGAGGATGATTAGCGCGACCCCGGCGGAGAGCGCCAGCGCGTGCGCGGCCACCGGCACCTCTCCCGGCACCAGTTCCTGCAGCAGCTGCATCCGCGAGTGCAGTCCCGGCGTCAGCGCCGAGCCGACGTTGACCAGGCCCATCCCGATCGTGCAGGCGGCGGCCAACGGCGCCAGCCAGTGGGCGCGCGCCCGCGTGCGCAGCGGGGCCCGGCGGCCGGGCAGACGTAGCCGTGGGCGCGGCGGGTGACTATCGGAGAGGAGCACGGCAGGGGAATGGTGGCTGGCGAACCTAAGCGCGGCCTAATGGCGGCCGGGTTGGGGGGAGCGGTCGAATTTGAGGATTAGAGCGGCGGTCCGCCCGGGTTTCTCGACGTTCGGCGAGTGTCCTGCTCCCGGGATCAGCGCCGTCTGGGCGCCGGAGACCTTCGCGTAGACGGCGAGCGCCGGTTCGGCTTCGTAGATCTGGTCTTCGGCACCGAAGATCGCCAGCAGCGGGATCCCGGCGCCTTCGATCCTGCGGTTCAGCGGCTTTTCGCCGAGGTAGGAGCTCTCCTCGTCGTCGGAGGCATAAGAGGTGTAGGTCATCTGGTCGAACCCGTCGACGAAGCCTTCGGGGACTTCGAACCCGGGCGCGAAGGCGACCTGCAGCCCTTCCTTGACCGCGAAGTCCGGGATCACCTGCCAGAGCGCCTCGCCGATCACCGGCGCCGTGGTGAGTTCTTCGGCAAAGTCGATCGCGGTGGCGAAGCGTTCGTCAGCCGCCTGGTCGATGATCACCAGCCGTTCGACGTAGTCGCCGGGAAGTTCAGTCAGCGCGGTCGCAACGGTCCCGCCCAGCGAATGGCCGACGACAGTCGCGCGATGCACGTTCAACCGTTTCAGCGCTTCGGCCACGAAGCCTGCCTGGTCGGCCATCGAGTAGCCGGAGGTCGGCTTTTCCGACCCCCCGAAGCCGCGCAGGTCCAGGGCGATCACCCTGTGGTTGTGATCGAGCAGCGGGATCATCCGCTGCCACCAGGCAACCGAGCAGGAGAAGCAGTGGAGCAGGACGATCGGCGGGGCGCCGCGCGGCCCCTTTTCGAGCACCTGCATGTCACCGCCCTGCAGGCGCAGGATCCGCGCGCCGGGCACGGTCACCGCGGCCGGCTTCGTTTCTGCCGCGACGACAAAGGTGTTGATCGCTAGCAGCGCGGCAAGCGCGCCGAGTACAGCGAGCAGGATCTTCCATTTCCTCGCCAAGCTGAGAGCAACCTAGCGAGGCTTGGTTCAGCAGCCGGGCAGCGGTTCCGGGAACTCGGTTTCGAAACGATTCCTCGCCCAGCAGTTGCCTTCGCCGGTCCCGTCCCAGGCCAGGTCCACCGCGAAGACCGGCGGCAGCGAGGGGGCGGGGTTGGTGCCGTTGCCGGTGACCGTGTTGCCAACGATCGTGTTGTTGTCAGCATTCGGCTCGATGTCCAGCGCTTCGCAGATTTCTTCCGGCAGTTCCTGGGCCAGGCAGATGTTCGCCACCGCGATCCCGTAGGAGTTGTTGTCGGTCACGGTGTTGTTGCGGACCAGGTTTTCGTCGGCGGCCATCACCAGGATGCCGGTGCCGGGCGGGACCCCGCAGACGTCGTCGCCGGGCTCGAGGCAGGTGTTCGGGCGGTTGTTTTCCCGAATGATGTTGTTCTCGATCACGTTGTCGCGGTTGACCTTGGCGTCGAGGAACGGCAGGTCGAAGGAGAGAAAGCCGCCGGTGTTGCCGTAGGAGAGGTTGTGGTCGGCGCGGATGCCGATGCTGTTCTCGATCTCGAAGCCGCTGACGTTTCCGGTGGCGACGTTGTGGTCGACCCGCGAGTTGAACGACTGGCCGATGTAGTGGCCGGTGTCATTGGCGCCGGAGGCGAACGAGTGGTCGAGGCGGCCATCGAAGACGTGGGAGGGGAAGATTCCGTACTCCTCGTTGTCGATCGCCGCGACCCCGGTCACCCGCCAGCCCTGCACGCAGGAGAGCAGCACCCCGTCGTCCTCGAACCCTTCGACGGTGATGTTCTGGATCAGCGAGCCCTGGACCCGCAGGCTTTCGTCTTCCAGGCAGGCGGCGCCGGATTCACGGCCGACCGCGATGCCCTCCTCCTGGTCGCCGTCGGACTTCAGCACCACCGACTTGCCGTTCCCTCCCTGGCCGACGATCGAGATGTTGTCCTTGGTGACGGCGACGGCGCAGCTGCGCCCCGGCCGCGGCGGGCATTCGGTGCTTTCTTCCGTATAGGTCCCCGCGGCGACCATGACCGTGTCGCCCGGTTCGGCCTGGTCGACGGCAGCCTGGATCGAGCCGCCCGGCTTGACCTTCAGCACCCGTCCCATCGCGCTCGCGGGAAGGACCAGCAGGAAGAGAGCCGTCGCGATCGACAACAGCTTGATGGCGGAACGCAGGGACACGGGAAAACCTCCTTCGTCGTCACCCTGCCTCCATCACTCAACATAGGCCGGACCCGGCCGCGCGTCAATCCCCAGATCGTCGCTGTGTTGCGGGGCTAGCTCAGCGGCTCGGCCAGCTCGACGATGATGCCCTCGGGGCCGTGGACGTAACAGAGGCGGTAGCTGTTCCCGTAGCTGACCAGCTCGCCGACCAGTTCGTTGCCGCGCTCTTGCAGTTCAGAAACGAGCTTGTCGACGTCCTCGACTTCGAAGCAGAGGTGGCGGAGGCCCGTCATGTTCGACGGCGCGCCGGGATTGCCGTCCTCCGGCGGCGGCGAGAGGAACTTCACCAGCTCGATTTTCGCGTCGCCGGTGGCGGTCTTCAGCATCGCCATCTCCACTTGGATGCCGTCGAGGCCGACGATGCGATCAACCCACTTGCCTTCGACCGAGCCATCGCCCTGCACCTCCATCCCGAGCTGGGTGAAGAACTCGACCGCGGCCGGGAGGTCCTCGACCACGACGCCGACATGGTCCATCCGCTGGATCGTCACGACTGCGGATGGTAGGTGAGGAGGACCACGCCGGAGTCGAACCGCTTGACGTCCTCGAGCTGCATGCGGACAGTGCCGCGGTCGCCGAGCACGTGGAGGTTGGCCTTGCCCCAGACGAGCGGGTTGAGGTAGATCTCGTACTCGTCAACCAGGCCCCGCTCGGCAAGGGCGTAGGCGAACTCGCCGCTGCCGTGCATGAAGAGGTCGCCCGGCACCTCCTCCTTCAGCCTCGGGATCGAGTCCTCCAGAGCTCCCTCGAGCAGGGTTCCGTTCCATTCGAGCTCGCCGGAGAGGGTGGTCGAGCCGACGTACTTGGGCAGCGCGTTGACCATGTCGGCCCATTTGCCGGATCGGCTCGGCCAGTAGCCCGCCAGTCCTTTGAACGTCTTGCGTCCCAGCACCAGGCCGCTGGAGCGCGATTGCCGTTCCCACGAGTAAGTGCCGTGGTCGCCGTCGGGCTGCACCCACTCGCCCACGGGGTCAATAACGCCGTCGAGAGTGGCCTGGGTGGTTGCGATCAGCTTTCCCATCGGATCTATGACAACGTAACCGAGCGATGGCTGGAAGCGAAAGGTCGTCGGGAGCTATTTCCCCGACCGCGCACTACACGGGGGAGACCTGGGTCAAGAACGGCCTCTCCCACCCGCGGCTGGCCACCTGGCAAGGCCGGCTCTTCCACGCGACGATGGCGCTGCCGAATGCGCTTACCCGGCGACTGGGTGCCCCCAGCCTCGACGGTGTGCTGCTCGCCCGCCACCGGATCATCGACGCCCTCCTCGAGGAGAAGATCGAGGATGGGGTCACCCAGGTAATCGAGGCGGCCTGCGGGATGTCTCCTCGCGGCTGGCGCTTCAGCGAGCGCTATGGGGAGGCGCTCACTTATATAGAGGCCGACCTGCCGCCGATGGCGCAGCGCAAGCGCGAGGCACTGGCGGCGATGGACTCACTGGACGAGCACCACCGCGTCGCCGACCTCGACATCCTCCGTGACGGCGGCCCCAGCAGCCTCGAGTCCTTGGTCGCGCAGATGGATCCCGCGAAGGGGCTGGTGATCATCACCGAGGGCCTGCTGACCTACTTCGACAACGAGACCGTCGAGGCGCTGTGGGCAAGGCTGGCGCGCATGCTGAAGCCGTTCGCCCCCAGTGCCTACCTCGCCGATCTTCGCGTTGGCAGCCCCGGTGCCACCGAGCGAGCGGGAGCCCTGCTCCTCAGCGCCTTCGTCCGCGGCCGGGTACACGCTTACCCGGGAGACGAGGCCTCCGCCGAGGCAACCCTCCGCGCCGCCGGCTTCTCCCAGGCCAAGCTCCACCGCTGCGATGAGCACCCGGCAGCCGCCGAGGTCACGGAGAGCGCAAGCGCCGGCATGCTCAGCATCGTCGAGGCGACGGCCTAACCAGCGCTGTCGGTCGTGTACTCGGCTGGGCCGTGCTCGGCGGCGATTGGGTCCATCCACATCGCCTCCCAGAGGTGGCCATCGAGGTCGTGGAAGCTGCGCCCGTACATGAAGCCGTAGTCCTGCGGGTCCTTGGCTGGGGTGGCCCCGGCGGCCAGGGCGGCTTCGGCGAAGGAGTCGACGGCGGCGCGGTCCTCGGCGCTGACGGCGACGGTCAGCGCCGTCGCCGCGTTGGCTTCGGCGACCGGTTTGGTGACGAACTCGGCGAAGCGGTCCCGCTGCAGCAGCATCACGTAGGCCTGCTCGCTGACGATCATGCAGGCCGCCCCCTCATCGCAGAAGCGCTCGTCGAACTCGAAGCCGAGTCGGTCGAAGAACTCGCGGCTGGCTTCGAGGTCAGCGACAGGCAGGTTGAGGAAGAGAAGACGGGACATCGTGCGGCTCCTTTAGTGGTCGTTACCTACAAGGACCGTCTCCGTGCCCAGAACTAATCGGTCGGTAGCATCGAATTCGTGCCGGTTGAGACTCGCCAGCCGAACTTCGAGCAGGAGCTCGAGCATCTGCGACCGGCTCTGACTGGCTACTGCTACCGGATGCTTGGGTCCGGCTTCGAGGCCGAAGACGCGACCCAGGAAACGATGGTCCGCGCCTGGCGGCGCGCCGACTCGCTGGCCGAGCCGGCGGCGATGAAGTCCTGGGTCTTCCGGATCGCGACCAACGTCTGCCTCGATCAGATCGAGGGCCGCAAGCGCCGCGCTCGCCCGGTCGACATCGCCGAGGTGGGGACGGCGGAGACGCCAGTCGGCGCTCCGCTGCCGGAGACGACCTGGGTCTTGCCAATTGCCGACGGCCAGGCGGTCGATCCCGACGCCGACCCGGCTGCGCGTCTCGCCGACCGCGAGTCCTTACGGCTGGCCTTCGTCGCCGCCCTCCAGCACCTGCCTGCCCGCCAGCGCGTGGTTCTGGTGCTGCGCGAGGTGCTGCACTGGAGCGCCAAGGAGGTAGCCGAGCTGCTGGAGACCTCGGTGGCTTCGGTCAACAGCGCCCTGCAACGCGCCCGGGCGACGCTCGACGAGCTGGCCCTGGCCGATACCGAGGCGCCCGCCCGCCCCAGCGAGGAGGACGAGCGGCGGCTGCTCGAGCAGTACCTGGAGGCCTTCGCCGAGTACGACGTCGAGCGGATCGTCGCCCTGCTGCGCTACGACGTCGTCTTCGACATGCCGCCGCTGCCGCTCTGGGTGCGCGGCCCCGACCAGGTCGGCGAGTTCATGCTCGGCCAGGGCGCCGCCTGCCGCGGCTCGAAGCTGCGGGCGACGGCGGCCAACGGTTGCCCCGCCTTCGCCGCCTACAAACCGGACCCGGAGTCCGGCGACTGGCTGCCCTGGTCGCTGACCTTGCTGGAGATGACCGATGGGGAGGAAGGGGCGATCGTCACCGGCGTCCGCAACTTCCTGGCGCCGTTCCTGCCCTCTCTCTTTGGCTCGTTCGGTTTGCCCGATCGCCTGACCGAGGCCGACCCGGCTCTATAGGCCACGCTGTGCTCCGGTAGCAGAGCTATACCGGCGCAGGTGATTTCGGCGGCGGCAGGGTGCCGATGCCGTGCAGGGCGTCGAGGAGCACTCCGGCCGCGGCGATGTCCCCCCGCATTTCCAAGCCTCCGTGCTCAACCCCACTCATCTTCCGGAGCCAGGCATCGGGAGTGCCCGAGACCCAGGCGTCTGCCTCACCTTCGAGCCGCGAGGAACAAGAGACGATGACGCCGTCCTCGAAGCAGACCAGGACCCCGGCGAAGATCGGCGTGGTGCCGCCCTGCACCTCGACCGCGAGCCGGAACTTGCCGCTGAAGTCGGACGGCATCTGCAGTAGCGGGACCGCTAGGAGGAAGACCGCCTCGACCCCGAGGCGGCCGATCGGCTGCGCTCCCGTCGGGCGGTAGCGACGCTCCCACGCCGCGGCGGAGGTCATCGGGACGACCGCTTGTCGCAGCCACTCGGTAGCGCCGTACGGCGTGCCCCGCCGTTCGCTCTGCTGCGATTCCACCAATCCCGCCAGCCGCATCGCCCCGAGCCGGCGCTCAAGCGAGGGGTAGCTGACCTTCGGGATCACCTTGTTCAGCTCGGTGAGGGAGAGCGGCTGGGCCGCGATCGCCCTGACGATGTTGGTGGCCCAGCCCTCGACGAGGGCTTTGGTTGCGCTCTTGGAGGCGGTGGTGCCGAGGACGATCGGCTCCCTCGGGGCAACGCCGAGCCAGGTTTCCAGCACTCCGGCAACTCCGAGCAGGTCCTGTCCTGTAGGGGTGATCCGGTACTCGGCCGAGCCGGGGAAGGCGGCCTGGCGCTGGCGTTCGATGATCCCCAGCTCGGCAAGGGTTCGCGAGTAGAGGCGCATCGTGCTCTGCGGTGGCGACCCGGCCTTCTGTCGCAGCTCGAGCAGCGGCATCGGTTCCCGCTCGAGGGCCTGCAGGATGTGGACGTTCAGCGGCGTCGCCAGCAGGGAAAGGGAGAGTCCTCCAGCGCTGCTCATCTGGCGTTGGGGGCGAGTAGGTGCTCGCGGATTTGAGGAGTTTCTGAGTGCAAGAGGTCGAGACTGGTGGTTGGTCCGCGTAAGGACGGATTTCCATCCCTATCCAGCATTTTTCGCTTAGCGAAGGGAAGTTCAAGGAAAAGGCGAGCCAACCCTGCGCTCGCGCGCGGCGGAGGGCTCGTTTATTGGCGAATGGCCTGCAAATCGCAGAAGCGCAAAAATTCGCGCGTGTAACTACTTGCAATATGTGCGTGTGACAGAGAGTGCTAATCAGGTTCGTTTGCGGTACGCCGCAGTGCCTCGAGAACCGACCGAGCGAGGGCTCGATCCCCTCCGAGTTCAAGCTCGCCGTTGGGGATCAAGCTCAGCTGGCGCAACCAGGTGAGGGGCTTGCCCGAGGCCCAGGCTTCGGCCTCGCCCTCGAGGTCGGCGATACACGAGGTCACCTCTCCGTCCTCGACGCAAACGAGGACGCCCGCGAAGACCGGCGCGGTGCCGTCGTGCACCTCCACGGCCAGGCGGCACTTCCCGCTTTTGCCATCGGACAGGTGTAGGAGCGGGACCGCGAGCAGGAACGCCGCCTCGACGTCGAGGCGGCCGATCTTCGAACTCTGGTCTGGCGCGTGGGTGCGCTCCCAGGCGATCGCCGAAGTGATAGGGCCGACGGCTCGCCGCAACCAGAGGGTCACCTTGTATGGCCGCAGCCGACCCGTGCCACGTTGCACCTCGACGAGGTCGCATTCGCGCATGGCCGTAAGCCGGCGCTCGAGCGACGGGTAGCTGATCCTCGGGATCAGGCTGTCCAACTCCGTCAAGGAAAGGGGACGGGCGGCGAGCACCCGGATGATGTGGCTCGACCAGCCCTCGACGAGGGCTTTGATCGAGCTCTTGGCGACTCCGCTGCCAAGCTCTCTGGGTCCCGTCGGCGAAGCCCGGAGCCAGGTGTCCACAGCGTCCCCGACTTCGAGCAGCTCTCGACCCGCTTGGGTGATCTCGTAGTCGACGGAGGCCGGGAACTCGCTCCGAGGTCGCCTGACCACAACCCCGATCTCGCTCAACGTGCGCAGGTAGAGGCGCATCGTGCTCTGTGGAGGTAGCCCGAGTTTGCTCCGCAGGTCTTGCAGGGACAGCGGGCCCTGCTGGAGGTGCCGCAGGATTTCGACGTTGAGGGGCGCCGCCAGCAGCATCAGCGCTTTCCCCCCCGCGCGAAGCGTGGGTTTATGGGCAGGACGAGTTGCGGACGACTCCATGACCGTCAGGTCTCCTCTGCTCAACATAGATGGTGAAGAAGCTCTTCTCGCCTTTACAGGGGGTCGAGAACACCTTTACGGGTACCTGACGGCACCCAGAGCAGATAAAGAAACGCCCCCTTGCGGGGGCGCCTCTTTCAGGAGAAATAATGAAGCCGTCTCACAGGAAAGGACCTTTGCTGCGAGCGCCTCAGTTGGGATGAGACCAGGTAGGAAGGGGAGTGGCAAAAGATTTCGTCCCGCCAGCTAAGCAACTGGGATCCGCCATGCACCGTGCGCCAGATTTCCCTGCAAAAGCCGTGAATCATCTTTGCGCGTGCACAGAGATAGAAGCCGATATCGGTGCGTGCCTAAAGGGGACTGCAACGTTCCAGACCCAGCCGGACATATAGGAGCGATGCCCCAGGGCTCGACGATCGCCGATGCCCTGCCCCGGGATCTGGCCGAGCAGCGGTTCGGACGCCTCTACCGCGACCACGCACGCGACATTCTCGGCTACGTCTTGCGCCGTTGCACGGACCCCGAGGACGCGGCCGACGCTGTCGCCGAGACCTTTCTCACCGCCTGGCGGCGGCTGCCGGAGGTGCCGCTCGGCGGCGAGGGCCGACTCTGGCTCTACGGAACGGCGCGCTTCGTCATCGCCAACCAGCAGCGCGGCGAGCGCCGCCGCACCCGCTTGGCCGAGCAACTGCGCGCGGAGCTGCGGCGCCAGCTGCCGGCCGGGTCCGCGGTCGGCTCGACCGGCATCCTCGAGGCACTGGGGGCGCTGAACGAGCCCGACCGCGAGCTGTTGATGCTGGTCGGCTGGGAGGAGTTGACCCCGGCGCAGGCTGCGCGGGTCCTCGGGGTCACGCCGCTGGCGGCGCGAAGCCGCTTGCACCGGGCGCGTCGCCGGCTGCGGGCGCGGCTGGAGGAACTCGGGGACAGCGCGTCCTTGCAGACTGAGCTGGAAGCAGAGGAGGCGGGACGATGAAGATGCTAGAGCTCGACCTGAGGTTAAAGGCGGCTAATCCGGTTCCGCGCGAGGCGCTCGCGGCGCTCGAGCTCGGCCCGGCCGAAGCGGAGCTGGGGGAGGGGATCCTCGCCGGGCCGGCGAGCGGGGATGGTGCAGGCGGTGGTGCGATCGCGCGGCCCAGGTCGCGGCGCTGGGGATGGACCGTCGTCGTTGCGGCCGGTGCGATAGCCGCTCTCGTCGCCGTGATCGTCCTCTTGCTCTCGGCCGGCAGCAACGAGAGCGGGTCGAACCGCGCCTACGCCGCTGAGCTAGTCCGCTTCGCCGAATCCTCGCCGTTGCTGCTGCTCGAAGGCCCGGGCTGGCGGGTCCAGAACGTCACCGAGTACAGAACCCGCGAGGGCTTGGAAGGGCAGATGGAATTCGTCACCGGCAAGCCGATCCCTTACGAAACGGCGCGGATAACCGGCGGCGCCAAGGCCGAGCGCGAGAGCGGGATGTTCCCGCCGGCGGTGCGCCAACGGCGGGTTGAACTGTGGTGGCATCAAGGCACCCTCGCCGGGGCGATCCAGATGCAGCGCCAGGGCCTGCACCCGCACGGGCAGCACTGGCTGAAGCTGCCGGTCCTCAACACCACTGCCGCGGTCGACACCCGCGCTGAGTTCTACGTCAACCAGGGTGGCCCGGGCAACCGCCGCATGGTCGCCTTCTGGTCGGAAGACGGCTACGTGCTGCAGCTGGCGGCAGCGGTCCCCGACCTCGCTGCGTTCGAAGAACGGCTGGGCTGGCTGGCCAAGGTCGACACCCAGACTTGGCTCGACGCGATGCCGGCGAAGGTGGTGAAGGCCGCCGACCACGAAGCGGCGGTGCGGGAAATCCTCAAGGGAATCCCCGTCCCTGACACGTTCAGCCCTTCAAAGGTCCCCGACGAAGGTCTCACCACCGATCGCTATCAGGTAGGTGCCAAAGTGACCGCGACCGTCTCCTGCCTCTGGTTCCTACAGTGGGCGGAAGCGCGGCGGACTGGCGATCGCGCCGCCGAGCTCGAAGCCGAGCGGGCGATGGCGACCTCGCGGCGCTGGCCGATCCTGCGCGAGATGGCAAAGGACGGCGCCTTCCCCGAGACGATCTGGCAGCTGGCGGCGGAGATGTCGAGCGGCGTTTGGGAATGGGCGGGGCACCGGCATCCGTTGCTGCCGCGGGCCGAAGCCCTCGGCTGCGCCAGGCTCGGTCTGCCGCTGCTGCCGCGGAAGCAGAAGCTCCAAGAAGAACGCGGCCCGCCGCCGCCCCCGAGCTAGAGCTCAGGAAGCGTTGAGGTCCACGGCGGCGCAGACGAGCTCCTTGAACGCCTCCGCGTCAATCTCCTCGCCCTCGTGGATGTCGAGCGCCCGCCGGACCTTGCCCTCGAGGCTGGAATTGAAGAGGCCGGCCGGGTCCTCGAGCGAAGCGCCCTGGGCGAAGGTCAGCTTCACCGCCTTCTTATAGGTCTCACCGGTGCAGATGATCCCGTCGTGGGACCAGACCGGGACCCTCCATTTCCACTCCTCGACCACCTCGGGGTCGGCCTCGTGGATGAGGTCGCGGACCTGGGCGAGGGTCTCGCCGCGCCAGTCATCGAGCTCCTCGATCCGGGCGTCGATCAGTTCGGACGGAGAGGCCCCTTCGTTTGCTTTTTCGAACTCGCTCTGCTCCCTCATGATCGGCAAGCAGTCTAGATGCGGCTGACTTGCGCCAAGAGCTCGACGGAGCGGAGGCGGTTCGCCACGGTGTCGCTGTAGTGGACGGTCATTAGCTCGTCGGCGCCGGTGTCGGCGGCGAACTGTTGGAGGTAGGTCGCTACCTCGTCGGGGAGGCCGGTGGCGGTGTAGGCGAGCATCTCGTCTACGGCTACCGCTTGGGGGGACTCTAGGAGGGCGGTGATGTCGTCGTCGTTGAGCTTTTTGCTGCGGCCGAAGAGGGCGCGGGCTCGTACGCGGCGGGCGGCTTCGAGTTGGGCAGCGGCGCTCTCGCCGGTGTCGGCGGCGATGACGCCGATGCCGGCGATCGCGTAGGGCTCCTGCAGCTGCTTCGAGGGCTTGAACTCGTCTCGGTAGACCTTGAGCGCTTCGTGCAGGAAGCGGGGCGCGAAGTGGGAGGCGAAGGCGTAGGGGAGGCCGAGCTGGGCCGCTAGTTCGGCGCCGAAGAGGGAGGAGCCGAGGATGTAGAGCGGCACCTTGGTGCCGCGGCCGGGGATCGCCCGCAGGCCGGGTAGCGGCTCCTCGTCTGAGAGGAAGCGCTGCAGCTCAACGACGTCCTGCGGGAAGCGGTCGCTGGCGTGGGGATCGCGCCGCAGCGCCATCCAGGTGCGCTGATCAGTGCCGGGCGCCCGCCCGAGCCCGAGGTCGATCCGCCCCGGGTGCAACGTCTCCAAGGTCCCGAACTGCTCGGCGATCACCAGCGGCGAGTGGTTCGGCAGCATCACCCCGCCGGCCCCGAGCCGGATCGTCTCGGTGTGGGCAGCGATATGGGCGATCAGGACCGCGGTCGCCGAGGAGGCAATCGAGGAGATGTTGTGATGCTCGGCGTACCAGATGCGCCGGTAGCCGCAGAGCTCCGCCGCCTGCGCCAGCTCGACGCTGCCGGCAAAGCTCTCAGCGACCGTCTCCTCCTTGCCGACGGCGGCGAGGTCGAGGATCGAGAGGGGCGGGGCGGGTGCCATCGGCGGCACGATAAAGAGGAGCCGTTGCCGGCCTCGCAGGAATGCGACCTAGGTTTACTCAAAAAGATTTGATAAACAGCCGCGTTCCTGGTTCACTGAGCACCAGCTGACGGTCGGGAACCGTTGGTTAGGCAGGGTCTACCAAGGGAGAGACCCAATGAAATCCAAAAAGACGGCCGGCAAAACGTTCGGCCTGTGTCTTGCGCTCGCGGTTGTGGTGATGGCGTTTGGCGCCGGTACCGCATCAGCAACGAAGCTCTGTTCAGTCAATACCTCGCCATGTCCGGCCGGCAACACCTACGGCAAAGGCACGGCGATCAAAACCCAGTTGGTCCCCGGGACGGTCTCGACGATGGCCTCGGGCTTCGTCACCGTCACCTGCACGGAATCGACGATGAGCGGGAAAACGACGAGTGAAGGCGGCTCCGGCGCCGTGCTCGGCGAAATCAGCTCGGCGACCTGGAAAAACTGCACTTCGAGCCTCGGCTCCTGCACCGCCTCGTCCCTGAAAACGCCCTGGCCGGCAGAAGTGACCGGCAGCGGCGGCAATGGGACGCTGACCGTGCAACACCCTGGCGGCAAGTTCACCTGCGGCGGCACCACCTGTGAATACGAAGGCAGCAAAGCCTCGCTCTCGGTCACCGGCGGCAACCCGGCGCGAGCGAAAGCAAGCAACGTCAGCTTCAGCAAGATCGGCGGCGGCTTCCTCTGCTCCTCGACCTCCTCGTGGTCGGGTGAATACGAAGTGACCTCGCCGAACCCGCTGTTCATCGTCAGCGGCTAGCGCGAACCCGTCCTGGGGGTGCTGTTCCATTCCGGGCGAGCTGGGTTAGGTCTCCTGGAATGCGAACGGCATCCCCATCACTTCCCCGAGCGCTGCCGCGGCCGCTGTTCGAGCGACGGCGCCTGCGACTCGGCGACGGCGCCGAGACGACCGTCCACGTCGCCCGCTTCGACCGCGCCGCCTTCGACCTGCGGGTGGTCGTCCTCGACCCCTGCTCGACGGTGCAGCAGTGGTGTCGCCGCACCGGCGCCGAGCACGCGATCGTCGGCGGCTTCTACATGCGCCCGGGAGGACCGGCGCTGGGGGACCTCTGGGTCGCCGGGCGGGCGCTGCCGACCGAGCCCTTCGACGCGCCTTGGCACGAGGAGCGCGCCTGCGTCCACATCGACGAGGGGAAGGTCAGCCTCGCTCCGCGCCGGGAGCTCGGCGAGACGGCCCGCGGGGACCTCCTGCACGCCGGCCCGATGCTGGTCGGCGGCGGCTGTTCTCTGGTCGCCGGCGGCACCGACCGTGAGGGTTTCTCCGCCGGCGCCCGCCAGTTCGACTCCGACATCACCGTCGGCCGCTACCCGCGGGCGGCGCTCGGCCTCTCCGGCGGGCAGCTGATCGCCGCCGTCTGCGACGGCCGCGCCGACGAGGAGGCCGGCTTGACGATGGCCGAGCTGGCCGAGGCGATGATCGGCCTCGGCGCGAGCGAGGCGATCAACCTCGACGGCGGCGGCTCCGCCTCGCTGGTGGTCGGCGGCTCACTGGTCAACACCCCGCGCGAGGAGCACGGGATCGAGCTGCCGGGCGGCCGCGCGGTGGCGACCGCGCTCCACTTCGCGCCCCGCCTCAGCTTTTAAGGTCCTGCATCGAGGCGGCGCTAGCCTCAGCGGCGATGGATACCGCCGTGACCCGAGTCCTGATGGGGATCTACTTCTATCCCCGCGGCGGCTCGTCGCACGGGGCGCGGGCGCTCGCCCGCGAGCTCGGCCGCAAGGGCATCGAGGTGACACTGGTCGCCGGCTCCCGCTCGGACCTTGGCGAGGCGGCGCTCGCCTCTTCCTTCTACGACGGCCTCGACCTGCGCACGGTCGACTTCACCCCGGCGATTCGGTCCGCCGACCCGCTGCATTACGAAGGCGGCCCCTGGACCGCGCCGATGCACGGCTCCTACGAGGACCGTCCCGGCGCCGTCGACCCGGTCCTGACGACGCTCGACGAGGCCGAGTTCGAGCTGCAGGTGGAGGCGTGGGGCAATGCCCTCGAGCGGGCGGCCGAGGGCGGGGTCGACCTCCTCTATCTCCATCACCTGACGCCCCTGAACGAGGCCGCCGCGCGGGTGCTGCCGCAGGTGCCGGTGATCGGGCATGTCCACGGGACCGAGCTGCTGATGTTGGAAGAGATCGAGCAGGGGCCGCCGGCCGGCTGGGAGTACGCACCGGAGTGGGCAGACCGCCTCCGCCGCTGGGCCTCCCGCTGCAAGCGGATCGTCGTCAACGACCGCAGCGGCCTCGCCCGCGCCGCCGAGCTCCTCGGCGTCGAGGAGGAGCGCTTCGCCTGCATCCCCAACGGCTTCGATGAGGCCTTCACTCCCGGAGAGGTCGACCGGCGTGCTCACTGGCGCCGCCACCTGGTCGAGCGCCCTCGCGGCTGGACCCCCGGCAGCCCGCCCGGCAGCGTCGCCTACGCGGAGGAGGACCTCGAGGCGCTTGATGGCACCGTCCTGCTCGCGGTCGGCCGCTTCACCGAGGTCAAGCGCCTGCCGCTGCTGATCGAAGTTTTCGCCCAGGCGCAGCCCGACTTCGACACCCCGGCGGCGCTGGTCCTGATCGGCGGCCACCCGGGCGAGTGGGAGGGGGAGCACCCGGCGGAAACGATCGAGCGTACCGGCGCCCAAGACGTCTTCCTCGCCGGCTGGCACGGGCACGGCGAGCTGCCCCAGTTCCTCCGCGCCGGCGACCTCCTGGTCCACGCTTCGGTGCGGGAGCAGTTCGGCCAAGTCCTGGTCGAGGCGATGGCCTGTGGCCTGCCGGTGATTGCCGTCGACCGCGGCGGCCCGGCTTCGATCGTCGACGACCCGGAGACCGGCTGGCTGGTCGAGCCCGACGATCGAGCCGCCCTTGCCGCGGCGATGGTCGCCGCGGTCAACGACGAAGCCGACCGCCGCCAGCGCGGCAAACGCGCCCGCGAAGAGGCCGTCGCCCACTACTCCTGGACCCACCTCGGCGCCGAGCTGGCTGAGTTGGTCCGCAGCGTTGCCGCCGTGCCAGGCGCCGTCGAATAGCGTCTCGCCCGTGGATGTCGTCTGGACGGTCTTGGGGGTGGTGCTGATCGCGCTGGCGCTGCGTGACATCTTCGACGTCCTCTTCCACCCACTCGGGCGGGGGACGATCACGCGGCGGGTGGTGCGGACGATCGCGGCGCTGGCGCGGCGGGCGCCGGGGCCCAGCGGGACGCTGGGGTTGCTGGCCGGGCCGCTCAGCTACATCGCTGTCGTCGGCACCTGGGCGGGTCTGCTGGCGATCGGGTGGGCGTTGGTCTTCTGGCCGCAGCTGCCGCAGGGCTTCAACTTCAACCCCCAGCTCGACCCCGCCGCCCACTCCAGCTTCCTCGACGCCCTCTACGTCTCCCTCGTCAACCTCACCAGCCTCGGCTACGGCGACATTTCGCCGGCCTCGCCGCTGCTCCGCATCCTCGGCCCGGTCGAGACCCTGTTCGGGCTCGGCCTGCTGACCGCAAGCATCTCCTGGCTGATCTCGATCTATGGCGCGATCTCCCGGCGCGACTCGCTCGCCCACGAGGTCCACCTGGCGAAGGAGGCTGAGGAGAAGCTGGGGGAGAAGCTCGCCGAGGCCGACCCGGAGCTGCTGGAGACGCTCCTGGCCAGCTTCGCCGAGCAGCTGGTCCGCGCCCGCCGCGACCTCATCCATTTCCCGATCGTCCACTACTTCCGCACCGAGGACGAGCAGCGGGCCCTGGCGGGGCTGCTGCCTTTCCTCGGCTCGCTGGTCGACGAGGCGGGGGAGGAGAGCCGTCCGCACTCGCTGCGGGTGCGGGCCGAGATCCTGCGAATGGCGATCGACGATTTCGCCGAAACCCTGCGCCGGCGGCTGAAGATCCCGGGTGACACGACCGCTGAAACGCTGCGCCATTACCAGAGTGATCACGGACCGCTGAGGGCGTGAAGCAGCGGCGTCGGCAGACATAACGGTACGCTGAGCCCCGCGTTGGCGAGACAGAGGGGAACTCTGTGATGAAACTGGGGAAATCAGCCGTTGCCGGGATCGGGGTCCTAATGGCCTGCGCCGCTTTAGCGGGCTGCGGGTCGTCCTCTTCGGGCAGTCAGCAGGGTGGGACGCTGTCCGGCACGTACACCGCCTTCCCGGAATCGCTCGATCCGGGCCTCGCCTTCACGCTGGAATCCGCGACCGCGTTGCAGAACGTCTACCTCCCGCTGCTCACCTACGCGCACGCCGACGGCAAGGCGGGGACGAAATTGATCCCGGGTCTGGCCAAAGAACTGCCGAAGATCGACCAGGGTGGCAAGCGCTACACGCTCTTCCTGCGACCCGGCCTGGAGTACTCCGACGGGACGCCGGTCAAAGCCTCCGACTTCCGCTTCGTCGTCGAACGGCTCTTCCGCATCAACTCGGTGGGCTCCACCTTCTTCACCGGGATCGTCGGTGCCGAACAGTTCGCGAAGACCAAGAAGGGCGGGATCCCGGGCATCGAAACCGACGACCGCAGCGGCAAGATCGTCGTCCACCTGACCCAGCCGAGCGGCACCTTCAGCTACATCCTCGGCCTCACTTACGGAGCGCTGCTGCCGCCCGGCACGCCGAACGAAGACGTGACCGCGCACCCGCCGCCGGCGACCGGCCCGTACGTGATCAGCGACGTTCGCCCCGGGCGCAGCTGGGAATACGAACGCAACCCGGCCTGGGCGGCGGCCAACGGCGAAGCGATGCCGGAACTGCCGAGTGGCCATGTCGACAAGATCAAGTTCAAGGTCCAGTCGAATCCGGACGCGCAGGTGAACGAAGTCGAACAGGGCAAGGTCGACTGGATGAAAAACCAGCCGCCGCCCGACCGCTACCAGGACCTGAAGCGCAAATACGAAGGCACGCAGTTCCGCGAGGTGCCGACGATCAGCGTCTACTACTTCTGGCTGAACACGCAGAACCCGCCCTTCAACGACGTCCGCGTGCGCCAAGCGGTCAACTACGCGCTCGACCCGGCGGCGCTGGAACGGATCTACGCCGGCACGGTCAAGCCGACCCAGCAGGTGCTGCCATCGCAGATGCCGGGCTACGAAAAGTTCGAGCTTTATCCGCACAACCTCGCGAAGGCGAAGGAACTGATCGCCCAGGCCCACCCGAGCGACCGCCAGGTGACGGTCTGGACCTTGAACCTGGCGCCGAACAACGAAGCCGGCGAATACTTCGAAGGCGTGCTGAAGCAGCTCGGCTTCGACGTCAAGCTGAAAGAGATCAGCGCCTCGACCTACTTCACCGTGATCAGCAACACCAGCACCCCCGACCTCGACGCTGGCTGGAGCAACTGGCTGCTCGACTACCCGCACCCCAACGACTACTTCCAGCCGCAGCTCTCGGGCGAAAGCATCATCCCGGCCGGCAACACCAACTGGGCGATGTTCGACCAGCCCGCGATCAACGCGAAGATCAAGCGGCTCAGCCAGGAACAGCTCGGCCCGAAGCAGGAAGCCGAATACGCCGAGCTCGACAAGGAAGTGATGGAACAGGCGCCGTGGGCGCCGTTCGGCACCCTCGCGCTCGGCACCTTCGTCTCCGATCGCGTCAACCTCGAAAACCTGATCGTCAGCCCGATCTTCGGGCAGGACCTGACCAGCTTCGAACTCGAATAGCGGCGCCCCCGGCGCCTCACTCGGGTCGGTTAGGCACCTCGAAGAGGGTCTGAACGCTGCGGATGTCCATGCTTTCCCCACCCGACTCCCGCAGTCGCTCTTTCGCTCGCGCCACGGCGTCGAGGGTGGCCCTGAGGGCCTCGTCGTGGATCTTCGAGAGCTCCAGCCAGCCCTGCTCGTCGACGACCCCGGGGACGTGGATCAGGACCCGCTCCGGCCGGCGGTCGAACAGGCCCGCGCGCACCGACTGGGTGATCTCCTCGAGCACGATGTAGCCGATGTGGGCTGAGATCTTCTCGCGGTCGGGAAGGGCGATCTGCTCCCACTCGGGGCTCTCGATCAGCGGCAGCAGCGGCCGGTAGAAGCGCTCGCTGTCCTCGCCGCTGCCCCGCTCCTCGACCAGCTCGACCATCCCGCCCTGTTCGAGCTCCTCGAGCTGCTGCTCGACCTCGCTGCTCGGCAATTCGAGTTCGCGTGAGATCTCCTCGAGGCCAGCGCGGCGGCCCAGGCGACCGAGGACGTAGAGAATTTTCGCCCGCTCGCGGATCGGTCCCTGGAAGACGTCGGAGCTGCTGCGCGAGCGTCCGTCTCCGTTGGCCGCTTCGCTTGCCTGCTCGGCGCCGATGAACGGGGCGAGGGCGAGGTAGGTGCAGAGCGGGGCCAGCGCGGGCAGGCTCTCCGGCCCGCTTTCCCGCACCTGTTTGTTCGCCAGCCAGTAGATGCCGCCGAAGATCGCCTCCAGGGCGATCGGCGGCACCTGCGGCGAGGGCTGTCGGGCTCCCTCGAGGATCGCCGCCAGCGGTCGCAATGCCGCTTCGCGCTGCTTCAGTGCCTCCGCCCCAGCGGCGTAGACGTCGACCATCACCAGGTGGGCGAGGGCCGGCCGCGAGGCGAGGAAGTTGAACAAGGCGCCGAAGGCCGCGCGCACGGCGCCCGGCCACTCGGGCTGGCGGCGGAAGACCGGCAGCACCGCCGCCGCGATCTGGGCGCCGGCTCCGTCGATCGCCGCCCGCAGGGCATCCTGCTTGCCGTCGAAATTTGCGTAGAAGGTGGTCGGCGACATCGAGGCCCGCTTCACCACCTGGTCGATCGTGGTGTTGGCGTAGCCCTGCTCGGCGACGACGACGGCAAAGGCGCGGAGCGCCCGCTCGCTGTGGTCGTGCCCGGCGATCGTTTCCGGCGCTGGGGTCGGCGGTCGCGTCGCCAGCCGCAGCGGGATTGGCGGTGCTTCGTAAGAGAGGAGGAACTCGATCAGGTCGCGGCCGAGCTCGACCAGCTCCTGCTCGCGACCCTGTCGGAGCCGGGTGCGCACGGTCTCGAGCGCGGCGCCGAGCAGGGCGCTGACCATTTCCGGCGGCATGCCCGCCCGCTGCGGCGATTCGGCGACCCCGGCCTGCAGCCGCCGTTCCAGCGTCACCCGCGCTGCTTCCAGCGGCTGCAGCGCCTCGGGGCCGGCGGCGTAGGCCTCGACCAAGCAGAGGCGGGCGGCTGCGGGCTGTGCGACGACGACCTCGGTCAGCGCCTGGAAGCGACGGCGGGCGCGATCGCCGTCCTCGCCCGCGAACTCTTCGGTCAGCGACATCGAGTTGGCGACAATCTCCCGGACCACCGCCCGGAAGCACGCCTCCTTGTCGGGGAAGAGGTCGTAGAAGCTGCGGCGGGAGACCCCGGAGAGTTTGATCAGGTCGGTGACCCGCGTCGCCGCGTAACCGCGGGTGGCGACGCTGGCGACCATCGCTCCGAAGAGACGTTCGCGCTGGTTCTGGGCGACGTCGCTCGCAGGGGTACCGGGGCCGGGGGGAAGCATCCGGCTTCGCAACGACTCGGAAGCTCCCCAAGGAGTGTCGACCATCTTGATCTCGGACCCTAACCGACCTCCGCTCCCAGCTCGTCGAGTTCACTCGCGTCTTCTATTAATTGGAAACTCTGGCGCTCTGCTCATATAGTCAGAAGAAGATGATGGGGAGAGGGCGAGCGATCGGAACGCTGGTGGGCGCGCTCTTGTGCGCGGCTGCGCTGGTGGTGCCGGCGGCGCAGGCGGAATGGCTCCCACCCGTAGATATCTCCGAAGCGAGCGAAAGCATCGTCACCCCCGACGTCGCCCTCGACTCCGAAGGCAATGCGACCGCGGTCTGGACGCGCTGGAACGGCACCGCCAACGTGGTCGAGACCTCGTTCCGGCCGGCGGGCCAGGGTTGGGAAACGCCGGAAACTCTTGCCGAAGCGACCTCGCCTCAGATCGTCGTCGACCGCAACGGCAACTGGACCGTGGATTGGGAGCGCAGCGCCGGATCGAACGTCGTCATCGAAACGACCAGCCGCGCCCCCGGCGGCAGCTGGTCCGAGCCGGTCGAAGTCTCGGAATTCGCCCAGGGTTTCGACCCCGAACCGTTCCTCGCGGTCGACTGGGAAGGCAACAACACGATCGTCTGGGTGCAGGAAGAAACGGTGATGAGCTCCTTCCGCGTCTTCGCCGGCGAATGGGGGGAACCGATCCCGCTCTCTGAAGGCGAAAGCTTCACCCCGCAGGCGGCGATGGACGGCCGCGGCGATGCGACTGCGGTTTGGATGCATCACGAGGGCTCCCACTATGTCGTCGAAAGCTCCTACCGACCCGAACAGGGCGAATGGGGTGAAGCGACGGTGGTCTCCGTGCCGGGGGAAGAAGGCGGCAACCCACACGTCGCCTTCTCCGGCGGCGTGGTCGGCAACGGCAACTCGCTGGTGGTCTGGTGTGGTGAAGACGAAGGCGAAGAACGTCTCCGTGCCGCCTACCGTCTCCACGGCGGCGAATGGGGGGAACCCACTGACGTCTCCGCCCCCGGCGAAGAAGTCGAGTCGCCGCGCACGGCGATCGATCTCGACGGCAACGCGCTCGCCGTCTGGGCCGGCAACACCGGCGAACTAGGCGCGGACATCGTCCACGCGGCGTACATGCCCCTCGGCGAAGAATGGGAAGACCCCGTGGCGCTGTCGGCTGACGGCGGCAACGGCTTCCCCAACGACGCCGTCTTCGACAGCCATGGCAATGCCTCGGTGATCTGGGAGCGCTGGGACGGAACGACGAACCTCGTCCAGACCGCTTACCGGCCTGCGGGCGAAGAATGGGAAGCGCCGGTCGATCTCTCCGAAGAAGGCAAGCAGGCGATGGACGCCCACATCGTCCTCGACGCGCCCGGTAGCTCGACGGCGGCCGACGGGGACGCGACCGCGATCTGGACCGGCGGCGAAGTGGCGTGCGAAGGCGTTAAAGAAACTCCCTGCCACAGCCACGTGGTGCAGGCGGCGGGCTACGACCCTGACGGGCTGCCGGCAGTCGAACTGCAAGCGCCGCTGGAAGCGGCGGTCGGCGAAGATGTCGAAGTCTCGCTGCCGACCGCCGGTCTCTACTCGCCGACGATCGACTTCGGCGACGGCGAAGAAGTCGCCACCGCCACCGCCGCGCATGTCTACGACGCGCCCGGGGAATACCAGCTGACGGCAGCCGGGGCCGAGGAGTTGGGCTACCGCGCCAGCGCCCAGCGGACGATCAAGGTCCTCCCCGGCGGGCCTGATGAAGGTCCTGGCCCAGGATCCGGCGGCAGCTCGGGTTCCGGCGGTGGTGGCTCGTCCGCTACCGCGCCTCCCGCACAAGCGCCGCTGCCGCCGAGTGAAGACGCCTGTGCTGCAGCCCAGGCCGGTCGCGCCAAGGCTGTCGCGGCGCTGAAAAGGGCGAGGCTGAAGCTCGCCCGGGCTGCCGGGCTGAAGGCCCACCGACGCCTGGCAGCGATCAAGCGCCACCGAGCCGCAGCACTGCAGCGGGCGGAAACCCGCCTCGCCGCAGCCTGTTAGCTGCACGGCTTCCGGCTGCCGGCATAGCATGGCGGTCGTGGCCACTGGTGAATTTGCTGAGATCAGGGGCGGGCGGACCGCTGAGTTCCGCTTCGCCTCCTGGGCGGTGCTGCGTCCCTACGCGCTCGCCCTCTACTTCGTCGCCCTGATCGTCTGGAGCGCGCACTACGGCGTGCCGGTGCAGCGGGAGCTGGTGATCCTCTGGACCTGCGGCGCCCTCGCCTGCTTCTCGCTCGGCCGGCCGCCGCGGGAAATCGGCTGGCTCGTGCTCGACTGGCTGCCGATCGTCGCCGTGCTCTGGGTCTACGACCTCACCCGGGGGGCGGCCGACTCGTTCGGGATCGGCATCCACTACCACCCGATGATCGACTTCGACCGGGCGATCTTCGGCGAAGTGCCGACGGTCTGGCTGCAACGCCACATCTTCGTGCCGGGGTCGGTGCAGTGGTGGGACGTCGCCTTCACCCTCATCTACACCTCCTACTTCATCGTCCCCTTCGCCCTTGCCGGCTGGCTCTGGGCGCGCGATCGACTCGGCTTCCAGCGCTTCGCCCGACGGCTGGTGACCCTCTCGCTCGCCGGGCTCGCCACCTACATCGCCTTCCCGGCGGCGCCGCCTTGGATGGCGGGGGAAATGGGGCTGATCGGCGAAGTCCACCGGACGACCGGGGACGGCTGGAAGGTGCTGAGCGTCGGCACCGCTTCGCTCTTCTCGAAGGGGCAGGGGACCGCCAACCTGGTCGCCGCGGTCCCCTCGCTGCACTCGGCGATCACCACGCTGGTGGCGCTGTTCCTCTGGAACCGGGTGCGGCGCAAGCGGCTGCGGCCGCTCCTGCTGCTCTATCCGCTGGCGATGGGGGTGACCCTGATGGCGACGGGTGAGCACTACTTCTTCGACGTCGCCCTCGGCTGGGTCTACGCCGGCGTGGTGATGGGCGCCTGGACACTCTGGGAGCGGCGGCGCGAAGGGCTACGAGTGCCGGTAGAGGCGGAGGTTACGGCTTAGCTTCAGCGGGGCGCCGCGGCCGGCG
Source organism: Solirubrobacterales bacterium (assembly GCA_035551255.1). Taxonomy (GTDB): domain Bacteria; phylum Actinomycetota; class Thermoleophilia; order Solirubrobacterales; family 70-9; genus VAYN01. The sequence continues at coordinate 130,221 of DASZNP010000048.1, forward strand.
TCTTCCAGGGTGACCCGAACCTTGAGCGTCCGGAACCCGGTGCGCGACCGTGCGCTGACCAGCTTGCGGCCCGCCTTGGTCAGCCGCAGGTGCAGCTTCGCGGTCCGGTTGGCGGCGATCGAGTAGTGCCGGCTCGCCAGCGTCGGCTTGCCGGAGGCGAGGCGGACACGGCCGTTGCAGGGCCCGCCGCTGCAGGCGAGGCGGAGGGTGACGACGCGGCGTCCGGCGAGCATTGGTTTCACCAAGGAAGCGGTCCCGGCTTTCGAGCCGCCGCCGGTTTCATTTGCTCCCGGGTTGGGACCGGTGTGGGGGTCGCTGGGCGCCCTGACGAGCCCACCGAGCGAACCCGGCTGCTCGAGCACCGGCAGCCGCAGGCGCAGGTTGGAGACGGTGATCGGGGTCTGAAGGTTCGAGGGGCGGGCGTAGGGCGCGTCGGAGGGGAGGAGCTCGAGCTTCGCGGTATCGCCGCCGGCGAGGCGGTAGCCCTGCGGATGCAGTTGGAAGACCACCGCGGTGCCGCCGTTGCCCGGCCGCAGCAGCCCACGCGCCACCAGCCGCTCTTCGCCGTTCGGGAGGACGTCGAGGAGGCGGGCGGCAAGCTCGGAGTCGACGTTGGTGGTGGCGATGTCGGCGGTGATCGTCGGCGAGCCGAGCAGGGTGAAGCCGGGCGCCGGCACCGGCAGGCGGTAGTTGGCGACGCCGGCCTGGTTGGCGCCGGAGGCGGTGGCGCAGGCGCCGCTGCCGGCGATCGGGTCGAAGGCTTTGCCGATGCTGGGGTCACCCGCTCCCGGCACGATCGTCTGCGCGGCGACACCGTCGACCTGGATCTCGCCGGGGGAAAGGTCTTCCCAGTTGTCTGCTTTGTAGGGGCCTTCGGAGGCGGATGCTTGCGGGCAGGTAGTGGTCAGCGCTTCGACGCTTGAAGTCGGTTCGGGACCTTCGCCCTTGAGGTAGTGGTCGAACCAGGCGTTCTCGCGTTGCAGGAAGAGCGCCGCGTCGGCGATCTTGTTCTGGCTGCGAGCGTGGCCGTCGTCCATCAGGAAGAGCGAGATCGGGTCGCCGGGGTACTGGGCGCGGGTGCGGTTGTAGAAGCGGACCGCCTCGTCAACCGGGAAGAGGTCGTCGTTCCAACCGTTCTGGATCAGCAGTGGCGCCGGCGGCTGGCTGTGATCGATGTAGTAGGAGGAGTGGTAGGTGGTGATCTGGTCGAGGATTTCCTGGGCCTGCGGTTTCGGCTCGTAGGGCTCGCCGCTGTTGATCAGCGTGTACCAGCCGTTCAGGTCCGCTTCTTTGTCGGTCAGCGAGTAATTGCTTTCCGCCAGGCCCGTCCCGTAGAGCCCAGCGACGAAGGAGGCCTTCTCGATCCCGATCCGGCCTTTGCCTTCCGGGCCTTTGTAGGGGTTGTCGGTGGCGAAGTCGAGGTTGCTGCCATTGGGCATCAGCGAGTAGGCGAGGTCGGTCCAGGGCCACTGCGGCACCGCCGCCGCCAGTTCCATTTCCTTGCCGCCGGGGCTTTTCCAGGGAACGAGTTCGCCGTTCGGGAGCATCGTCCGGTTGCGCAGGGTCGCCAGCGCCATCGACATGCCGCCGCCGTAGGAGACGCCGGTGGCACCGATCTTCTTCGGCTCGGCGACGCCTTCGTCGGCGAGCACGGAGATCAGGTACTGGGCATCGCGGACTTCGTAGCGGTCGTCCATCAGGTGGTTGAAGCCCTGGGCGCAGGCGGGAGTGAGGAATTCAGGGTCGGTCTTGCTGCAGGAGTTGCCCCAGCCGCGGTCGCTCATGCTGAAGACCGCGTAGCCGGCTTCGGCCCACTCCCGGACCCGCGGGTCCTCGAGGCCGATCTTTTCGCCGCCCCAGCCATGGAAGAGCCCGATCACCGGGTAGGGCCCGTCTGCGCCGCCGCTCGGGGCCGGCGGCAGGACAACGTCGAGGTCGATCTTGGTTACGTGATCCCAGGTCGTCGTTTTGCCGGAACAGAGGCGAACGTTGCCGTTCGAGGCCTGCACCGCACAGGGCACGTCGCTGCCATAGAGCGTCGGGAAGTCCGCCCGCGCCGTGGGTGCCAGCGTCAGCACGAGCAGCAGCGCTGCCGCCGCGCCCCCCAGCAGCCACCGCACCCGTTCGATGCTCAAGCCCTCGCCTCCATGAGACGCAGGTGCCAATACCCAGGATTCGGAGCTTCTAAGCGAAGTCGTGGTTCCTTTTGCACCGTATGCGTGCAAAAGGAACCATGGGATGGCGTTCAGGCCAGCTGGCGGGAGAAGCTCTCTTCGAGTGCCTCCTTGCCCTCTTCGCCCGGGACGGTTTTGTCGAGACGGGCCCAGGCCTGGCGGCCGTCTAAGTGGAGGCTCGCTACCTGGTTGTCGAAGTAGGGGCCGTCGAGGGTGCGCCAGCGGATCCCGGGGTCAGGGGCGCCGGCGGCTTTGGCGAGGAGGTTGGCGAAGGCGATGAAGGGCTTGCCGAAGGCGGCGCGGACGACGCGGCGCTCTTTTTCGTCCAGCGGGTTGCGGTAGGGGGAGCAGACCGCCTGGTAGATCGGGGCGCGGCCGTTGTCGTCGCCGCTGGCGGGGTAGCCGGCCTCGCTTAGGTAGGCGTGGTGGACGTCGCCGGAGAGGACGACGATCGAGGCCGGCGCCTTGCCGCGCTTGCCGGTCGCGACCTCGTGCAAGAGGTCGCGCAGATTGGCGAAGGACTCGCCGAACGCCGCCCAGTGGTCGAAGTCGACTTCGCGCCGCAGCTTCTCGCTCGCCCAGGCGAGCGGCTTGCCCCAGGCGCCGTTGCAGACCTGCTCGTTCCAGGCCTCGAGGCGGTCGAAGGCGGGGGAGAGGAGCCAGGGGACGGTGGTGCAGATCAGCAGGTGGTCGAAGTCGCCTTCGCAGTGTTCGACGATCCATTCCCACTCTTCGTCGTCGACCATCGCCCGGCGGTCCTCCTCCAGCACCCGGCCGGCGCGGGAGTCGATGAAGACCGCCCTGGTCGGGCCGAAGTCGCGGCAGAAGCTCCAGCGCACGCCGGCGCCGGTCGACTGGATGCTGTGCGCCCAGGGGAAGAGCTCCCCCTCGGCCTTCTGGTTGCCGCGGACCCGCTGGTAGAGGTCGTCTTCAGAGAGCTCGCGCGGGGACATGTTCCCCAGGTGCTGGTAGATCCAGTAGCTGGCGATGCAGCCGACCGCGCGCCGGTGCCACCAGCTCTTCGCCTGCATCTCCAGTAGCCAGGAGCGGGAGATGTTCCAGTCGTCGCTCATGTCATGGTCGTCCCAGAGCATCGAGACCGAGACGTTGGAGAAGAGCCAGCGGATCAGCGGCTCCTGCCAGCTCTCTTCGTAGAGCCAGGTGTACTCCTCGAAGTCGGTGACCTCGTCGCCGGGCGGGGTGTCGGTGCCGCGTCGTTCTTTGATCTTTTTGCGCGTCTTCGGTGAGCCCTCGTCGACGTAGACCTGGTCGCCGAGGAGGAAGAGCTGCTCGGGCCAGTCGTCGCGCTCGCCGGCGCACATCTGCCGCGCCAGCACCCAGAGGGCGTCGACCTCGTGGCCCTCTTCGGTCTCGTCTTTCGGTTCGGTGAAGGGTGCCTCGTGGGGGACGGCGACGCGGCAGGAGCCGAAGATGATGTTCAGGTCCTTGTCAGCGTTGATGGTGCGGATCGCGCTCGGCGGCAGATCCGAGCCGGGCTGCGGCCAGCGCACCTCGCCGTCGAGTCGGACCTCGTACTCGTAGCGCGAGGCGGGCTCGAGGCCCTCGATGCAGACGACCGCGAAGTGGTGGCCCTCGACGCGGAAGGTTTGCTCGCGGTGCCCGAGGACCTCGACCTCGCAGGCCTCATCGGTCTCCACCCAGACGGTCGCCTGGGTTTCAGAGACGTGGCGCAGCAGCGGACCGAGGACGAGATCAGCCATAGGTTCATCTTCCCTACCCAAAGATCCGAACTGCATCACTTTTCCGGGCCGCCGGCCCGGAAATTTGATGCAGTTCGGGTGGGGTGGGCTAGATGCGGCCGAGCAGGAGGAGGATTAGGAGGATCAGGGCGATCAGGCCGAGGATGCCGCCGGCGACCGCGACCTTTGCCAGCACCAGCACGATCGCGACGATGATGAGAAGTCCGATCAAAGCTCCGACCACGGTGAGTTCCTCCTGTTTTCGGCGAGCGCAAACTGCCCGCATTTGGATCGATTTCCTTAACAAAACGGGGGTGATGCCAATCCGTCAGGCCCGACCGGAAATGCGCTGACAGTCCCCCGGGGCGTCCGTTTAAGGGGTGACTGAAATGCCCATTAGTAGGAACAGATGGCCTGGGATGGGAAGATTCGGCTATGAGCGAGGCCGTGGCGGCACCCTTTTCGCGCCTGCTCTCCGACGAGCGGCTGACCCGGCGTGCGGTCGGCGGGGACGAGCGCGCCTTCGCGGCGATCTTCAATCGCTATCACCAGAGCCTCTACCGCTTCTGCCTGGCGATCGTCGGCAACCCGGACGACGCTTCCGAAGCGTTGCAGAACACGATGATCAAAGTCCTGCGGGCGCTGCCGGGCGAGGAACGCAAGATCGAACTGAAGCCGTGGCTCTACCGGATCGCCCACAACGAGGCGATCGACCTGATCCGGCGGCGGCGGGAGACGCGCGAGCTCGACGTCGAGCAGGTCGCCCCGGGCTACGGCCTGGCCGAGGACGCGGCGACGCGGGAACGGCTGCGGCGCCTGCTCACGGACATGAAGGAACTGCCGGAGCGCCAGCGCGAGGTGCTGGTGATGCGGGAGCTGGCGGGGCTCGGGTTCGAGGAGATCGGCAGCGCCCTCGATACCTCGGGCGCGGTCGCCCGGCAGACGCTCTACGAGGCGCGCCAGAGCCTGCGCCAGATGGAGGAAGGGCGTGAGATGAGCTGCGCCAGCGTGACCAAAGCGCTCTCCGATGGCGACGGCCGCGTCACCCGCCGCCGCGACGTCCGCGCGCACCTGCGCAGCTGCGCCCAGTGCCAGGCCTTCCGCGAGGAAATCAAGAGCCGCCAGCGCGACCTGGCGGCGCTCGCGCCTCTGCCCGCTGTCGCTGCGGCAGGAATGCTGCAAGGGCTGATCGGCGGCGGCTCCCAGGGCGCCGCGACCGGCGGCGGCTTGGCCTCGACCCTCGGCGGGGGGGCGGCGAAAACGATCGGCGCCTCGGCGGCGGCGAAAGGGGTGGCGACGGTGGCCGTAGTGGCGGCGATCGGGGTCACCGCCGCCGACCGTAGTGGCGTCATCCACCTCGGGCTGCCGGGCGAAGGGGCGACGAAGTCGGCATCGCCGTCGGCCGGTTCGCCGGGCGCAGCGGCATCTGGCAGCAAGGCCGAGGGAGTGCACAGCGAGCAGAGCCTTGGTGGCAGCGGTAACGGCAGGCGGTCGGGCAACGGTGCGGCCGCGGGGACGGGCGGTTCCGCGGGCGGTACGCAGACCGTCCCCGGTCTAGGCGCGGGCGCCCATCACGGCACCGCCGCCGCTCATAACCCCGAGCACCCCCACCCGCACGAGCAGGTGAGCGCCGAGGCGAAGGGACCGCAGGAGGAACATCCCTCTGGCCAAGATCACGAAAAGCAGCATCCCGAAGCTGCCAGCGAGGGTCAGGAAACCGCTGGCGGCCACAAGCCCGCCGGCGGCGAAACGACTGGCGCCGACAACGGTGGCGAACATGCGGTGACGCCGACCAAACCGAGCCACCCTGAAGCCCCCGCTCCTCCCGAACCCGCCTACCAGCCTGACAGCGGGCCTGCCGTCATCCCGACCCACGCGCCGCCGGAGGAAGCGCCGGCAAACCCTCCGGCAGCGGCGCCGGAACCTCCGACGCCGAACCCGCCGCCGAAAGCTGAAAACGCTCCCGCTTCGCCGGGGTCCGCTCACGGCGAAGCGGCGGCGGGGAAATCCCGTTAGCGCCGAGCGGCTGCAGGTGGCTGCCGTGCAGGTACTCGCGGATCAGCGACTCAAAGCGAGCCGGCGTCAGTGACTGGTACATCGCTCTCGAGCTGGGCGAGAAAGGGCGTCAGGTAGCGGCCGATCAGCTTGCTCGGGTTGTCGATCGGCCACGGCGGGCGCTCGCTGGCGACGGAGGTTTCACCGTGGCCGCCGCCGAGCCAGCCGAACAGGTAGCGGGGCTTGGTGCCGGTCCAGAGGATGCCGCGCAGGACCGGGTCGAGCGGGTTGGCCTCGACGTCGCAGCCGAGCTCGGCGGCGATCATTTCGGCGGCGACGTCGGCCTGCTGGGTGGCGATGCCGCCCTGCTTGACCGGGAAGCTGGTGACGTCGCCGACCGCGTAGGCGTGGGGGATGCCGGCGACGCGCATGTGGTCGTCAACCGGGATGAAGTCGGTGGCGTCGTAGGGCAGGCCCTCGATCCGGCGACCCTCCAGGCGGGGCAGGCTGACCACCGCGTCGGCTTCAATGTCGGCGCCGGGGACGATCGAGAGCAGCCCACCCTCGTACTTGACCGGGTGGGCGCCGGTGAGAACCTCGATGCCGTGGTCGGCGAGGAGCTGGCCGACCTGCTCAGAGGCGCGCCGGCCGAAGATCTGCAGCGGCCCGTCTTCAGGGGTAACGATTGTCAGCTGGGTGTCGACGACGCCGCTGCGCTTCAGCTCGGTTGCCGCGAGGAGGGCGAGCTCGTAGGCCGGGAGCGCCCAGCCGTGGCCGCCGGGCATCGTGAAGACGACGCGCCGCAGGCGGCCTTCCCGCAGCCGGTTGACGACTTCCTGCATCTCGCCCTCGTCGGCGACGCCCCAGAAGGTGACGGCGCCGGGGACCGACCAGAGCAGACGGGCGCCGCAGGCGACGATCAGGTGGTCGTAGGGGATCTCGTCGCCGTCGTGGGTGTGGGCGCAGCGCAGGGCGGTGTCGATCCAGCCGACGTTGGCGAGCCGGAACTCGGCCCCGCAGTGGTCGGCCAGCTGCTCGAGGTCGTAGCGGAGGACGCGCGAGGCGCCGTAGGGCTCGCCGACGGCGAAGGGGCGGTAAACGAAGTCGTTGCGGCCGGCGCAGATCTCGACCTGGACCTTGTCGCCAGCGATGTCGCGGAGGGCCAGCGCCGCCTCCAGCGCGCCGACGCCACCACCGACGATCAGTACCTTCGCGGGCCGCCTGCTCTCCATGCCGCACAGTCTTCAGTCGAGGCGGGCTCAGCCCATCCGGGGAAACCCACCCCTCTGAATGTGGTTTCCCCATATATAGGGCCGGGGAGCGCGCTTAAAGTCACTCGATGTCGCTGGGCCAGCTCGCGATCGCCCTGGCGGTGGTCTTCGCCGTCAACCTTCTGCCCGCCTTCGGGCCGCCGACCTGGGCCGTGCTTGTCTTCTTCAGCCTCGACTTCGACCTGCCGGCGGTGCCGCTGGTCCTCGGCGGCGCCCTGGCGGCGGCGAGCGGCCGCTTCGTCCTCGCGACCGGCGCACGGCGGCTGCGCCCGCGCCTGGCGGCGGCGCGGCTGCAGCGGCTCGACCGCGCCCAGGCCGCGCTTAGCGCCGACCGCCGCCGCAGCGCCGCGGGCCTCGGCCTCTTCGCCCTCTCGCCGGTGCCCTCGGGCCAGCTCTTCGTCGCGGCAGGGCTGATGACGGTGCCGCTGCTGCCGCTGACCGCCGCCTTCTTCGCCGGCCGCCTCGTCTCCTACTCGATCTACGTTGGCGCCGCCTCGATCGCCGAGAAGAACCTCGGCGACCTCGTCCTCGACGCCCTCACCTCGCCGCTCGGGATGGCGCTGCAGGTGGTGATGCTCGTCGCCCTGGCGCTGCTGCTCGGCGGCTTGCGGCCGGAGGAGGGCCCCACCCGAGGGCTGTGGGGTTCTGCGGATGGGGAGGCGCCGCGCGGCTCCTAGATTGGCCGCATGAGACTTCTACTGGGATACGACGGCAGTAACGGCAGTCAAGACGCAGCGGAGTTGGCGCGGGTGCTTGGCGAAGCGACCGAGGCAGGCGTGCTTGTGGTGACGGTGTTCCCCTACGGGCCGCTGCCCGTCCCCTACGAGATCCTCGAGGAAGAGGAAGCCGAGCGGGCTTCGCTCCTGTTCGAGGAGGCGCGGGAAGGCTTGGGCGAGCTCGCGGTCGAGACGCGCGCCTTCGGGGGCGGTTCGGCCGCCGGGGTGATCGACGACCTCGCCGAGAAGGAGGCGGTCGAGACGATCGTCATCGGCTCTCCCCACCGCGGGATGGTCGGGCGGGTCGTGATCGGCAGCGTCGCCGACGGACTTCTAAGCGGCGCTCCGTGCGAGGTGCTGGTGGCGCCGAGCGGCTACGCGAGCGAGGAGCACGGGCCTTTCCGCACGATCGCCGTCGCCTACGACGACACGCAGGAAGCGAAAGCGGCGCTGGCGCGGGCAGAAGAGATCGCCCTCGCCTGCCGCGCGAAGATCGTCATCTACACCGTCTCCGCACCGCCCACGGTGGTGCCGGGCGCAGCCGGCTACACGCCGGCGATCCCTCCGGAGGCGGGAGCGATCGTGACGCGGACCGTGAAGGGCGTCGACGAGCGCCTCGACGCGACGGGACGGGCGCTGGGCGGCGTGCCCGCCCAGGCCATCCTCGACGCCTGCGAGGAGGCCGGAGCCGACCTGCTGGTCAGCGGATCGCGCAGCCACGGGCCGCTGGCCCGGACCCTGCTCGGCTCGGTCTCCAGGCAACTCGTCCACAACGCTGCCTGCCCAGTCCTGGTCGTGCCGCGGCCCGTGGCTCAACCCGAGGAGGAGGGACGTGGACAGCAACGGAACCACCACCAAGTCGCCTAGCGGCGCGACCGTCGGGGACTTCGTCCTCGCCTTCGGCCAGCTCGGCCGCGGCGACGTCGACTTCGCCGGCGGCAAGGGCGCCAACCTCGGTGAGCTGACCGCGGCGGGGCTGCCGGTCCCGCCCGGGTTCGTGATCGGCGCGCCCGCCTACGCGGCCTTCTGCGAGCAGTCGGGGCTGCGGGAGCGGATCACCGCGCGCCTCGCGGACCTCGACGTTGAGGACACCGCCGCCCTCGAGGCCGCGGCGCGGGAGGTGCGGGCGGAGATCGAGCGCGAGCCGATCCCCGGCTGGCTCGCCGACCGCATCCGCAGCGCCTACGCCGCGCTCGTCGGCGAGGAGGTCAACGCGGCGGTCGCGGTGCGCTCCTCCGCCACCGCCGAGGACACCGAGTCCGCCTCCTTCGCCGGGATGAACGAGACGCTCCTGAACGTGCGCGGCGCTGACGCCCTGCTCGAGGCGGTGCGTACCTGCTGGTCTTCGCTGTTCGGCGCGCGGACGATCTACTACCGCGCCAAGCGCGGCTTCAGCCAGGCAGAGATGGACATCGCCGTCGTCGTCCAGCGCCAGATCCAATCGACCCGCTCGGGGGTGATGTTCACCATCGACCCGTCGACCGGCGACCGCGACCGGCTGGTGATCGAGGGCGCATTCGGCCTCGGCGAGGCGGTCGTCTCCGGGTCGGTCTCGCCCGACCGCTATCTCGTCCTCAAGGACGGCCTGCAGATCGACCGCCGCGAAGTGCGGCGCAAGGAGCTGGCGATCGTCTCGCTGCCCGACGGCGGCACCGAGACGCGCGAGCTCTCCGAGGCCGAAGGGCGGCGTCCGGTCCTCTCAGACGACGAGGTGCGGGAAGTCGCCGAGCTCGGGGTGCGGATCGAAGCGCACTACGGCGCTCCCCAGGACACCGAGTGGGCCTTCAACGAATCCGGGACGGTCTGGATGCTGCAGTCGCGGCCGGTGACGACCGCCGGCGGCGAGGCGATGGGCGCGAGCGCAGCTGGCGAGCGCGGCCGCGAGCTGGTCCACGGCCTCGGCGCCGCGCCCGGCGAAGCAAGCGGCCCGGTCCGCGTCGTCTCGGCGCTGGAGCAAGCGGGTGACCTGCAGGACGGCGAGGTCCTCGTCACCCACATGACCGCGCCGGACTGGGTGCCGCTGATGCGCCGCGCCGCGGCGATCGTCACCGACTCCGGCGGCATGACCTGTCACGCCGCGATCGTCTCCCGCGAGCTCGGCATCCCCTGCGTGGTCGGCACCGGCGAGGCGACCAAAGTCCTCCGCGACGGCGAGGTGGTCACCGTAGACGCCGGCGCCGGCCTGGTCACCGAGGGCGACTCGGCAAAGCCGGCCGCAGCTGAAACCCAAGCCGGCGTTCGTCCTTGGGACGCCTATGCCGGTCCAAGGACGAACGCCGCGCCGGTTACGGGGACGCGGGTGCTCGTGAACCTCTCCGAGCCTTCGCAGCTGGAGCGGGTCGCTTCGCTTGACGTCGACGGGGTCGGCCTGCTGCGGGCGGAGTTGATGGTGGTCGAGGCGCTGGAGGGGACGCACCCGCGGGCGCTGCTCGAGGCCGGCGAAGGCGAGCGCTTCGTCGATCGCATGGCCGACTCGCTGACCCGCTTTGCCAGCGCCTTCGCGCCGCGGCCGATCACCTACCGGACGATCGACTTCCGCAGCAACGAGTTCCGCGGCCTCAAAGGCGGCGATCGCTTCGAGCCCGAGGAGGCGAACCCGATGATCGGCTACCGCGGGGCGCTGCGCTACATGCACGAGCCCGACCTGCTCGACCTGGAGCTGCAGGCGATCGAGCGGGTCTGGAGCGGCGGCCACGAGAACCTGCACGTGATGCTGCCGTTCGTGCGGACGCCGCGCGAAGTCGCCGCCTGCTGCGAGATGTTCCACGACGCCGGCCTCTTCGACCACCGCGGCTTCGAGCTCTGGGTGATGGCCGAGGTGCCCTCGGTCCTCTTCCACCTGCCGCGCTACGCCGAGCTTGGGGTCGCCGGGATCTCGATTGGCTCCAACGACCTCACCCAGCTGCTGCTCGGCGCCGACCGCGATTCCGAGCTCGTCGCCGAGGTCTTCGATGAGCGCGACAAGGCCGTGACCGAGTACATCTCCCAGCTTCTCGCCCGCGCCCACGAGCTCGGCCTGCGGACCTCGATCTGCGGCCAGGCACCCTCGGTTCACCCCGAGTACGCGGAGCTGCTGGTGCGGGGAGGGATCGAGTCGATCTCGGTCAACATCGACGCCGTCGACCGCGCCCGCCGCCTCGTCGCCGCCGCCGAGCACCGCCTGTTACTTGAACACGCACGAAACGAAGGAGGGCCACGATGAAGGCCTACCAGTTGACCGAATGGGAACACCCCGCCGAGCTGCGCGAGGTCGACGTCCCCGAACCGGCCCCCGGTCAGGTCCTCGTCAAGATCGGCGGTGCCGGTGCCTGCCACTCCGACCTGCACCTGATGGAGTGGCCGCCGGGCACGCTCGGCTTCGACGTTCCCTTCACTCTCGGCCACGAGAACGCCGGCTGGGTGGCGGCGGTCGGCGCCGGGGTCGAAGGCGTCGAGGAGGGCGAAGCGGTCCAGGTCTACGGACCCTGGGGATGCGGCCGATGCCGCGCCTGCCGGCTCTCGGCCGAGAACTACTGCGAGCACCAGGCGGAGATCGGAGCCTTCGGCGGCGGCCTCGGCCTCGACGGCGGCATGGCCGAGTACATGCTGGTCCCGAGCCCGCGGCTGCTGCTGCCGCTCGGCGACCTCGACCCGCGCGAGGCGGCGCCGCTGTCCGACGCGGCGCTGACGCCCTACCACGCGATCAAGCGCTCGTTGCACCTGCTGGTCCCGGGCTCGACCGCGGTGGTGATCGGGGTCGGCGGCCTCGGCCACATGGGCGTGCAGATCCTGCGGGCGCTGACTCCCGCCCGGATCATCGCCGTCGACGTCTCCGACGAGCACCTGAAGCTGGCCGCGGAAGGCGGCGCTGACGAGACCGTCAAAGCGGGGGAGGGAGCGGCTGAGGCGATCCGCGAGATCACCAAGGGCCGCGGCTGCGAGCTGGTCGCCGACATGGTCGGCTCCGACGACTCAATCGCGCTCGGGGCAGCGGTCGCCAAGTTCGAGAGCCACGTCACCGTCGTCGGCTTGGCCGGCGGCAAATTCGAGTTCGCCTTCGGGGCGGTGCCATTCGAGGCGCAGCTCTGCATCCCCTACTGGGGGACGGCGGTCGAGCTGATGGAGTGCCTGGATCTGGCCCGCGAAGGCAAGATCCACGCCCACGTCGAGCACTTCACCCTCGACGAAGCGCCGCGGGCTTACGAGAAGATGCGCGAAGGCCGCCTCGACGGCCGCGCCGTGATCAGCCCGAACGTCGTCTCACTCAATTAGGACGCTCAGCAGTTCGACGTATTCGCGCAGGCGGTGGATCGCCAGGTAGTGGTCGATCACCCGCTGCCGCCCGGCTTCGCCCATCGCCTGCGCACGACCTGAATCGCTGAGGATCGTCTCGATCGCCGCGGCGCAGGCGGCGAGGTCGTGGGGGTCGTCGATCAGGATCCCGGTCTCGCCGTCCACGACCTGGTCCTGAATGCCGCCGACGCGACTGCCGATCACCGGCCGCTGCTTCCACATCGCCTCGGAGACGGTGAGGCCGAAACCCTCGGCGATGCTCTTCTGCAGGACGACGTCGGCGCGGCGCTGGATCGCGTTGACCATCGCCCCGTTTTCTTCGATGTCGTGCATCGGCAGGCTGAAGAGGTGGGCGCGGCGCCGGCGCTCGGGGTCTAGCTCGCGCCAGGTCGCGACGGCTTCCTCGTAGACGACGGCGCCCTCGGGGTCGTCGCTGACGCCGGCGGTGTCGGGACCGACGAGGACGAGGTGGAGGGCGGGGTCCTCGAGGTGGTCGGCCAGCATCTGCAGCAGCCCGACCGGGTCCTTGAGCCGGTCCCAGCGCGAGACCTGCGCCACCACTTTCGCGTCCACGGGCACCGGCTCGTCCTGCACCGCGGAGGCCTTGCGCTCGACCCGGCCGGGCGTCCCGTCGGTGCGCTCGAAGACCGGGGCGCCGACCTGCCCGTCGGGGATCAGCTCGATCGCCTTGAGGATCCCGGTGGTGGTCTCCGGCGTGAATTCCTGGTTCTTCGGCGAGAAGGGGTCGATCACCGGCGGCATGCACCAGACCTTCTCGGTGTCGAGGCCGTCCCAGACGTAGTCGTGGCGGGAGAAGACGTAGGCGCTTGCCTGCTCGACGTAGGGGCGGAGGAAGTCCCAGGCGCCCTGGACGATCTCGTTCGGGTGGTCGACGCCGATGTGGCAGCGCCAGACGACCTCGAGGCCGCGCTCGCGCAGGGCCGGGACCATCCCGGCGGTCTGCGGGTCGTGTAGGTAGACGACGTCGCCGCTCTGCATCTGCGGGCCGAGCGCGTCGCTGTTGGCGCGCAGCGCCGACTCGTAGAGCGCCCGCTCCTCCTCGCCGAGGGCGCCGCCATCGCCGGGGTCGCCGTGGAGGTGGTTGTGGAGGCGCTTGGTCACGGCGAAGAACTCCGGCCCCTCGCGCAGCACCACCCAGCGGACGTCGACGCCGGCGTCGCGGGCATAGGGGAGGAGGCAGCGCAGCATCTCGGCTACGCCGCCGCCGCGGGCGGTCGAGCTGATGTTCCAGATCGCCCGCCCGGCGAAGCGCTCTTTGGCCCAGCGCGCCGCCGCTTGCAGCTCCTCGTACTCGTCGGGAAGGAGCGAGCGGTAGCGCTCGATCGGCTCGGCGAAGATCGGGACGAATTTCGGGTCGGCCATCGGGCGTCGTCAGAGCTCCCAATAGTGAGAGACGTGGGAGGCGGCGCGGCTGGTGACGAGCGGCTCCGGCGCCGCCGAGACCGCCTCGCCCTCGCCGGCGAGCGCGGCCATCGTCGCCACGGTGGATTCGGCGAGGGCGTCGAGGTTGTAGCCGCCCTCGAGCACGGCGCCGAGGGGAGCTCCCCAGCCCATTGCCGCGTCGCGAACCTGGCAGGCCATCTGGGCGAAGGACGACGCCTCGAGGCGGCACTCCGCGAGCGGGTCGTCGCGGTGCGCGTCGAAGCCGGCAGAGATCAGGACTAGCTGGGGTTCGAACTCGGCAGCGGCCGGGATGACGACGTGCTCGAGCAGGGAGAGCCAGACGTCCTCTTCGCTGCCGGCCGGGACCGGCAGGTTGATCGTGTGGCCCTCGCCTGGGCCGGAGCCGGCGTCGGCGAGGGCGCCGGTGCCGGGGAAGACCCCGCCCTGGTGGATGCTGGCGAAGAGGACGTCGTTGCGGCGGCGGAAGATCTCGGCGGTGCCGTTGCCGTGGTGGACGTCCCAGTCGACGATGAAGACGCGTTCGAGGTCGAGCTCGGCGAGCGCGAGCGCGGCGGCGACAGCGACGTTGTCGAAGAGGCAGAAGCCCATCGCCCGCTCCGGCTCGGCGTGGTGGCCCGGCGGCCGGACGGCGCAGAAGCCGAGGTCGGCGTCGCCGCGCAGCAGCCGGCGGACCATCTCGCAGGCCCCGCCCGCCGCTCGCAGCGCCGCCTCGTAGGAGGCCTCGCCGGCGAAGGTGTCGGCGTCAATCGGGCCGCCGCCGGAGACGCAGAGGTCGCGGATCCGCTCGACGTGCTCGCGCGGGTGGACGAGCGTCAGCTCCTCCTCGGTCGCCCGCGGTGCCTCGCGCCGCTCCCAACCCAGCCAGTCGCGCTCCGCCAGCGCCGCCTCGATCGCCCGCAACCGGTCAGGCTGCTCGGGATGCCCGTAGAGCCCCTGCCGCGGATCGTGCTCCAGGCAGGCGGGATGGCTGAAGTAGACGTTCTCTCCCATCGCCGGACTCTAACCCGCGGCGTTCTTCCCTTTGCCCGACACGCGGCGCCCGAGATATCTCCCATTTCGCCCGGTCTAGGCACGGCATGCGATAGGTCGCCCTCAGGACTAACGCTCTAGACGGGTGACTTCTGTCACTCGGTGACGCGGAGGTTGTCACACGGCCTCCCGCAGAACAAGGACGAAAAATCTTGACCCCATTCCGGACCGCGAGGTATACAAGCCGCCACTCCGCGCGTACCGAAAGCGGAGACAGAAATGCCCCCGAGGCACCGCTCCGAAAGTCCAGGCGCCCCAGGGGCCGTATAACAAGGAAAGGAAGTATCTCAGATGTCCAAGAAACTCATCACCGCCTGCATGGCACTGATGGCCTTCGCGGCCTTCGCCCTGCCGGCAATCGCCAGAGCGGAAAACCATCCGTTGCTCGTGGAGAACGGTGCCGCCGTGCCGGTTGGAGCAAAGATTTGGGGCACAAATGAAGGCATCACCTCCTTCACCAACACAAGCGGCGCTGCTCAGGTCGAATGCAACTCAGTCAAACTGACAGGGACGGTGACGCGTAACGACAGTGGCTTCGTCGAAGGCACAATTACCACAAAAGACTACAGCGGCACCGGTGCAGTCAACGCGGACAACAACCTGAACGAGTGCACAGGCACGAGCTTTTTCAGCGGCAACTCCTACATCACAGTCACAGGAAACCTCTGCATCAGGTCGACGCCGGTGATGCTGACAGATGAATTCCAAGTAGGCACCGATCCTGCCGGCGGCAACTGCTCGGAAACCAACGGCAAGGTCAAATTCGTAATCGGCAACACATCTGCTGGTGCGTGCGAGTACGAAACCACAGGGCTCGTCAAGGGTGACTACACCACAAGCGAAACCAAATCGCTCCTCACGGTGCGGAACACCCAGGAAGGCAGCGGAGCCAAACTGATCGAAGGCGGATTCCTCTGCCCGTCCAGCGGCATGTTGAAAATGACGTACTTCATGGAGACAGACGCAGCAGGTAACGCTGTTCTCGGCGTGATTAAAAAATAGGAGCGCCATTTCTGAACAGGGATCGCCCGCCCGGGCGATCCCTGTTCATATTTCTTCTCACTGAGTACCGACACCGTACCTTGACAGAACTAGCTTCAGACTTTATGGTCACCAAAGGGATAAAGCTGCGAGTACCGGCGGCTAGCGCTAACGGGAGAAAGCGGGGGGATTGATGAGGAAGTGGGTACAGGTTTCAGCTGTTCTCGCATTCATATGCTTGAGTTGGACGTACCCTTCCGCCGCTGGGGCAGCGGGTTGCCCCAACGAAGCACTCCGAACCGGCTCCGCCGCTGTGCTCCCGGACTGCCGCGCGTACGAGTTGGTTACGCCTCCAGATTCGAACGGTCGTCTTGTAGTGGGGATTGACACCTATGGCCTTCCAACCACCACGCAGATCGTACCCAGTGAACTAGCCTCGCCCACTCGCAACAGTGTGGCCTACCTCGCTTACCAGTCGGCTCTGCCGAACTCCACGGGGGCAACTGGAGTGGCTGACGTCTATGAGGCTGAACGTGAGGCCGATGGCTGGGCGACGACCCGCCGGCTAACCCTCTCCGGCTCGGAAACTCGGCTGGCCGTGCCTCAGGGAGTCTCCCCGGATCATCGCTATGCCTTCGACTGGAGCAACGACAATCTCAGCCCCTTGAACATCGGGGAACAGCTGAGCCTCTACGTGATGAAACCCGACGACTCCTTCGAGTTGGCCGGAATCGGCAGCCTCGGGACTGAACCCTACGCCCAAGGCCGCTACATCGGCGAGGGCGGCAAACATGTGGTGTTTTCAACTGGGCGGTTTGGCCTCGCCCAGAGTTTCCTCTGCTCCGGCAACCCGAAATGCAAGGTCCGCCAGCTGGAGCCCGAAGCAGCACCTACCGGCACTGGTGCCGTCTACGACCGCGAAGTGGGCGGCGAAACCCACGTGGTTTCGCTGCTTCCGGGAGAGGAACCCCTGAAAGAAGGGGAAGAGGCCTACTGGAAGGGAACCTCCAAAGATGGCAGCGCCACCGCCTTCGAAGCCGAAGGCGCCCTATATGTGCGTCTCGACAACGCCGAGACCAAAGAAGTAGCTGCCGGAAATCCCGTCTTCGCTGGCGTCTCCGACAACGGCGGTTACGTCTTCTACGTTGTTCCCTCAGGATCGGAAGAAGCCGGGGTTATCCACCGCTTCGATACCGCTACCGGTGCCGACATCGTCGTCAACCCGGGGGACGAAGGACTGATCGTCAACGTTTCCGGCGATGGCTCCCATGTCTACTTCATCTCGAAAGCTCAACTTGACGGCGCAAAAGGCAGTGTGGGGGAGCCCAACCTTTACGTGTGGAGTGATGGAGAACCGAGGTATGTGGCCACTGTTCTGCCAAGCGACCTGGTGCAGACCTCCGATGCGGGGAACGGTGTTCCGGGACTGGGAGACTGGATAGATGGAGTAATCAGGGCACCGAAAACTAGTGGCGAAGTCGGTCCTGGCAACGACTCTTCCCGCACCACCCCCGACGGTAGGGTGATCGTCTTCGAGTCCAAAGCTAAGCTCACCACCTACGAAAACGCAGAACACACCGAGATCTACCGCTATGTGGACGGGGCTGCGGGCCCGGAATGCATCTCCTGTGACTTCGAAAAAGCGCCCCAAGGCGAAGCGCAGCTGCAGGACCTGCTTGTCACCCCGGCCTCTGACATCATCCACAACCTTTCAGAGGACGGCAGCCGCGTCTTTTTTGAAACCGACGAAGCGCTGGTCCCGGAAGACACGGACGGAATCAACGACATCTACGAGTGGATGGAAGGTGCCGGCAGCGCCAAGCTGATCTCCTCCGGGAGGTCGTCCCAGTATCCCCACGCGCCGGGGTTCAATGGGTCGTTCATCTACAATGTCCTTCTCTCCGTTACCCCGGACGCTGGCGACGTCGTCTTTGTTTCCCAAGACACCTTGGTTTCGGGCGCTCCGGAAGGCGGTACGGCCGCGATCTATGACGCGCGGGTCAACGGGGGCTTCCCGTCGCCCTCCGAACCGGCCATCTGCGTGGAAGAAGGGTGCAAGCAAGCCGCCGCGATCTATTCACCCTCCTTTCGGAACCAGGCATCCGAATCCATTCAAGGTTCAGGCAACGTAAAACCGAAGAAAAAACACAAGCGTCACTGTCGCAAGTCAAAGCACAAGACGTGCTCGAAGCACAAGCACAAGAGCAAGAGCGGCCGACGCAGGACTCATCGCTCTCTTGCGCGCGCCTCGAGCGCGGTGAGCGAGACGGGGGCGCCGGGCAGACCTGCAAGCTCTACCGAGCAGGTGGCCGCCGCGGACGCAACCCCGATCCAGGGCCCCCTCCCCTTTGCTGCGGCGGCCGACAGCCCGCTGGAATATGGGCTCGAAGCAGTCAGTGCGGAAACGTCGACCACCGCCGCAGGTGGGCACCCAGACTTCACCTCCAATCTGGTTCTCGACCACGGGTTCAAGGAAAACGGCGAACTGGACGAAAGCAAGATCGCCCGGACCGAGGAAGTCAGGGTCTCAGTCCCACCAGGCCTGATCGGCAACATCAACGCGGTCCCGCGGTGCGCCACCGGAGAACTGTTTGCGTTCAACTGTCCTACGGACGCGCAGGTAGGGATCACGAAGGTTCTTGTCACCTGGCTCAATAAGAAACTCACTGAGCCCATTTACAACATGGTGCCGCCGCACCCCAACAATGAAATAGCCCGCTTCGGCTTCATCGCGGGCTTTTTCCCCACCTTCATCGACATAAGGGTGCGGACGGCGAGTGATTATGGGGTGACGGCGACCGTCTACGGCAGCTCGGGAGAGGTCTCGCTGGTGAGTGCCGAAACGATGCTGTGGGGGAACCCCGCCAGCCCGGCCCACGACAAAGAGCGTCTGACCCCCCTCGAAGCGCCCCACTGCAAAACGGCCTGCGAAGCCAAAAACGGCAAAGGGGAAATCATCGGCGAACGCCCCTCGACGATCCCGCTCGATCAGCGCAAGGCCTTCATGACGAACCCCTCGGCCTGCCAGAGCGGAGAAGTGGGAATCTTGGTCAAGAGCTACCAGTTTCCCGACCCCCTCACCGCGTCTGCCCCCCTTCCCGACATCACCGACTGCACCGGCCTCCCCTTCGCCCCGACCTTCGAAGCCGAACCCACCAACCACACCGCCGGCGCCCCCACCGGCCTGAAGACCAAGCTCCTCCTCCCCCAGCACCTGGGCGAAGAAGAACGCTCCACGGCGACGATGCGCGAAGCCCGCGTCACCCTGCCGGCGGGGATGCAGATCGCCGCCGGTGCGGCCAACT
>DASZNP010000049.1:0-2827 GCA_035551255.1 Solirubrobacterales bacterium
CGCCGTGTCCGAAGCGCACGTCCGGGAGGACGCGCCGCAGCCAGCGCGGCATGTACCAGGCGGCGCTGCCGGTGAGGCGGAGCAGGACTGGGAGTAGCAGCAGGCGGACGAGGAAGGCGTCGAGGAGGACGGCGATGCCGAGGATCGCGCCCATTTCCTTCGGCGGCAGCGGGCCGGAGAGGGCGAAGGTGAAGAAGACGGCGACCATCACTGCGCCGGCGGCGAGGACGACGCGGCCGGAGTGGGCGAGCCCGCCGATCATCGCCTGCTTGGCGCTGCCGGATGCGTCCCAGTGCTCGCGCGCTGAGGAGAGGAGGAAGACGGTGTAGTCCATCGCGATCGCGAAGACCATCGCGAAGAAGAAGACCGGGGCCCAGGCATCGAGAAAGCCCTGCGGTTCGAAGCCGAGCAGGCCGGCGAGGTTGCCGTCCTGGAAGATCAGCTTGGCGACGCCGAAAGCGGCCGCGGTCGAGAGCAGGTTGGTGAGGACGCCGAGGGCCGCGACCAGCGGTGCCTGGAAGGCGACCAGCAGGAGCAGGAAGCCGAGGCCGAGGACGACGCCGATCACGAGCGGCGCCTTGGCGCCGAGGTTGGCCTCGAGGTCGTGGTTTTCGGCTCCCGGCCCGCCGACCAGGGCCGCCGGGGGGAGTTCGGCGCGGAGACGATCGATCGTGCTGCCGTAGCCGGTGGTCGAGGGAGCAGCGGTTGGGATCGCTTCGATCAGCGCCAGTCCATCGCTGCCGGTGCGCGGCGGCAGCGCCATCGCCACGCCCGGGTCTTGGGCGAGTTCGCCGGCGACCTGCTTCGCCTGCGCAGCCGGTGCCGTCACCTGCAACAGGCCTGGTGCGCCCGGACCGAAGGCCGCGCTCACCTGTTCGTAGCCGACCCGCGAGCTGTCGCCCTGCGGCACGACCTTGATCGAGGGCATGCCGGTGCGGAGGCCGAGGACCGGCGCCGCCAGGGCCAGCAGCGCCGCCAGTGCCAGGCCGCCGAAGAGGAGCGGCCGGCGCCAGAGCAGCTCGCCCCAGCGGGCGAAGCGCGGCGAGCGATGGTCGCCTGAGTGCGCCCAGGGGAGCGAGAGCTTGTCGACCCGCGGACCGAGCTTCGCCAGCACCGCGGGCAGCAGGGTCAGCGTCGCGGCGAGGACGAAGAGGACGGAGATCATGATCCCGAGCGCGACCGAGCGGAAGGCCGGGCTGGGGACGAGCATCACCGCCGCCAGCGAGACGAGCACGGTGAGCCCAGAGAAGAGAACCGCCCTGCCAGCGGTGTCCATCGTTGCCCCGACCGCCTCGGCGGGCTCGAGGCGCTGGCCGAAGAGGGCGTTGCGGAAGCGCATGACGACGAAGAGCGCGTAGTCGATGCCGAGCGCGAGCGCGAACATCATCGCGAAGTTCATCGCCCAGATCGAAATCGGCAGTAGCTGGGTGCCGAGGTAGAGGAGGCCGGCGGAGAGCACTAGACCGGTGATCGTCAGCATCAGCGGCAGGCCGGCGGCGACCAGCGAGCCGAAGGCGAGGACGAGGATCGCCAGCGTCACCGGCCAGGAGAAGAGCTCGGACTTCATCATCGCTTCTTTGTTGGCTTCGTTGAAATCGGACCACATCCCGGCCGGCCCGGTGAGGTGGGCTTCGACGCCGGAGGCGGCGGTGGCGGCGAGATCGGACTTCAACCCGTCGGCGGCGGCGACCATCCCGTTCGGGTCCTTGGCGGCGGTGGCGCGGACGACCGCGGTGTGCCCGTCGCGGGAGATCGAGACGCCGGCCTGCGGCGGCACGACCTTGCCGACGGCGGGGTCGGCGGCGAGCAGCCGCTGGACGCGCGCCAGGGTGGCGCGAAAGCGCGGGTCGGCGGCGACGTAGTTGCCGGAGTGGACGGCGACCTGGAGCCCATAGGCGCCGGCACCGGCAAAAGCCGCGTCGACCTGCTTGCGGACCGCGACTGACTCCGAGCCGGTCGCTTCCCAGCCGGCGCCGGAGAGCGCCGTCTCGGCGCGGGGGGCAAGGAAGCCGAGGGCGACGGCGAGCACTGCCCAGACGCCGAAGGTCGCGGCGCGGTGGGTGGCAGCGAGGCGACCGAGCCGGCCGATCGCCCCGAGCTTCACCTGCGTTCCCACCGCTTGATGCTTCAAAGTTGACGGGGCCTGAACAGTCACCTGATGCTCCTCTCTACAATCTACGCTTGTACGTCTTAACAACTTAACAGTTGTAAAAGGTACAATAACACAGCGATGAAGAGCCCGCTCAATCCCGACGCTGCCGAGCTGATCGCTCGCCGCTTCCGCGCCCTGTCGGATCCGACCCGGCTGCGGATCCTCGACCTCTTGCGCAATCGCGACGAGGCCTCGGTCGGCGAGATCACCGAAGAACTCGGCACCTCGCAGCAGAACGTCTCCAAGCACCTCTCGGCCCTCCTCGCCGAGGGCTTCGTCGCCCGCCGCAAGCGCGGCACCAGCTCGCTCTACCGGATCTCCGACCCGGGGGTGCACGAAATCTGCGACGGCATCAGCTCCGGCATCGCCTCGAAGCTCGCCGAGCTCGAGGCCGTGCTTAGCCGCTGACGCCCGGGCGGCGGCGATAATCGCCGGGTGAGCGAGACGCCCGCGATCGAGACTGAGCGGCTGACCAAGCGGTACGGCAGCCATCGCGGCATCGAGGACGTCAGCTTCGTGATCGACCAGGGTGAGGTTTTCGGCTTTTTAGGGCCGAACGGAGCCGGCAAGACGACCGCGATCCGCACCCTGCTCGACTTGCTCCACCCGAGCAGCGGGACAGCACAGATCTTCGGCCTCGACAGTCAACGCGACAGCGTCGCGATTCGCGAGCGG
>DASZNP010000050.1:0-27776 GCA_035551255.1 Solirubrobacterales bacterium
TCGGGCACGCTGGCGACGATGTGCCCGGCGGTGCCGTACGCGTTCGCGGCGAAGATGGCCTACCCGGAGCGGCCGGTGATCGCGGCGATCGGGGATGGCGCGATGCAGATGCTCGGGATCAACGCGCTGATCGACATCGCCAACCGCTGGGAGGAGTGGTCGAACAAGCAACTCGTCGTCCTCGTCCTCCACAACGACGACCTGAACCAGGTGACCTGGGAGCAGCGGGTGCTGGCCGGCGATCCCAAACTCGAGGTCTCGCAGAGCATCCCCGACTTCCCCTACGCCGACTACGCGCGCTCGCTGGGGCTGCACGGGATCAAGGTCGAAAACCCCGATGACGTCGGCGCGGCCTGGGATGAGGCGCTTAACGCTGGGCGGCCGGTCCTCTACGAGGCGGTGACCGACCCCGAGGTGCCGCCGCTGCCGCCCCACATCAAACTCGAACAGGCGACGGCGCTGGCGAAATCGCTGCTCAAAGGCGACCCGCACGGCGGCCGCATCGTCAGCCAGTCGCTGAAAGGCAAGCTGAAGGAGATGACGACGCGCTGATGGCGGTCGCGGCGCGGCAGCGGGCAGCGGCGGAGGCGCCGGTGACCGAAGTCCGGGTCCGCGCCTTCACTGTCCCCACCGACGAGCCGGAGTCCGACGGCACGCTCGAGTGGGACGCGACGACGATCGTCGTCGTCGAGGTCGAGGCGGAGGGCGAGTGCGGGCTCGGATATGCGTACGGCGACCGCAGCGTTGCGACCTTCGTCGACTCGATGCTGCGGCCTTGCCTCTGTGGGGCCGACGCAATGCGCCCGGCGGCGGCCTGGCTGGCGATGCGGCGGGCGATCCGCAACGCCGGCCAGCAAGGCGTCGGGGCGATGGCGCTCTCCGCCGCCGACATCGCCCTCTGGGACCTGAAAGCGCGCCTGCTCGGCCTCCCCCTCGCCGATGCCCTCCCCCGCTTCCACGACGCGGCCCCGATCTACGGCAGCGGCGGCTTCACCTCCTACTCGGAAGAGAAGCTGCGCGAACAGCTCGAGCGGTGGCGCGAGGCGGGGCTGCCGCGGGTAAAGATCAAGGTCGGTCGCGACCCGGAGCGCGACCCGCAGCGGCTGGCGCTCTGCCACGAAGTCCTCTGGGAAGGGACCGAGCTGATGGTCGACGCCAACGGCGCCTTTGCGCCGCGCGAGGCGCTCGGCCGCGCCGAGGAATACGCCGCCTTTGGCGTCTCCTACTTCGAGGAGCCGGTCAGCTCCCGCGACCGCCAGGGGCTGGGCTTCGTCCGCGACCGCGCGCCGGCGGGGATGGCGATCGCCGCCGGTGAGTACGAGTGGGATCTGGCGGGACTGGGCGAGCTGGCCCCGAACGTCGACGTCATCCAGGCCGACGTCACCAGGATCGGTGGGATCAGCGCGATGCTCCGCGCCGACGGCATCTGCCGGGCGCTGCAGCGCCCGTTCTCAGCTCACTGCGCCCCGGCGATCTCCACCCACGTCTGCTGCGCGATCGAGTCCCTCGTCCACCTCGAGTACTTCCACGACCACGTGCGCCTGGAGCGAATGCTGTTCGACGGCACGCTCGACCCGGAGGACGGCGCGCTCCGCCCCGACCCCTCCCGACCGGGGCACGGGTTGTCCCTGCGGCACGAGGCGGAGCGCTTCGCGGCATGAGCGGGCCGCAGCTCGGGCACCAGACGCTGGAACCGGAGGGGATCGAGCGGATCGATCGGCGGGCGCTTAAGCAGGCGCTGAAGGATGCGGTCGAGGGTGAGGTGCGCTTTGACCTCGGCACCCGGGCGATCTACTCGCACGACAGCTCCAACTACCGCCAGCCGCCCCTCGGGGTCGTGATCCCGCGCGACGCCGAGGACGTCGTCGCCGCCGTCGCCGCCTGCCACGAGCACGGGGCGCCGGTGCTCGCCCGGGGCTGCGCCACCAGCCTCGCCGGCCAGACCGCCAACGTCGCCGTCGTCCTCGACACCTCGAAGTACATGCGGGAGATCCTCGAGGTCGACCCCGAGCGGCGGATCGCGCGGGTGCAACCAGGGGTGATCCGCGACCAGCTCGCCGAGCTGACCGAACAGAAGTACAACCTCACCTTCGCCCCGGACACCTCGACCCACGAATACGCGACGTTCGGCGGGATGATCGGCAACAACTCCTGCGGGGTCCACTCGGTGATGGCCGGTCGCACCGCCGACAACCTCGAAGAGCTGGAGATCGTCACCTACGACGGCCTGCGGATGCGGGTGGGGGCGACCTCGGAGGAGGAGCTCGAGCGGATCATCCGCGAGGGCGGCCGCCGCGGCGAGATCTACGCGCAGATGCGCGACCTGCGCGACCGCTACGCGCAGCTAGTCCGCGAGCGTTATCCCGACATCCCCCGCCGCGTCTCCGGCTACAACCTCGACGAGTTGCTGCCGGAGAAAGGGTTCAACGTCGCCCGGGCGCTGGTCGGCTCGGAGGGGACGCTGGTGACGGTGCTGGAGGCGACGGTCCGGCTCGTCCACTCCCCTCCCTGCCGCTCCCTGCTCGTACTCGGCTACCCCAGCGTCTTCGAAGCCGCCGACCACGTCTCCGAGATCCTCGAGTACGAACCGACGGGGCTCGAGGGGCTCGACCGCTGCCTGGTCCAGGACATGGAGGGCAAAGGCCAGCACACCGGCGAGATCCCGCTGCTGCCCGACGGCGACGGCTGGCTCCTGGTCGAGTTCGGCGGCGAGACGAAAGAGGAGAGCGACGAAAAGGCCGAAGAGTGCACGGCGCGGCTGCGCAAGGACAAGCACGCGCCGACGATGCGCCTGTTCGACGACCGGGCCGAAGAGGACCGGCTCTGGGAGGTTCGCGAGGCCGGGCTCGGCGCCACCGCCTACATCCCCGGCGAGCGCGACAGCTGGGAGGGCTGGGAGGACGCGGCGGTGCCGCCCGATCGGCTCGGCGACTACCTGCGCCGCTTCCGCGATCTGCTCGACAAGCACGAATACCGCACCGCCCTCTACGGCCACTTCGGCGACGGCTGCACCCACTGCCGGATCACCTTCGACCTGACCAGCGCCGGCGGCGTGCGCCAGTGGCGCCAGTTCGTCGACGAAGCCGCCGACCTGGTGGTCGAGTTCGGCGGCTCGCTCTCGGGCGAGCACGGCGACGGCCAATCGCGGGCCGAGCTGCTGCCGAAGATGTACGGGCCGGAGCTGGTCGGCGCCTTCGAGGAGTTCAAGCGGATCTGGGACCCCGGTAACCGGATGAACCCCCACAAGGTCGTCGACCCCTATCCGATCGTCTCCAACATGAAGCTCGGCTCCGACTACGCGCCGCCGCAGCCGAAGACCCACTTCTCGTTCGGCGAGGACGGCGGCAGCTTCGCCCACGCGGCGCTGCGATGCGTCGGCGCTGGCAAGTGCCGGCAGACCACTAGCGGGACGATGTGCCCGAGCTTCTCGGTGACCAAGGACGAGGAGCACACGACCCGCGGCCGCGCCCGGATCCTCTACGAGATGCTCGAGGGGCAGACGATTACCGACGGCTTCCGATCCGAGGACGTTAAGGAGGCGCTCGACCTCTGCCTCTCCTGCAAGGGCTGCAAAGGCGACTGCCCGGTCAGCGTCGATATGGCCACCTACAAGGCCGAGTTCCTCTCCCACCGCTACAAGCGCAGGCTGCGGCCGCTGCCCGCCTACACGATCGGGCTGATCATGTTCCACGCCCGGGCGGCGGCGCGAATGCCGCGGCTGGCGAACTTCCTCACCCACGCGCCGGGGATCTCGCGGCTGGTCAAGCGGGCGGGTGGGATCAGCCCCGAGCGCGAGGTCCCGCGCTTCGCCCACCAGACCTTCACCGCCTGGTTCGCCGAGCGCGGCGCCGTCAATCCCCATGCCGACCCGGTCCTCCTCTTCCCGGACACGTTCAACAACTTCCTCCACCCCGAGACGATGAAAGCGGCGACCGAGGTGATTGAGGACGCCGGCTTCCGCGTCGTCGTCCCCGAGCGTGAGCTCTGCTGCGGCCGGCCCCTCTACGACTACGGGATGCTCGACACCGCCAAGCGCTTCTGGCGGCGGAACCTCGACACCTTGGCGCCGTACATTCGCGAGGGCGTGCCGGTGGTCGGGATCGAGCCCAGCTGCGTGGCGGCCTTCCGCGACGAGCTGCCGGGACTGATGGGCGCCGACGAGGACGCCAAGCGCCTCTCGCTGCAGACCCTGACCCTGGCCGAGCTGCTCCAGGAACACGCCAAGGACTGGGACGCCCCTCGCCTAGAGAAGAAGGCCCTGATCCACGGCCACTGCCACCAGGAAGCAGTCATGGGCATGGACGCCGAGAAAGAGCTCTACGAACGCCTGGGCCTCGACTTCGAAGTCCTCGATTCCGGTTGCTGCGGCCTAGCCGGCTCCTTCGGCTTCGAGAAGGACCACGACCAGATCTCCCGCGAAATCGCCAACCAGCGCCTGCTCCCAATGCTCCGCGAAGCCCCCGAGAACACCCTCCTAATAGCCGACGGCTTCTCCTGCAAGACCCAGATCGAACAGCTATCCGACCGCAAACCCCTGCACACGGCGCAGGTGATCAAGCTGGCGATGGACCTACCAGGACAGGGATAGAAACCTCACAAGACGCCGACGGAAGCCCTTTCGTTTCTCCAGGGCTTGCCTGCCGCTACCGCACGTCTCTGGAATGCCAACCCCGGGCGGAGGTGGAGGGGGCGGAGGTGGAGGGTGGTTGTGCTTAAGGGAATCCATTGTCTTCAAGTTAGCACGATCTGAAGCGTCCAAAACGCGATCTCGCTGATCAAGGCAACGCTGGCTATCTCGAACGCTCTATTCGATCGGTCGAGCACCTCAAGGTTGGCCTCTCCAAAAACCCGCAACCAGTAAGCCAAGCGCCGATGAATCTCATCCGCGTCGTACCGGAACTCATAGAGCGCTTCGTAGGCCTGCGGCCCATCCAGTGCGAAGACAAGATCGTCCTTCGGTAGCAACACGTAGACACAAGAACTGATCGACACCCCAAAGGCGAACAGCGCAAGAACGATCCAAAAGCTGAGGCCGTCTCGCGGAAGGACCCGCGCCCCAAGAAATGACGCGACCAACACAGAGACGGTGAACAGAGTTCCGGTCCGCGCGCGTAGCTCGGTCAACGTGCGTTCTTGCCGCTCCAGGGCTTCCTCCGCCAGTCGATGCGCTTCCTGCTCGAGTCTTGCCATAGCTGAAACATATCGTCTTCAGCAGACAGAAGATTTCTGAAACGTTAAGCCTGCGCTAGCTTCACCGCGCACTCGAGCATGAGGGCGTGGACGAAGGCTTGGGGGAGGTTGCCGCGGAGTTGGCGCTGGCGGACGTCGAACTCCTCGGAGAAGAGGCCGGGGGTGCCGCAAGCGGCGCGGTTGCGCTCGAACCAGGCGAGGGCGCGCGGCATGTCGTTCTGTTGGGCGTAAGCGAGGGCGAGCCAGAAACCGCAAAGGAGGAAGGCGCCCTCAGCCTGGCCGAGCGGCAGCTCTTCGGCCCGGAAGCGGTAGCAGTAGCCGTCCTCGGTGAGTTCGTCGGCGACTGCCCGCAGGGTTGCCAGCGAGCGGGGATCGTCGGCGGGGACGGCGCCGCGGATCGCCGCCAGCAGCAGCGAGGAGTCGAGGCGCGGGTCTTCGACCGTGCGCTGCCAGCGGCCGGAGGGATGCAGGGCTGTCGCCGCCGCCTCGGCGACGAGCTTGTCGGCAAGGGCGAGCCAGCCGGCCGGCTGCTCCTGGCCCGGCGAGTGGGCGGAGATCTGGCGAAGGCCGGCGGCGCAGATCAGGCGGCTGTGGGTCCAGAGCGCCGGTTCCAGCTCCCAGATCCCGGCGTCGGCATCGCGCCAGCGCTGCTCGATCGCTTCCACCGCGAGCTCGGCGGCGCGCCAGCCGTCGGCGTCGAGGTGGTCGTGGCGGGCCGCCGCGGAGAGCAGCATCAGGATCTCGCCGAAGGCGTCGAGCTGAAACTGGTCGCGAACGCGGTTGCCGGTGATGTCTTCACCGCCGGGGAAACCCGGCAGGCTGAGGCGCTTTTCCTTCGGCACCGGCTTTTCCTCGACGGTGTAGGCGGGCATCAGGTCGGGGCCGTCGGCGAGCAGACGAGCGACGGCAAACCGCACCGCGTCGTCCATGAGCCGATGCGGCCCCAGCGCCGCCACTGCCTGCCCGGCGTAGCACTGGTCGCGGATCCAGGCGTAGCGGTAGTCGTAGTTGCGCCCGCGCTCGGCCCGCTCCGGCAGCGAGGTCGTCGCCGCCGCGACCATCGCCCCGCGCTCAGCGGTGAGGCCGCTCATCACCACGTAGGCGTGCTCGGCGTCGCGGCTGGCGAGGCAGCCGCCGACGTCAGGTACCCGCGCCCTCCACTCCTCCTCAGTCGCGCTCCAGAGCTCGTCGGCGCGGTGCGGTGTTTCGGGCGGCTCGCCGTGCTGGAGGGCAAGGACGAGGTCGCGTTCCTCCCCCGGCTCCAGCTCGAGCTCCATCGTTAGCGCCCGCTCGCGCGAGCTGCCGTCGGTCGGCTTCGCCTGCGCCGCCCCGAGCCAGCGCATCCGCGTCTCCCCCAGCTCGGCGCACCAGGCACCTTCTTCGTCCTGGCGCAGGCGCGCCATCCCGTAGCGGTCGAACTCGGCGCCGGCGGCGAGAGCGACCTGCACGCGCGCCGGACCCTGCACGGCCGCGATCCGGCGCAGGACGATCGCCCGCTGCGGCGTCGAGGGCAGCGTCAGCGCCTCCCGACACTCGACGATCCCTTCCTCGGTGATCCAGCGACTGCGCCAGATAAGCGTGCCCGGCTCGTAGTAGCCACCCCAGACGAAACGGCCGCGCGGCGCGACCGTGTAGCTGCTGACGCCGCCGACCAGCGAGGAAAAGACAGCGCCATCGTGCCAGCGCGGGAAGCACATCCAGGCGAAGTCGCCGCGCGGGCCGACGAGGACGCCGCGCTCGCCGTCGGCCAGCAGCGCGTAATCGCGGAGGGCGTGCGGAAAGGTGGCGGGGCGGCTCACCGCTCCGCGCGCGCCGCCAACAGTCCGGCCGCCCCGGCGGCTGCTGCGCCGGCCGCCGCGAGCAGCAAGCGGTGCTTGCTCGCCCACAGCTGCGGGCTGCGCTCGTGGGCCTTGTCGCTGAAGCGGCCGCGAGCTCCGAGGTCGCCCGGCTGCGGCTCCATCAGGTTGCCCTCCTTGTTCTGCTCGTCCGGCGGTCCCTCGGTCTGCTGGCCTTTGACCGCCGTCTTCGCCAGGTACCACTCGGCGATCCAGGGGGCGAATTTGCTGCCGAGGACGGTGTAGACGGTGGAGATGCCGACGTAGACCTGACGGCGGCGATGATACGCCGCCCAGTGCACCGCGTCGGCAGCGATCTCCGGCTGGTAGATCGGCGCGACCGGTTGCGGGTGCCCGGGCGTCTTCGCCCGGCAGTGATCGAACTGGGGCGTGTTCACCCCCGGCAGGTGGACCATGGAAACACTGACCTTCGAGCCTTTGTGCTTGAGCTCGGTGCGGACTGAATCGAAGAACCCCTTGGCCGCGTGCTTGGCCCCGCAGTAGGGAGCCTGCAGGGGGATGCCCTGGAAGGCGAGCGCCGAGCCGACCAGGACGATCTTCCCCCGGTCGCGGGGCACCATCCGCTTCAGCGCCGAACGCGTCCCCCAGACCATCCCGTGGTAGGTGACGTCAGTAGCCCGCCGGTACTCCTCCGGCTCGATGTCTTCGAAGAAGGCGAAGACCGTGGTCATCGCATCGTTGACCCAAACATCGATCGGCCCCAGCTCCCGCTCCACCCGCTCCGCCGCCGCCTCGACCGCGTCGGGATCGGCGACGTCCGTAGGAATCGCCAGCGCCGTCCCGCCAGCAGCCTCCACATCCCGCCGCGCCCCCTCGAGCCCATCCTCACCCCGCGAGAGCAGCGCCACCTTGCACCCGTCCTCCCCAAACCGCCGAGCAATGGCCCGCCCGATCCCAGCCCCGGCACCGGTCACGACCACCACTTTTCCCTGCGTATCGGGCACGGGAGGTAGTTACCCGTCTACGACAGGAACAACCGGTCGCAGGATGTCAGCGTCCAAACAACGCGGTCTAGGACACCGCGATCTCCGGCTCGCCGGTGACAAGAGTGCCGATGCGAACCCCGGCCATCTCGGTCCCCGCCGGTACTGCGGCCAGGAGGCCGCCGGAGGTCATTGCGTCGGTTAGGAGGGCTCGGCGCTCGGGGGGAACTTCGTCGCCCCAGGTGGTGAAGCGCTCGGCGTCTTCGGCGTTGCGGCGGCTGCCACCGGCTTCCGCTTTGCCGGAGGCGGCTAGCTCGAGGGCCCCCGGGAGTGCGGGAACGGCGACGGCGTCGATCTCGGCCCCCACCCCGCTCGCCTCGCACATCTCGTGCAGATGGCCGAGCAGGCCGAAGCCGGTTACGTCGGTGAGCGCGTGGGCGCCGGCGGCGCGAGCGGCCTTGGCTGCCTCGGCGTTAAGGGTGGTCATCGCCCCCACCGCGGCCTCGACCCACTGCGGCTCGGCGATGCCGCGCTTGGCGGCGGTCGTGATCACTCCCCCTCCCACCGGCTTGGTCAGGTAGAGGTCGTCGCCGGGCTGGGCGCCGGCTGCGGTCAACAGCTCGTCGGGATGGACTACGCCACTGACGGTCATGCCGTACTTCGGCTCGGGGTCGTCGATCGAGTGGCCGCCGCCGATCGCCACGCCCGCCGCTGCGGCGACCTCGGCGCCGCCGGCGAGGATCTCGGCAAGAATCTCGCCGCCAAGTTGCTCCAGCGAGAAGGCGACGATGTTCAGCGCCAGGACCGGCCGCGCCCCCATCGCATAGATGTCCGAGAGCGCGTTGGTGGCGGCGATGCGGCCGAACTCGCGGGGGTCGTCGACGATCGGGGTGAAGAAGTCCAGGGTCTGGACCAGGGCCAGCTCGTCGCTCAGCTTGTAGACCGCGGCGTCGTCGGCAGGGTCGAGGCCGACCAGCAGCGAAGGGTCCGAAAAGGTCGGTAGCCCGGCGCGGATCTCGCGCAGCTCGGCGGCGCCGATCTTGCAGGCGCAACCGGCGCCGTGGGAAAGTTCGGTCAGCCTCGGGCGATTGGGCGCTACGGCCATCGCTTCGAGGGTAGCCGGAAGCCAGCAGATGGAAACCGAGACGCCGCGGGGCGACACCGCAGACCACCTTCGCAGCCTCCCCTCCGTGGAGCGGCTCGCCTCGCAGCTGTCGGCAGCTGCGCACCCGCTCGCGGTCGCTGCTGCCCGGGAAGCGATCGACGCCGCCCGGGAGGCAGTGCTCGGTGGCGAGCCGGCTCCCAGCCACGAGGAGATCAGCGCGAGCGCTGCCGACCGCCTCGCCCGTCTCAGTAACCCGAGCCTGCGCCGCGTGATCAACGCGACCGGCGTCGTCCTCCACACCAACCTCGGCCGCGCGCCCCTGGCCCCGGCCGCAGTCGCCCAGGTGACCGAGGTCGCCGCCGGCTACAGCAACCTCGAGTACGACCTCGAGCGAGGAGAGCGCGGCAGCCGCGGAGCTCACGTCGAGGACTTGCTCTGCGGGCTGAGCGGCGCCGAGGCCGCGCTCGCGGTCAACAACAATGCTGCCGCGGTGATGCTGGCGCTGGCGGCTCTTGCCGGCGACGGCGAGGTCCTGGTCAGCCGCGGCGAGCTGGTCGAGATCGGCGGCTCCTTCCGGATCCCCGACATCCTCGCCCACTCCGGCGCCACCCTGGTCGAGGTCGGCACCACTAACCGCACCCGCCTCGCCGACTACGCCGCCGCGATCGGCGAGCGCACGACCGCGATCCTCCGCGTCCACCAGTCGAACTTCCGCATCGTCGGCTTCACCGAGCAGCCGGAGGCGGCCGAGCTGGCGGCGCTGGCGCGCGAGCGCGGCATCGCGATGGTCGACGACCTCGGCTCGGGGGCGCTGGCCGAGATTCACGACGAGCCCACCGTCCGTGCCGCGGTCGCGGCCAGTGCCGACCTCGTCTGCTGCTCGGGCGACAAGCTGCTGGGCGGGCCGCAGGCCGGCATCCTCTTTGGTCGGGCTGAGGCGGTCGAGCGCTGCAAGCGCCACCCGCTGGCGCGGGCGATGCGGCTCGACAAGCTGCAGCTGGCGGCGCTGGAGGCGACGCTGCGATTACATCGCGACAAGGGACCGGCCGCGCTGCCGGCGCTGGCGATGATCGAGGCGCCGGAGCAGCAGCTGCGGCTCCGAGCAGAGACGATGACGCAAGCGATCGGCCCAACCGCCGCCGTCGGCCGCGGCAGTGGTACGCCAGGCGGCGGCTCCCTCGCCGACGTCGCCCTGGAGGGACCGGTCTGCTTGGTCGACCCAGGCGCGAACGGCGCCGACGCCCTGCTCACCCGTCTGCGCCAGCACGATCCGCCGGTGATCGCTCGCATCGTTCGCGATCGCGTCCTTCTCGACCCGCGAACGATGAGCGACAGCGACGCCGCCGATGCCGCAGCCGCCGTCCGGGAGGCCCTGGCCTGAGGTGGCACCGCGGCCGCTGACGGTCGGCACCGCCGGCCACATCGACCACGGCAAGACGGCGCTGGTGCGGGCGCTGACCGGCCGCGACACCGACCGCCTTGCCGAGGAGCAGCGGCGCGGGATGTCGATCGAGCTCGGCTTCGCCTCCCTTGACCTCGGCGACCGCCGCCTCAGCCTCATCGACGTCCCCGGCCACGAACGCTTCGTGCGGACGATGATCGCCGGCGCCAGCGGCATCGACATGTTCCTGCTCATCGTCGCCGCCGACGACGGCCCGATGCCGCAAACGCACGAGCACCTCGCTGTGCTGCAGGCGCTCGGCGTGGAGCACGGCGTAATCGCCCTGACCAAGGTCGACCTCATGGGTGAGGAGACGCGAGCGCTGGCGGCCGAGGACGCGGCCGAGCTGGTCCCAGGCGCACCTCTGATCGAGGTGAGCTCCGAGACGGGCGAGGGGCTGGACGATCTGCGAGCGGCACTGGCGCGCGTGGCCGCTGAGGCCAGCCAGGACCGGCGTTCGTCCTTGGGACGGATAAGCCGGTACAAGGACGAACGCCGCGGTGTCGTCGACGCCCCGGTCCTCCACGTCGACCGCGCCTTCACCGTCGCCGGCCACGGGACGGTCGTTACCGGAACCCTGTGGTCGGGGCGGCTGGAGCGGGGGCAGCGGGTGACGGTGCTTCCCTCTGACCGCGAGGCGCGGGTGCGTTCGATCGAGGTGCACGACCAGGCGCTGGAGGTAGCCGACGCCCACCAGCGAGTCGCCCTCAACCTTGGCGGCATCGAGCGCGATGAGGTTCAACGCGGCGACGTGATCGCGACGGACCCAGCCGGCGTCGAGGTCACCTATCGCCTTGACGTCGACCTCAGCACGAGCGGCGGCCCTGGGACGGATGGCGGCGGCATCGAGGCGATCCTCGCCGAGCCGCGCGTGCAGGTCCACCTCGGCACTCGCGACAGCCCCGCCCGCGTCGTCGATCTGGGCGATGGCGGCGCCCAGATGCGGCTCGAGCGGCCGCTGCTCGCGCGCGCCGGCGACCGCGTCGTGATCCGCCGGATCGCCCCGCCCGACACGCTCGGCGGCGGGATCGTCCGCGATCCGTCGCCGCCCCGACACGGGCCCGGCTGGGAACCGACCGCCCCCGAAGAACAG
This sequence comes from Solirubrobacterales bacterium, assembly GCA_035551255.1. Classification (GTDB taxonomy): domain Bacteria; phylum Actinomycetota; class Thermoleophilia; order Solirubrobacterales; family 70-9; genus VAYN01. The sequence goes on from DASZNP010000050.1 coordinate 11,609, forward strand.
TCGACGCCCACTCCTCCCCCGACCCCCACCGACCCCGGCCCGCTGGCGCGCAAGGTCGTGACGGAGCTCGAAAAAGACGGGCCCCGGCCTCGCGGGGCCGCCCAGCTCGCGGAGGACCTAGGCGCCGAACGCCGCGAAGTCGAGAAAGCCTTCGGCGAACTCGCTACCGCTGGCGCCGCCGTCCGCGCCAAGGCCGACGTCGTCTACGCCGCCACTGCCTACGAGATGCTCGCCCGCCTAACCGTCGCCCTCGCCGAGCGCGACGGGGCCACGACCATCGCCTCCGTCCGCGACGCCCTCGGCCTCAGCCGCAAATACGCCCAGGCCCTGCTCGAACAACTCGATGCCGAAAAGCGCCTGCGCCGCGACGGCGACCGCCACCTCCCCCGCGCCGGCACCGGCACGCAATAAGCTCGCGCCACCTGGGGCGGCAGGGGTCTGGTGGCCCATCCGGCCTTCAAAGCCGGCAGGGCGGTGCAGCCCACCGCTTGGAAGGTTCGATTCCTTCGCCGCCTCGTTGCCGCCGACCCTGCTCCTAGGGTGGAAGCCATGTCGGACCTTCCGCAGGGGATCGACCTCCCGCGGCATCGCGACTTCGAGGGGAAAGCGGTGGGCCAGTGGCTGCGCCACGTCTTCCTGCTCCTGCTGACGACCTTCGTCATCGCGGCCCTGCTCAATGCCTTCGGCGCCAGACCCCAGACCCAGGAAGCGAGTGCCACCGCCGCCACCATGAAGATCACCGCGCCGGAACGGGTCCGCGGCGGCCTGCTGTACCAGGCACGGCTGCAGATCCACGCAAATGAACCGATCGGGGCGCCGACTCTCGTCTTCGACAAGGGCTGGATCGAAGAAACGACGATCAACACGGTGCAGCCGGAACCGGCTGAAACGACCAGCGACCCGAAGCACCTGAAGCTGCGCTACCCGCCATTACCGCCCGGCCGCACCCTCAACGTCTACATCTCCCTGCAGGCGAACCCCAACGATGTCGGCACCCACGACGCCAACGTCGCCCTCTACGACGCCGACGAAGAAATCGCCTCGATCGACCGCACCCAGGTCAACTTCCCCTGATGGACATCGTCATCCGCTCCGCGGTCATCTTCGCCTTCATCTTCCTGCTGATGCGGATGCTCGGCCGCCGCGAGCTCAGTTCGATGGAGCCCTTCGACATCATCCTCCTGGTCGTGATCGGCGACCTCGTCCAGCAGGGCGTCACCCAGAGCGACTACTCGGTGACGGGCGCCCTGCTGGCGATCTCGACGATCGCCTTGCTGACGGTGCTGGTCTCCTGGACGAGCCTGCGGGTCCCCAGGCTACGGCCGGTCCTCGCGGGCGAGCCAATCGTCTTGGTCGAGGACGGCGAGGTCGTGGAGCGGAACCTGCGGCGCCAGCGGCTGACCGTCGAGGAGGTCGAACAGGAGGCGCGGCTGGAACAGATCGGCTCGCTTGCCGAGGTCCGCTGGGCGATCCTCGAGACCAACGGCAAGATCAGCTTCGTCGAGAAGCAGCAGTAGCGCGCGTTTCCACCCCGGCTGCCGCTGGGTAGACGCGCAGAATGGAAAGTTCGACCGCTCCCCGGCCCTTCGCGCCGCCGCCCGGGCCCGACGCGGGCGTCCTCGCACAGACGGTCGCCTTCCACCGCGACCCGCTCGAGTTCCTGCGGCGCCAGCAGGAGGAGCACGGCGACGTCTTCCAGATCCGCTTGCTGACGGCGCGGCCGACCTTCATTGTCACCGAGCCCGAGGCGGTCGAAGCGCTGCTCGGCTCCGACCCGGCACGCTCCCACGCCGGTGAGGCGCGCCGCGCGGTCCTCCCTTTCGCCTCCAACCGCTCGGTCTTCGGCGGCGACGCCGAGGCACACCAGTCGGCGCGGGCGCGGATCGCGCCGGCCCTCGCGCCGGAGGTGATCGACCCGCGCCGGGAGCAGATCGCGGCGATCGCCGAACGCCATGTCGCCGAATGGCCGCTCGGGCGCCCCTTCCGCCTCCTCTCCCGCCTGCGCACCCTCTGCGACGAGATTTTCGTGCGACTGGTTCTCGGGGTGCGCGACGAGGAGATCGCGGTTGAGCTGACCGAGGCGATCGGCCGGATGCTGCGCACGCCAGGCAACCCGCCGGTGACGCTGCCCGGCAAAGGCGACGGGCTGATGGGCGAGCTCGGGCAGGCACTGTTCGAGCAGCGCCAGGCGCCGGTCGTCACGGCACTTTCGCGCGCGGTCGAAGCCCGCCGCAAGGAACCGAGCGAAGAGGTGGACGTCCTCGGCTGCATGGTCAGCGCCGACGCCGATCTGACCACCGAGCAGATCGTCGACGAGCTGATGTCGTTGCTGATGGCGGCGCAGGAGCCGCCCTCGATCGCCCTGACCTGGATCCTCGACCGCCTCGCCCGCGAAACCGAGGCGGCGGAGACCTTCCTCGCCGACCCGCGCAGCGAGCACTCCGACGCCATCGTCCGCGAGGTCTTGAGACTGCGCCCACCCGCCTCGGGCTCGTTGCGTCGCCTGCTCGAGCCGATGCAGATCGACGGCCGCGAGGTACCGGCCGGCGCCACCGTCGTCGCCCCCACCTCGCTGGTCCACCGCGACCCCCGCGGCTTCCGCGACCCCGACCGCTTTGACCCCGAACGCTGGCTCGCCGACATCACCCCCTCCTGGCCCTTCTTCCCCTTCGGCGGCGGCGCCCGCCGCTGCGTCGGTGAAGCGCTCGCGCACGCCGAGATCGAGACCGTGGTCCCGGCGGTCCTCCGCAGCGTCGAGCTGACCCCGCTGGCACCCGAGCCGGAGCGGATGGTGCAGCGGGCGACGGTGCTGGTCCCGCAGCGCAGCCTGTTGGTGCGCGCGGCTAGCCGCACCTAGCCGTCGGCGGCGCCGGTGCCCTCGGCCTCGCCGAGCGCCGCCAGCGCCTCCTCGCAGCTGTCGAAGACGAGGCCGTTGGAGGTGAGGCCGGTCATCGAGAGGACCCGCAGGACCTGGTCGGTCGGCCCGTAGACGACGAGCCGGTGGCCGTCCTCCTGCATCCGGCTGTGAGCGCGCAGGATCACCGCGATCCCGGAGGAGTCGATGAAGGCGCAGCGCTCGAGCCCGACCAGCACCCGCTCGCACTGCTCGCAGGCCTTGGCGAGCACCTCGTCGAGCTTCCCGGCAACCGCCAGGTCCAGCTCGCCTTCGATCTGGATGTCGCGGGCGCCGCTCTCGAGCTCGCGCTCGCTGACCTTGAAGCGCTGCATCATCGGGATTCGTTATTGCTAGTCAATGGCATGGTCAGACCTTCGGAAGTTTCGTTCTTCTCGTCAGGGTCCGCGAATCGACTGATGATCCGCCGACTCCCGTGCCGCTCCTATGAAGCGATGCGACGGTGCTGCGCGCCGCCGGCATCGCCGCGATCCTAGCGGCGACAACAAGATGACGCAACGACGAGTGAAACTACCGCCGCCGGAGGATGTCGTCGCCGCGATCGTCACGCTCGCCGACGACGGCTACTGCCGCCGCGGCGAGCTGCGGCAGCGCTTTCCGCGGCTCGGCGAGCGGGACCTGCGGCGGGCCGTGCGGCGTGCGGTCGCGCTGGGCCTGGTCCTGGAACGGCGGGGCCCCGACGGCGCCTGGCACGTCGCCGTCAGCAGCGAGGGTTGGAACCTCCACCGCAGCGGGTAGCCGTGGGCGATGAGCGAGACGCCCGACAATGGCAGCCTGCTGGAAGAGCTGCCGAACCCGGTCGCCGGCTACGCCGACCCCGAGGAGCGCCCGCCGCTCCTCTCCTACCTCACCTTCATGAGCATCTTCGGCTCGTTGCTGGCGGCGGCGCTGGCGATCGCCAGGCGGCAGGGGCGCGAGCTGCCGGAGCAGGTGCCGGCGGGGCAGCTGCTGCTGATCGGCACCGCGTCCCACAAACTCAGCCGGATCATCTCCAAGGACAAGGTGACGAGTCCGCTGCGGGCTCCCTTCACCGAGCTCGAAGGCAAGGGCGGGCCGGCCGAGTTCGAGGAGCGCTCGCGCGGGACCGGCGTGCGCAAGGCGATCGGCGAGCTCTTGATCTGTCCTTTCTGCCTCGGCCTTTGGGTGATCGCCGGCTTCTCGATCGGGCTCCTCTTCGCCCCCCGGGTGACCCGCTTCATCGCCTCGCTGTTTGCGGCACTGACGATCTCTGACTTCCTCCAGGTCGCCTACAAAGCCGCCGAGGACAAGGGCCTCGGCTAAGCGGGTCCTAGGGATGCCGCGGCCGCTCGAGCAGGCAGTCGTGGTGGTGACCGGCGCCTCCAGCGGCATCGGCCGGGCGGCGGCGCTGCGGATCGCCCGCCACGGCGGGGTGCTGGCCCTCTGCGCGCGCGCGGAGGGGCCGCTGGCCGAGGTCGCCGCCGAGTGCGAAGCGGCGGGCGCCGCGGTCCTGCAGCAGACGCTAGACGTCGGCGACGAGGAATCGGTCGAGGCCTTCGCCGCCGCGGTCGAGGACCGTTTCGGACGCCTCGACGTCTGGGTCAACAACGCGGCGACGATGGCCTACGGGACCTTCGACGACATCCCCTCCGAGGTCTTCCGCGGCGTCGTCGAGACGACGTTGATGGGACAGGTGCACGGGGCGCGGGCGGCGCTGCGGCGGTTCCGCCGCCAGGGCTCGGGCGTGCTCATCAACATGTCCTCGGTCTGGGGACGGGTCCCCTCGCCGCAGGTCACGCCCTACGTGATCAGCAAGCACGCCGTCCGCGCCTTCTCCGAATGCCTGCAGGGCGAGCTCGCCGACGAGCCCGACATCCACGTCGCCGCGGTCGTCCCGGAGGCGGTCGACACGCCGATCTTCGAGCACGCCGGCAACTACACCGGCCGTCAGGTGCGCCCGATCCCGCCGGTGCTCGACCCCGAGGAAGTGGCGGCCGGGATCGAGGCCTGCGCCGAGGACCCGCTGCGCGAGGTCGGCTACGGCCAGGCCGGCCGGGCGCTGGAGATGCTGCACGCTGCGGCGCCGCCGCTCTACCGCCGCCTTGCCCATCCCGCCTTCATCCAGGGGACCTGGGGACAGCAGCCGGCCGACTCGGCACCGGGCAACGTCCTCGGGCCGACGGGGCCGCACCAGGTCGAAGGCGGCTGGCGCACGCGGCGGCGCGGCTCCCTGCGCCGGGCCTTCTTCGCCGCGGCCGGCGGCGCCCTCAGGGGACTTTGGAAGAAGAACCCTTGAGGTTTTGTCAGCCGAAGCCAGGGGTACCGTCCCTGCACCGTGCAGGAGGCCCGTCTCGCCTGGATCTTCGGTTCGTCTCGGAGCGGCAGCACCTGGCTGTTGAAGATGCTCTCCGACCTCGAAGGCGTGGTCCCGATCGATGACCCCCACCTCGGCCATCACCTCGGCGTCTGGCGCCCGATCCCGCTCGCCTGGGCGGCCTGCGACGACCCGCCCGAGCTGAGCACGCTGCTCGACGTCAAGGCCGAGGAGTCCGGGTACTTCTTCGCCGAGCGCCACCGCGAGGCGTGGTCGGAGCCGCTGCGAGCACTGATCAAGGCGCGGTTCGAGGCCCAGGCCGCTGAGGTCGGCATCGCCGACCCAACCCAGGCGGCCGCCTTCGTCGTCAAGGAGCCCGGCTCGCACGTTGCTCCCTTCCTGGCCGAGCTCTTCCCCGCCTCGAAGGTGATCTTCCTCCTGCGCGATGGCCGCGACGTCGTCGATTCCTGGCTCGACGCCTACAGCGACGGCTCCTGGGCGATCCCCGGCGGCGCCTTCCCGGTCAACGAGGAGGGGCGGATCCCGCTGATCCGGTGGCTCTCTGAAGTCTGGGCCTACCGCAGCCGCGCGGTCAAGCAGGCCTACGACGCGCGCGCCGAGGGCGACCGGGTCCAGATCCGCTATGAGGAGCTACGCAGCGAGACCGAGGCCTGTATGGAGCGGATCTGCGCGATGGTCGGGATCGACCTCGGTCGCGTGCCGGAGGTGGTCGAAGCGCATCGCTTCGAGAAGCTGCCGCGGACCGAGCGGGGGCGTCGCAGCTTCACCCGCCAGGCGCGCCCGGGCGGCTGGCGCGACAACCTCAGCGCCGCCGAGCAGCAGGCGATGCACGAGGCGATGGGCGACGCCCTGGTCGAGTTCGGCTACGCGGTCGACGAACCGCTCGCCGCAACCGGGTAGGCGGCTGTACCTACGGGCTGGAGCGCAGCCAGTCGAGCCAGCCGGCCTCGAGGACGAGGCGGGCGAGCTCCGCGTAGCCGTCTGCGCCAGGGTGGGCGCCGTCGCCGGCGGCGATCGAGCGGCGCCAGGTCTCGTTGGCGCGCAACTCGTCGATCAGCGGCACGAAGGGGACGCGGTTGCGGGCGCAGAGCATGCGGTAGGCGTAGGAGAGCTCAGCGATGCGGTCGTTGATCTCTTCGTTGTCGACCGCCGCGGGGCCGATGACGAAGCGGCGCAGCCCGAGCGCCTGCGCGCCCAGCAGCACCTCTTCCAGCGAGAGCAGGGACTGCTCCTGGGTGCAGGCCCGGGTCTCATCGTCGAGCCAGACGTCGTTGACGCCGAAGGCGAGGACGACGCGGGGGTCGGCCTCATCGGGATCGCTCGGCAGCCGTGGCCGCGCCTCGGCGCGCCAGCGAGCAGCGACCTCGGCCGAGGTCTCGCCGCCGACGCCGAGGTTGTAGGAGGTGGTCGGGATCCCCTCCTGCAGGGCAGCCGCAACCACCCGGCCGGTCCAGCCGAGTCCCTCCTCGTCGCCCACCCCTACGGTGTGCGAGTCGCCGAAGAACATGAGATAACGCTCCACCATCCCCGCCATGATCGCCGTCGTCTCTGATACCCACATGCCGAAGGGCAAACGCCAGTTGCCCGAGAAATGCGTCGAGTTGCTCGGCGCGGCGGAGGCGGTGATCCACGCCGGCGACTTCTCCGCGGTCTCCGTGCTGTCGGAGCTGGAAGCGCTCTGCCCGGTGGTGCTGGGCGTCTACGGCAACGTTGATGAGCCGGCGCTGTGGCAGCGGCTGCCGGAAACGCTCGCGGTCGAGGTCGGCGGGCGGACCGTCGCCGTCGTCCACGACGCCGGGCCTAAACAGGGGCGCCTCGGACGCCTGCGCGCCCGCTTCCCCGAGGCCGACGCGGTGATCTTCGGCCACAGCCACCTCCCCCTGCACGAAACCGATGGCGGCTTCCAGATCTTCAATCCCGGCAGCCCGACCGAGCGCCGGCGGGCGCCCGAAGCCTCGATGGGCCTCCTCCATGCCGAGCCGGCCGGGCTGCGCTTCGAGCACGTCTGGCTCGGGTAGGTGGACCGCAACGTCCACCCCGAACAGGAGGAATTCGATGGCTGAGCTGACGACGATGGAGGAGAAGCTGGCGGAGGTGCTGGGGCTGGCGCAGGCCGCGCAGAAAGCGACCGAGAAAGTCGAGGGCTTGGTTGACGACGACGGGATCGCTGGGAAACTGCGGCAGATGCGCGAGGAGGCCGAAGAGACCGAGCGCCGCTGCACCGAGGCGGCCGACAGCCGCGACGGCAAGAAGACGGCGATCCTCGAAAAGGCCCAGGAGACCAAAGGCGAGGCCTCGGAGATGATGGAGACCTACCTCGGCGACGAGGCCGACGGGCTCGACGGTTTCGAGTTCATGACGATGGCCGAGGCGGGCGAGGTCGGCCACTGGATGGTGCTGCAGAAACTGAACGAGCAGGCCGGCGAGGAGCAGATCTCCGAACTGACGCAGTGGGCGCTGCCGATTCAGGAACGGCACTTCAGCGACACCAAGGAGTGCGCGCTGCAGCTGGCCGGCGAGAAAGACCCGTACGAGGAGGCGTAGACCGAGCGATGGCCTCGAACGCAGATGCAGACCGCTTCCTGGCCATCTACCTGAACGACCATCTGGCGGGGGCCACGCTCGGGGTCGAGCTGGCCCGCCGCCTCCGGTCCTCGAACCAGGGCGATGCGGAGTTCGGCGAGCCGCTGGCGCAGCTCTGCGCGGAGATCGAAGAGGACCATCGGACGCTGACACGGCTGATGGAGCAGCGGGGCGTCAGCCCCGACCCGGTCAAGCCGGTACTGGCCAAGGTCGCCGAGAAGCTAGGCCGCCTGAAGCTGAACGGCCGTCTCCGCGGCTACTCCCCCCTTAGCCGCGTCCTAGAGCTAGAGGTCCTCTCTGGCCTGGTCGGCGGCAAGCTCCAACTCTGGAACGCCCTAGAGCAGTCCTACGGCGAGTCCCTGGACGGCTTCGACTTCCACGACCTGGCAGCGAGAGCCGACAGCCAAGGCCAACGCCTAGAGGACTTACACCTAGCAGCAGCCCAACGCACCCTCCCCAGCGCCACCAGCACCACCCAAGGCATCCCGTAGCCCGCGCCGCCGCCCGGACCTGCGGGACGGACGAACACCTCACCCGAACTGCATCAGATTTCCCCTCTGACAGGTAGGAAACCTGATGCAGTTCGGGTGCGGAGGGCGCGGCGAACGTTCTTGAGGAAGGGGTCGGGGTCGCGTTCGAGCATCTTCGCGGTAGTGCGGTGGACGTCGTAGCCGGCGGCGGTGAGCTCGACGTCTCGTTGGCGGTCTCTCTCGAAGGCGAGCGGGTCGCCGTGATAGGTCCAGCTGTCGGTTTCGACGATGACTTTCTGCTCGGCCCACAGGAAGTCGACGAGGTGGCCCTCTACGAGAACGTTGACCGATGGCGCCAGGTCATCGACTTCGCGCCACAGAGCGAGGAAGTCGACCTCGGGAGGAGATTTCGTCTCCAGCGCCTCGGGATCGATTTCCAGCGCGATTCGCCGCAGCTTGCCGACCCCCTTACAGCCTCGCCGACGTGTGGTGATGCGAGCGAGCCGTGACCACGAAAAGTCGTCCCTTTTATGGGCCTGCACGAACATCCGCTCCACCCGCTTAGCGTCAATACGACCGGAGAGATCAAGCAGCACCCGCTCCATCACCGCAACGGGTATCCCCCGCTCCACGGTGACTTCGTACGGCTGAAGGCGGCGGGTCTGGTGCAGCCGCACCGCTTTGTGGCTTTTCGGTTCTAGACCGCCCGACTGCCGGAGAACCTCCACCGGTCCGACGGAGCCGCAGAAACCCCAGTGGCGACCAGCGCTGAAATGGGAAAGCACCGCCCCAGGACCGCATGCGAGCACTGCCGCCATCGCTCGTCCTTCACGGCTGAGGCGAGCGTGCGCCAACGCATAAACACCCTGGTGCAGAGGAACTAAGAGTCCGCCCACCCGCCGGCTGTACACGATCCGTTCATTGACGCCGTGGTCCAGCAGCTGCCAGGTAGAGAAGACGCCGTGTTGCCTCTCCGCCAGACTCCGCATCAACGCCGTCGCCTCGCGGTCCTTCATTCGGACCCCCCGCCCGCCCGAACTGCATCAGATTTCCTACCGGCCAGAGGGGAAATCTGATGCAGTTCGGGGAAGGCGCCCGGTGCGCTCGGCATGGCGGGAACGCTGGCGGATCTCGGCGCGCGGATGGTGCGCGGATTTCAACGTTTCGTGCGCCTGGGGCGCGAGAAACTGTGACTTCTGGCGGCTGCGGATTGCGCGGCCGGTTGTGGGCCTACGCCACGGACATCGAGACCGACCATTGGTCGGCTACTTGCTGGGCGGCGGCTTTCTCCTCGGTGAGGATTGATTCGGCTAGTGACACCGTCTCCTGGTCGCCGACTCGCTCCGCTACTCGTTTGAGGAGTTCGTAGGCCGCTACCTCTAGGTTATCGACTGCATAGGAGAAGCCGGCCAGCTTGGCCGGCGTGTCGGGCTGGGCGGCGAAGAAGGCGCCCCAGTTGAGGGCTCCCAGTTTCAGCATCGCGTCCTTGACCGCCGAGGGGCTGGCGCCGCGGTCGTCTAGTCGCCGCTCGATTTTATCTAGGTGCCCTTCGGTCTCCTCGAGGTGGTGCTCAAACGCCTCCGCCAGCGAGGCTGGCACGTCCATCTCCTTGCTTTTCTCCAGCAGTTGCTTCGACTGCCCCTCCAGCGCGTGAATATCGGAGAGGTAGGAGTTGAGCTGCTCGTCGAGGTCGTCGGGATCGACTTCGCGCAGCGCTTGCTCGACCGCTTCGTCGAACGCCGCCGCCACCCGTCCGGCCATCTCGCGCTCCTCGTCGGCGATCGCCAGCGCCATCTCCGCGGTCTCGCCGTCACCGGCTTCGCGCGCTGCCCGCGCCAGCAGCTCGTACGCCGCCACCTCCATGTGCTCGTAAGAGAAGGCGTGCATCGCCAGCTTCGTCGGCGTGTCCGGTTGGGATTTGGCGAAGAGCACCATCCCGAAGCCGCCCGCCTGCCCGGCCACGTCCTTCACCTTCGAGGGCGAGGCATCGTGGGCTTCGAGCCGCTCGCGCACGCGCTGCTCCTGGGATTCGGTCTCCCCCAGGTGACGCCGGAAGGAGTCGGCGAAGGGGCCCTCGACCAGATCGGGGGCGCGCTTCATCTGCACGAGCGCCTGTTCCTCGATCGAGTGGGCGTCGGTTAGGTACTTGACGAGCTGAGTCTGAGGATCGTTATCTGGCATGACGGTCAACTACCCGACCGCTCGACCGGACACGCCTCGCCCAGAAGAGTTTTAGGCGTAGGCGGGATCCTGATGGTCGTAATCGGTCGCCGGCTGGCCGGCGAGCACGTGCACCCGGACCACGGTCCCCGCGTCACCGGAGCGGATCTGGACGAGGTCGCAGAGCTGATTGGTGAGCCAGAGCCCCCGACCGCCCTCTTGGGTGATCCCGGGGCGCAGCCGCCCGACCAGTTGCTCCTCGATCCGCCCCGCATCCTCGACCTCGGCGATCAGACTGCCGTTCTCGCGCCACAGGCGCAGGGTGCCGGCGCCGCCGCCGTGCATGACGCTGTTGGCCGCGACCTCGCTGGTCGCCGTGACGAGGTCGGCAACCCCGGAGGGGCCCATCCCCGTTCGCTCACCAGCCGCGACGACCCGCCGCCGCACCTCGGAAAGCTCTTCAAGGCCGAAGGAGAAGGCCTCCGGCCGCACCGCCGGCGGCGGCAGCTCGCCGGAGAGGCAATCGGGTTCGGTCTCGAAAGCGGCGCTCGCCTCGCTTCGCCCTTCACGCGAGATCAGCCGATGGGTCGACGCCGCCCGCTCCAGGTCTTCGTCCCGCAGCGCACAGGCGTCGTAGGGGCAGAGGAGCGACCAAGAGCGCCCCTCGTCGAAGGCGAGGTTGAGCAGGGCCTCGTGCCGGTGGCACTCCTCCATCTCTGCCGCAGAGCGCTCCGGCCAAGCCAGTTCGCTAATCCCGCGGACCGCCCGCCCGGGGTTCTCATCGACGAAGTCGCGCCAGAGCGGGATTACGCCGGCCGGGTTGCGAGCGACCTCCTCGATCGCCACAAAGCGCATCATCCCGGCCTCCCGGCCAAGCTCGCCCCGCAGCAACTCGGCCTGCTCCTTCTTCACCGCGACCAGGGCAGGCTGACCTGCCTCCAGGGCATCGCGCAGGAACGGGACCGTCCCTGCCAGGTACTCGTCGGCGCCCTCGTAGATCAGCGCCTGATGTTGAAAACCGGCGTGTTCCATGGCGTGTTTCTCGCCTGTTTGTTTCCGGCTGACATTCCTTCAAACGGTGGGTTTCGTCACTTAGTCACTGGGTAATCAGACGCTAGGCACAACGGTCGCAGCGCCTCTTGTGTCGAACGTAGAACCGCTCACTTCTCACGGCGTCGCACGGAGATTGGGAGAGGCCCCAGCCAACAAGCCATTTTTCCAGCCTGGAGAAGAAGATGAATCCCCCGCCCGCAGCCCGCAGCGAAGACGTCAACCGAGTTCAAAACGAGATTCGAGCCCTCGAAGAACCCCCGGCGGCGCGAGTCCGGGAGAGGCTGGTCCAGAGGGTCCTCGTGGCCCGCAAGCGGTTGCCGCAAACTCCGGCGGGCCATTTGGCAAAAACTCGGTAATGGACTAAGGTCTCTCCAGGGTCAAATCGGTATCGCGGCGTTCGTCTGCGGTAACCAGCTGGCTCTGTAGCGGAGGCAAGACCGCCGGGCATCGTACAAGGCGCCCCGGGACTTCCATATTCAGAACAAACGGAGGTTCCCGAAGTGCCCATGACCGACTTCAAAGTCCACGACGGACTGCTGGCGGTCCAGCAGACGTCTGAGGGCTCTCGATTGCGCATCGCATTCGAGGGCGAGATGGATCTGGCTAACGCCGACACCGCGGCGGCGACGCTGCGGGAAGCGCTGCTCTGCGGCAAAGACGTCGTCGTCGACCTCAGCAAGCTCGAGTTCCTCGACTCGACCGGGGTCGCGGTGCTGGTGGCGACGATCCGCGAGGGCGGCGAGCGGCTCAGCTTCCTGTCCAGCGAACACGATGCGGTCCGTCGGCTGCTCAGCCTTACCGGGCTCGAGGAGCGGATGAACTTCGCGGGCCCGATGGCGGTCCCCGACGAGGCCGTTACCGCCGACGCCGATTCGCTGCAGCCCGCTGCGTAGTCGGAGGATTTCTCCGGCGGCGTCAGGCCTTAGCTAGGCGCCGCCGCAGCTGCCGCTCGGAGTGGGCGGCGACGGGAATCACCGAGTCGCCGTAACGAACGCCACCGAAGCGCAAACGCTGCAGCACCGCCAACCAGGCGCAGATCCCCCGCTCGAGGATCCAGATCGGGGCGAGCAGGGACGACGTGGCCGGGAAGACGCGAGCGCCTCCACCCCGTCGCCGCCCGAACTCAGCGGCGACGACGGCAAGTCCCGCAGCGGCGGGCGTCAATCCGAAGCGTCGAAGCTGCCGACGGGCCGATTTCCCTCCATATAGGGGTACTTTCGTCCCGTCGGCAGAAAAAAGGCGGCGATCTAGGGCGAGCAGCGGGAGGACCGAGAGCCAGAGGGCCATCCGCAGCGGCAGGGCGAAGTCGTCGTAGGCCTGGCGGGTGCGTTGGCCCCAGAAGTGGGCGGCCGAGGGTGGGACGCGGGCTACGTAGAGGTCGAGCGGGGAGGCGATTGTGCCGTCGTGGGCGCGGACCGTCCGCATCAGCTCGAGGTTCTCGAAGAGGACGTCGCCGTCGTACATCCCCATCGCCAGCAGCCGCGAACGCCGCACCGCCAGCGTTCCCGGGTAGTCGCGGCCGACGCTGCGGTTGAGGAGGGTCCGGGCGGTGTCCCAGCGGGCGTGCCAGGGGAGGCGGTCGAAGTAGTTCTGCGGGCGCACCAGGTCGTAGTCGTCGAGGAGGGCGGCCACCCGGCGCAGCGCCTCGGGCTCGTAGCGGACGTCGTCGTCGGCGATCACGACCCGCTCGCGGGAGGCCAGCTCCACCCCGGTCCTCACCCCGGCAACTTTGCCCATCAGCCACGTCTCCCCCTCGCCCGGTGGCAAATGCCGCACGTGCTCTCCCCAGGCAGCGGCGTTGGCAGAGAAGACCTCTGGCTCAGAGCCATCGACGACGATCACCTCGGCGACCAGCAGCGCGATCCGCGCCAGGTGCTCCGCCAGTTCCGCCCGCTGCGTACCGTCGCGCCAGCGCACGGGCACCACATAAGAAAGGTTTAACCTTTCGAACTGCATCAAATTTCCGGCCTGCCAGGCATGAAATCTGATGCAGTTCGCTGGGTCACCAGCAGCCTCGGCTCACGCCGGGACGGCGGCCGGCTCTCGCAGCGAGCTCTCGCCGCGCTCCCAGCTGTCCATCAGGTGGGTCGCCCAGCGGGCCTCGACCTGCAGCAAGGCCCGGGCGCCGAAGAGGATGTCGGCGGCGACCTCCGGCTCGTCCGCCGCGAGGCCGCCGGCGAGGTCCCAGGCGGCGATGTTCTCGTGGACCGCGTCGGCCTCGACGTGCTCGTCGTAGAAGTGGGTCGCCTCGCAGTCGAAGCCGAGCCGCCGCAGGGCGTTGCCGTAACGGCGGTTGGGGATCGAGGAGGTCATCTCGAAGCCGGCGAGGTGGCCGACGAGCGCGCCGCGGCGCCGCCGGTGCAGGCCGAAGAGGCTGATCAGGTTGACCGTCGCCAGCGTGACCCCGGGGAGTCGCTCTATATAAGCGCCGTAGGTGGGATCGAGACCAAGCGCCGCCATCGCCTTCGCGAACAGGACCGAGTGCATGCGCTCGGCGCTGCCGCCCCCGTACTCGTCCGCCTGGACCTCGAGCAGGGCAGCCTTGGGCCTGGGCGAGAGCCGCGGGATCGCCCAGGAGTGCGGATCGGCCTCCTTCAGTTGGTAGGCGGAGCGGTGGGTGACGTGCTCGAGCATCTGCTCGCGGGTCCCCTGCGTCTCCATGTAGCGCGAGAGGGGCGGGCCCGGGTCTTCAGCGACGATTGCCTGCAGCGCCGCCCCGACGGATGCCAGCTCGGCTTCGCTCGCGGGCTCAACCAGCTCGGCCACGGCCGCCTCGAACGGCCGCTCCAGCTCGGCGCGGAAGGCCAGCAGCGACGGCGCCCACTCCCAGGACTCATCGACCCCCCGAATACCGCTGTAGTGGACCTCGTAGGCGACGTAGAGGGCCAGCTGCAAGTCCTCGTCGGCGATCGGATCGGTCGGATCGAGCAGCCCAGGGGCCTCTAAGGGACCCCCCGGCGAGCCCGCCAACGCCTCGAACAGTCGCTCGCTCAGAGGGCCGCGCGGGGGCGGCAGCTCGATCAGTCGCTCGGCCACGGTTCCGGTCCGCTGGGTGCTTCGAAGCCGACCAGCTTGTGGGTCCCGTCGCAGAAGGGGCGAATCCGCGATTTCCCGCAGCGACAGAGGGCGATCGTGCGTCGCTCCGTCGGCAGCTCGTTTCCCTCCTGGTCGGTGACGACAAAGTCACCCCGGACCAGGTAGGGACCATCGGGATAAGGGGTGATGGTGACAGGACGGGACTGGTCGGCGTTGGGGTTCACCACACCTTGCCTTACCCGGCGCAACGGTTGATAAATCCCTCCTTTCCGTGGGTAGAAGTACGACATGAACTACCAGACCGACACCACTACGACCACCCAGACCAGCGAGCCCGAATTCGACTCGATCCGTGCCGAGATATCGCGCGAAATGGTGCGCCTGTACAAGGAACTCTTCGGACGCGGGCCGACCAAAGCCCGGACCGAGTTCGCCGGACCGGACCTCGTCATCTGCTCCCTGGAGAACACCTTCACGCCGGCCGAGCGCAGCCTCGCCGAAATGGGCGAGCACCAGCGCCTCCGCGACACCCGGATGTACTTCCAGGCGGCCACCTCCGACAAATTTCGCGAGATCATCGAGCGGCTCACGGGGCGCAAGGTGAGGGCCTTCATCAGCGGCCTCGACGCCGACGCCGACGTCTGCTCGGAGGTCTTCTACCTCGAGAACGGCCACCGCGGCGAGGGCTGATTCAGGCCTAAGCGCGCTCGAGGGTCCAGATCGCGACGTCCTGACGAGCGGAGAAGTGCAGTAGCGGCTCCCCCGCCAGGTCGATCCCGAACGGCATCGCCATCGTGTTGGTTTCGATCTCCACCCAGCCGCGACGCAGCGGCCAGGGCGGGTGGTGGATCTCGCCGCGTAGGGCCCGCCCCTCGTCGTCGAGGGTGTAGAGGCAGTAGCGCTCGGTCAGCCAGCGCTCGAGCGAGCCGTCGCGCACCGGCAGCTCGGCGCCTTCGCCGCCGTAGCGGGCGGCGAAGTAGGCGGGCGGCCCGTCGTGCGAGGTCCGCAGCAGGTCGTAGCCGATCCCTTCCTCGTCGCGGTCGATCCGGATCTGCGAACGGAAATAGGGCAGGCGGTAGGTGAGGCGGGCGGCACGGACGGCAGCGGCGCTGTCGGCGTCGAGGCTGAGGAAGTAGATCCCCGGTTTCCCGTCGAGGCTGACGTAGGTGCGGACGTTGAGCTCGGGGAAGGTCGAGATGCTCGGCGCGGGAGCCGTCCCGCGCAAGCGCACACCGCGCACGCAGAACGGGGTGATCCCGAGCCAGGCCTCGCCGTCGAAGGTGTCAAGCGGCAGCTGCTCGGGGACGACGCGGCGCAGCGCCTCCTCCGACACCCGCCAGTGGGCGAAGAGCAGATCGATCCAGGACTGGCCCATGAACCAGGAGCGCCGCGGCAGCTCCCAGGGGCGGTGCCCGGTCTCGGCGAGGACGCGGCGCTGGCGGAAGGCGTCGGAGACCAGGCTCGCCGGGCGCAGCGCCATCTCCCCCGCGTCTTGGACCAGACCGAGACCGCGCACCGGCTCAGCCGTCCTTTTCGCCGACCCGGTCGCGGATCGCGATGACGACCGCAGGGTCGAGCGGCTCGACCGAGACCAGGCGCTGCGGGAAGACCAGGAGCGCCCCGTGGTCGGCGTCGAGGTCGAGGTCCTCGCTCAGCTCA
>DASZNP010000051.1:0-14711 GCA_035551255.1 Solirubrobacterales bacterium
GCGGGACCCCCTCCCCAGACACTCAACCACGAGCCATAAGCGAGTGGTGTCTGGGGAGGGGGTCCCGCCCCCAGCCATTAAGCAGCCGAGGGAAGTACCCGCGGACCAGCCTGGTCTTTCGGCAGAGCCGCCGCGCTAGCGATCAGGCTCTGGAACTCGTTGAGGGCGAGGTGGCCGACCGCCTCGAGGATCTCCTCGTCGGTCCAGCCGATCTCACGCGCCTCCTCGTGGAGGTGGAGGGGCGGAGGACCTTCCGCGTCGAGCGCCTCCTTCAGGTAGGCGAGCAGGGCCGCCTCCTTCTCATCGCCCGAGGTGAAGCTGCGGGCTTTGGAGACCTCGTCGAGACCGAGGCCCGCCCGGCGCGCCGATTTCGCGTGCTGGGCGATGCTGTAGTCGTCCTCGCGGTACTCGGCCACAGCCAGCGCGATCCGCTCCCTCGTCGCCTGCGGCAGCACACCGCCGCGCAGCTCCGAGCGCATCCGCGTATACGCGCGCAGGACAGCCGGCGCTCCAGCGAGCACGCCAACGAACTTCGTTACCGCGCCGCCGGCGGCTTGAATGCTCTTGATGAGAGGAGCGCTCTCATCTGGCGCCGTCAGCTCGTCGTGGATTTGAAATCTGCTTACTGCGGTTTTTACCGTCACGTTGCTTCTCGCTTCTGGCTCTGTTCTCGGGGCGGCACTTCGCTTTACAGAGCCGTTACGTGGCCTTTACTTTACTTTTAGCCGCTTACTTACGTGTCGTAAGTTATACCTCGTTCCCCGGACGCTTTCAAGCTGGACGAGGCGTCTCTTCACTACCCGTTAATACGTGCTTCAGCACCGGGTCGGTTCATCGGGAGGGATCATTGGCTAGCGTTGCGCTCTTCGCAAAGCCCAAGGAGGCATGAGGCATGGCAGAGCAACCCCGCAGCGCCGCTGACGTCATCGAGCTCGTCAAGGAACACGACGTCCGCTTCATCCGCCTCTGGTTCACCGACGTCCTCGGCCAGCTGAAGAGCTTCTCGGTCAATGCCTCCGAGCTCGACGACGCCTTCGAAGGCGGGATGGGCTTCGACGGCTCCTCGATCACCGGCTTCAACCCGATCGAGGAGTCCGACATGCTCGCGGTGCCGGACCCGAGCACCTTCGCCATGATCCCCTGGCGCCCCGAGGATGACGCCGTCGCCCGCATGTTCTGCGACATCCGCGTCCCCGGCGGCGGCCCGTATGAGGGCGACCCGCGCTGGATCATGCGACGGGCGCTGAAACGGGCCGAGGACATGGGCTTCGACGCCTACAACATCGGGCCCGAGCTCGAGTACTTCTACTTCCGCAACTCGAAGCCGGCGGGCGGCGTGCCCGAGCCGCTCGACGAGGGCGGCTACTTCGACCTGACGACGCTGGACGCCGGGTCCGATCTGCGCCGCGAGACCGTGCTGGCGCTGGAGAAGATGGGCATCCACGTCGAGTACACCCACCACGAGGTCGGCCCCTCCCAGCACGAGGTCGACATGCGCTACAAGAACGCGCTCGAAATGGCCGACGACTGCATGACCTATCGCATCGTCGTCAAGGAGTACGCGCTCAAATACGGCTACCACGCGACCTTCATGCCGAAGCCGCTGTTCGGCGAGAACGGCTCCGGGATGCACGTCCACCAGTCGCTCAGCCGCGATGGCAAGAACGCCTTCTACGACGAGGACGACCCCTACTACCTCTCGCCGGTGGCGAAGAGCTTCATTGCCGGCCAGCTGAAGCACGCACGCGAGATCTCGCCGCTCTTCGCCCAGTGGGTCAACTCCTACAAGCGCTTGGTGCCGGGCTACGAGGCGCCGGTCTACCTCGCCTGGTCGCGCCGCAACCGCTCGGCGCTGATCCGGGTCCCGCTCTACCACCCCGGCAAGGAGTCGGCTACCCGGGCCGAGCTGCGCTGCCCGGACCCGGCGGCGAACCCCTACCTCTGCTTCGCCGGGATGCTGCAGGCGGGGCTGGAAGGGGTCGAGAAGGGCTACGAGCTGCCCGAGCCGATGGAGCAGAACCTCTACCACCTCTCCCAGGAGGAGCTCTCCCACCAGGGGATCGAGCAGCTGCCGGCGACGCTCGGCGAGGCGATCGAGGTCGCGGCCGAGTCCGAGCTGGTGTTGCGGACGCTCGGCGAGCACACCTTCCGGCGGTTCGTTGAGATCAAGCGGCAGGAGTGGGACGACTACCGCGTCCAGGTGACTCCCTACGAGATCGAAAACTTCCTACCGATTCTCTAGCTGCTGCCTTAGCTCCTCGGGATCAGTGACCGGGAGCTGGCAGGTGAAGTTCTGGCAGACGTAGGCAGCCGGTCTGTCGTCGACGGTGGGCCGGCCGGCTAGGAGTGGGGGCTCCTCGCTGCCCTCGGGGCCGCCGGCGAGGACCAGGTGGGGGCGGGGCTGCTCTCGCACGACGGCGGCTAGGTCGCTGAGGTCGTCGCCGACCAGCGCTACCTCGCGGGTGGGGGAGAGGTGGAAGTCGAGGGCTCGCAGCATGTGGGCGAAGGCGTCGGGGTGTTCGACCGCCGGTTTGCCGAAGAGGGCGAAGATTGCCGTGCCGGCCTCTTCGTAGCGCTGCTCGCCGGTAAGCGCCGCGAGGCGCAGTAGGCCCATTGCCGCTGAGCTGTTGCCGGAGGGGATTGGGTGGTCGCCTACCTCCTTGCGGCGGACAATCAGCTCCTCGTGGTCGGCTGAGGTCGAATAGAAGCCGCCGCGCTCGGGGTCGCCGAAGCGCTCGATCATGGTGTCGGCGAGCGCCCGCGCCTCGGTGAACCAGCGTTCCTCGAAGGTTGCTTCGTAGAGCGCCAGCAGCGCCTCGAGGAGAAAGGCGTGGTCCTCGAGGTAGGCGTTGAGGTGGGCGCGGCCGTCTTTGTAGGTGCGGAGGAGGTTGCCGTCCTCGTCGCGCAACTGCTCGAGCAGGAAGGCGGCGCAATCGCGGGCGGCATCGAGGTAGTCGTTCCGCCCGAGCACCGCCCCGGTGTCGGCCAGGGCCGCGATCGCTAGCGCGTTCCAGGAGGTCAGCCGCTTGTCGTCCAGTCCCGGCCACACTCGCTGTGACCGCGCCTTGAACAACGCCCGCCGCGCCTCCGCCAACCCCTCCGGCTCCTCCGCACCCGCACCGAGCGCCAGATGCAGCACGTTCGCCCCCTCGAAATTCCCCGCCTCGCTGACCCCCCAGAACTGCATCAAAATTCCGGGCCAGGAGGCCGGAAATTTGATGCAGTTCGGGTCGTTCGCCAGGACCTTGCGGATCTCGGCGGGGGTCCAGACGTAGAACTTGCCCTCCTCGCCCTCGCTGTCGGCGTCCAGGGCTGAGTAGAAGCCGCCCTCGGGGCCGCGCATCTCGCGGAGCATCCAGTCGAGGGTCTCTTCGCAGATGCGGCGGTAGCGGTCGTGGCCTAGTTGCTGCCAGCCGTGCAGGTAGGCGCGGGCGAGCAGGGCGTTGTCGTAGAGCATCTTCTCGAAGTGGGGAACGAGCCAGATCGCGTCTACCGCGTAGCGAGCGAAGCCGCCGCCGAGCTGGTCGTAGATGCCGCCGGCGAGCATCTTGTCCAGCGTCAGTTCGACGTGCTGGGTTTCGCCGCAGGCGAGGAGTAGCTCGAGCGAGGAGGCGGGCGGGAACTTCGGGGCGCCGCCGAAGCCACCGTTGCGGCGGTCGGCCGCTGCGAGCAGCCGCCGCACCGCCTCTTCGAGCTCGGCCGCGCCTGGCAGGTCGGGCCGTGGCTCGACTTCGCCGATCGCGCCTAGCCGCGCCCGCACCCCCGGCGCCCGTTCGCGGATCTCCTCGCGCTGGGTCTCGTACGCGTGGACGACCGCTTCCATCACCATCTGGAAGCTCGGCATCCCGCGGCTGGTGTCGGGCGGGAAGTAGGTGCCGCCGTAGAAGGGTACCCCTTCGGGATCGAGGAAGACCGTCATCGGCCAGCCGCCGTGGCCGCTGATCGCCTGCACCGCCTCCATGTAGATCGCGTCGACGTCAGGCCGCTCCTCGCGATCGACCTTGATGCAGACGAAGTGCTCGTTCATGTAGGCCGCCGTCCCGGGATCCTCGAAGGACTCGCGCTCCATCACGTGGCACCAGTGGCAGGCGGAATACCCCACCGAGAGCAGGATCGGCCGGTCCTCCTCACGCGCCCGCGCAAGCGCCTCCGCGCCCCACGGGTGCCAGTCGACCGGGTTGTCCTTGTGCTGGAGGAGGTAGGGGCTGGTCTCCTGGGCAAGGCGGTTGGCCATCGTCCTTGAACCTACCCGGGGACGGACAAGTCAATTATTCGACCCGCGGGGGTCGCTGAAATTCGGGTCTACATGTAGGTTCCTTAGAGGGAAGACGCCATTGGCCGGGTAAGCAAATACGGTCATTACTTCGATGAAGAACCAGCAGAGGGCCGGGATCGACCCGGCGGTTGAGGCAGCGCTCGCGAAACTGGCGCCCGAGGACCGGGCGGTGGTTCAGGGCGCCCTGGAACAGGCCGAGAAGACCGAGGCCGAGCTGCGCTTCCTTGCCGACCACGACTCTCTTACCGGGCTGCTGAACCGGCGCCGCTTCCGCGCCGAGCTCGACCAGTACGTCTCCTTCAACGCCCGCTACGGCGGCCGCGGCGCGGTGATGGTGATCGACATCGACGGCCTCAAGGAGGTCAACGACAGGCTTGGTCATCAGGCAGGGGACCGGCTGATCCGCCGCGTCGCCGACGTGCTGCGCGAGCGGGTGCGGGCGACCGACCTCGTCGCCCGGCTCTCCGGCGACGAGTTCGCGGTGCTGATGCCGCAGACCGACACCGCCGGGGCGCTGCAGCTCGGTGAGGACCTGCGGGCGCAGGTCGCCGAGGGCTTCTCCCAGAGCGCCGAGACCGCACCGGCCTCGATCAGCGTCGGGATCACGATGTTCGGCGGCCAAGAGGGAGTCGAATCCGAAGCGGTGTTGCTCGCCGCCGACCAGGCGATGTACCAGGCGAAGAAAGAGGGTCGCAATCGGATCATGCTCTTCAACGCTCCCGGCGAGGCCGCCGACTCCTCCCAGCGAGCGCAGACGACCAGCGCCAGGATCCGCGACGCCCTCACCCAGAACCGCCTCCGCCTCGCCACTCAGCCGATCCGCTCCCTCGCCGACGGCGGCATCGAGCGCTACGAGCTCTTCCTGCGGATGACGGGAGAGAACGGCGAGCTGCTGCCGGCCGCCTCCTTCATCGAGGTCGCCGAGCGCTCCGGAATGGTCCAGGAGCTCGACCGTTGGGTGGTGGCGCGGGCGCTGGAGATGATGGGCGAGCGCGAGCGCGCCGGCAATCCCGTCTCCCTCCACATGAACCTCTCCGGCGCCTCGCTGACCGATCTCTCGGTGCTCGAATTCATCGAACGCCGGCTCGACGAAGGCGAAGCCGACCCTTCCCGCTGCACCTTCGAGATCACCCAGACGGCGCAGGTCGACGACTACGAGGCAGCCGCCGGGTTCGCCGATCGGCTCTGCGAGTTCGGCTGCGAGGTCGCGATCGACGACTATGGCGCCGGGGCGGGCCCCTTCGCCTACCTGAAGAAAGTCCCCTTCGACGTGATCAAGATCGACGGCACCTTCGTCCGCGACATGTCTCGCAGCGATGCCGACCAGCTGGTCGTGAAAGCGATCGTCGAGATCGCCCGCGGCCTCGGCAAGCGCACGATCGCCGAGTTCGTCGAGGACGAGGACACGACGAAGCTGCTGCGCGAGTACGGGGTTGACATGGCGCAGGGCTTCCACCTGGGCAGACCGGTGGACGCCGCGGAGGGTCTGGCCGCCTAGGCTAAGACGAGCGTCCAGAAAGGACGCTTGCAGGCTTTAAAAGCTGGCGGGACGGCTCGATAGCCGTACCATGCCAAAACTTCGCCCGTTCCTCACCTTCGCTCTCCTCACCCTTTTCGCCTGTGCCTCTTTCTCCGCCAGCGCCGAGGCGAAGATCAAGATCTCGCAGAACCGCGCTGTCTCTGAAACGACGAAGAAGACGGAACCAGAGACGAAATCGGGGACCGAAACCCTCACGGCTACCTCCTCGAAGAAGCCGCCCAAGCAGAAGCCGCCGACCACGACCGAAGAACCGGCGCCGGCACCCGCTCCCGCTCCGGCGCCGGCCCCGGCACCGGAAACTGGCAGCGCCCTCTTCCGCGAAGAATTCAACTATCCGGACGGGCTGATCACCAACGAGTACTCGACCTGGAACCCGACCCACACCGACGCCCAGCTCTCGCCGATCTGGGAAATGACTTCGGGTTCGCTGCTGGCGCAGAGCGGGACCGGCTGGACCGGCGTCCCGGACGGCTGCTCGACCTCGAGCGCGAGCTCGGAACCGTGCACCGCCTCCGACGTCTTCCGCCTCAACACCAAGCGCCAGGACTTCGGCAACGTCACTGTCTCGCTCGACCTGCGCAACAACTACCTCACCTCCTCCTCGCGCACGCCCGCCCAGAACTGGGACGGGGTCCACGTCTGGCTCCACTACCAGAGCCAGTACAACCTCTACTACGCCTCCTTCAACCGTCGCGACGGGCGCATCGTGATCAAGAAGAAGTGCGAAGGCGGGACCGAGAACGGCGGCACCTACTACGAGCTCGGCCCTGGCGAGGCGACCGGCTACGCGATCCCGTTCGGGACCTGGCAGCACCTGCAGGCCTCGATCCAGGACAACTCCGACGGCTCGGTGACGATCACGATGTGGCGCGACGGGGCGAAGCTCCTCACCGCCACTGACAACGGTCTTGGCTGTGCACCGATCACCGCGCCCGGCGGGGTCGGCGTCCGCGGCGACAACGACAACTTCAACATCGACAACTTCATCGTCAGCGCCAACTGAGCGGCCGCTTAGAGGGTTTCGACCCTCATTCCCCGGAGCGCGAAGCGGGTTTTGTCAGCGCGGATCCCGATCCGGCCTTCGGTGAAGGGCGGCGTCCCGGAGAACGAAGGATCGTCGGTGGCGGTCGTCAGCAGGACGCCGTCCTCGTAGAGGTCGATGGTCACCGCCTGCGGACCGGAGCGGCGGACGTCGACCCGCACTTCGCTCCAGCGGCCCGGGTGGATGTGGGAGGGGACGTAGCGGGAGAGGGCGGTGTAGCTGCCACCGGCGATCGCGCCTCCCGGCGTCTTCTTCTTGATCACCGCGACGCCGTTGCGCCGGTAGAGGCTGACGTAGTAGGCGGCCTCCGGGCTCTCCGCGTCGACCATCAGGTGGAGGCCGTCCCAAGCGGCGGGCTGCAGGCCGCTCACCTTGCTCGGCGGTTCGACCCGAAGGTCAAAGGTGACGCGGTAGCTCGGCTGGAAGCGGCGCTTGGTGTAAGCCCGGAAGACCGCCGAGTTGGTCGCTTCGACTGAGCGTGGGTCGGCGGCTTCGTCATCTAGCGGGCCGTCGGTGGCGGCTTCGTCGCGGACGAAGAGAGAACCCGAGGTGACGAACCACCGCGGCGAGTGCACCGCATCGGGGGAGTCCGGGTAGCGGTCGGCGTATTCGTTGGTGACCAGCCGGTCGGGGCCGCCGAAGTCCGCTTCGAAGAGGACCTTGTCCGAGCGTCCGAACGGGCTGAAGGCGACGGCTGCGGCCGAGGCCGCGGCGACCAGCGCCACGGCCACGAGGGCCGCAGCTGCTGGTCGCCGGAGCAACAGATCAGCCAACGGTCACCGTGATCGGCGCCGAGGTGGTCTGGTTGCCTGCCTGGTCGGTCGCGACGACCGTCAGCGTGTGGCTGCCTTTGGTCGTCGAGGCGGTTTCCCAGTTCCACTTGTAGGTGGAGCCGCCGGTCACCGTCGGCGCGGTCTTCGAACCGAGTGAGACCCCGTCGAGGTAGAAGCGCACCGACGCGATCGAGTTGTTGTCGGTGGCTTCGGCGAGGATCCCGACGACGCCGCTCACCGTCGCCCCGTTGGCGGGGGAGGTGATTTTCGTCGCCGGGGCCTGGCTGTCGACCTGGATCAACTGGGAGTGCACGGCCTCCCAGTTGCCCGCGGCGTCAACCGAGCGGTACTTGACCGTGGCAGTTGCCGGCACGGTGAACGCCCCGTTATAGAGCGTGCCGTTGCTCGCGCTCGGTTCGCTGCCGTCGGTCGTGTAGTAGGTGCCCGCCAGGGCGCCGCTATCGCTTGCCGACAGGGTGACGCTCACCGCCGCTTTGAACCAGCCGCCGCAACTGCTTGAGCCGTTGCAGAGGATGGAGGTGGTGGGCGCCGTGGTGTCAGCGACGACCGTCACCGTGACTGCGGTGGAGGTCGTCTGGTTGCCGGCGGCGTCGGTTGCCACCGCGGTCAGCGTGTGGGTCCCTTCGCTGACGCCGGTGGTTTCCCAGTTCCACTTGTAGGTGGAACCGCCGGTCACCGTCGGCGCGGTCTTCGAACCGAGCGAGACCCCGTCGAGGTAGAAGCGCACCGATGCGATCGAGACGTTGTCGGTGGCTTCGTCGAGGATGCCGACGGTGCTGGTGCGGGTGATCGTCGCACCGTTGGCGGGGGCGGTGATGGCGCTGGTCGGCGCCTGCCCGTCGACCTGGATGGTCTGGGAGTGCGTTGCCTCCCAGTTGCCTTCGGTGTCGACCGAGCGGTACTTGACTTCGGTCGTGGCGGTGAGGTTGAAGGCGCCGCTGTAGATGGCGCCGTTGCTCGCCGTCGGTTCACTCCCGTCGGTCGTGTAGTAGGTCGAGGCGACAGCGACGTTGTCGCTTGCTTTCAGCGTCACGCTGACCGGCGATTTCAGCCAGCCGCCGCAACTGCTCGACCCGTTGCACTGGATCGTCGTGGTCGGGGCGGTGGTGTCACGCTGGACGGTGACGGTCACCGGCCCCGAGGTGGTCTGGTTTCCATCGATGTCGGTTGCCACCGCGGTCAGCGTGTGGGTGCCGACGCTGGCGGTCGTCGTGTCCCATTTCCATTGGTAGGTGGAGCCGCCGGTGGTGGTCGGTGAGGTCTTTGACCCCATCGAGGTGCCGTCGAGGTAGAACCGCACCGAGGCGACCCCGGTGTTGTCGGTGGCGTCGGCGTTGATGTAGGTGGTGCCTTCGACCGTGGAGCCGTTCGCCGGGGAGGTCAGCGAGACCGTCGGCGGCGTCTGGTCGTGGGCGCCGTTGTCTTCGAGCAGGAAGTCGTCAGCGGTGAAGCTGCCGACCGAGCGCAGGCTGACCCCGACCGAGATCGCGGTCGCCCAGCTGGGCACCTGCGGGGTGGTCCAGCTCGACTGTCCGTACGCGGAGCCAACCGTCAGGTTCGCGCTCTGCGTCCAGAAGGACCAGCCGCCCTGTTCGTTGCGCAGGTAGGCGACCCAGCGCATCGTGCCTTCGCCCTTCAGGTAGGCGGAGGCGGTGTAGGTGTGGGTCGGCGAGGCCGCCGGCGCACACTGGCCCAGGTCCTGCGTGGTGGTCAGGCGCCGGTCTCCGGATTCGAAGCTGGAGATCGACACTTTCTCGGCGTAGGAGCCGCCGTGGGCGTCGCTGGTGCGACCCGCTTCGAACGTGTTGGTGCCCGAGCCGCCGACCGTCCAGCAGTCCGGCACTTCGTTGGCGTTCAGGTCCGTCTCCAGGGACGGGTTTTCCAGCAGGCTGCCGGTCCGCACCGGGGCCGCGGGACCGGAGACCAGCGGTTTGTCTTCACCGCCGATCACTTCGTGCATCGTCTTCACAGCGACCCCGTTGCCGGCTTCGGATTCGAGCCAGGCCGCGAAGGCGGCGAGGGTCGCGGGGCTGACCGACTGGCTGTCGCAGCCGTCGCAGACGTGGTGGAAGACCAGCGGCACCCAGCCGCCGCCGTGCGCCTGCGCCTGTTTCACCAGGCTCTCGATTTCTTCGAGGCTGTTGGTTGCCTTGATCGAGTCGGGGGTCTGGATCTTGTACGCGTCGCGCGGCGGGATCGTTTCCGCCCAGGCGCAGCCTTCGCAGGTGCCGGGGGAGACGAGGTTGCTGACCGCACGCGCCGAGTTGAGGTTGCAGTTGGCCGCAATTTCCTCCAGCTCGGCGTTCGTCCCACCCTGCGGGTAGGCGAAGTCCCAGACGTGGAAGCCCCAGTTCTCGAGCTGGACGCGGGCGTTGCAGATCTGCCGTTCGGCTTCTTCGTGGTTGACGTTCAGCAGGTTGAGGTGGTTGACGGTGTGGTCGGCGATCTCGTTGCCGGCCGCAGCCAGCCCTTCGAGATCGGTGAGATTCATGACCCCCGTATTGCCGACTCGGCCCGAGACGATGAAGTAGGTCCCGTGCATGCCGTGTTCTTTGAGGATCTGAGCGCCTTCGAGCTGGTCGGCGTTGCCGTCGTCAAAGGTGAAGCTGACGGTGGTCGGCGCGTTGGCGCGGACGTGCAGCGTCGTCTGGTCGGTGAGACTTTCGACCGTTGCTTTGACGGTGTGGTCACCGGCTTCGGTGGCCCCGCAGCTCGCGCCCGTGCAGGAGCCGTCGGGCGAGATGCCAATGCTCGCTTTCGAGGTGACGTCGCCGAGGTCGTTGCCATGGGCGTCGAAGCCCTCGACGGTGTAGGCCTGCGAGCTACCGCTGTCGATCGTCGCCGACTGCGGTGAGAGCGAGATTTTCGCCAGCGCTCCCGCTTTGACCGCGAGGCTCGCCTGGCCTTCGATGCTGCCAACGGTTGCGGTGACGCTGTGTGCGCCGGCCGCCGTCGCCTGGCAGGTAGCTGCTTCGCAGGAGCCATCCGGCGAGATCGTCAGCGTCGCTTTCGAGCTGTAGTCGCCGAGGTCGTTGCCGGCAGCGTCGTAACCCTCGACTTTGTAGCTCTGCGATTCACCGGCCGTGATCGTGCTGCTGGCCGGCGAGAGGGTCAGGTGGTCGAGCGGACCGGCGGTGACGTTGAGCGTCGCTTGACCCGTCGCCGTGCCGTCGGTGCCGGTCACGGTGTGGGATCCGGCCAGGCCCGCGCGGCAGGTTGCGCCTTCGCAGCTGCCGTTCGGCGCGATCGAGAACGTCGTCGCGGACGTGACGTCGCCAAGCGAATTGCCGTATTTGTCAAAGCCAGTGGCGGTGTAGGCCTGACCTTCGCCGCTGCTCACCGTCGCCGAAGCGGGGGAGAGCTGCAGGTGGTCGAGCGCCGCCGCTTTCACTTCCAGTGAAGCGCTTGCTTTGACGCTGCCAGCCGCAATCGCGACCGTATGTGAGCCAGCGGCTTGGGCCTGGCAGGTCGAGCCTTCGCAGGAGCCGTCGGGTGCGATCGAGAACGTCGCTTTGGAGCTGTAGTCGCCGAGGTCGTTGCCGGCGGCGTCATAGCCCTCGACTTTGTAGCTCTGCGATTCGCCAGCGGTGATCGTGCTGCTGGCCGGCGAGACCGTGAGGTGGTCGAGCGGACCGGCGTTGACCGTCAGGGTCGCCTGGCCCGTCGCGGTGCTGTCGGTGCCGGTCACGGTGTGGGACCCGGCCGCGGCGGCCTGGCAGGTTGCACCTTCACAGCTGCCGTTCGGGGCGATCGAGAACGTCGTCGCGGAGGTGACGTCGCCGAGCGAGTTGTTGTATTTGTCGAGACCGGTGGCGGTGTAGGTCTGGTTGCCGCCGCTGGTCACGGTCGCCGAAGCCGGCGAGAGTTGTAGGTGATCGAGAGCCGCGGCTTTGACGCCCAGGCTCGCGGTCCCTTTGACGGTTCCCGAGGTGGCGGTGACGGTGTGGGAGCCGGCTACTTGCGCTTGACAGGTCGAGCCCGTGCAGGAGCCGTCGGGCGAGATCGACCAGGTCGCTTTGGAGCTGTAGTCACCGAGGTCGTTGCCAGCGGCGTCGTAACCCTCGACTTTGTAGCTCTGCGATTCACCGGCGGTGATTGAGCTGCTTGCCGGGGTGACCGTGAGGTGGTCGAGTGGACCGGCGGTGACGGTAAGGCTGGCTTCGGCGCTGACGCTGCCGTTGGTGCCGGTGACGGTGTGGTTACCGACGAGCGCTGCCTGGCAGCTGGCGCCGGAGCAGGAGCCGTTAGGCGCGATCGAGAAGGTGGTGCTGGCGGTGACGTTGCCGCGGGAGTTGTTGTACTGGTCGAACCCGGTCGCGGTGTAGGTCTGGGCGACACCGCTGGCGACGGTCGCCGTGGCCGGCGAGAGCGTCATGTGATCCAGGCCTGCGGCGACCACGGTCTCGACCTGGGTTTCGGAGACGTTGCCGTTCCACTGGGCTTTCGCAGCCGTGGAGGAGGCGGTGGCCGTGATCGTCGGGGTGCCCGCGACCGTGTCCCGGTAGCGGAAGGAAGCCTGCGTCTGCCCCGATTCGATCGTCACTTTGGTGACGGTGGCGGTGTCGGTGGCGTTGCGGAAGACGCCGGTCGCCGAGGACGAGGCCAGTTTCACTTCGGCGGGGCCGGTGAAACCGCCCCCGAGGGCGACCGTGATCGTTTCCGACGAAGCCCCGGCCGCGCTGGTGCGCGCCGCGGTCGTGAAGGTAAGCGTCGGTTTGGTGGCGGCAAATGCGCTCAGCCCTCCGAACACGACCGTGGCGATTACCGCCACCACGGCCACGAGGGCCAGCGAAAACAAACTTCTCTTATGCATGGAACTCCCTTTCCCTTACTCGACGGTTACCGTCTTTGCCAGATTTCTCGGGCGGTCTACGTTGAGACCGCGTCGCTCTGCAATCCGCAGAGCCAGGAGCTGAAGTGGCGGCACGCAAAGAAGCGGGCCCAGCTCCGTTGAAGCTCTTGGGACGAAGATCACCTCGTCCGCGTGGTGCTGCATCTCGTCATCGCCGGCGGAGGCGATCGCGATCACCGAGGCGCCGCGCGCCCGCACCTCGAGCACGTTGGAGACGAGCTTGTCGTAGGTGGGGCCAGCCGTCGCCACGCACACCACCGGCGTTTCCTCTGAGAGCAGGGCGATCGGCCCGTGCTTCATCTCCCCGGCTGCGTAGGCGTCGGTGGGGATGTAGGAGATCTCCTTCAGCTTCAGCGCCCCCTCGAGCGCGATCGGCAGGCCGAACCCGCGCCCGAGGTAGAGGAAGAACTCCCGCTCGCAGATGCGGTCGGCGATCTCGAAGACCGGATGGTCGCTTTCGAGGAACTTTTCGAACAGCGTCGGCAGGCGCCGCAGCTCCTGGCCGTAGGCGCTCAGCTCCTTCTCGTCGAGCGTCCGCCGCCGGGCGGCGAAGTCGAGCGCCAGGGCCGCCAGGGCGGCGACCTGGGCGGTAAAGGTCTTGGTCGCGGCGACGCCGATCTCAAAGCCGGCCTTGGTCAGCAGGGCGGCTTCTGACTGTCGCACCAGCTGGCTCTCGGCAACGTTGGAGACCGCCAGCGTCTTGGCGCCGAGGGCGGCGGCGTGCGCCTGCGCCTGCAGGGTGTCGGCGGTCTCGCCCGACTGCGAGACGAAGATCGCCAGCGTCCCCGGGGCCACCCGCTTGGTCCGGTAGCGCCATTCGCTGGCGATCTCGACCCGGCAGGGGACCTCGGCCCACTCTTCCAGGAGGTAGGCCCCGTAGAGGCCGGCGTGGTAGGCGGTGCCGCAGGCGGCGATCACGATCTGCTCGGCCGCGAAGAACTCTTCCGGCAGCGCGGCCCCCAGGGGGATGCCGCTGCTGTCGAGCAGGCCGCCGAGGGTGCCGCGGATTGCCGCGGGCTGCTCGGCGATCTCCTTCGCCATGAAGCTCGGGTGGGCGCCGCGGTCGCTGATCAGCTCGGTCCCGGGGGCTTCGAAGAGGCGGTCGACCAGCTCGCCGCCGGGGCCGTAGAGCCGAATCTCGCCGGCCCGCAGATCGGCGATCTCGTCGTCCTCGACGTGGACCAGCTCCTCGACCTGGGAGGAGAAGGCGGCGCTCATCGAGGCCAGGTAGCTCCCTTCGACGCCGCGCCCGAGGACGAGCGGGCAGGAACGGCGGGTCGCGACCAGGCGCCCGGGCTCCTGCTGGTGGTAGGTGGCGAAGGCGAAGTGGCCACGCAGGCACGGGGCGACGGCGGTAACTGCCGCGGCGAGGTCGCCGTCGTAGACCTCCTCGATTAGGTGCGCGACCACCTCGGCGTCGGTTTCTGAGCGGAACCGGTGTCCGCCTGCTTCGAGCTCGGCGCGCAGCTCGGTGAAGTTCTCGACGATGCCGTTGAGGACGACCGCGAGGTCGCCGTC
Source organism: Solirubrobacterales bacterium (assembly GCA_035551255.1). Taxonomy (GTDB): domain Bacteria; phylum Actinomycetota; class Thermoleophilia; order Solirubrobacterales; family 70-9; genus VAYN01. Next base: position 14,023 of record DASZNP010000051.1, read on the forward strand.
GCAGGAGCTGAGCGGATGCGCGTTCTCGGCGGTGACGCCGCCGTGGGTCGCCCAGCGGGTGTGGCCGAGGCCGCCCTCGGCCTCGCAGCCGAGATCGACGGCGTCGCCGAGCTGGGCGACCGGGCCGACCACCCGGTGCAGCTCGAGCTCGCCGCCGACGCTCAGCGCCACCCCGGCCGAGTCGTAGCCCCGGTACTCGAGGACTTCCAGGCCCTCGACCAGTCGCTCGGCGACCTTCCCGTCGCCGACGTAGCCGATGATTCCGCACATGCTCTAGACGCCTCCCTTCGAGGTCTGGTGGGTACTGCGCGACACCGTGGTCGCGGCCTCGCGCAGGAGCTCGGCTGCGGAGGTGTGCTTGAAGATCTCGACCCGCGGCAGCGGCCCCGTCTGGCCCGGCCCGATCAGGGTCGCGCTGGTGGTGTTGTCGAGCAGGGCCGAGAAGCGCTTTTCCAGCAGGCGGGCGAGCAGCGGCCCGACCGCCGGGTCGTTGCTGGGCTCGACCGTGGCCGAGAAGGGGAAGGCGAAGGTGGCCGGCCGCGGCAGTCCATGGGCTTCGATTTCTGCGATCGAGCGGTCGATGTCGGCGCTGACGCGGCTGCGGTATTCCTCCAAGGTCTCCAGCCGGTCCTTTTCGGGCAGCCAGACGCGGTTGGTCAGGTAGGGGCCGGTGTCGCCGCTGTTGTCAG
>DASZNP010000052.1:0-73307 GCA_035551255.1 Solirubrobacterales bacterium
TCCGCCCGCACGAGCGCACCCATCCCGGCCCGCTGCTCGACCGCCTCGAGCTGACCCGAGCCACCGGCTACAACCTCTCGCCGATCTTCTCGCTCAGCACCGAGGACGCCTGGCCGCTGGTCGAGCCGGCGCTGCCGGATCGGCCCTGGGGCGAAGCGAAGGACGAAAGCGGCACCGTCAACCGGCTCTGGAAGGTCGACGACCCGCACATCCACGCCGCCGTGACCGAGTGCCTCGCCGGCGCCCAGCTGCTGATCGCCGACGGCCACCACCGCTACGAGACCGCCCGCGCCTTCCGCGACGAGGTCGGCGGCGAGGGCCCGCACAACTACACGCTGATGTCGCTGACCGGGCTCGACGACCCCGGCCTCACCGTCTTCCCCACCCATCGCCTGCTCTCGGGCTTCGCCGAGGACCCCGAGAAGCAGCAGCGCCTCGGCAACGGCTTGCGCGAGCTGTTCGACGTTTCCGAGGTGCCCCGCGAGGAGATCGACCCGGCCGGCGAGGACGGCGTCGGCGTCTTCGGCCTCTACGACGCCTTCCACAAGCGCGCCTTCCGGCTGCGGCTGAAGGACGTCGCCGAGCTCGACCGGCGGCTCGAGGGCAAGCCCGAGGCCTACCGCCGCCTCGACTCGGCGATCCTCGAGACGCTCGTCCTCAAGGGCCTGGCCGGGATGAGCGACCACGACATCGACGAGCGCGACGGCCTCGAATACGCGAAGAGCGTCCCCGCCGCGCTGGCGATGGTCGACGAGGGCGGCTACGACGTCGCCTTCATCCAGCGCGGGGTGCCGGTCGAGCAGGTGAAGGAGATCTGCAACACCGACGCCGTGATGCCGCCGAAGTCGACCTTCTTCTTCCCCAAGGTGATGACCGGCTTCGCCTTCAACCCGGTGCGCTGACGTGGTCAAGATCTACACCAAGAAGGGCGACGACGGGACCACCTCGCTCTGGTACGGCGGCCGCGTCCCCAAGCACCACGGCCGCACCGACGCCTACGGGACCCTCGACGAGGCCTGCTCGCAGCTCGGCGTCGCCCGCGCCCTCTGCGGCTCCGAGCACGAGGAGCTGGCCCGGGACATCCTCCGCCTCCAGGACGACATCTTCATCGCCGGGGCCGAGCTGGCGACGGCGCCGGAAGCCGCCGAGCGGCTCGAAGACGGGGTCAGCCGCACGACCGAGGAGATGGTCGCCGAGCTCGAGCGGCTGATCGACCGCTACATGAGCGAGGTCGAGCTACCGCCGCAGTTCGTCATCCCCGGCGGCAACCAGCTCTCGGCCGCCCTCGACGTCGCCCGCACCGTGATCCGCCGGGCCGAGCGCCGGATCTCCGAGTTGAACGAAGCCGGCGAGATCGCCTCGGAAACCGTGATCCACTTCGTCAACCGGGCCTCCGACCTCGCCTACGCGATGGCCCGCTACGCCGACGTCGACGACCCCGCCCTGTTCGAGGGCCGGCGCCGGAGCTGAAGCTTGCGGATCGTCGCCCGCCGCCGCCAGGGCTACGCCCATGACGTCGAGGTCGACGGCCACACGGTGCGGGTGGACGAGCCGCCCGAGGCGGGTGGCGAAGGCAGCGGCCCACGCCCGACCACCCTGCTCGGCGCCAGCCTCGCCGGCTGCATCGCGATCACGGTTGAGATGTACGCGCAGCGGAAAGGTTGGGACGTCGGCGAGGTCGAGGTGGACGTCGAAATGCTCTACGAGGGCGTCGTTCCCACGAACTTCGAGGTCGGGCTGAAGCTGCCTGACCACCTCGACGCCGAGCAGAAACGCCGGCTGCTGGTGATTGCCACCAAATGCCCGGTCCACAAGGTCCTCGCGGGCGAGGCGCACGTCAACGTCGTCGAGCGCTTGGAGAGTGCCTAATGGACCTCGGCCTCGCCGGCCGCGCCTGCGTCGTCACCGGGGCCAGCAGCGGCATTGGCCGCGAGGCGGCGCTGCAACTCTGCGCCGAGGGCGCGAAGGTGCTGCTGGTGGCGCGCGGAGAGGAGCGACTGGCGGCGGTAACCGGGGAGGCGCGGCGGGCGGCGGAGCCGGCCGGCGGCGCAGCCGCAGCGCTCGCCCTCGATGTCACCGATGAGGACGTCGGCGAGCAGATGCTGGCCGCCGCGACGGAGAACTTCGGCGCCCTCGACGTCCTCGTCAACAATGCCGGCGCCGCCAAGTGGCGGGACCTCGACGACGTCCCAGATGAGGACTGGCGCGCCCAGTACGAGCTCAACGTGATGGCGCCCCTGCGGGCGATGCGGGCGGCAATCCCGCCGATGGTCGAGCGCGGCTGGGGCCGGGTCGTCAACGTCTGCTCGACCGCCGGCAAGCGTCCCTCCTCAGCGATGCCGGAGTACTCGGTCGCCAAGGCCGCCGAGCTCTCGCTCTCGCGCCTTTTCGCCGACCGCTACGCGAAGAACGGCGTCCTCGTCAACGCCGTCGCCCCCGGCCCGGTCGAAGCCGAGATGTGGATGGAGCCGGGCGGCCTGCTCGACCAGTCGGTGAAGATGTCGGGCGCCGAGAGCCGCGAGGAGGCCCTCGCCGAAGCGGGCGTGAAGCGCCCGATCGGCCGCCTCGCCCAAGCAGAGGAGATCGCCTCGACGATCGTCTTCCTCTGCTCCGAGCGCGCCTCCTACGTAGCCGGCGCCGCCTGGAGCGTAGACGGCGGCACCGTCCAAGTGATCATCTGAGCCGGTGACCGGCCGACGGGACGAAAATACCCCCAATGGGAGGGAAATCGGCCCGTCGGCACTGGAGGAGCTGCTGCTCTCGCCCGAGGAGGCGGCGCGGATGGCGGGGCGGCACGGGACGCAGGCGGCCGTGCTGTTGGCGCTCTACGGCTGGCCGGACGATCCGGGGTTGATCTTCACCGAGCGGCGGGCGGATCTTCGACGGCACGCCGGTGAGATCTCGTTTCCCGGGGGCCGCCAGGATCCCGGCGACCCCGACCTGGCGACGACCGCCCTGCGCGAGGCACAGGAGGAGATCGCCCTCAATCCCGCCGCGGTTGATCTGACCGGGGCCCTACCGCCGGTCTCGACCTTCGTCACCGGCTACCGCGTCCACCCCTTCGTCGGCACCGTCCCCCACCCCGGCGAGCTCGACCTGCAGCCGAACCCGACCGAGGTCGAGACCGTCCTCACTTTCTCGCTCGAGCTGCTGCGCGAGGGCTACGAGATGCGCCGCCTGATCCGCCGCGGTGTCCCCATCCACACCCCGACCTACGAGGTCGAAGGGCAGCTGATCTGGGGAGCGACCGCGCGAATCTTGGGCGACTTACTCGACCGGCTTACTTAGACGGGTCCGGGACGATGCGGATGTATGGCTTCGGCGACTCCCAGCCCTCGGGCCAGAGTTCTTTCGCCTCGTCCTCTTTGACCGAGCCGGAGATGATCACGTCGTCGCCTTTGTTCCACTGCGCCGGCGTCGCGACTTTGTTGTTCGCGGTCAGCTGCAGCGAGTCGATCACCCGCAGCACCTCGTCGAAGTTGCGGCCGGTGGTCATCGGATAGACGAGGATGAGTTTGATTTTCTTGTCGGGGCCGATGACGAAGACATTGCGGACGGTCTGATTGTCGACCGGCGTCCGGTCCGCGGAGTCGCCATCGACATCTGCCGCCAGCATGCCCCAGGCCTTCGAGATCGAGAGGCTCGGATCGCTGATGATCGGGTACTCGGGCTTGGCCCCCTGCGTCTCCTCGATGTCCTTCGCCCAGTCCTCGTGTTTGTCGAGCGAATCGACCGAGAGACCGATGATCTTCACGCCACGGCTCTCGAAGTCCGGCTGGATCCGCGCCATGTAGCCGAGCTCGGTCGTGCAGACCGGAGTGAAGTCTTTCGGGTGAGAGAACAAGACTCCCCAGGAGTCGCCCAGCCACTCGTGGAAGTTGATCCGACCCTGCGTAGTGTCAGCCTGGAAATTCGGCGCTTCGTCACCGATTTTTAGAGCCATTCGTCCTGCTCCTCTCGCGCTTCTTCTTAATTACCTGAATCCGTATCGGAGTTTAGCTCTTTAGGTTCGCCGCCAGAAGAGCCTTGACTTCATCCGCGAGTCTGTCTCCAACCTTGCTGTACAAGGTCTGAGACAGACTCACCGAGATCGTCCGCACCGGGATCCGCCAGGTGCGGCCGGCGGCCTGGACTAGGCCCGCACCCTCCTCAGTTCCCTCGTAGAGCACTCCTCGAACCGGCGTTTCGACCAGGTGTTCCATCAACCGCTCGAGCCTAGGGCCGTGGATCGCCGCGAGCTCCTCCTCGCTGCCGCGCGCGCTGCCGAGCAGGAGCACCAAGATCGCGACGTCGTTGACTAGTTCGAGGATCGTCCCCGGCCGCTCGGGATCGGCTAGGGCCGCCTCGATGCCCGCAGCCTCGATCGCCGCCAGCCCCTCCTCGCGGCGGCTGGTCCCACGCACTGCCCAGCCCTCAGCCAGCAGCCCCTCCCCCAGCTCGCGACCGCGACAACCGCAGCCGACGATCAGCGCTCTCGCCATGCCCGGACTCTACGAGGGATCGAAGGGTCCCCGGCCGCGCATCCGCACTCGTTCGTCTTCGGCGACTCCGCGGTGGAGCTCCTCCTCGGTCATCTCGGGAGCGCCGCGACGCCGGCGCATTTCGTTCTGCGCCTCCATCATCTGGCGGACGTCGTCGATCTCGTTCTGGGCCTCGACCTCGGGGGAGCGGGTCGGGAACCAGTCAACGAGGCTGGCCGAGCTGCCCGGGTAGAAGTGTCCGACGACAAGCAGGACGGCGACCAGGAAGACGACGATTGCGACGGTCCCCAGTAGGTAGAGCACGCCAGAAGGATACGGTTCGTTCCCATGCCTGAGGCCTACATAGTCGAAGCGCTGCGCACCCCGATGGGCGCCTACCGCGGCGCCCTCTCCAGCGTCCGCCCCGACGACCTCGCCGCGCACGTGATCCGCAGCACCGTCGCGCGCAGCAAGGTTGATCCCGAGAAGGTTGTTGATGTTTATTTCGGTGCCGCCAACCAGTCCGGCGAGGACAACCGCGACGTCGCCCGGATGGCGGCGCTGCTCGCCGGCCTGCCGCAGAGCGTCCCCGGCGCGACCGTCAACCGCCTCTGCGCCTCAGGGCTAGAGGCAGTCAACAATGCCGCCCGCGCGATCAAGTGCGGAGAGGGCGACTTCTACCTCGCCGGCGGGGTCGAGTCGATGAGCCGGGCACCCTGGGTGATCGAGAAGCCCGAGCGCGGCCTTCCCCGCGGCCCGCAGACGATGCACGACACGACGCTCGGCTGGCGGATGATCAACCCGCGGATGGCCGAGCTCGGCGTATCGACTGAGTCGATGGGCGAGACCGGCGAGAACGTCGCCGAGCGTTACGGGATCAGCCGCGAGGACCAAGACGCCTTCGCCCTGCGCAGCCACCAGCGCGCGGTCGCCGCCCGCGAGAGCGGCAGGTTCGACGAGGAGATCGTCCCGGTCGAGGCGCGGCAGGGACGCGAGACGGTGACGGTCGCGGCCGACGAGGGCCCGCGCGCCGAGACCTCGACGGAGAAGCTGGCAAAGCTGCGGCCGGCCTTCCGCGAGGGCGGCACCGTCACCGCCGGCAACGCCTCCAGCCTCAACGACGGCGCCGCCTGCCTCCTGCTCGCCTCCGAGAAGGGGGCCGAAGAACTCGGAGCCGAGCCACTCACCCGGGTCGTCACCACCGGCGTCGCCGGAGTCGACCCGGCGATCATGGGCGTCGGTCCGCTGAAGGCAATCCCAAACGCGCTGCGCAACGCCGGCCTCTCGCTTGAGGACATCGACCTGATCGAGCTGAATGAGGCCTTCGCCTCCCAGGTCCTCGCCTGCGCCCGCGAGCTCGGGATCGACGAAGAGCGGCTCAACGTCAATGGCGGCGCGATCGCCCTCGGCCACCCCCTCGGCTGCTCTGGCGCCCGCCTCGCCGGCACCCTCAGCCGCGAGCTGAAACGCCGCGGCGGCAAGTACGGGATCGCCACCCTCTGCGTCGGCGTCGGCCAGGGCCTCGCGACTGTCTTCGAAGCCGTCTAGACGTCCAGCTTCTTCTTCTGAGCGCTCAGGATCAATAGGCTGCAGGCGTGACGGCATGGGGACATCTCCGCGGGCGCGCCCTTTCGCTCGCCCTGGCCTGCATCGCGATCGGCGCGCTGGCGCTACCGACTGCGGCCCCGGCCGAACCCACCGCCCAGGCCTCGATCGTCGGCGGCCACGCCGGCTCGATCGCCGAATTCCCCTTCCTCTCCTTCATCGAAGCGCGGCAAGGCGAACACGGCTTCGCCTGCACCGGCAGCGTCGTCGCCCCCCGGGTGGTCCTGACGGCCGCCCATTGCGCTGACGACCTCGACCACGGTGGCCTCACCCCGGCCCAGGACTACGCGCTGGCGACCGGGGTCACCGGCCCCGGGGAAGCGAAACCGGAAAACGTCTTCCGGGTCAGCGAAGTCCACGTCTTCCCCGGCTTCGACCCCGGCACCCTCCACGGTGACGCCGCGATCCTGATCCTCGACCGCCCGACCACGGCACCGGTGCTGGCGCTGGCGGGCGCCGGCGATTCCGCCCTCTACACCGGCGGCGCCATCGTCCAGCTCGCGGGCTGGGGGCTGATGGGACCGCACGCGAAAGAAGAGCCGGAAGGCCTGCGGACCACCTCGATGGTCGTGCAGTCCCCGTCGACCTGCAAGGCGAAGACCCACGGCTACTTCAGCCCCTTCTCCCCCGCCGCCCAAATGTGCACGCTCGATCTGCCGAGCAAGAAGAGCGGCGGCTGCTTCGGCGACAGCGGCGGTCCGACGATCGCCCACCGCCCCGACGGGACCCTCGTCGAGCTGGGGATCATCAGCACCGGCGGCGAAAACTGCAGCACCAAACGGCCCAACGTGATGACCCGGGCCGACTTCGTCTCGACCTGGGTCTCGGAATGGATCGCGGCGACCGAATCCGGCGGCCCGCGGCCGGTCCTCGCCCCGGGGACGCCCCTTCCACAGATGACCAGGTCGGGGGGCGAACTCTTCGCGATCAGCACCCTGCGCGATCACTTCGGCAAGCGCATCGAACAAGCCAAGCGGATCGCCGGCAGCTGCCGCCGCGCCAGCCGCAGCCGCTTCAAGTGCGAAATCGCCTGGATCGCCGGCAACTTCGTCTACGGCGGCACCGTCTCCCCCTTCTACCTCCGCCGCGACGACGCCGTTGTCTGGGACAGCCACTTCAAGATCCGCTTCGGCGTGCTCAAGTGCCTGCAGGACCGATCGCGGCACTGCCCGATCCAGAGCAAGAGCGGCTAACAGCCGCGGCTGGCAACAGGTAGCCTCGCGGCTGTGAGCGAGGGCTTCGCAGAGCTAGCCAGCGTCGACGGCAGGATCACGCCGACCGCCGAGGCGACGATCGGCCTCAAGGACGACGGGCTCTACCGCGGCGACGGCGCCTTCGAGGTGATCCGCCTCTACGCCGGCAAACCATTCGCGTTGGTCGACCACCTCGACCGGCTCGGCCGCTCGGCGGCGGCGATCGAGCTCGAGTTTGACCGTGCCGCGCTGGAGCGCGAGATCGAGGCCCTGCTCGCCGAGGCCGGTCCGGTCGAAGGACAGATGCGGCTGATCGTCACCCGCGGCGGCCGGCGGATCGCCGCCGCCGAGCCGATACCGCCCCACCCCGAGGCCGTCAGCCTCGTCACCGTCACCTATTGCCCAACCGTGATCCTCAACGGGGTCAAGTCGCTCTCCTACGCGGCGAACATGCAATCCACCCGGATCGCCAAAGGCAAAGGTGCTGACGAGGCGGTGTTGATCCGCCCTGACGGCACCGTGCTCGAGCCGCCGACCTCCTCGATCTTCTGGGTCTCGCCCGAAGGCGAGCTGCGGACGCCGGCGCTGACCGACGGCGTGCTCGAGTCGATCACCCGCGACCGGATGATCAAGGCGCTGCACGTGGAAGAAGGCAGCTGGCACGTCGACGACCTGCACGCAGCGAGCGAGGCCTTCCTCGCCTCGACCACCCGCGAGATCCAGGCGGTCGCGGCGGTCGACGGCCGCAGCTTCGGCGCGACCCCCGGCCCGCGCACCCGCGAGGCGCAGGATGCCTTCGCGGAGACGCTGGGTAGAGAGCTACGCGAGCTTTGACGACGAGACGAGTGAGGAACGGAGGCCCATGGACTTCCAGCTGAGCGACGAGCAGACGTTGATTCGCGAGGCCGCGCGGGAATTCGCCGAGCGGGAGATCCTGCCGAACGCGCGCGAGAACGACCGCGCCGGGCGCTTCGACCGCGAGCTAGCGCGCAAGCTCGGCGAGGTCGGTTTCCTCGGTGCCCCGATCGCCGAAGAGTACGGCGGACGCGCCCTCGACTACATCGGCTACGGCCTGATCGCCGAGGAGATCGGCCGCGCCGATTCCTCGTCCCGCACCGTCGTCTCCGTCTGCACCTCGCTGGTCGGCGGCCCGATCGAGAAGTGGGGCACCGAGGAGCAGAAGAAGAAGTGGCTGCCGCGCCTCTGCTCCGGCGAGGGCCTCGGCTGCTTCGGCTTGACCGAGCCCGACACGGGCTCCGACGCCGCCAACCTCCGCACCCGCGCGAAGAAGACCGAGAACGGCTGGTCGATCAGCGGCCAGAAGATGTGGATCAGCCTCGGCAACGTCTCCGACTTCGCCTTGATCTTTGCCCAGACCGACCCGGAGAAGAAGCACCGCGGCCTCGCCTGCTTCATCGTCCCCACCGACAGCGAGGGGTTCACCACCCAGGAGATCCACGGCAAGCTCGGCCTGCGCGCCTCCGACACCGCCGAAATCTCCCTTGACGAGGTTGAGGTCGGGGACGACGCGATGCTCGGCGAGGTCGGCGACGGCTTCAAGGTGGCGATGAGTGCCCTCGAAAACGGCCGCTACAGCGTCGCCGCCGGCTGCGTCGGCATCTGCGAAGGCTGCGTCCAGAGCTCGGTCGAGTACGCCAAGGAACGCAAGCAGTTCGGCGTCCCGTTGGCCCGCTTCCAGCTGGTCCAGGAGATGATCACCGAGATGATCCTCAAGCGCGACGCCAGTCGGATGCTGGTCCTGCGCGCCGGCCTGTTGAAGGACGAAAAGAAGCCGAACGCGACCGAGACCTCGATCGCCAAGCTCTACGCGACCGAGTCCGCTGTCGAGTGCGCGAACCTGGCGATCCAGGTGCACGGCGGCTCCGGCTACGTCGACGATTACCCCGTCGAGCGCTACCTGCGCGACGCCCGGGTGACCACGCTCTACGAGGGCACCTCGCAGATCCAGAAGCTGATCATCGGCCGCGCCGCCACGGGCGAGAACGCGATGACGCCGCTCGTCGGAGGCTGAAGCCGTGGCGCAGGTCGAGGTCTCGGTCGACGAGTTTCACGTTGGCCTCCTGCGCCTGAACCGGCCAGAGGCGCGGAACGCGCTCTCGCCGGAGATGCGGGCCGAGATCGCCGAGGAGCTGGAGCGCCTCGACGCCGACCCGGAGGTTCGCTGCATCGTTCTCGCAGGAAATCATGACTTTTTCGCTGCCGGGGCCGACATCCGGGCGATGGCCGAGCGCCCGCTCGACGCCCTGCCGGACCCGGAGGGGATGCGGTTCTGGACCCGGATCAGCGCGATCGCGACCCCGATCATCGCCGCCGTCTCCGGCTACGCGTTCGGCGGCGGCTGCGAGCTGGCGATGGCCTGCGACATGATCGTCTGCGACGAGAAGACCCGCTTCGGCCAGCCCGAGATCACGCTCGGGATCATCCCCGGCGGCGGCGGGACGCAGCGCCTGGCGCGGGCGATCGGGAAGCAACGGGCGATGGAGCACGTCCTCACCGGCCGCCGCTGGGACGCGCAGACGGCGAAGCGCTGGGGCCTCGTCAACCGGGTCGCCAGCGGAGACGGAGCCTGGCTGAGCGAGGCGATCGAGCTGGCGCGGGAGATCGCTAAGCGCCCACCGCTGGCGGCGCGGCTGGCCAAACGCGCGGTGCAGGTGGCCGAGGACACCGGCCTGGCCGAGGGCCTACGGGCCGAGCGCGAGCTCTTCGACGAAGCGATGGCGACGGAGGACCGAGTCGAGGGGATGACCGCCTTCCTGGAGAAACGCGAGCCGCAGTTCAAGGGCCGGTGAGCGTTTCCCGAGTCGGTGTCGTCGGCGCCGGGACGATGGGCCGCGGCATCGCCCAGATCGCGGCGCTAGGCGGCTACGAGACCGTCCTCTACGACCCGCTACCGGGGGTGGCGGAGTCCAGCGCGGAAGCGCTGAAGCAGGCGCTCGACAAAGGCGCGGCACGCGGGCGCTGGAGTGAGGAGGATGCCGCGGCAGCAGCGCAGCTGGTGCAGCCGGCGGAGAACGTCGCACAGATGGCCGGGGCCGAGCTGGCGATCGAGGCGGCACCGGAGCGGCTGGAGCTGAAGCGGGAGATCTTCAACCAGCTCGCCGAGGCCCTGGGCCCGGAGGCGACGCTGGCAAGCAACACCTCCTCCCTGCGAGTCAGCGAGATCGCCGAGGGCGTGCCGCAGCCGGAGCGGGTCGTCGGCATGCACTTCTTCAACCCGCCGCCGCTGATGAAGCTTGTCGAGATCGTCGCCACCAACCGCTCCTCCGAGCAGGCGCTAGCGGCCGCAACCGAAGTCGGCGAGCGGATGGGCCGAACGCCGATCCGCGCCAAGGACTCCCCCGGCTTCGTCGCCAACCGCCTCGCCCGCCCGTTCTCGCTCGAGTCGCTGCGCATCCTCAGCGACGGCATCGCCGACGCAGCGACGATCGACCGCATCGTCCGCCTCGGCGGCGGCTTCCGCATGGGCCCATTCGAGCTACTCGACCTAATCGGTCTAGACGTCAACCTAGAAATCGCCCGCTCCTTCTTCCGCCAGGGTGGCGAAGTAGAGCGCTGGCGGCCCAGCCCAATCCAGGAGCAGCTGGTGGCAGAAGGCAAGTTCGGCCGCAAGAGCGGCCAGGGCTACCACGACTACAGCGAGGGCCAGCACCGCGAGCCGGACCCCGACCTTGGAATCGAGGCCCCAACTCTCGACCCGGCCGAGCTAGCCAAAATCGACTCAGCAGCCGAGCATGTCCTAACCCGCCTGATCGCCCAAATAGCCAACGAGGCCGCCTTCGCCCTGGAAGAGCAAATTGCCTCCCCCGAGGACATGGACACCGCAATGAAGCTCGGCTTCAACTGGCCGGTCGGGTCCCTCGGCTTCGCCGAACTGATCGGTCCAGATCGTGCAGTCGACCTACTCGACCAGCTACAGGCGGAGAACGGCAGCGCCTATAGACCGGCGTCGCGGCTGCGATCCGACGCCAGGCAAGCGTCGGAATAGTTCTATTTCCCAGTTGACCAGCATCGTCGGATCGAAGATTTAAACGTACGCCTGTGTAGGTCCAGTGCCACCAGGCACCCGTTGTTCCCGCCGCTCTGCCGCCCGAGGAGCTTCTCGTTCCGTAGAGGCCAACGCGGAAACCGTCAGCTAAGCAGGGCAAATGCTGTGTGCGCGAAGAGGGTCCGGTGCTGGAGGATGAGCCAGGTAGAGCAACGGCCCTGTCAGAGTGCCAGCTGACCATCTTGAAGTTTGAAGGCGGTGAGAGCAAGCTTCTAGCTCGAAAGAGATTGCTGCCCCGAAATGGCGTCCCATGACTCGACGAGCGAAGACGTGGCGTTCAGAGGGACGGCATCAAGAAAGCGAGCAGCTCATGAAACATAAGATCAGTTATCTGGCCATCGCAATTGTTGTCGTTGGCGGTCTGTTGCTGCCGGCAACCGCATCCGCGGCAAACGACCCGCAACTTACATCGGGAGGAACGCTTGTTTCTGCCGGAAGCGGTTGGTGGCTGACAATATTTGTGTTCAGCTTTGGGGATACAAGCGGTAATGAACTGGTGAAATGTTCCTCGGGGCAATTGGGAGGCAAAGTGTTGAAAAACTCCGGCAGCACCTTGGAAGGCGAAGTATCAAGTGCGGCGATTAGCGGAACCGGCGCCCTTAGCGCACATAATAATTTAAACGAGTGCACAGGTAGCTTCGGTAACTCTTACGTCACATTCAGCCAACCGATGTGTGTTCGGTCCACTCCGACGATGGCGGAAGACGAATTCCAGATTACCGGAGGTAATTGTACTTCGGGTGGAAATGTCAAATTCACTGTCGGATCGACAACCGCCGGAGCCTGCGAATACGAAAGCACAAGCTCGGTCAAGGGCGACTACACCACAGGGGGAACCGAAGCGAGCCTGACCGTTCGAAAAACGACGGCAGGAAGCGGCTCCAAATTGATCAAAGGTGGCTTTCTGTGCCCCAGTAGTGAGATCATCATTTTAGTGCTCATTCTCGAGACAAACAACGGAACGAAGCTCACGATCTCGTAATCTGACAAAAAAGACTGATCCTGCTAAGGGCCGCCCGGGCGGACGGTCCTTAGCGATTGCCCCTCAGACGACAGATAGCTAGCCGCCACTAAGGCGCATCATCACTTCATCCACGTAGCACCAGCTCCAGTCTTCGCCGAGCTCGGCGGAGCGGATTATTGGGTGGCTGGTGTCCTCGTGGTGGGCGGTGGCGTGTTTGCCTATCGAGTTGTCGCAGCAGCCGATGTGGCCGCAGGTTTGGCACATGCGGAGGTGGACCCACTTCATTTCCAGGGCCAGACACTCCTCACAGCCTGCGACCTCGTCTGGGAGGTCTAGGTACTCAACCGCGTCGAGGTGGGTGCACTCAGCCACTGCCCGTGGCGATCTCGGCCGGCTCGCCGCCCGGCATCCAGTGCGCTTCTACCGGCGGCTCTTCGTCGCGCAGGTAGCGCTCCGCATCGAGGGCGCCCATGCAGCCGGTGCCCGCCGCGGTGACCGCCTGGCGGTAGGTGTGGTCGACGACATCGCCGACGGCGAAGACGCCCTTGAGGTTGGTGCGGGTACTCCCGGCCTCGGTGGCGATGTAGCCGTCCTCGTCGGTCTCGACCTGACCCTGGACGATCTCGGATTTGGGGACGTGGCCGATCGCGACGAAGGCGCCGTCGGTCTCGATCTCCTCCTCCTCGCCGGAGTTGACGTTGCGGAAGCGGACCTTCTCGAGTTTGCCGCTCTCCCCCGCCACGAACTCAAGCGGCTCGAGCGGGTTGCGGAACTCGATGTTGTCCTTTTCCTCCGCCCGCTCCAGCATGATCTTCGAAGCACGGAACTGGTCGCGTCGGGTGACGATCCGCAGCTCGCTCGCGAACTTGGAGATGAAGATTGAGTCCTCCATCGCGGAGTCGCCGCCGCCGATCACGATCACCTTCTGGTCTTTGAAGAAGGCTCCGTCGCAGACGCCCCAGGTGGAGACGCCGCGGCCGCCGAGCTCCATCTCGCCGGGGATGCCAAGCCGTTTCGGCTCCGCCCCCATCGCCAGGATCACGGTCTTGGCCCGGTGCTCCTCGTCGCCGAGGAAGACCTTCTGCACGCCGCCGTCAGAGAGCTCGACCCGGTCGACGTCGTCGGTGACGAAGCGGGTCCCGAAGCGCTCGGCCTGGGCGCGGAACTGAGCCATCATCTCTGGGCCCATGATCCCCTCGGGATAGCCGGGGTAGTTCTCGACCTCGGTCGTGTTCTGCAGCTGACCGCCCCACTGGAAACCCTCGAAGACCAGCGGCTCGAGGTTCGCGCGGGCGGTGTAAAGCGCAGCGGTGTAGCCGGCGGGCCCGCCGCCGACGATGATCACGTTCTCGACTTTCTTGTTCTCAGCCATTTTCTTGCCGCCTGGAGTCTATTACTTTACTTTTTATAGTACCCCCCGGGAAGGCGGAAGGCAAACCGTCGACGACCTTCTCGAACTCTCTTTCGCCGCTGCCGCCGCGGTCGATCGGCAACCCCTCTTCTTCCCAGCGGTGGACGGTGTGGCGGAGCTGGAAGAAGGCGAAGATGCCCGGTGGGATCGGCATCCAGAAGGAGACGAGACGGAAGATCAGGATCGCCGGGAAGACCGTTTCCGAGGGGAAACCGAAGAGGACGAAGGCGCCGATCATCCCGGCGTCGACCGCCCCCACCCCCGCCGGCGCCAGCGGGAAGAGGTTGGCGACCATGCCGAGGAAGAACCCCTGGACGACGACCGCCAGCGGAACGTGGACACCGAAAGCGTGAAACGAGGCCCAGAGCACGCCGATGCTGAAGGCCCAGAAGCCGGCGGCGCCGAGCACCGCAAGACCGCCGCGCGAGGGATGGGTGAAGAGCCCGAGGGCGAAGCGGAAGCCTTCGCCGAGAGTGGCCGGGACTTTGCCGACGGTCTGCAGCAGGTGCTGCGAGCGCTCGCTGTGGGCGTAGCGGGCGAGCCGCTGCTCGGCGTCAGCCGGGATCAAAGTGATCAGGACGCCGAGAATCAGCAGCAGCCCGGCGACCGCCGCGGGCACGATCGTCAGCTCGACCGAGCCCTTGCCGTTCATCACCCCGGTCCGCAGCAGGACCCCGAAGAGGATCAGGGCAAAGGGATAGAAGACGTAGTGAAGGGAGACGAAGGCGATCATCCGGCGGCCGACATCGCGCCGCCCCATCCCCGCCTTGCGCAGCGCCCAGTAAGTGAGGGCGACGCCGCCGGCGCCGCCGGCCGAGAAAAGCAGGGTCGCCGCGACCCCAGCCATATTGATCTCGTAGGTCTCGACCCAGCTGAGACGCAGCGCGTCGCCACCGACCACTGCCTTGAAGAGGGCGATATAGGTCGCGTAGGCGGCGACGTTGAAGGCGACCGCGATCGCGATCCAGAGCGGATCGGCGTCGCCGAGGCGGCTGAGCGCGTCGCCGAGCCCGACCAGCTTCGGGAAGAGGAAGTAGATGGCGACGAGGAGGACGAAGACGAGGACGACCGTCTGGACGATGCGCCGGGTCGTGAAAATCGGCATTTCGCCGAAGCGGCCACTGTCCTGCGCCGAATCCTCCTGAGACACCCCAGAAAAACTAGCTACTCGCGATGCTCTCCAAACGCTGTAGGCACGCATTTACCCCGCGTATGAGGGGTTCCGCCAGCGCCTCACCCCGCCGCACCGCGACGACGAGCGCGGCCCCGGCGAGCAGATCGGTGACGTAGTGCTCCCCCAGGTAGACGAGGGCGAAGCCGAGCGTGCCCGCATAGGCCCAGCCCAGGGCGCCCTCGACCTTGCCGGCTTCTGAAAGCGCGAGCGCGGCCGTCATCGAGGTAGCGAAGTGCAGCGAGGGCATCGCCGCCCAGGGGTTGCCGCCGAGCGCGTCGTACATCTTCGGCCAGGCCGAGCCCCAAGTGTCTTCGCCAACCTCGACCATGATCCGCCGGACCTCTTCTCCGGTCAGGCCCTGTTCAGAGGCCCACCATGGCGGCGCCGTCGGAACCGCGAAGTAGACCGAGCAGCCGATGTCGAAGACCGCCGCCATCTGCCGCGCCGCCCGCGGAAAGCGCTCGGGATGGCGAGTGAGGATCACCGCCAGGGCCACGTAGGGCTCGAGGAACCAGAGCCAGTGGGCCCAGGTGAGGAAGCGGTCGATCGCCCGGGTACGCGGGAGGCGGGAGACGGCGCGTTGCAGACGCGCATTCGGCAGGGCACCGAGGCCGAGCAGGCGGTCGACGGTGGTCGGGTAGCGGCTGCGGAGACGGGCCCGTAGGCGCTCAGGCTGGTCGAAGGGGAGCTCATGGACCATGATGAACCCCCACATCTGCAGGGCGAACAAGGCGACGTCGCGCTTCTTCGAGCGCGGGCGGATGACCGCGACCGCCAGCGGACCGGCTGCGCAGGCGGCGATCGTCAGCGGCGCCGGGATGCGCAGGCGCTTGCGCAGCAGCGGCGTGGCGATCGCAGCGCCGATCGCGGTGGCGGCGCCGGCCTGGATCGCGATCCGCAGAGCAGGGGATGTCCGGCGGCGCCTCCTCATGAGGCCGGCGAGTATAGGTAGGCCCCGGCGGGAAGTCGCGGCGCCGCCCGGCCTGAATAGAATGGCCGCGCTTTGGCGCCCCACTCCCCTGGCACTGACCAGATCAGCACTCTGCTCTGGATTGGCTTCATCGCCGCCGTGATCCTCGTGGTCGCGGTCAACGCCGCGCTCTTCTTCGCGGTGCGGCGGTTCCGTTCCGAGCGCGGCAGCGCGCCACGTCAGCTGCTGGGCGGCCGCGGGCTCCAGTTCCGGGTCGGCGCTGTGTTGACGATCTTCGCCGCCCTGCTCTTCATCCTCGGCGTCGTCTTCACCGGCAACGCGCGGGAAAAGCCGAGCACCGGCGACCCCGGCCTCGCCGCGGCGAAATCGAAGCCGCTGAAGATCAAGGCGACCGGCCAGCAGTGGCTGTGGCGCTACGACTACCCCAACGGCGCCTTCTCCTATTACAAGCTGGTCGTCCCGGTCGATACCGCGGTCGAACTGGAACTGCTCTCGACCGACGTCGTCCACACTTGGAACGTCAACGATCTGGCTCCCAAGGCCGACGCGGTCCCGGGGAAGACGCACAAGGTGGTCTTCCGCGCCGAAGACGAAGGCAGCTTCGAAGGGGACTCCTCCACCCTCTCCGGACAGGCCTACGCGCCGATGCGGACCGAGGTCGAAGTCGTCTCCCCCGATGAATACGAAGAATTCATCAAGACCCAGCAGAGCGAGATCGAAGAAGCTCAGGAACGGGTCGTCAAGCTGTACGAAGAAGGAAAGACGCCATGAGCCCCAGTCCCCGTCCCGAGCTCGTAGCCGAGGGCTACCACGTCGATCGCCGCCCCCGCTGGGCGCAGCTGGCGACCTCGGCCGACCACAAGGACGTCGGCCAGATCCTGATCTGCGGCGCCCTTGGCTTCCTCTTCATCGCCGCGGTCGAGCTGGTGCTAATGCGCCTGCAGCTACTGGTGCCGGA
Source organism: Solirubrobacterales bacterium (assembly GCA_035551255.1). Lineage (GTDB taxonomy): Bacteria > Actinomycetota > Thermoleophilia > Solirubrobacterales > 70-9 > VAYN01. The sequence continues at coordinate 16,763 of DASZNP010000052.1, forward strand.
AAACACCTTCCTCTCGCCGGTCGGCTTCAACCGCATGCTCTCGATGTACGGGGCGACCTCGATCTTCCTCTTCGCCGTCCCCTTCGCGCTCGGCTTCTTTTACTACGTGGCGCCGCTGCAGATCGGCGCCCGCGGAACCGCCCTGCCGCGGCTCGGCCATACGGGTGCCGCCCTCTACGTCGCCGGCGCCACCGTCCTCTACGCGACCTTCCTCTTCACTCCTCCGGAGGCCGGGATCAACCCGCTGGCGCCGCTCAGCGAGAAGGCCTTCCTCTCCAACAACGGCATCGACGCCTGGGTCACCGGCACCGGGCTGGCGACGCTGGGCTTCGTCTTCCTCGCGATCAACCTGGTGGCGACGCTGCGGATGATGCGCGCACCGGGCATGGCCTGGCGGCGGGTTCCCGTCTTCGCCTGGGCTGCGACCGTCTCCTCCTGGCTGCTGGTCGTGGTCGGACCGGTCTTCCTGGCGGCGCTGACGATGCTGATGATCGATCGCCACTACGAAGGCATCTTCTTCGCCGACGGCTCCGGTGGCGCGCCGCTGCTTTGGCAGCACCTCAGCTGGATCTTCTTCACCGGCGTCTACATGCTGCTGGTGATCTTCGCCTTCGGCACGATCGCCGAAATCGTCGCCACCTTCTCGCGTAAACCGCTCTTCAACCGCAACGTGGTGATGGCCTCGCTGGGCGCCGTCGCGGTGATCGGCACGCTGGCCTGGATGCAGAACATGCTGACCGCGCCGATCGGGATCGGCTGGCAGTACTTCGCGATGCTGATGTCGCTGGCGCTGGTCGTCCCCTTCGGCCTCATCCTCTTCAACCTGATCGCGACCCTGGTCGGCGGCACGCTGCGGATGCGGGCGCCGGCCCTCTTCGCGATCGGCGCGATCTCGATGATCTCGATCGGCCTCGCCGCCGAGCTCTGCCAGTCGCTGGTCGCCGCCGCCTGGCACATCAAGAACACCACGGACTCGACCGCCGCCACCCACTTCGCCCTGATCGGCGCCGCCGTCCTCGGTGGCTTCGCCGCCCTCTACTACTGGTTCCCGAAGATGACCGGGAAGACGATGGGCGAGAGCCTCGGCCGGATCTCCTTCTGGACGATCGTGCTCGGGCTGCTGATCGGCTTCGTGCCGCTCTTCCTCGCCGGCGACAAAGAGGGCCAGGTCGTCGATGCCTACAAGTACTTCGACAACGCCGGCGTCACCGCCTACAACGTGATCGCCTCGATCGGCGTCCTGATCCTCTTCGTCGGCGTCCTACTGACGATCTGCAACGCGATCTTCAGCCGCACCAATGGTCCCGATGCCGGGCACGACCCCTGGGCCGGCGACACGCTCGACTGGTTCACCCTCTCGCCGCCGGAGCCGCACAACTTCGACGTCCTCCCCGACGTCCGCAGCCCGCTGCCGCTGCGCGACATTCGCGAGGCGATCGGCCACCGCACCCGTCGCGAAGAGGCGGGCGCAGCGCGCGAGTCCCAGCCGGTAGCCTGAGCTCCGCATGAGCGGAGCCGAAACTGCCGCCCTCTCACGGCGCCCCGCAATCCCGACGGTCCTGCGCGACTACCTGACGCTGACCAAGCCGAAGGTGCAGTCACTGCTGCTCTTCACCACGATCACGACGATGTACGTGGCGGGGGACCCCTCGGTCGGGGTGGTCTTCCTCACCTGCCTCGGCGGCGCCCTCTCCGCTGGCGGCGCGGGGGCGATCAACCACGCCGTCGACCGGGACATCGACCAGACGATGGCCCGCACCGCGGACCGCCCGGTGGCCTCCGGCCGCGTCTCCCCCACCGCCGCGATCGCCTTCGGCATCGGCCTCGGCACCGCCTCCTTCCTGCTGCTGGCACTGACCGTCAACCCGCTGGCCGCCGCCCTCTCCCTTTCCGGCCTCCTCGGCTACGTCTGCGTCTACACGCTCTGGCTGAAGCGGACGACGCCGCAGAACATCGTCATCGGCGGCGCTGCCGGCGCCGTCCCGCCCCTGGTCGCCTGGGCGGCGGTAACGGGCGGCCTCAGCGGCATGGCCTTCTACATGTTCGCGATCGTCTTCTTCTGGACCCCGCCCCACTTCTGGGCGCTCTCGCTGCTGATGAAGGACGAGTACGCGAAGGCCGGGATCCCGATGCTGCCGGTGGTCCGCGGCGAGGAGGAGACCCGCCGCCAGATCCTCCTCTACACCGTCCTCCTCTACGCCGTCACCCAGCTCCCCTTCTGCGCCGGCGGCCTCGGCGTCGCCTACCTGGTGCCCTCGATGCTCCTCGGCGCCGGCTTCATCTACTTCTCGACCCGGCTCTACCGCAGCCGTGAACGGCGCTGGGCGTTGAAGACCTACCTCTTCTCGCTCGCCTACCTGGCGCTGCTCTTCCTCTCCATGGCCATAGCCGCCAACGTCTAGGGCGACAGAGCTTCCCCTCGGACTGATAGAAATCCGGGCAATGGATCGCGAGACCGCACGTAGGAACATGCGCGCCGGGCTGGTCGCCGGAGGCATCGCCGCCGGGATCTTCGCCCTCTCGTTCGTCGCAGCCTTCCTCTACATCGCCCAGTAGGACATGGCCGACCACCGACACGTCCCTGAGCCGGGCGAGATGATCTACACGCCGCGCCCCTCCTGGGGCCCGGTCTTCTTCGCCGTCGGGGCCGTCGGGCTCCTCTGCGGGATCTTCGCCGGCGGCTTCGCCTTCCCGCCGGTCTTCTACGCGATCGTCGGCGCGATCTTCATCCTCCTGGCCTTCCGCAGCATCGTCCGCGGCTCGGTCCGCGACTACTACAGCCGTCCGCGCCACCAAGAGACCCGTGGCGCAGCACTGCCAGTCGAAACGATTTCTGGCCCGCCTCGCGGCTAGCTAGAACCCGGCAGGCTCATTTCCGAAGTAGCGCCGTCGCTGGTCCAGCAGCGGACGATGTCGCGCATCGAGAGGATGCCGGTCGGCTCGCCGCCGTCGAAGACGACCAGGTGGCGGACGCTGCGGCGCGACATCTCCGCCGCCGCCCGCTCGAGGCTCCAGTCGGGCGCGGCGGTGAGCACGCCCTCGCTCATGTGATCGCAGACCCGCTCGTGGTCGGGGTTCTGCCCCTGCGCCACGGAGATCAGCAGGTCGCGCTCGGTGACGACCGAGGGAGTCGGCATCTCACCGTCGATGACCAGCGCCGCGCCGGTCCCTTTCTCGACCATCTTCGCCGCTGCCTCGCGCAGCGTGTGCGACGGCCCGACGGTCAGGGTGATCTCCGACATCCCGTCCTTCACCTGCATCTGCGGCCTCCCCTTGCGCCGGTTTTGACGTTAGTGATAATCGCCTCAATCCTATCCCATGGGAATAGGTCACAGGGACGCTTACCCGGGGCGCCGACATATAGACTCTCGCTCGCATTGCGCCCCATGGATCGTCCCTCGAAACTGACCGCCCCGCTGCTCGCGCTCGTCGCCCTGGTCGCCATCCTGGTGACCGCTTCGGGGTGCGGCACGACCAGCGCCGACCCCGAACGCGGTCGCTCGCTCTTCATCCAAAAGTGCGGCGTCTGCCACGAACTCGCCCAGGCCGGGACCACGGCCCAGGTGGGGCCGAACCTCGACGATGCCTTTGCCGCCGCCCGCGAAGAAGGCAACGACTCCGACACGGTCGAAGGGGTTGTCAAGGCCCAGGTCGAGTACCCGCGTGAGAACAACGGCGACCCCCGCGTCTCGATGCCGGCTGACATCGTCACCGGCCAGGACCTCGACGACGTCGCCGCCTACGTCGGCGAATGGGCCGGCGTCCCCGGCGCCGCGCCGCCGGAAGTGGAAGGCGGCCCGGGTGCACAGGTCTTCGCCAACAACGGCTGTGGCGGCTGCCACACGCTGGAAGCCGCCAAATCCGGTGGCGTGACCGGCCCGAACCTGGACGAAGTCCTGCCGGGCCAGAGCGAAGCGATGATCGACGAATCGATCGTCAACCCGAACAAGGAAATCGCCAAGGGCTACCCGCCGAACGTGATGCCGCAGAACTTCGAACAGACGCTTTCGGAAAAAGAACTCGAAGACCTGGTCAAGTACCTGAGCGAAAGCACCGGCGGCGGCAAAGCCAAGTCAAGCTCGACCAAGGGCTGAGCGGAGCGGCCTTAGCCGCCACTGCGATCATTGCGAATAGATGCGGGAACGCCTGAAGAGCCGTTTCGAGATCTCCCGGGAGCGCTACGCTCAGGTGACGCTGGTGGCGCTTGTCGCCCTCTCGATGATCGTCCTCACCGGGGCGGGCGTGCGGCTGACCGGCTCTGGTCTCGGCTGCCCCGATTGGCCCAAGTGCTACGGCGGCACCACTCCCCCGCTCGAATCCCACGCGGTGATCGAGTACACGAACCGGTTGATCACCGGGATCGTCGGCTTTGCCGTGATCGCCGCGGCCCTGCTCGCCTGGTTCCGCCGCCCTTACCGCTGGCACCTGGCGCTGTTCGGCGGCCTGCTGCCGCTCGGCGTGATCGGACAGGCCATCCTCGGCGCCCTGGTCGTCAAGTACCACCTGGCGCCAGGGCTGGTGATGAGCCACTTCATCCTCTCGATGATGCTGCTCGACGCCGCTTTTGCGCTTGCCTGGTGCTCGCGCTTCGAACCGTGGGAGCGGCGCCTCTCCCGCGACCGCTTAGGGGTCTGGGCGGTGCGGGCACTGATCCCGCTGGGGCAGCTGACGATCCTCGCCGGCACGATCGCCACGGCCTCAGGTCCCCACGCCGGCGCTCACGAAGGGCAGCTGGTCCACCGCTTCACCTTCGAGGGGGCGCGGACGCTGGAATGGGTGGTCGAGCGCCACGCCGTGATCGCGACGATCTACGGCCTGGCGGCAATCGGCGTCTGGTTCCTCCTCCGCCGCCCTGGCGGCGACAGGCGGGCGCTGAAGCCGCTCACCGTTGTGCTCGGCCTCCTCGCCCTGCAGGGCGTGATCGGCGGCGTCCAGTGGGCGCTCGAACTCCCCGGCGAGATCGTCTGGGTCCACGTCGCGGTTGCGACCTGCAACTGGCTGGCGATGCTCTGGACCGTGGCGACGGCGGGACGGCTCGAGCCACGGGACGAACCGTCGCCGGCGGCGCGGGAAGAGGAGCGGGCGCGAGCCACGGCCGCCGCTGGCTCCGTCTGACGCTTGCTTCCCTTCTGGCTCTCGATCGGCGTCCTCAGCCTCGTCCAGGCGGCTCTGGTGGCCGCGCCGAAGCCGCCCCTGCCGATCCTCTTCGAGCGCCTGCAGAGCCGCTGGTGGACGCTGGTGCTGCCGCTCTCGATCGTCGTCGTGATCTCGGCGATCGCCCTTGATTCGGCTAGCGCCCGCTTCCTCACCTACCTGGCGCTGATCACGGTGCCGCCACTGGCCGCCGCCGCGCTGGCCTGGCTCGTCCGGGGAGCGCGATGGGAGCTCGCCCTGCTCGTCTTCCCCCTCTTCGGAGTAGCCTGGGCCGCCAAGGGCGCACTGGGCGGACAGACGGCAGCCCTGGTGCTCTCAGCGCTCGCCTGCGTCAGCCTCGGCTGGCTGATCGCCTGCGTAGTACCGGGGCAGTGGCTGAAGCTGGGGATCTACCTGATGGCTGCGGTCGACACCTACCTCGTCGCCACCGACCTCCTCCAGGGCCCCAACGCCGTCCTCAACACGGCTTCGCCCGCCGCAGATCTGCCCCGCCTGCAACTGGCCAGTTTCGGCTCGGCCCTGATGGGCTTCGGCGACCTCTTCGTCGCCGCCACCCTCGGCGCCCTCCTAGCCCACGACCGCCGCCTGCAGCTCAAAGGAGCCGTTCTCGCCGCCGTCATCGGCCTCACCTTCGACCTCCTCTTCTTCGCAGTAGACGAGCTCCCAGCAACCGTCCCGATCGCCCTGACGCTGGCGACCCTTGAGCTCACTTCCTCTCGCCGAGGTCGCGCCACCTCCGCTGAGACCAGCGGTAGCCGTATGCGCACCCCGCAATCGTGATGACCAACAACAGCAGCGCCCCCACGAGCGGTCGCGTCAGCAGCGTCACGGCGATGATCAACGCTCCCGCGATCCCGACGATCACGACCCATTTGAAGACGGCGGCCTCGTTGAACTTCATCGAGATCCGCTGATACTCGGATGTCTAGAGGATGTAAACCGTCACGTAGACGATGATCCACATGATGTCCACGAAGTGCCAGTAGATCCCGGGCACCTCGACGCCTAGGTGGTCCTCGGCCTCGGGGCCGAAGTGACCGCGGAAGGCGCGGATCGTCGCGAACGAGAGTAGGCAGAGGCCGACGAAGACGTGGGCCCCGTGCAGGCCGGTGAGGCTGTAGAAGATCGAGCCGAACGAGAGATCACGGGCGCTGAAGCCCAGGTGCACGTACTCGTTGATCTGGATGAAGAGGAAGGTGGCGCCGAGCAGCCAGGTGGCGACCAGGCCGAGCTTGAGGCCGGTGCGGTTGCCGCGGCGGATCGACTCCAGCGCGTAGTGGACGGTGAAGCTGGAGGAGACCAGGATCGCGGTGTTCATGCCCGCGACGGCCTTCGGCAGTTCGAACGGTTCCGGCGGCCAGCTGGCCGGGTCGACGACGACGCGGAGGAAGAAATAGGAGGCGAAGAAAGCTCCGAAGAGCATCACCTCGGAGACGATGAAGAGGAGGATGCCGAGCGTCTGACGGTCGATCCGCGAGCTCTGGTTGGCCTCCGGCGGGCCGTGGTGGTGGTCGGCGTGGGCGTGCCCGACTGCTACCGATGCGCTCTCCATCAGTCTGCCTCCCCCTCGGCGACGGCGGCGACGACAGCGGTCGCGGGCCGGCCGACCTCGATGTGCTCTACGGACTTCTCAGTGATGTCGCGGACGCGTCCGATCAGGTTGTCCTCGAGCCACTGCGAGCGCTCACCGGCAAAGGTCGAGATCAGGATGTCGTCGATCCGGTAGTGCTCGATCCCGTTTTTCACCGCCAGGAACGGGTCCGGGCTCATCGGCTGGCCGGTGGCGTCGATGTCAGCGCGGTAGAGCTCGGCGAGGGTCGAGGCGAGGTCGCGGACGACCTGCGCCTCGCTGACGTCCTCGGCTCGCGGGCAGATGATCGTGAAGCGGTGCGGGCGGACGTTGGCGCGATCCTTCATCCGCGCGATCAGGTCAGGTGCAGCGACAGTCTTGGTGGCAACGACGAGGGTGTGGTTGAGGTCCCAGCGGATCGCGTCCTCTTCGATCCGGACCGGGATGTGAGTCAGCTTCACGTCCGGTTCGCAGCGGTCGCGGACCCACTCGACGAGGTCGCGTCGCATGAAGCCGAAGCGGGTGTCGGGAAGGCTGGAGAAGAGCACCTCACCCGGTCGATGGGCGCGGACGGCGTCGTCCAGTGCCAGCGAAGACTCGGGGTCCAGAACCTCGCCGATCGATTCGATCCCGAACTCGCTCAGCAGCGCCATCGTCACCTCGACTCGGGCGCGAGCAGCCTCGCGAACTTCATCCGTGTCGATCAGCTGCCCGACCGAAGGCTGGTTCTGCGGCGCGGCAACGACAACCCCGGAGACTTGGTCCTGGCGGTCGCGAACCGCCTGCAGCAGCTTGCGGCCACCGGCCACCTCGTTGAGGAAGACCAGCAGCGGCTTGCGCTCGTCAGCCTGCTCCACGCTCATGAGCCGGTACCCACCACGCTCGGCTCAGCGGCGGGTACTTCGGCCTCGTCGCTGGTCATGATCGCGTGTTTGGCGCCGGGAATGCCGTACTCGTAGGGCCCACCGACAACCCGCGGGATCTCGTCGAAGTTGAAGATCGGCGGCGGCGAGGAGACCTGCCACTCGATCGAGTTGGCCCGCCAGGGGTTGGCCACGGCGCGCGGGCCGTAGCGCCAGCTGGTGACCATGTTGTAGACGAAGACGAGCTGAACGGCGCCGAGCATGAAGGCGAAGACGCTGATCAGCAAATTCCAGTTGCCGAACTGTTCGGCGTAATCGGCGACGCGACGCGGCATCCCGTCCATCCCGACCCAGTGCATCGGCAGGAAGGTGCCCCAGGTCCCGATCAGGGTGCCCCAGAAGTGGACGCGGCCGAGCCGCTCGTCGTACATCCGCCCGGTCATCTTCGGGAACCAGTGGTAGACGCCGGAGAAGATCGTGAAGACCGAGCCGCCGAAAAGGACGAAGTGGATGTGGGCGACGATGAAGTAGGTGTCGGAGACGTGGATGTCGATCGGCACCATGCCGAGCATCACGCCGGAGATCCCGCCGATCGTGAAGGTGACGATGAAGGCGAGCGCGAACAGCATCGCCGTTGAATAGGTGTGGATCTTGCCGAAGTAGAGCGTGCCCAGCCAGGAGAAGATCTTGATCCCCGTCGGCACCGCGATCAGCAGCGTGGTGATCATCATCGGCACCCGCAGCCAGGAGAACATCCCGGCGACGAACATGTGGTGGGCCCAGACCGAGTAGCTGAGGACGACGATCCCGATCAGCGCCAGGGCCATCAGCCGGTAGCCGAAGATCGGCTTGCGGGCGTGAGTGGATATGACCTCGGAGATGATCCCGAACCCGGGCAACATCATGATGTAGACCGCCGGGTGCGAGTAGAACCAGAAGATGTGCTGGTAGCTGATCACGTCGCCGCCGGCCGCGAAGTCGAAGAAGTTGGTGTGGAGGATGCGGTCGAAGAGGACCATGAACTGGACCCCGGCGATGAACGGCGTCGCAGCAACGACCAGCAACGAGGTTGAGAGGTTTGCCCAGACCAGCAGCGGCATCCGCCAGAAGGTCATCCCCGGCGCCCGCATGGTGATGATCGTGACCAGAAAGTTCAGCGCCGTGGCAATCGAGGAGGCGCCGGCGAACTGGACGCCGAGGTTGAAGAAGGACTGACCCAGTGGCGCCCCGGTCGAGAGCGGCGCATAGCCGGTCCAACCGGCGTCGAAGGCGCCGCCTGGACAGAGGAAGCTGCCGATGAAGAGGATCCCCGCCAGCGGCAGCATCCAGAAGCTGAGCGCGTTGAGGCGCGGGAAGGCCATGTCCGGGGCGCCGATCATCAGCGGCAGGACGTAGTTCGCGAGGCCGGCGAAGACCGGGATCACGAAGACGAAGATCATCAGTACCGCGTGGGTGGAGAAGAGGCTGTTGTAAGTGGCGGCGTCGACGATCTGGGTGCCCGGCTGGGCGAGCTCGGCCCGGATCAGCATCGCCATTAACCCACCGATGAAGAAGAAGAAGAAGGTGGTGCAGACGTACTGGATGCCGATGACCTTGTGGTCGGTGTTGAAGCGGAAGTAGTCCTTCCAGCTCGTCGCCCCGTGCTGGGAGTGGTCGTCGGGGATCGTCGGCGCGCCCACCGCCCAGCGCAGCCAGTAGTCGAAGCAGCCGAATCCGGCGAGGAAGCCGAGTGGAGCGAGGATCGCCGGCACGACGATGTGGGGATAGCCGGTCTGTTCGGTCTGGTAGAGCGGCAGTCCGGAGATCGCCCGCAACGCGATTACGAGGCCGAATCCAAAGGCTCCGAAGGCGATCGCGCCCAGGATTCCGCGGTACCAGCCGGGTCTCTTAATCGCAGCAACCATCAGCAATCCCCCATTATGCCTATGCCCCGCCGGCCCCAAGGCTGGTCGGATTCGTCTCGGTGTCCTGCTTGACCGACTCCATCAGCGGTTCCGGCGTTTTCTGCTTCAAGCCTTCGACCCACTTCACCCATTTCGGGTACGGCTCGACGACGACTTTGGCCCGCATCGTCGCGTGGCCGAAGCCGCAGAGCTCAGTGCAGATCAGCTGGTAGGTGCCGACCTTGTCCGGCGTCACGATCGCCGTCGTCGTGATCCCGGGCACGTTGTCTTTCTTGATCCGCCACTCGGGCACCCAGAAGGAGTGGATCACGTCCTGGGCGTGCATCTTGAACTGGATCTGGCGGTTGACCGGGACGTGGAATTCGCCTTCTTTCCAGACGTAGCCTTTGCCCGGGTAGGCGAAGCTCCAGGCGTATTGCTGCGAGAAGACATCGACCGTGACGTGGTTCTTGTCCGGGCTTTCAATTTCGTTCAAGACCTTCCAGCTGTAGCCGGCGCCGAAGAGGACGATGATCGTCGGAATCAAGGTCCAGGCAATCTCCAGGCGGGTGTTGCCGTGAATCGGCTCGCCGTCGGACTCGTCGCCTGGCTTCGCCCTGAATTTGTAGAGGGCGTAGAAGAGCATCACCATCACCAGCGAGAAGACGAAGGAGGAGATGACGATCATCACGTTGAGGAGATCGTCGATCTTCGGCGCGGCGGTGGAGGCCTCCTGGCCGTCCCAGTTGATCGAAACCATCACCACCGAGAGGACGATCGTCGAGACGATCGTCGCCAGGAGCATTTTCACTATGGGCAGGCGGCCGTACATTGGGGCGGCGGGCATTCTATTGAAGCGGCGGCGGGAGGCTTTGCGGTCCCCAGGTGATCGTTGCTACTAGCCGGCGGGCCGCGGTAGATCGTCGAGTTCCCCGGCCGCGGCGGCCAAGACTCCGCGGGCCACTCCCTCCCAGCTCCAGAGCCGCCTGACCGTCTCCACTAGGGCGGCACGCGCCGTCTCCCGCTGGTTTTCTGGAAGCGCGAGCCAGGCGTTGAGGCGCTCGGCGATCGCCTCGACGGCCCCTTTCTCAACCGGGAAGGAGACGAGCCGATCGGCGGGATAGGGGAGGGCGGCGCTCAGCTGCCGCGAGACCTCGAGCATTCCCGAGTGACCAGCGGAGACGGGCAGGGTGCCGCAGGCGGCAGCCTCGACGGCGACCATCCCGAACGCCTCGGGGAAGGTGCTGGGCATGACCATCGCCTCCGCGCGGGGGAAGAACGTGGCGACCTCGTGGTGCTCGAGGCGGCCGATGAACTCGACCGAACCGGCGGCGGCGCGCGCCAGCTCGGCATAGCCCGCAGGCGGATCGGCGAGGAAGGCGCTGAGGATCGGCAGGGGTCGTTCCTCCCCGCCCTCCAGAGCCCAACCACGATGGGCGATCTCCCGCGCCTCATCGAGGTCGCCACCTTCGAGCGCGGCGAGCAGCCGCCGCAGGCCCTCCTCGTAGGCGCCGAAGCCCGCCACCTCCAGACGCGCCTGCGGGGTGGCCGCTCGCACCAGCGGCCAGGCGGCGAGCAGGAGGTCGACCCCCTTGGAAACGATCAGCTTGCCGACGAAGGCGACCAGTGACTCGCGCTCGCCACGAGGCTGGAACTCCTCGACGTCGACTCCCGGCGGGCCGAGGCGGGTCTTCTCACGCAGGTCCGAGAGGTCTGAGAGCGCCTCCCAGAGGGACTCGGCCGTATGGCCGGAGCCGGTGAGGACACCGTTTGCCGCCTCCACCCCCTCCCGCGCGTAAGGGAGGAAGCGCGGGTGCGGCTTGACCGTGTACTCGAGCGCCGAGCCGTGGATCTTGACCGCGAAGGGCGCGACGCCGGCCCGGGCGAGGATCACCGGTCCCATCACCAGGTGGTTGGCGAGAGCGAAGTCAATACCTCCGGCCGCCTCGGCGACCTCGCGCACCGCGGCGACGTTTGCCTCGATGTAGCGGTCGAGCTCCTCCTTGCTCAGCTCCGGGAAGGTCTTCACCTCGAACCCCTCATAAGGGTCCTTCACATAGACAGGCAGCAGGCCGCCGATGTCGGGGTTGTGGATCTGCACGCCCTCGATCCGCACCTCGCGGTCCTGGCAGAGCAGGTGCACCTCGTGGCCGGCCTTCGCCAGCGCCAGCGCCAGGTTGACGTTGTAGATGTTGCTGCCGGTGCCGCGCAGCATGTAGCCGTGAAAAACGAGGACTCTCATCGCCCGCCCAAGCTATTAGTCTTCCCGGCGATGAATGAGAAGCAGCTCTACCGGATGCGCTCTGCGGCCTCGGGTCGCGAGGCCCTCGCCCACTCCGAGCCCGGCTCGGTCTACGTCGATCGCGAGACCGGCGAGGAGATGGAGCCGGTGGGCATGGTCCTACCGCTCGCCCCCTCGGTCTCATCCCTGCCGCGCAGCCCCGAGAACCTCCGCGCCTGCCGCCGCTGCGACCAGCTGATCGGCCTCGACGTATCTGACTGCCCGTACTGCGGGCTGCGCCAAGAAGCCCTCTAGGGCTTCTTCACCAGCGTCGCGGTGTAGAGGAGGCGCGCTTCGCTGTAGTAGCAGCCGTAGGTCTTGGTCTTGCCGACGCCCTGCTGGGGGTGGCCGTTCTGGATGTCTTCGCGGGCCACGCAGTGTTCGGGCAGGCGGCTGCCGCGCCAGCTGTTTTCCGGCGAGAGGTTGAGGGCGAACATCGGCGCCCAGGTCGGGACGGTCAGCGCCACGATCTGGCCCTGGAGGACGGTCAGCGGGTGGTCGAGGGCGAAGACCGGAGTGCTGCCGAAGTAGGGGTTGAGGACCTCGATCGGGCTCTGGCGCACGAGTTTGTACTGCGGCGGCTTGGTCCCTTCGATCGGGCGCAGGATGCCGATCCGCGCCTCCGAGGGGGTGCCGAGGAAGTCGTTGAAGAAGCCCACCTCGTCGGTGGTGGTTTTCGTTTCCGTCGTCGAAGGCTTGGAGAGGGTGATCGACCAGGCGACGATCTTGCCTTCGAAGGGAGCTTCGAAGGGGCGAGCGATGCCGTCGGCGATCGACTGGAATCCGGTGACGTGGCCCTCCACCCGGCAGGGCGTGATCTCGACGTTGTTGACGATTTTGCCCGGGCAGGAGGCCGGCGGCGTTTCCGAGGTCTGACCGAGGACGACCACCCGCAGCGGGGCGGAGTCGGCAGCGCCCGGCGCTGCGACCGCGACCAGGGCGGCGAGCAGGCAGGCGGCGGCGAGCAGGGCCCAGCCACGGCTGGTGGTGGTTTTCGTCTCGGCGAATCGCATCGTTGTGGCAACACGAGGGGCTAGACCCAGTTGCGGCGCCAATCTTGCCTTCCGGCGCGGCCGGATGCGGCGCCCACGGCGCGTCTGCACGATCCCGGCCAAGTGGCCAGCTAGGGTTCGGGCGCAGATGGAGGCTTCGAACAGCGCAGACGACTTCATCCCGGCGGCGCTTGCCGCCTTCGGCGTTGAGGCCGATGAGATCGAGCTGGCGGTGATGCGGGGCGCCCACGAGACCTTCTGGCCGCCGATCCTCGAGCTGCTCGCCCTCGACACCAGCGCCGTCGCCGCGGAGCCCAATCCCGACCTCTCGCAGGCACCGCGGCGCCGATGAGCGAGCCTCTCGACCTTCCCTTGCGCGAGCAGGCGGCCGCGATCGCCGCCGGCCAGCTCGATGCCGGCGAGCTGCTGGATGCGACGCTGGCCCGGATCGAGAGCCGTAACCCGGCGATCAACGCCGTCGTCGAGACCTTCCCGGAGCGCTCGCGGGAGATGCTCGCTGCCGCACCCGACGGCCCGCTCCACGGCGTCCCGGTCGTGATCAAGGACGAGTGGCCGCTGCCCTGGCGGGCCCAGCGCTTTGGCGCCGCCGACATGCTGGCGACGCCCGAGCCCGGCGAGTCCGGGCCTTACAGGGCCCTGCGCGACGCCGGTGCGGTGATCGTCGGCGTCGGCAACATGCACGAGCTCGGCGCCAGCAGCACCGGCAACATCTCTGTTTATGGCCCGGCGCGGAACCCCTGGAACCCCGAGCGCTGCCCCGGCGGCTCCTCGAGCGGGCCGGCCGCCGCTGTCGCGGCTCGGTTGGTCGCCGGCGCGGTCGGGGCCGACGGGATCGGCTCGATCCGCTACCCCGCCACCTACTGCGGCCTCACCGGGCTCAAGCCCACCTTCGGCCGCTCGGCGATGGCGGGGCACCACATGGCCGGCGTCTCGACCACGATCGTCTCCGGTCCCCTCTGCGCCGACGCCGGCGACTGCCGCTTGCTGGGCTCTGTTCTCTTCGGCGAGAAGTTGCAGGCGGGCAAGGTGCAGGGACTGCGGATCGGTGTGATCGAGAACGAGGTCTCCGAAGACGTGGCCCCGCCTGTCCGCGAGGCCTGCGAGCAGGCAATCGAGGACCTACGTGCAGCAACCGATGGTGACGTCCGCACGATCGAGCTGCCGGAACTGCCGGCGGCGACCCTGGCGACGGTGCTGATCGCCAACAGCGAGAGCCTCGGCAGCGTCACGCCGGAGCGGCTCAACAACCTCGATCCGGAACTGAGCCCGCTTGGCCGCGGCCTGCTCAAGTACCGACTGATGCTGCCGGCGGCGGCAACTGTGAAGTCGCAGCAGATGCGGACGATGGCGCGGCAACGCCTGGCTGAGGTTTTCGAGGAAGTCGACGTGATCGCCTGGCCGACGGTGCCTGCGGTGGCGCCGCCGCTGGAAGCGCCGCTGGTCGAGCTCCCCTCCGGCACCCACACCGCCGACACCGCCAACGTCCGCGGCGGCGCCCTCGCCAACCTCACCGGCATCCCCGCGATCAGCGTCCCGGTCGGCTCCGCCGAAGGACTGCCGATCGGGCTGCAGCTGCAGGCGGCCTGGGGCCGGGACGAGCTGCTGCTCGACGCCGCTGAGGCGCTGGAGGGCGCCAACGACCGTCGCTGGGTCGAGGCGACGCCGCCGCTCGCCGCCGCCGAGCAGACCGAGGCGTGATGGCCGACTTGACGAGAAGGCCGGCGATCGTCGTCGAGGGCCTCGAGCGCAGCTTTGGCGAGGTGCTTGCCGTGCAGGGCATCGACTTGCGGGTCGAGGAGGGCGAGATCTACGGCTTCCTCGGCCCCAACGGCGCCGGCAAGACGACGACGGTGCGGATGCTGACGACGCTGCTGCTGCCGACCGGCGGCCGCGCCGAGGTGGCCGGCTTCGACGTGGTTGGCGAAGCGCGGCAGGTACGCGCCTCGATCGGCGTCGCGCTGCAGGAAGCGGCGCTCGACCCGCTGATGACCGGCCGCGAGCTGATCCGGCTGCAGGCGACGCTGCAGGGGCTGCCGACCGGCGCCGGGCGCAAGCGCGCCGACGAGCTGCTGGAGCGGGTTGGCCTCAGCTACGCCGCCGACCGCCGCGTCGGCGGCTACTCGGGCGGGATGAAGCGGCGGCTCGACCTCGCCGCGGCGCTCGTCCACGAACCGCGGGTCCTCTTCCTCGACGAGCCCACGACCGGCCTCGACCCGGTCAGCCGCAAAACGATCTGGGAGGAGGTGCAGGCACTGAACGACGACGGCACCACCGTCTTCCTCACCACCCAGTACCTCGAGGAGGCCGACCAGCTCGCCGACAACGTCGGCATCATCGACCGCGGCCTGATCGTCGCTGAAGGGACCCCGGAGGAGCTGAAGGGGGAGGTCGGCAACCCCCACATCGAGCTGACCGTTGCGGAAGGAGCGGTAGCCGAGGCGGAGCGCGCGGTCGCCGAGCTCGGACGGCTGCGACCGCGCAAGGGCGAGGGCAGGGTTCTGCTCGAGGTCGAGGGCGGCGCCGCTGACATCCCGCGGGTGGTGCGGGCGCTGGACGAGGCCGGGATCGGCGTTGAGTCCTTGGAGCTGGTGCGGCCGACCCTGGACGACGTCTTCGTCGAGAAGACCGGGCACCACCTCGAAGGCGAGGAGGGCGCGCATGGGGCCGACGAGCCGGAGGCCGAGGCGGCGCCGGCGTGAGCGAGCTGGCGACCGGCGCGCGGGTGGTGCGGGCGCTCGGCGCGCGCTCGATCCGCCAGACCTTCCGGCGGCCGCAGCTGATCAGCCCGATCGTCGTCTTCCCCACCCTGCTGCTGGCGATCCAGACCGGAGGCGCGGGCGCCGGGATCAACCTGCCGGGCTTCCCGCCGGTCCAGAGCTTCCTCCAGTTCATGCTCGCCGGCTCGATGATGCAGTCGATGATGCTGGCCGGCAACAGCGGCGGCATCGCCTTCGCAGTCGACATCGAGATGGGCTTTACCGACCGCCTCTTCGCCTCGCCGATCCCCCGCTTCGCGATCGTCCTCGGCCGCCTCGCGGGCACCGCCGCGCTCGGCCTCTTCGCCTCGCTCTGGTTCCTCGCGATCGGGCTGATCTTCGGCGCCCACATCGAGGGCGGCGTCCCCGGTGCCCTGTTGGCGATCGCCCTGATCACCGCCTCGGCGATCGCCGTCGGCGGCATTGGCGCCGCGATCGCGCTGCGCACCGGCAGCGCCAGCGTCGTCCAGGGCCTCTTCCCGCTGGTCCTCGTCGTCCTCTTCCTCTCCTCGGCCTTCTTCCCGCAGGAGCTGATGATCGAGCCGGCGAAGACGATCGCCGAATACAACCCCTTCAGCTTCATCGTCGAAGGGGTGCGGGAGCCGATCATCTCCGGAATCGAGGCAAAGCAGACGCTGGAGGCAGTCGCCGCGATCGCCGGCATCATCCTCCTCGGTTTGGGCCTCAGCGCCCGCGCCCTGCGACACCGGCTGCGGACGGGCTGATGGAGGCGACGACCGCCCCGAAGTCCCTGACGCCCCAAACGCCAGCTTGGCGCACCAACCTGGCCACGGTCGCGGCGCTGATGGCGCGGGCGAAGAACGAGCTCCTGCGGGTGCCGGGGGCGGCGATCCCGGGGGTGCTGGCGCCGACGATCTTCTTCCTCGGCCTCAACGGCGTCTTCGGCTCGCTGATCCACCTGCCTGGGTTCGACACGAGCTCGTATGAGAGCTTCATCGTCCCGGTCAGCATGCTGCAGGGGGCCGGCTTCACCGGCGCCGCGGCGGGCGTCAATCTCGCCCGCGACTACGAGCAGGGCTGGGTCGACCGCCTGCTGGTCTCCCCCGCCCCGCGCTGGGTCCTGCTCGGCGGCAACGTCCTCGCTGCCGCGATCCGCGCCTTCATCCCGGCGACCTTCGTGCTGGCGATCGGCTTCGTGATCGGCGTCCAGTGGCCGGGCCTCGACGGGCTCATCGTCTGCTACCTGATGGTCGCGGCGATGGCGGCGATCGCAGCCTGCTGGGGATCGATGCTGGCGCTCCACTACAAGAGCCAATCGGCGGCACCGTTGATGCAGGCGGGAATGATGGGCCTGGTCCTACTGACCCCCGCCTACGCGCCGCTGGAACTGCTGCAGCCGTGGCTGGAAAAGGTCGCCAAGATCAACCCGGTGACCCACGTGGTCGAAGCGGCGCGCCAAGGGTTCGTCGGCAGCGTCAACTGGGGCGACACCTGGCCGGGGCTGCTGGCGGTCGCCGGGCTGCTGGCGGTGCTGGGGACGCTGGCGCTGCGCGAGATGCGCCGCACCAATGCCTGAGGCCGAGGCGCGGGCCGCGGTCCTGGCCGAGACCGAGCGGGTGCTGCGGCAGAACTGGGTGATGGGCGAGCGCGACGGGACCCGCTTCGAATACACCGAGCCGAGCCCGGGTCGCTATCCCTGGCAGTGGTACTGGGACTCCTGCTTCGCGGCGATCGTCTGGCGCCGGTTCGAACCGCGGCGGGCGCGGGCCGAGCTCGAGAGCCTGCTGGCCGCGCAGCGCCCCGATGGCTTCATCGGCCACACGATCTTCTGGCGCAGCCACGTCTCCGGCCTCCGCCTCTTCTTCTACAACGTCGCTTCGCGCCGCTCTTTCCAGACCGAGTCGATCCAGCCGCCGCTGCTGGCGTGGGCCTGGCGGATCGCCGTCGGCGACCCGAATGAGGAGCCGCGGATCGGCAAGCAGGTCGACTGGCTGGCGGCGAACCGCGATCTCGAGGGAGATGGGCTGCTCTGGATAGTGCAGCCCGACGAGTCGGGCCTCGACGCCTCGCCGAAGTTCGAACCGGTCTGGGGGCGGCGGGCGAACGGGCGGATCGGCTTCCCGCTGCTGGTCCACCGCAACCGCCGTTACGGATGGAACGCACGGCGTTTGCGCGACGCCGGTGAGCCGGTCCTCTGCGAGGTGCTGACCAACACGCTCTGGTCGCTCTCGCTGCAGGCATTGGGGCGGCGCTCGGCGACGCCGGCTCTGGTCGAGCGGCTGTGGGACGAGCGGCGCGGCCTCTTCTTCGACGAGGCGATGCCGGGCGGGCGGATCGCGGTCAACACCTGGGCTTCGCTGGCGCCGCTGGCGCTGCCGGATCTGCCCGAGGAGATCGGGCGGCGGCTGGTCGAGGAACACCTGCTGAACGAGCGTGAGTTCTGGACCCCGGTCGCACCGCCGTCGGTCGCCGCGAACGAGCGTGGCTATGAACCGGACGGCGGCCGCGGTCCGGTCCGCCGCTACTGGCGCGGCCCGACCTGGATCAACTCCGCCTGGATGGTCTGGCTCGGCCTCCGCCGCCTCGGCTACGACGAGCAGGCACAGCAGCTCGCCGACGGCGTCATCGCCACGGTCGCCCGCGAAGGCCTGCGCGAGTACTACGACCCGCGCAACGGCACGGGCCTAGGCGCCAGGGATTTCGCCTGGTCAGCGCTGATAGCCGAGTTAGCCGACCCACGGCCGGCGGACTATTTGTAGCGGTAGGTGATCCGCCCACGATCCAGGTCGTAGGGCGAAAGCTCGATCTTCACGCGGTCGCCCGGGAGGATGCGGATGTAGTGGCGGCGCATCTTTCCCGAGATGTGGCCGAGCACGTCGTGCCCGTTGTCCAGTTTGACCCGGAACATCGTGTTGGGGAGAGCCTCGGTGATCTCCCCCTCCATTTCGATCTTTTCCTCTTTAGCCATGCGGCGGGCAGCGTACCTAACGGCGCAGGTGTTCGAGCGCACCCTCGCGGTCAGAGACTTCGCCTGCATACTGCGCCGCCTCCAGCTCGGCCAGCGCCGAGCCGACCTCTGGGCCAGGATCGATCCCTAGCTCGGTCGCTATCTCGTCTCCGCGCAGGAGCGGCTGCGGCGGTCCTTCGCGGCGCCAGTCGAGAGCGGCGGCGATCATCTCGCGGGCCAGCTGCAGGTGAGCGGCGACCATCTCCGGAGCGGCGATCGGCCCCGAACCGCGGGCGGAAAGTCGGTCGGCGACGGTGAGCAGCGTGACGTCAACCGCGACCGGTTCGGTGGCGCGGAGGTAGGCGTGGACGCGGCGCGGCGGCAACGGCATCTCCGGGATCAGGAAGCCGAGACGCAGGTGGTGCTGGGCCAGCGCCTGCAGGTGCTGGGTGAGCTTGCGGCTGGCGCGCAGCCGTTTGCAGATGCGGCCGATCACCTCAGCGCCGAGCTGGTCATGGCCGCGGAAGCCGACGAAGCCGTCGCGTTCGGCCTTGGTCTGCGGCTTAGCGATGTCATGAAGGAGGGCGCCAAAACGCAATGCGGTGCGGCGGCTGCATTCGTCGGCGAGCGGCTCGTCGAGCAGCGCCTTGACCTCGGCGGCGCGCTCGTCGGCGAAGCGCTCCAGGTCTCGCTCTATCTCGAGCGTGTGCTCGAGCACGGCGATCGTGTGGTCGTAGACGTCGAGGTGGTGGTTCGGCCCCTGCTCGACCCCTTGCAGCGTGGCGACCTCGGGGAGAACCACCGGCGTCAGCTCCAGCTCGTCCAGCAGCCGCAGCCCGCGCAGCGGGTCCGGGCCGCCCATCAGCTGCCGCAGCTCGGCGAGCTGACGCTCGCCGGCGGGGTCAGCCGCGCGGGCAGCGGCGGCCTGCGCCTGCGCCACGGTGCGCTCGTCGATCTCCAGGTCCATCTCGGCGGCGAGGCGGACGGCGCGCAGCAGGCGCAGCGGGTCGGCGGTGAAGCTCCCCTCGCCGACGGCCCGCAGGCGCTTGTCAGCGAGATCGGTCAGGCCGGCGTAGGGGTCGATCGGCTTGCCCCCGGCCAGGGGGACGGCGACGGCGCCGATCGTGAAGTCGCGCTCGGCGAGGTCGTCCTCGATGCTCTCGCCGCGCAGCGCGGTGACGTCGATCTGCCAGCCGTGACCGGCGGCGGCAACCCGCCAGGTGCCGAACTCGGCCGAGAGCTCGAAGGCGTGCTCTCCGATCGCCTGGCCGATCGCGCGGGCGGCGGTGCCGGGATCGCCGGCGACGGCAAGGTCGAGGTCGCTCACCTCGCGACCGAGGACAGCGTCGCGGACCGCACCGCCGACGATCCAGGCGGGATCGCCGTCGCGGAGGGCCTCGCGGGTCGCCTCGACCACGGGCGCAGCTCTGAGTCGCTCGATCGTGCTCATGCCGATCTCCGTGGTACCCGCGGCGAGATCGCGCAGGTCACCTCGTAATTGATCGTCTCGAGGCGGCCGGCGACCTCCTCGGCGAGGATCTGCTCCTCCCCCTGGCGGCCGATCAGCACCGCCTCGTCCCCGGGGCACACCTCCGTCTCCGGCCCGAGGTCGATCGTCAGGTTGTCCATCGAGACGGTTCCGACCAGCGGATGCCGACGGCCGCGGACGAGGACGTCGGCGTTGTTGGTCAGCGCCCGCCGGACGCCGTCGCCGTAACCGAGCGGGATTACCCCGACCCAGGTGTCGACTCGAGCCTTCCACTTGCGCCCGTAGCCGGCACTGGCGCCGGCGGGGAAGCGCTTGACGTCAGCGACGTGGGAGCAGAGCGTCAGCGCCGGCCGTAATCCCTGCTCGGCGGGATCGCGTTGGAACGGGTCGAGGCCGTAGATGGCGACGCCGCAGCGGGCAAAGTCGAAGTGGGAGCGGCGGTCGCGGAGGACGGCGGCGCTGTTGGCGGCGTGGACGAGGACCTCTGGGTTCTCTGCCTTTACCGCCGCGGCGACCTCCTCGAAGCGATCGAGCTGCTCGTCGAAGAAGTCGGAGTCGAGTTCGTCGGCGGTGGCGAAGTGGGTCCAGATGCCAGCCAGCTCGAGGTCGGGGTCCTCGGTGCAGGCGCGGACCAGCTCCAGCACCTCCCCGGCATCGCGGTTGCCGAGCCGGCCCATGCCGCTGTCGAACTTGACGTGGACCCGCGCCCGGTGCCCATGGGCGCGCGCCCTATCGGCCACCAGGTGGCGGAAGTCATCGCGCCACAAGGCCAGTTCCGACCCCGCTGAGATCACCGCGTCGACCTCCTCGGCCGTCAGCGCTCCCATCGTCAGCAGCGGCACGTGCTGGAAGCGGCGGCCGATCTCCTCCGCCTCGCTGGCGGTCGCGACTGCAAGGCGGGTGGCGCCTCCGGCTAGGGCGGCGTTCGCGCAAGCGTCGGCGCCGTGCCCGTAGCCGTCGGCCTTGACCACTGCGCAGAGCTCCGCCGCCCCCAGCTCACCTTTCAGCCGAGCGCAGTTGGCGCTGACCGCGTCGTAGTCGATCCGGGCGGTCGCCCGCTCCATGGCTACTCGCCGTCGGCGAGGACTGCGGCGAGCGCGTCGGCCCTGGTGACCATGCCGGCCAGGTGCCCGTCGCCGTCCACCACCGGCAGGTGGTTGTGATGGTTGTCGGCGATTTTCTTCGCCACCCGCTCGGCCGCCTCGTAGTCGTGAGCGACGATCGGGTCGGCGGTCATCAGCTCCGAGACTTTGGTCGCGAAGGCTTTTTCCAGCCGCTCCTCGAAGCCCTTCATCGAGCCGACGAAGACGATCCCACCCATGATGTTGAGGTAGTGGGGCAGGTGGAGATCGGACTCCTCCTCGCTGAGGATCAGATCCGACTCGCTGACGATGCCGACGACCTTGCGGTCCTCGTCGACCACCGGGACCGCGCCGAGGTCGGTCTTCGCCAGCAGGTCGATCGCGGTGCGCGCGTCGTCCTCCGGCTTCAGGGTGGGCACGTCGCGGTCCATGATCTCGCCAGCGGTCTTCATGGGCGCGAGGTTATTCGACCGGGCTGTCGGGGCGCAGCGCCCAGGGGATCGCGTCGATCACGTCGCTGGCGATCACCGACTCCGCCGCGCCCACCCGCCGCGCCGCCTCCTGCCCGGCACGGGCGTGGGCGATGACCGCCGCGCAGACGGCGGTGAAGGGCTTAAGACCGCGAGCAAGCATCGCCGCGGTCATGCCCGAGAGGACGTCGCCGCTGCCAGCCGTGGCCAGGGCTGGGGCGGAAAGCGCGTTGACAGCGACCCGCTCGCCGTCGGTGATGATCGTGTCGTCGCCCTTCAGCAGGAGGATCGCCCCGGCCGCGCGAGCGGCCTCTTTAGCAGCGGCCAAGCGGTGAGCGTCGATCTCACTCGACTCGCGCTCGAGCAGGCGACCGAGCTCCCCAGCGTGCGGCGTCAGGACCGTCGGCGACGAGCGGCCAGCAAGCTCCTCAAGGCGTCCAGCAAAGGCGTTGAGCCCGTCAGCGTCGATCACCAGCGGCGCCTCGATCTTCCCGACTAGCGACCGCGCCAAATCAAACGAGCCGGGGTCGCGCCCAAGCCCGGGACCCAGCACTCCCGCGGCGGCGCGCTCGAAGACGCGCAGCACGGCCTTCTCCGAGGCGGGAACCAAGCAGCCGTCCCCGCCGGGACAGGCAACCGACATCACCTCCGGCTGGGCGATCTCGAAGACGAGGTTGAGGTCGGCCGGCACGGCCACGGTCGCGTAACCAGCGCCTGCCCGGATCGCCGCCAGCGAAGTCATCCGCACCGCCCCGGTCAGTCCGCGCGAGCCGCCGGCAACCCCTACTTGGCCGGAGCTGAACTTGGTCGACTGCGTCCCACGCCGAGGCAAAAGGTCAAGCACGGCTGGACCGATCTCGCCGCCAACCGCCTCCCCCGGCGCTCCGGCCGGAATCCCGATCGACACCACCCGCAGCTCACCCGTGTGCCACTTCCCCGGCGCGATCCGCTGCCCCAGCTTGGCGGCATGAAAGCTGACGGTCACATCAGCCTCAACCGCCTCCCCCTCTACCTCACCGCTAGAGGCATCGACTCCGGAGGCGATGTCACAAGCAACCACCAGCGCCCGACACCGATTGATAGCCCGAATAGCCGCAGCCGCCGGTTCCCGCGGCGCCCCTTCAAACCCAGTCCCAAAGATCGCATCGACAACAGCCCCAGACCCCACCAGTCGCGGGGCCAGATCCCCCTCGACAAGCTCCCCACCAAATCGCTCGAAGTTCGCAGCCGCATCCCCCCGCAACTCCTCCCCCGGCCAAAGCAGCAAAGCCTCCACCTCAAACCCCATCTCTCGCAACAACCGAGCGGCAACAAATCCATCCCCACCGTTGTTGCCCTTCCCGCAAACAACCCGCACCGGCCCCCCCGGCGCCGACTCCGCCACAACCTCTGCGACGGCCCGACCAGCAGCCTCCATCAGCTCCAACGAGGGAACCCCAACCTCCTCAATCGCCCACCGATCAACGGCGCGCATGCCTTCGGCGTCGAAAAGCGGCTTCAGCCACGACTTCATGCGCCCAGCCTAAATCCCGTGGTTCCTTTGTCCTGTATAGCGGGACTAAGGAACCACGACTTGCTTTTGGTACTACTTGACGCCGACGATCAGCTTGGCGGTCGCGAGGCCGTCGGAGGCTTCGGAGCCGATCGCCATGTAGCCGATCTTCTTCAGGTACTGCTGGGCTTCTTCGAAGCCTTCTTCGCCCGGCGGGACCAGCGCCTGGGCGAGGTTGAGCGCCGAGGGGCCATCGACGAAGGCGGCGATCGGAGTGCCGCCGAGGGCGCTTTCGGCTTCCTTGAAGGACGGGTTGTCGGCGAGGGTCTTGCCGGATTCCTGGAAGGCCGAGAGGGTCGAGGCGAGGCCGTAGCCGATCACGATGCGGCTGCCCTTGGCGGCGACGACGACCGGCTGGCGACCCAGTTCGGGGCTGCGGATCGAGAACCCGGTCGCCCCTTCGCTGATCTTGGTGACGCCCGGGACGCCGGCTTTGCGGAGGAAGAGGCCGACGTTGGAGACGGTGTTGGTCGCCTGCGTGTCGCTTTCGGCTTCCATCACTAGCGCCCCCGCCAGGGTCTTTTCGCTGTTGCCGGTGACGTAGACGCCGACGTCGCCGATCGAGTTGGCGATCGCTTCGAGGTCGACGCCAGCCTGCTTCATCGCCTTCTTCAGCTGGTGCGGCGGCACCTGGCCGGGGATGCCTTCTTCGTCGATCTTGGTGATGCCTTCGTTGAAGCGCTTGCCGAATTCAGCCGAGGCGAGGGCACCGACTGAGGTGCCAGGCAGCGAGCCAAGCAGCTCGGAGGCATCGCCCGAGGGCGGGTTGTCGCCGCTGACGTTGCTGCTGATATCGAGCTCGACGTTGTCCGAGTTCGGCACCAGACTAGCCACGGCGGTGGCTTCTTTCGGTTCGATGCCGACGCTGTCGAGGAAGGTCTGGGTGCTGGCGTCGATTCCGTTGCCGGCTTCTTCGATCAGGCCGCCGATGTCGACGTAGACGTCCGCGGCGCTTTCGTCGGGGACGTTGCCCATCGCGTCGGTGAAGGGCTGTTCGCCAGCGAGGTTTTCGCCTTCGGAGGCATCGACCATAGATGTGAAAATCGCTTCGTTTTCGGCAAAGACGACGAAGCCGTCGAAGACGCCGATCGTCGTTTCGTCTTCCTGGACCTTGAAGTCAACGCCTTCGTAGGAGCCGTCCTTGGCCTTTTCGCCCGACTGTTCAGCCTGCTTGTTAACGAAGTCCTGCGCTTCGCCTTCGTCTTCGGTCTGGATCGCGGCGCCGTAGCCCTGGAAGTCTTCCCCTTCGTATTCCTGCAGGAAGAGCCCGCCTTCTTCGCCGAGCCAGGGCTCGACTTCCTTTTCGAAATCGAGTTCTTCGCCTTCACTGTCGGCGGAGTTTTCGAGTTCGGTGACGATCAGGTCGCCGAGATTGTCGACGCCAGCGAGCTTCTTCGCCAGTTCTTCGATGTTCGTCTTCGTCGCCCCTTCAGGACTGACGGTGAAGTCGATGAAGATCGGTGCGCTCGGGGGCGCGACGGTTGCCGGATCGGCGCCGCTACTGCTGTCGCTGCTGCCGCCGCAACCGGCGACGAGCAGGGCGGCGAGGGCCGCGAGGAAGACTGGGAGGACGAAACGGAGCTTCACGGAGCGCGGCACTCTAGCGAGCCCTTTGGACAACTTCACTCAACCGTGACCGTCTTGGCCAGATTGCGGGGCTGATCGACGTTGAGACCACGCCCGCGGGCGATGTCGTAGGCGAGCAGTTGCAGCGGCAGGACGGCGAGGATCGGCTGCAGGATCCAGTCGGTGGCGGCCACCTCGACCACCTCATCGGCGACCTCGGTGACCCGCTCATCACCGGCGGTAGCGATCGCGATCGTCTGGGCCCCGCGGGCGCGCACCTCCTCGACGTTGGAGAGCACCTTGTCGAGCACCGGGCTGGCGGTGGCGATGCAGATGACCGGCGTCGACTCGTCGAGCAGGGCGATCGGCCCGTGCTTCATCTCGCCGGCCGCATAGGCGTCGGTCGGGATGTAGCTGATCTCCTTCAGCTTCAGCGCCCCCTCGAGACAGACCGGCAGCCCGATGTGGCGGCCGAGGTAGAGGAAGAAGTTCTCCTTGCCGTGTCGCTCGGCAACCGCGCGCACCGGCTCTTCGGTCGCCGCCAGCGTCTCCTCCATCTTCGAGGGCAGCGCCTTCATCTCCGCCACCAGCTCGGCCAGCCGCTCGGTCGGCAGCGTCCCCCGCAGCTCGGCCAGCCGCAGCCCCAGCAGGTACATCGCCGCCACCTGGGCAACAAAGGTCTTGGTCGCGGCGACGCCGATCTCGAGGCCCGCGCGCGTGTAGAGGACGGCGTCGGCATCCCGGGTCGCCTGGCTGCCCATGATGTTGGTGATCCCCAGCACCGTCGCCCCCGCTTCCCGTGCCAGCCGCATCGCCGCCAGCGTGTCGGCGGTCTCGCCCGACTGGGTGATCCCGATCACCAGGTCCTTCGGTCCGACCACGGGATTGCGGTAGCGGTACTCGGAGGCGATGTCCATTTCCACCGGCACCCGCGCCCACTCCTCGATCGCGTAACGGCCGACGAGCCCGGCGTGGTAGCTGGTCCCGCAGGCGACGATGACGATGCGGCCGACGTCGCGGAGGAAGTCGTCGGCGAGCTCGACATCGGAGAGGTCGACCCCTTCGGTCCCGGGCAGGCGGTCGGTGATCGTCTCGGCGACGGCGTCGGCCTGTTCGTGGATCTCCTTCAGCATGAAGGTCTCGTAGCCGGCCTTCTCGGCGGCGTCGGCGTCCCAGGTCACCTCTTCGGTGCCGCGCTCGATCGGGTTGCCCTCGACGTCGGTGATCCGCACCGCGCCGGCTTCGATTTCGACGAGCTCGCCGTTTTCGATCGGCATCGCGGTCCGGGTGTCGGCCAGGAAGGCGGGGATCGCGGAGGCGAGGAAGGTCTCCCCCTCTCCGACGCCAGCGACCAACGGGCACTCCTTGCGGGCGCCGAGCAGCCGCTGCGGCTCGTCAGCGTGCATGGCGACGAAGGCGTAGTGGCCGCGCAGCTCGGCGTAGGCGGCCCGCACTGCGGCCGCGAGGTCGCCGTCGTAGTGGGAGGCGATCAGGTGGGCGACCACCTCGGCGTCGGTTTCGGAGCTGAAGACCTGCCCCTGCTCCTGCAGGCGCCGGCGCAGCTCGGAATGGTTCTCGACGATCCCGTTGAGGACGATGTGGACGCGGCCGGAGCTGTCGTCGTGCGGGTGGGCGTTGGCCTCGGTTACCCGGCCGTGGGTCGCCCAGCGAGTGTGGGCGATGCCGGTCTCGGCGGGCGGCAGCGGCCCGGCACCGTTCTGCGCTCGCGCCTCGACCGCAGCGCGCAGGTTGCCGAGGTTGCCGACCGCGTGCACGCTCGCCACCTCGCCGTCGGCGAGCACGGAGAGGCCGGCCGAGTCATAGCCCCGGTATTCGAGTTTTTCCAGGCCCGAGAGCAGCAGCTCCTCGCAGGGCCTGGCGCCCACATATCCAACGATGCCGCACAAGAGGCGAGTAAGGGTATCTGGGAGTCGACGGCGCGCTGGTCAGGCGAGCTCTTGGCGCACGAGGTCGGCCAGGCGATTGCCGATCGCGTCGGCTTCCTCGGCGGCGGACGCCTCGACCATCACCCGCACCAGCGGCTCGGTGCCCGAGGGGCGCAGGAGGACTCGGCCGCGTCCCTCCAGCTCCGCGTTTTCACGCTCCACGGCGTCCCAGACGGCCGTCGCGCCGTTGATCGCCTCGCGGTCGGCGACCTCGACATTGATCAGCACCTGCGGCAGCTTGCTCATCGGCACCGCGTTGTCCAGCGAGGCGGATCCCAGCTCCCGCATCGTCGTCAGCGCCGCGGCGATCCCGTCGCCGGTGGAGACGAACTCGCTGGCGATGATGTGGCCCGACTGCTCGCCGCCGAGCTTCCAGTCGCGGCGCAGCATCTCGTCGATCACGTAGCGGTCGCCAACTTGGGTAACTGCGACGTCGATTCCCTCGGCCTCCATCGCCTGGTGGAAGCCGTAGTTGCTCATCACGGTGACGACGACACCGCCGCCGAGCTCTCCGCGCCCGGCCATCCCCTTCGCCGCCAGGGCGATCAGCTCGTCGCCATCATGGACGCGACCGGAGCCGTCGACGGCGAGGACACGGTCGCCGTCGCCGTCGAAGGCGAAGCCGATCTCCGCGTCGGAGGCGGCGACGCGCTCGGCCAGGGCCTCGATGTGGGTGGAGCCGCAGCCGGCGTTGATGTTCCGGCCGTCGGGCTCGGCCCCGATCACCTCGACCTCGGCGCCGAGGCGCTCGAAGATCGCCGGCGCCGCCTCGAAGGTGGCGCCGTTGGCGCAGTCGAGAACGACGCGGCGGCCGGAGAGGTCGAGCGGGAAGGCTGATTGCAGCTCCCGCAGGTAGTCGGCGAGGCCGCCGTTCAGCTCGCGCACGTGGCCGGGCTGCTCGGCGCTCGGACTCTCGTCGAGGCGGGCCTCGATCTCGGCCTCGACCTCGTCGGCGAGCTTGACCCCGCGGCCGTCGAAAAACTTGATCCCGTTGTCGCCGAAGGGGTTGTGGGAGGCGGAGACGACGGCGGCGAGATCGAGCCCGAGGCGCCGGACGAGGATCGCTGCGGCCGGCGTCGGCAGCACCCCGGCGAGCAGCGCGTCACCGCCCGCAGCGGCGATCCCGGCGGCCAGCGCGGCCTCCAGCATCGGGCCGGACTCGCGGGTGTCGCGGACGATCAGGACCTGCGGCCGCTCGGCCTCGAGCGTCGCGGTGGTGGCGCGGCCGAGGGCGGTCGCCAGCTCGGCGGTGAGGAAGGTGCCGGCCGCCCCCCGGACCCCATCGGTTCCGAAGAGCTTGCGCGCGGTCTTCACCCCGTCCAAATCAGCGCTTGCTGAACTGCGGCCGCTTACGGGCCTTCTTCAGACCGGCCTTGCGCCGCTCCTTGACCCGGGCGTCGCGGGTGAGGAAGCCGCGGCGCTTGAGGTCGCCGCGGAGCTCGGCGTCGATCTCGGTCAGGGCGCGCGCGACGCCGTGGCGGACCGCCCCGGCCTGGCCGCTGATGCCGCCGCCGTGGACGCGGACGCGGACGTCGACGTTGCCCTCGTAGCCGGAGACGACCAGCGGCTGCTTGACCATCGTCTGGTGCAGCGGCCGCGGGAAGAACTCCTCGAGGTCGCGCTTGTTGATCGTGATCTTGCCGTTGCCCGGCAGCAGGGTGACGCGGGCGATCGAGCTCTTGCGTTTGCCGGTGGCGAGGAAGCGGGCGCCTTTCTCCATCTTCGCCGGCGCGCGGCTGGCGGCCGCGGCGTCGGTCTCCTCGGCGGCGGCAAGTTCGGCTTCGCGGCGAGCTTTCTCTTCTTCTTCGGCTTCCAGGCGGGCGCGCTCCTCCGCGCTCAGCTCCCGCTGCTCCGGCTCGACCAGAATCGGCTCCAGGTCGGCACCGGGGATGACGTCTTTTTTCTCCTCTTTGGCCTTGGGCTCAGGCTCGGGCTCGACGTCCTGATCGGGCTCCGGAGAAGTGACCTCCTCGGCGACAGGCTCCTCGGCTACCTCCTCGGACGGCCCCTCGTCTCCACCCTCCTCGGACGGCTGACTCTCCTCGGCATCTGCCGCGGGTGGCGACGATGCGGGATCGTCGCCGGTCGGCGACGAGGTCGTATCGGAGACAGGACCCGCGGCCCCCGCGGTCTCGTCCTGCGCCTCGGTCGTCTCGTCTTTTTTCTGCTCGTCCATCAAGTTCAGTCGGTCTCCATCGTTTTCGGCTGCTGCGCCGCGTGCGGGTGGTCGGGCCCGGCGTACACCTTCAGCTTGGTCAGCTGCTGGCGGGCGAGCCGGTTGCGCGGCAGCATCCCCTTTACGGCCTTGCGGATCACTTCCTCGGGCTTGCGCTCGAGCATCTCGCCCAGGGTGCGGGACTTGATCCCGCCGGGGTAGCCGCTGTGACGGTAGTAGGTCTTCTGCGCCAGCTTGTCGCCGGTGACGCGGATTTTCTCCGCGTTGACAACGACGACAAAGTCGCCGGTGTCGACGTGCGGCGTGTACTCCGGCTTGCGCTTACCCCGCAGGGTGTCGGCGATCTGCGTCGCCAGCCGGCCCAGGGTCTTGCCCTCGGCGTCGACGACGTACCAGTCGCGCTGGCGGTTGGCTGGAGTGGCTACGAAGGTCTTCATCGGGTCTTCATCGCGCAAAAACCGCGCGGATTCACCGACGCGGCCGGGGGATGATAGCCATCTTGAGCTGTATGCTGCCGCCCGAGCAATAGCCGAATCCCGTGCAGGCCACTGCGCGGGAGCGGAGGACCCGAAGGGACCTTGCAGGTCTCAGGGGCGAATCGGACGAAAACCGTCCGTAGCGCGACTCTTTCAGCGCGAGCCCGTCAGCTAACTCCGCAGGCAACGGAAAGAGAGGGCTAGTAGTTGAGCAGCACTGGGTTCGTCCGGCCTGCAGTGGCCGGGAATATCGGAATAGCGATCGTGGTCATGGCGAGCATCGTCCTGCTCGCGTTCAGCGCCACGGCCTCCGCCGCGATCGGCGGCGCCGGCACGCCGGGCGCGGCGCCGACCGCGAAAGGCAGCCCGTCGGGAGCGCCCGCGAGCGCCCCCAGCGCCGGGGCGCTCTCGCTCGTCAGCGCCGAAACGACCCCGCGCAAGTCCTTCTACTTCGGCTACCGCTACCCCAAGCTGACCTTCATGATCGGCAGCAGCCAGCCGGAAAACGACCTCCAGATCGACGTCGTCAATGCCACTGGAGAAGTCGTCAAGACCTTCTACCGCGAAAACGTGGCCCCGAACGTGGCGAGCAAAGTGCGCTGGGACGGGACCACCAACGAAGGCCGACCAGCCCGCAACGGGCGCTACAGCTTCCGGATCAGCCCGCAGTCGCCGAGCGCCGAAGCGCCAGCCGCGCGCAAGGCAACCGCCTCGACCACGCTCAGCCTCGGCTTCGCCTTCTACGGCTATGCCTTCCCGGTCCTCGGTCCGCACGCATTCGGGATGGGCGCCGGGCGTTTCGGTGCCCCCCGCGCCGGCCACACCCACCAGGGCCAGGACGTGATGGCCGCCTGCGGCACGCCGCTCGTCGCCGCCCGCGGCGGCGACGTCCAGTACGCGGGCTACGAGGGAAACGCCGGCAACTACATCGTCATCGACGGCCGCGGCACGCCCGACGACTTCATGTACGCCCACCTCGCCGAACCCTCCCCGCTCCACACCGGCGAAACCGTCCGCACCGGACAGCCGATCGGAATCGTCGGCGACACCGGCGACGCGGTGGGCTGCCATCTGCACTTCGAGATGTGGGGGGCGCCCGGGTGGTACGAGGGCGGGTCGCCGTTTGACCCGCTGCCGTATCTCGAAAAGTGGGACGCGTACTCGTAGGTAGTTCGGGGCGCGCGGCAACCCGCAGGGAATCCTCATTCGTAGTTAGTTCCAGCCGCGGCGGGAGGTGGCGCTGGACGATCAGCGGCAAGACCTTCGCCTCAAGTGGGCTCTTGAGCTTGCCGCGCTTCCCAAGGAGAGGCGCCGCTCCGCGCCATTCGTCGATCAGCTTCAGCAGCACCTTCATTCCTCGGCGCCGCGGGTCGATCGAGGCTTCGATGGCGGCGAGGTCGCGCATCTCCCGCCGAGCCGCCCGCTCGAAGGCACTGCGCAGCGTCCATTCGCCGCAACGCCCGCGAGGTCCACGAGCGTCCGCGCCAGGCTTGTGCAGGGAAGGCGACTGCGGTCGTTGGCAATCGGATGCCCCACCGCATAGGCGCCGCGGAAGACCCGGTGAAGACGGCCGGCCTTGACCGCGTGGTCGATCACGTCCTCGCTCATGCCCAGAAGCGCATCTGCTTACGAGATACGACGCCATGCTGCCTTGCGGCGAGGCGCCACAGGCGCTCGGCAGGCTGAACGGTGCGCTTTTTCCGTGACATGTCCGGATAAGGCGCACCATTTGCTCGATTCGCCCCCTCTCCACCTAGCTGTCACCCCAACCTGCGCGTCCCTTAGATAAGAACGGGTCTCATTTTCATGTAGGGTGCTCGGCGTGAGCTGGGGTGATCGAGCGCGGTTGCGGCTTAATGAGGCTGGGTTTCGTGCGGGGGCGGCGCGGTTGAAGGTGATTGAGCTGCTTGGCGGTGAGAGCTGCGCGATTACGGCGCTGGAGATCGATCGGCGGCTGCCTAGCGTCGGTCGGGCCAGCGTGTATCGGACGCTGGAGCAGCTCGAGCAGTTGGAACTGGTCCATCGGGTTGATGTGGGGGGCGAGGTTGTTGCCTTTGAGCGGAATGACCCCGGTGGCCATCACCACCACATGGTCTGCGTCCGCTGCGGGCGGCTGGTGCCGTTCTCGGATCCGGAGCTGGAGCGGGCTATCGAGGGGATCGGAGAGCGGGCCGAGTTTGAGATCACTGCGCATGACGTGCTTCTTCGCGGCGTCTGCCCGCGCTGCAACGAGCGGGATAACTGATGCCTGCACTGGCGATCCCGTTGGCTGGGCTCACGGTCCTCGCCACCCTGATCGGGGGGCGGATCGGGCTGCGGTTCTCCGACCGCCTCCCCACCCTGCTGGCGCTTACCGGCGGCGTTGTGGTGGCGGTGGCGTTGCTTGACGTCCTTCCCGAGGGCCTCGACGCCGTTGACAACACGAATCTCGCAACGGTCCTCGTCGCCGCCGGCTTCCTCGGCTTCTTCCTTGCCGCCCGGCTGCTGATCCTCCATGACCGCGACGAGGCGGTGGCGGCGCTGGGTGGCGAGCGGGTCGGTGTCCTCGGCGCCGCCGGCCTCTCCGCTCACAGCTTCATCGACGGGCTTGGCATAGGCCTCGCCTTCGGCATCGACTCCGCCACCGGCCTGCTCGTCTTCCTCGCCGTGATCAGCCATGACTTCGCCGATGGGCTCAACACCGTCAGCTACGTCCTGCGCCGCTCGGGCAACCGGCAGGCGGCGGTGAGGTGGCTGGCGATCGACGCTCTCGCTCCCCTTCTCGGTGCGATCGTCGGCTCTCAGGCCTCGATCTCGGACCAGACCCTCGGTTACGCCCTCTGCGTGTATTGCGGGATCTTCCTCTACATCGGGGCCGTTGACCTGCTGCCGGAGGCCCATGCGCAGGGGTCCCCTCTACGGGTCGCCCTGACTGCTTTGGGCTTCCTCTTCGTCTTCGGAGTCACCCGCCTTGCGGGCGTTTGAGCGGCTTCCGAATCTTGTGGAGAAATTAAGTGTTCTGGATTAGATCAATCAAATGATCTATACGTAAGAGTGTAAACGACGAACAAAGTCGTACCAGCCACTCAGGAGGAGCACAATGGAGGAGCAGCGCTCACACTCGATCGACCAGCGACTGGTCAGGGCGTTGGCCCACCCGGTTCGAATCCAGATCCTGGAGATTCTCTCCGAACGGATCGCCAGTCCGAACATGCTCTCGGTTGAGTTGAAAACAGGGCTGACCCACATCGCCTACCACACCCGTGCTCTCGATCGCTGCGGCTGCCTCGAGCTCGTCAGCACGGCTCAGCGCCGAGGTGCGATCGAGCACTTCTACAAGGCCCGTGAGGAGACGACCTTCAGCTGGATGCCGCTCCACCTCGACACAGAGGCCTGCCAGGAGGTCATTTCGATCTTGCGCGAGGCAAGGACCCGCGTGCTCGCCGCCCAGGAAGCAAGCAAGCGCCGCGCAACCAAGCCCAGCCGCAACGCCCGCACAATCTCGGCATTGGTGGCGCTAGCGAACTTCGAAGCGAACCTGCCATCCGCCGAAGGCGACGCCTAGGTCTCCCCTACTCCCACTCGATCGTCGCCGGCGGCTTCGAGGAGATGTCGAGGGCGACGCGGTTGACGTCGCGGATCTCGTTGATGATCCGGTTGGAGACCCGCTCCAGCAGGTCATAGGGCAGCCGCGCCCAGTCAGCGGTCATCGCGTCCTCGGAGGTGACGGCACGGATCACGATCGGGTAGGCGTAGGTGCGCCCGTCCCCCTGGACGCCGACCGAGCGGACCACGGGCAGGACGCAGAACGACTGCCAAAGCTGGCGGTAGAGCTCGGCGGCGCGGATCTCCTCCTGCAGGATCGCGTCGGCGGCGCGGAGAATGTCGAGCCGCTCCTTGGTCACCTCGCCGCCGACGATCCGGATCCCTAGGCCGGGCCCCGGGAAGGGCTGGCGCCAAACCATCCGCTCGGGGAGGCCGAGCTCGGCGCCGACCGCACGGACCTCGTCCTTGAACAGCATCCGCAGCGGCTCGACCAGCTCGAATTCGAGGTCGTCGGGAAGGCCGCCGACGTTGTGGTGGGACTTGATCGTCGCCGCGTGGTCGGAGCCGCCGGACTCGATCACGTCGGAGTAGAGGGTGCCCTGGACCAGGTAGTCGACGTCCTCGAGCTTTGCTGCCTCCTCCTCGAAGACGCGGATGAACTCGGCGCCGATGATCTTCCGCTTCTCCTCCGGGTCGTCTTTGCCGGCGAGTTTCGCGAGGAAGCGCTCTTCGGCTTCGACATGGACGAGCGGGATCCCGAACTGGCTGAAAGCCTCGACCACCTGCTGGGCCTCGTTCATCCGCATCAGGCCGTGGTCGACGAAGACGCAAGTGAGCTGATCGCCGATCGCCTTGTGGACGAGCAGCGCGGCAACCGACGAATCGACGCCGCCGGAGAGGCCGCAGATCACCTTGCCCTCCCCCACCTGAGCCTGGATCTTCTCTACCTGCTCGGCGATCACCGACTGCGGCGACCACTGCTCCTTGCAGCCGGCGACGTCGCGGAGGAAGCGGGTGAGGATCTCGGTTCCGTAGGGCGTGTGGACGACCTCGGGGTGGAACTGGATGCCGTAGAGGCCGCGGTCGGGTAGCTCGTAGGCAGCGACCGGCGAGCTCGGGCTCGAGGCGAGGGCGGTGAACCCCTCCGGCGCCTCGAAGACGGCATCGCGGTGGCTCATCCAGCAGCTCTGCTCCTCCGGTAGCCCGCCCAGCAGCTTGCCGCCGCCATCGCGGAGCACCAGGTCGGTACGGCCGAACTCCCCCGTCTCCGCCGACTCGACCCGTCCCCCAAGCGCCAGCGCCATCGCCTGCATCCCGTAACAGATGCCCAGGGTTGGAATGTCGAGGTCGAGCAGCTGCGTCGGGAACTTCGGCGCTTCCGGCTCATACACCGAGGCCGGACCACCCGAAAGCACCAACCCTTTCGGCTTCCGCTCCCGAATCTTCTCAATAGACGTCGAAGCCGGCAACAGCTCCGCGAAAACGCCACATTCCCGAATTCGTCGGGCGATCAGCTGCGAGTACTGCCCCCCGAAATCAAGGACGAGAACCTCCTCAATCGCTTGCCCGGCGGGTGGCACGGTAGGGGGAACCATGTCTGAGGAAGCTTTAGCTACCGGAAGACATGGTGGGTCCCCTGCCGTGACAGGACCCGCCGGCCGAGCGGCCTGAACCCCGTCAGTCATCCGAAACGGCGACCCCAGTCGAAACCGCGGCTCGCCCGTTCGACCCCATCCCCACGTGCTGCTCGTTCTGCAGCTTCTTGCCCTCGCTCATCAGCGCCGGCGCGACCATCACCTCGGCCCGCTGGAAGGAGCGGATGTCCTCGTAACCGCAGGTGGCCATCGAGGTTTTCAGCGCCCCCATCAGGTTGAAGGTGCCGTCGTTCTCCTTAGCCGGGCCGAGGAGAATCTCCTCCAGCGTCCCGTCCTGCTTGGTCGAGACGCGGGTGCCGCGCGGCAGCGAGGGATGGAAGGTCGCCATCCCCCAGTGGAAGCCGCGGCCCGGAGCCTCTTTGGCGCGGGCCAGCGGCGAGCCGATCATCACCGAGTCGGCGCCACAGGCGATCGCCTTGGAGACGTCGCCACCGGTGCGCATGCCGCCGTCGGCGATCACGTTGACGTACTCACCGGTCTCCAGCATGTGCTGGGCGCGGGCGGCCGCGACGTCGGCGATCGCCGTCGCCTGCGGGACGCCGATCCCGAGCACGCCGCGGGTGGTGCAGGCAGCGCCAGGTCCGACCCCGACGAGGACGCCCACCGCCCCGGTCCGCATCAGGTGCAGCCCGGTCGAGTAGGAGGCGCAGCCGCCGACTACAGTCGGCACCGGCACCTCGGCGATGAACTCCTTCAGGTTCAGCGGCTCGACCGTGGTCGAGACGTGTTCGGCGGAAATCACCGTGCCTTGGATGACGAGGATGTCGAGCCCAGCCTCGACCGCGACCTCGTAGTACTCGCGCACTTTCTGCGGCGTCAGCGAGCCGCAGACGACGGCCCCGCGAGTCTTGATTTCCTCGATCCGCTTGGCGATCAGATCGGCCTTCACCGGCTCGGTGTAGATCTGCTGCATCAGCCGCGTCGCTTCGTGCTTGGGAGCGGCGGCGATCGCCTCCAGTTTCTCCTCGGCATCCTCGAAGCGGGACCAGATGCCCTCCAGGTTCAGCACTCCCAAGCCGCCCAGCTCGTTGGTCAGCACCGCGGTCTCGGGGCTGACCACACCGTCCATCGCCGAGGCCACAAGCGGCAGCTCGAAGCGGTAGGGGCCGAGGGTCCAGCTGATGTCGATGTCGTCAGGGTCCCGCGTCCGGCGGGAAGGAACGATCGCGATGTCGTCGAATCCGTAAGCGCGGCGACCCTTCTTGCCACGGCCGATTTCGATTTCCAAGTTAGTCCTCCAAGGGCTGGCGTTGAACTAGCCAGCCTACACTTCGGCGGGGACCTCCAAGTCGTGGACGGAGACCTCGCCCAGCAGCCTCTCGACCTGGTTGCGGTCGACCGTGCCGGCGCCGAAGTGCTGCGTCGACTCGGCCCCACAAGCCACTCCATACGCCAGGCACTCCTCCGAGGAGCGACCCTCGTAGCGAGCGGCGGCATAGCCGGCGAGGAAGGCATCGCCTGAGCCGACCGTCGAGACCGGCTCCAGCGGCTCGGTGTGAACCTCCAGCAACCTGCGTGAATTTCCTTCGCTGACCGTGGCGACGCAGCCGTCGGGTCGGGTGATCGCCGCCTCGTGCGCGCCCAGCCGCACCAGCTCCAGCAGGCCCTGAGCGAGGTCGCTGCCGTCGGCGAACTCCTGGCCGACCAGCTCCTCGGCCTCGGCCTCGTTCGGCGTCACCATCGAGGCGCCGGCCCGCACCCCCTCCAACATCGCCTCGCCCTCGGCGTCGAGGACAACCGGGACACCGCGGCGACTGAGGTCCTGAATCAGGCGCGCGTAGAGGTCGTCTCCCGCCCCCGGCGGCACCGAACCGGCGAGGATGCAGAGCTTCGTTCCCCCGGCCAAGTAGGCGATCCGCTCGAACAGGCGCTTCGCCTCCTCGGGGCTGACCGCGGGGCCGCGCTCGTTGATCTCGGTCTGCTCGCCCGAGGTGGGGTCGATCACGGCGAGGTTGACCCGGGTCTCGGCAGCGATCCGGATGAAGTCGGTCAGCACCGACTCCTCGTGCAGTTGTTCCAGCACCCGGCGCCCGGTCGGGCCGCCGACGAAGCCGGTTGCGATCACCGGCCGGCCGAGCAGGTTGAGCGCCCGCGCCACGTTGATGCCCTTGCCGCCAGCAACGGTGCGGCTCTCCACCGCCCGGTGGCGGTGGCCGAGACGGAAGTTGGGCACGGCGACGGTGCGGTCGATCGCCGCGTTCAGGGTCACGGTAAGGATCACTTGGCGATCACCAGACTTCTCTCCTCGCTTTCCTCCTACGGACCGACTGGTACCGGAGGATCAACGCGATCATGAGTATCACGAACGCCCCGATCGCGATAGGGATCCAGTTGTCTGCGAGGAAGGCGCGGGCACGGTCGAAGGTGCTGGCCTTGGGCACGGAGCGGGAGGCGAGGAGGGGGACGCTGCCAGCCCTGCGGCCCTCGACGAAAACGGTCGCTCGGCCGAGCTTCGCGCCCCGCTTCAGCGGGCCCTCGACCTCCTGCGGCGCGTCCACCCGCACCTGCATCTGCTCGCCGCGGCGGATGCCGACCGCGAGGCTGCGGGCGGCCCGCAGCGGCAGTTCCCCGCCCGAGTAGCGGATCTCCGGGCTGGCCAGGTCCTGCCCACGCCGGATCGGCAGCTTGTGCCGGTACTGGGAGAAGCCCCACTCGAGCAGTGCCAGGTTGCCGCTGAAGCGTTCTTCATCGGTCCAGGCGCCGACCACGGCCGAGATCAGCTTGATCCCGTGCTTCTGCCCCGAACCAACGAGCACGTACTCGGCGCCGAAGGTGTGACCCGTCTTCACCCCGGTCACCCAGGGCGCCATTTCCAGCAGTTCGTTGATCGAGTCGATCCGGCGCCGCGGGTGGACACTGCGCAGGACGGCGCTGCGGGAGTCGGCGATCTTGGCGAAGGCGGGATCGGCCAGCAGGTGCTGGGTCAGCGTCATCAGGTCGCCGGCCGAGGAGTAGTTGCCCTTCTGGTCGAGGCCAACGGGGTTGGCGTAGTGGGTGTGGGAGAGGCCGAGGGCGGCGGCGTAGCGGTTCATCTGGGCGACGAAGCGCGCTTCCGAGCCGGCGGCGTCGATCGCCAGGGTGTGGGCGGCGTCGTTGCCGCTGCGCAGGATCAACCCGTAGAGGAGGTCGCGAACGCTGATCCGCTGCCCCGTCCGCAGCCCCATCAGCGACTCCCCGTATTCCGGTTCGTACCGCTGCGCGCGGACGATCTTGTCCAGCGGCAGGTCTTTCATCGCCACATAAGCGGTCATGAGCTTCGTCGTACTGGCGATCGGCAGCGATCTATTCAGCGCATGGGAGGTGAGGACGTCGCCGCTGCGGGCGTCGATAACCCCCCAGGATCGGGATTCCAGTTGCGGCGGGGGGTTCGCGCCGCGTTCGCTCTCCTGCGGCGCCGCCGCGGCAAGCGCGGGCAGCAGCCAGCACCCCAGAAGCGCGAGCAGGAGCGCGGCGCCGTTGCGCCGGCGCCTCACTTGAGCTTCAGGACTTCGCCGGCAGTCAGGATCTGGGGGTCGACTCCGGGGTTCAGGGCCATGATTTCGGACAGCGGCACCCCGGTCTTGTGGGCGATCGCGGTCAGCGTGTCCCCGCTTTCCACCGTGTACG
Source organism: Solirubrobacterales bacterium (assembly GCA_035551255.1). Classification (GTDB taxonomy): domain Bacteria; phylum Actinomycetota; class Thermoleophilia; order Solirubrobacterales; family 70-9; genus VAYN01. Next base: position 54,734 of record DASZNP010000052.1, read on the forward strand.
TCTTGGCCTTCGTGCGGTGCTTCGTCTTTTCCTTCTGGGCGTGGTGCTTGCTGTGGTGAGAGCTATCGGAGCTGCTGCTGTTCATCGCCGCGGAAACGGCGATTACGATCACGATCACCGCCCCGATCAGGGCGAGAACGGCGACGATGCGGGCGGCGGCGCTGGTACGTCTTTCTTCCATGAAGGGGCTGGGCCTGGGGTTGGGCAGTTGATTGAGGCGGCCTGATCGTAGTCGCGCCGTCCGCTGTCAGGCGGTCGAGATCTCCCAGACGGCGGCGCGCAGCCGCTCGGCCGCGGCGGCGGGGTCGGGATCGGCGGCGATCCCGCGCGAAGCGGCGACCAGACCGGCGGCGCGGCCGGCGGCAAAAGCGGCGCCCAGCAGCTCCGGCTTCCCCCCCTGCGCGCCGACTCCCGGGATCAGGAAGACGGATCGCGGCATCAGCTCCCGCATGCGGGCGAAGTGCTGCGGCTCGGTGGCGCCGACGACGGCGCCCATCCCGCTCAGGCCGGCCTCCCCCTGCAGGCGCTCGGAAAGCTCGTCGACGATCGCGGCAAGGCGCTCGTGCAATGGCGCCTCAGGCGCCGGCAAGTCCTGGATGTCGGCAGCGCCGGGGTTGCTGGTGCGGACGAGGGCGAACATCCCCGCCCCCGCCTCCTCAGCGGCGGCGACCAGCGGCTCGAGCGCGTCGCGGCCCAGCAGCGGGTTGGCGGTGAAGGCATCGGCGCCGAGGCCGCCGACCGTGCCCCAAGGCGTCTGCGTCTCCCCCACCAGCGCCTGCGCGTAGGCAGCGGCGGTGACGGGGACGTCGCCGCGCTTGCCGTCGGCGACGACGAGCAGCCCGGCTTCTTGGGCGGCAGCACGGGTCGCTTCCAGAGCGGCCCAGCCGGGGGCGCCGAGGCGCTCGAAACAGGCGAGCTGGGGCTTCACCGCCACGCAGGCGGGACCCGCCTGCTCGATCAGCGAGCGGCAATGCTCGGCGACCGCGGCGGCTGCCAGCTCAGCGACCGGCGCCTCCGGATCGCCTGGCCCCGCCTCCTCACCGGCCGGTGAGGAGGCGACCCCGCCCAGCTTGGCCGGATCGGGGTCGAGGCCGAGACAGACCTGACTGCGGCGCTCCTCGACGAGCGCCGCCAGTCGATCGGCGAAGCAGGTCAGGGCGCGTCAGCCTCCTTTGACCTGGCTCTTCAGGGCCGAACCGGCGGAGAACCGGGGCACCTTGCCGCCCGGGATCGTGATCCTTTCGCCGGTGCGGGGGTTGACGCCCTGGCGCGGGCCGCGCTCGGCGACGTGGAATTTGCCGAAGCCGGTGAAAGCGACCTCCTCGCCGTTGCTCAGGGCGCCGGAGATGGCCTCGAGCACAGCGTCCACGGCATCGCTGGCGGCTTTTTTGCTGCCGAGCCGGTCATCACTGGCAAGTTGGTCAAGAAACTCAGCCTTGGTCACGTCTTAGATCCTCCTCGGGGGTTTGAAGACGGCCGCAATCTAACAGCGGCTACGGGCGTAAGTTTTCGCGCTCTAGAGCCAAACGTCACGAACGGCGTCAGGAACCGCTGATCGCCAGCTCGGCGATCAGCAGTGGCGGGGTGCTGACCGAGCCGCCAAATGGGACCCAGCGGGGCTCGGCTCCGGCGGCGCTGACGGCTCCCAGCATCGCCACCAGCTCGCCGGCGATCGTGAACTCGCGGACCGGCTCAGCGAGCTGGCCGCCGCGGATCATCCGGCCCGATGCGCCGACCGAGAAGACGCCGGTGACCGGGTTGACGCCGGAGTGCAGACCGGCGACGTCGTTGACGAAGACGCCCTCCCCCGTCTCCGCGAGCAGCTCCTCGAAGGAGTGGGAGCCCGGAGCGACGACGAGGTTTGAAGTCGCCACCGAGGGCAGCGAGCGGTAGCTGCCGCGGGCAGCCGAGCCGGTCGAGGCAACTCCCTCGCGGTTGGCGGTGTAGGTGTCGTAGAGGTAAGAGCGCAGGTGGCCGTCCTCGATCAGGGCGGTGCGGCGGCGGGGCACGCCCTCGCCGTCGAAGGGTGCCGAGGCCGGCCCGCTGGGCTCGCGGCCGTCGTCGTGGAGCGCGAAGGCCGCGGATGCGACCTCTTCTTCGAGGCGACCGGCCAGGGGCGAGCGGCCCCGCTGGACCGCTTTGGCACTGAGGCCGCCGCCGACGAGGCCGATGAAGCTGGCGGCGACGGTGGGGTCGAGGACGACCGGACAGGCGCGGGACTCGGGCTTGCCGGCGCCGATCATCTCCAGGGCGCGCTGGGCGCCCTCGGCGCCGATCGCCTCCGGGTCGAGTTCGCGCGGGCCGTGGGCGAGGCCGAAGCCGAGGCCGGTCTCCCGCGCCCCCTCGCCCTCCGCCAGCGCCTGCAGGTAGGCGTAACAGTTCGAGGTCTCGTACTCGCCGGCGACGCCGGTCGAGGAGGCGATCGCCACCTGCTCGGCGGCGTCGGCGTAGACAGCGGTCTCGACCCCGACCAGGCGCGAGTCCGAGTCGAGGGCGGTGCGCTCGACGGTCAGCGCCAGCTCGGCGAGGCGGGAGGCCTCCCATTCGGCGACCGAAGGGTCGCTGAGACCGGGCAGGGCCTCGATCTCGGCCGGTTGTGGCGCGGCTGCGAACTCGTCCTCATCGGCGACTTCTGCCGCTTCGGCGGCGCGAGCGGCGATCGCCGCTACACCTGCCTGGGAGAGGTCGGTGCCGTAGGCATAGCCGACCCGATGGCCGTTCCAGGCGCGGATGCCGACGCCGGTCTGGACCGCGGCGGTGAGGCTCTCGACCTCGCCGCCGTGAACGCGGACCTCGCGGCCGCTCTCGCGGGCGACGTAGGCCTCGGCGTCGCTGGCGCCGGCCCCGGTCGCCGCCTCGACCGCGCGGTGCGCGGCAACGGTGAGGTCACTCATTAGACGCTCTCGCTTCCATCACCGCTCGGTCCCCCCGACGGTGAGGGCGCGGAGGCGGACGTGGCCCTGGCCGGTACCGACCGGGACTTTCTGGCCGCCCTTGCCGCACATCCCCGTCTTCATGAAGAAGTCGTTGCCGACCGCGTCGATCGCGGTGAGGGCATCGAGGCAGTTGCCGATCAGGGTGGCGCCGCGACAGGGGCTCGTCACCTTGCCGCCCTCGATCAGGTAGCCCTCGCTGACGCCGAAGACGAAGTCGCCGGTCGCGGGATCGACCTGGCCGCCGCCGAAGGAGACCGCGTAGAAGCCTTTCCCGACCTCGGCGATCATCTCCTCGGGGCTCGCCTCGCCAGGGGCGATGTAGGTGTTGGTCATCCGCGGGATCGGCAGGTGGCGGAAGCTCTCGCGGCGGCCGTTGCCGGTCGAGGAGACGCCGTCGCGCTCGGCGGTCAGATGGTCGTAGAGGTATGAGGTGATCCGCCCGTCCTCGATCACCAGCGTTTTCTGCGTCGGCTGGCCCTCGTCGTCGATCGCGTCGCTCCCCCACTCGCCCGGGAGCCGGCCGTCGTCGTAGGCGTTCAGCAGCGGCTCGGCGACCCGCTGGCCGAGCTTGTCGAGGTAGACGCTGGCGCCCTTCTGGATGTGGTCGGCCTCCAAGCCGTGACCAGTCATCTCGTGGAAGAGGACGCCGCCGAAGCCGCCGCCGACCACGACCGGCATCGAGCCCGAGGGAGCGGGGACGGCGTCGAGGAGGGTCAGCGCCTTCTGCGCCGCCTGCACGGCGATCTGGGCCGGGTCGTCTTCGAGCAGCTCGTAACCACGGTGGCCGCCGAGCGTCTCGGCCCCGGTCTCGACCGAACCGTCGCGGCGGGCGACCGCCTGGGCGCCGATCCGCACCCGGGTGCGGTCATCGCCGGTGAAGAGGCCGTCGGAATTGGCGATCGCGACCTCGCGGCGGGCCTCGGCGTAGGAGGCGGTGAACTGGGCGACCTCGCCGGCCTTGGCGCGCGCCCGCTCATCGAGCTCGCGCAGCATCGCCGCCTTCTGCGCCGCCGGCACCTCTTCGGGGCGGCGCTCGATCGGCAGCGGCGTCGCCTCGCGCGCCTGCAGTGGCTGCGGCTCGCGGCGGTCGCCTTTGAGCGCCGCTGCGGCTTCGTCGGCGGCCCGCTCGAGGTCGGCGGGGTCGAGCCCGTCGACGTGGGCGAAGTAGGTGGTGGCACCCTCGACGACGCGGACGCCGGCGCCCTCCTCGGCACCCGACTGCACAGACTCGATCCGCGACTCGTCGATCGCCAGCACCTGCCCGTGACGGCGTTCGGCGAAGACCTCGGCGAAGCGGCCGCCGTTGGCGAGCGCGCGGGAGAGGATGCGGGCAGCGACGTCCTGGTCGAGCAGCGGCGTCATCCGCGCGTGCCTTTCTTCGGTCCGGCGACCTCGATCAGCCGCCCGGCGGCAACGAAGAGCTCGGCGCCGGCGGTCGAGTCCTGGGCGTGGTCGGCGCTGCGGCCGCCGGCGTAATAGAGGCGCGCGAAGGGGCGGCGGGCGACCCGGCGCCGGCGCATGAAGGCGGCGGCCTCGTCGGCGTAGGCGGATACGCGCTCGAGGAGGATTCGGTGCGGCTTCTGCATCAGTGCTGTCCCTTACCCAGCTGGCGGAGCATCGAGCGCATGTCGAAGAGCAGTAGCGAGGCGAGGGCGAAGCGCTCGGTCACCGAGACGGCGGCGAGGCCCTGGTGGCGGATCGCGAAGACCTCTCCCTGCTCGGTGGCGATGTGGACCTGCTCGACCGGGGCCTCCTCGGCAGCGTCGGCGGCGACGAGCAGTGCCGCGGCATCCTCGCCCCAGCGCTCCGGCTCCTCGCCGGTCGCGGCCAGGACTTCGCCCTCCGGTCCGAGGACCGCGGCGCCCCGCAGGTCGGGTGACATCTCGGTGAGGAAGGCGAGCGCCGCCTCCGCGGACTCGCTGCTGGGGGCGGCGGCTGCGGCAGCGTCGGGCATCTGCGAAAAACTACCGACCGTGTCGCTCGCCCGAGCCTCCTGGATCATCACCGTGGTCATCTGCGCGATCGCCGCGGTCCTCTTCGCCTTCAGCGGCTACACCGGCTACGCGATCACCTTGGTCGCGGTCGGCCTGGCGGCTGGGGTCAACTTGCTCCCACCGCCCTAGCCCGAGCGGTACGGACCCTCTTCGCGCTCGCGGAACGAGGTCTCGGGCTCGACGTGAATCAGCACCTCGGCCTGCGGGATCTCCGCCTCGATCGAGTCGCGCATGTCGTGGGCGAGCTCGTGGGCGCGCTCCAAGCTGGTGCCGGAGCGATACTGGACGTGGAAGTCGATGTGGCGGCGGGAGCCGGCGCGGCGGGCGCGGAGCTTGTGGTAGCCAGCGACCTCTTCGGTGCGGGCGGTGGCGATCGCTGCCTCGATCCGGTCCATCTCTTTCTCCGGCAGAGCTTCGTCGATCAGCACCCCGGAGGAGCGGCGGACCAGGGTCAGGCCCGCCCAGACGATCGCGACGGCGACGATCAGCGCGGTGATCGAGTCAAAGGCGTTGATCCCGGTGATCTCAACGATCCCCAGGCCCAGCAGCACGCCGGCGGAGGTCATCGCGTCGGTGCGCAGATGGGCTGCGTCGCCCTCCAGCGCGGGCGAGTCGGTCTTGCGGGCCTGCCGGTAGAGGTAGCCGGAGACGAAGAGGTTGGCGAGCACCGAGAAGCCCATCACGGCGATGCCGACGCCGAGGCTTTCGACCTCCGAGCCGATGACGAGCCGGCGGGTCGCCTCGAAGACGATCACCGCTGCGCCGAGGAGGATCAAGATCCCCTCGATCGCCGCCGCCAGGTTTTCGACCTTCTCGTGGCCGTAGGGGTGCTCCTCGTCCGCTGGCTCGTCGGCTTTGCGGACCGAGACGAAGGCGATTACCGAGGCGACGAGGTCGATCAGCGAGTGGATCGCCTCGGTGATGATCGCGATCGAGCCGGTGATCGCTCCGGCGGCCAGCTTCAGCGCGATCAGGGCCGAGTTGGAGGCGATCGAGAGCGCCGCCGCCCGGCTTTTGCCGGTCATGGCGCCGCCTCTGCCTCCAGACCGAGGTGGCGGGCGAGCATCCGCGCCGCCTTGCCGCGATGGCTGACCGCGTGCTTCTCCTCGGGGGTCAGCTCGGCCATCGTCCTGTGGTCGTTGTGCCCGGTCTCATCGGGGACAAACGCCGGGTCGTAGCCGAAGCCGCCGCTGCCGCGGGTCTCGCGCAGCAGCGTCCCCTCGCAGCGCGCCCCGAAGACGTACTCGTGGCCGGACTCGTCGATCAAGGCGATCGCGCAGACGTAAGCGGCACGGCGCTCGCCGTCGACAGCGTTGACTTCGTGCAGAAGCTTCTCCAGGTTGGACTCGTCACTGGCGCCCTCACCGGCGTAGCGCGCCGAGTAGATGCCGGGAGCGCCGCCGAGGTCGGCGGCTTCGATCCCCGAGTCGTCGGCGATCGTCACCTCGCCGGTCGCCGCGTGGGCGGCCCGTGCCTTGATCAGGGCGTTGGCCTCGAAGCTGTCGCCCGTCTCCGGCGGCAGCTCGACCTGGTCGGGGAGCGGCTGCAGATCGACTCCCGGCAGCAGCTCCGCCATCTCCTTGACCTTGTGCGGGTTGCGGGTGGAGAGGATCACTTGCTCCTCCGGCGCTTCACGAAGCGGCCCGCTCCTGCACCTCCCGCAGGCGGCCGATACCCATCTCGGCCAGGCCCAGCAGCTCGTCGAGCGAAGCGCGCGAGAGCGGGGTCCGCTCCGCCGTCGCCTGCACCTCGACCAGGCCACCATCGCCGGTCATCACCACGTTGGCGTCGACTTCGGCGTTCGAGTCCTCGCCGTAGTCGAGGTCGCAGAGGGCGCGGCCGTTGACCATGCCGACGCTGACGGCGGCGATCGAGCCGGTCAGCGGCAGCTCACTCAAGGCTTTCTTGTCGACCAGCTTCTGGAAGGCCTGGCGCAGGGCGACGTAGCCGCCGGTGATCGCCGCGCAGCGGGTACCGCCATCGGCTTCGAGCACGTCGCAATCGACGTAGACGCTGCGTTCGCCCATCGCCCGGAAGTCGACCACCACCCGCAGCGAGCGCCCGATCAGCCGCTGGATCTCGACCCCACGCCCGTCCTGTTTGCCCTTCGAGATGTCGCGCTGCTTCCGGTCCCCGGTCGAGGCAGGCAACATCGCGTACTCGGCCGTGACCCAACCTTTCCCCTTACCCATCATCCACCGCGGCACCTGCTCCTGGACCGAAGCGGTGCAAATAACCCGCGTCCGCCCAATCGAGATCAGCGCCGATCCATCCGCGCTTTCCACGAACCCCGGATCAATCGTCACCGGCCGAATATCGGCCGGCGCCCTGTCGTAACTCCTAGAAGCTGGCATCGCGCGAGTCTCTCATGCGGGAGCCGCTCCATGGCTCTTGCTCGCTGGCGTTGCGGTGCGTCTTTTCCGCGTCATAGCCGGAAAAGGCGCACCGCTCGGCACCAGGCCTATTTGAAGGCGACTTTGTCGACTGCCTCCTTGATCTTGTTGACGATCACATCGGCGAGCTCGGTGCCTTGCTTGCCGTTGAAGCCCTTCATCGCCGCGACCATGCCGACCATCAGCAGCGAGACGAGCAGGATCAGGCCGACGTACTCGACGGTCCCCTGGCCCGTCTCCCCCGTCAGCCGCTGGATCTCCCGCACGCGCCAGTGGATTTGGGCGTGCAGGTAACCGAACATCTTGTAGAGCATCGATTGCCTCCCTTTCGAAGTGGATTGAGAGGCGGATGCTCAGCGGCGGGGACGCACGGAACAAGACATAGGAGTGCCAATTGGCGCGCTGCTTTGAGAAAGAAGTGTGACCTTTGGATACCCGGCGTTACTCCAAACCGGGGATGCGGTACTCAGCAGGTACTGACGATTCTCCGGGCGTGAACGTGCAAGAGGCATTTCCCGCTGCCTGGCTGGAGGTGGCGATTCTGCTGGCGAATCTCGCTGTCTGGATGGCGGCGGCAGTGCGGGTGGTCGGCTGAGGCCCGGTCGGGACCGTCAACCCAGGGGCCGCTCTACTTCTCCCAGCTCTAGCGCCCTGACGACGGCTGCGGTGCGAGTTGGCGCGCCGAGCTTTTCCATCGCGTTGCGCACGTGGGTCCGCACCGTCTCCGGCGAGAGAACGAGACGTTTGGCGATCTGCTCGCCGGTCAGGCCGTCAGCGAGGAGGCCGAGGATCTCCGACTCACGACTGCTTAGGGCCTTGACCTGCTCGCCGCTCGCACCGTTGCCCTGGCGGAAGCTGGGATCGAAATAGCGTCCCCCTCGCCAAACCTCCCGCAGTGCCTCGACCAGCACCGAGAGCCCGGCCGGCTTGGCGACCAGCCCCCGCGCGCCGGCGCGATAGGCGGCCTCGAGCAGGTTGGGGTCTCTCAGACCCGTGTAGATGACGCATTTCGACCCGACGCCGTTGCCGCTGATCCGCCGCACCAGCTCGGTCCCGCGCTCGTCCGGCAGGTCGACCCCCACCACGGCAAGGTCGGGACGCTGTTCTTGGATCATCTGCTCGCCGCGCGCTGCCGTCGTCGCGCAGCCGAGGACGTCGAAGCCGCGGCGCTCCAGGAGCACCGCGAGCCCGTCCCGCAATGCCTCGTGCTGCTCCACCAGAACCAGAGACGGACTCCCGCTCGCCTCCATCTTTTTCTCCTCCTACCCTTGCGGCCAAAGACAAGACTGACTGGCTAGCCGGTCAATTACCCCAAGGTTTTTGAGGGAAACTCGTCTCCCTACCGGAACGCTTGAATCCCCGTTACAGCGCCGCCGATCACCAGCGCGTGGACGTCGGCGGTGCCCTCGTAGGTGACGACCGACTCGAGGTTGTTCATGTGCCGGATCACCGGATACTCGAGGGTGACGCCGTTGGCGCCGAGGACCTGGCGGGCACTGCGCGCCACCTCCAGCGCGCCGTTGACGTTGCCGAGCTTGCCGAGGCTGACGTGCTCGGGCCGCAGGGTCCCGGCGTCCTTCATCCGCCCCAGGTGGATCGCCACCAGCGTCGCGCGGTTCACCTCGAGCACCATCTCGGCCAGCTTCTGCTGCTGGATCTGGAAGGAGGCGATCGGCCGGTCGAACTGAGTCCGCTCGAGCGCGTACTCGAGCGCCGCTTCGTAGCAAGCGCGCCCGGCCCCAGCGGCACCCCAGACGATCCCGTAGCGCGCCTCGTTGAGGCAGGAGAGCGGACCTTTGAGGGAGCTGACCTCCGGTAGGACCGCGTCGGCCGGCAACCGCACGTCGTCGAGCAGCAGCTCCGAGGTGATCGAGGCCCGCAAAGAAAGCTTCTTGTGGATGTCCTGGGTGGTGAAGCCCTTGGTGCCTTTGGGGACGAGGAAGCCGCGCACGCCCTCGTCGGTCTGCGCCCAGACGACCGCGACCTCGGAGGCCGAACCGTTGGTGATCCACATCTTCTGCCCGTGCAAGATCCAGTCGGAGCCGTCGCGGCGCGCCCGCGTCCGCATCGAGCCGGGATCGGAGCCGGCGTCGGGCTCGGTCAGGCCGAAGCAGCCGAGCGCCTCACCCGCGGCCATCCGCGGCAACCACTCCTGCTTCTGCTCCTCGGAGCCCCAGCGCCAGATCGCGTACATCGCCAGCGAGCCCTGCACCGAGACGAGGCTGCGGATGCCGCTGTCCCCCGCCTCCAACTCCATGCAGGCGAGCCCGTAGGCGGTGCCGCTGGCGCCGGCGCAGCCGTAACCCTCCAGGTGCATTCCCAGCACGCCGAGCTTGCCGAGTTCAGGCGCCAGCTCGGTCACCGGCACCGAGGCATCCTCGAACCACTCCCCCACGTTCGGCACCACCTTGTCGCGCACCCAGGCGCGGACGGTGTCGCGGATGTCGCGCTCCTCGTCGGAGAGGAGGGAATCGAGGGCGAGATAGTCGGAAGACTTGATCGGCGGCGCGGCGGTGGTCGATGACATGTGGGCTTCCTTGATGTTGATGATGGCGGGTGATGGCGAGGTGCGGGGTCCTAGGATCGTGAACTAATGGCCGACTCGGCGCTGGGACGACTGCGGATCCTCGACTTCTCGCGGGTGCTCGCCGGGCCACTGGCGACGATGACCCTGGCCGACCTCGGCGCCGAGGTGACCAAGGTCGAGCGGCCAGGCGTCGGCGACGACACCCGCTCCTGGGGACCGCCCTACGACACCGCGGGAGAAGCGACCTACTTCCAGGCGGTCAACCGCAACAAGCGCAGCGTCGTCCTCGACCTCGGCGACGACGGGGGCCTGGCGGAGGCGCGGCGACTGGCGCTAGAGAGCGATGTCGTCGTCGAGAACTTCCGGCCAGGGCTGATGGGGAAGCTCGGCCTCGACTACGAGAGCCTCAGCGCCGAGAACCCGGGCCTCGTCTACTGCTCGATCACTGGCTTCGGCGGCTCCGGGGCGGGCGCTGAACTGCCGGGGTATGACCTGCTGGTGCAGGCCCTTGGCGGCCTGATGAGCGTCACCGGGGAGCCCGAGGGCGAACCGCTGAAGGTCGGCGTCGCCCTGGTCGACGTCATCGCCGGCCTCTACGCCGCGGTCGGCATCCTCGCCGCCCTCGAGCACCGCCGCGAGAGCGGCGAGGGGCAGCGGGTCGAGGTCGACCTCCTCTCGGCTCTGCTGGCCGGGCTCGTCAACCAGTCCTCGGCCTACACCGTCGCCGGGGTCGTCCCTGGGCGGATGGGCAACCGCCATCCCAGCATCGCTCCCTACGAACTGCTGCGCTGCCGCGAGGGCGAGCTGGTCCTCGCGGTCGGCAACGACCGTCAGTTCCGCGAGCTCTGCGAGGTGGTCGGCGAACCGGCCCTGGTGGACGACGAGCGTTACGCAACCAACCCGGCGCGGGTCGAGAATCGGGCCGAGCTGCAGTTACTTCTGGAACGCGCCCTCGCCACCCGACCCGCCACCGAGTGGGTCGAGCTGCTCCGCGCCCGCCGCGTCCCCGCCGGAGTCGTCAACGACGTCGGCGCCGCCTTCGAGTTCGCCCAAGAGATCGGCCTCGACCCGATCGTCGAGGTTCCGCGCGAGGACGGCGCCCCGGTCAGCCTCCCCCGCAACCCGATCAAGCTCTCGAAGACGCCAGTGAGCTACCGCTCCGCACCGCCCCGTCTACCCGAGCGCTGAACCTGTGGTTCCTTTGTCCGGATATAGAGGACAAAGGAACCACGACTTGCGCTCGAGACCTACTTGCCGTTGATCGATTCGACGACGTAGGCGGCTACGTCTTCGATTTCCTTGGTCGAGAGCAATTCGCCGAAGGCCGGCATGCCGCCGCCGCCTTCGGTGACCTGTTCGATCGCGCCGTTCAAGGTTTTCGCTTTCGGCTGCGTGGTCAGGTCGGGTCCGCCGTTGCCGCCGTGACCGCTGGCGCCGTGGCAGACCGAGCAGTTTTCGGCGAAGACGTTCTTGCCCGCCATCGCGTTGCCGCCGGCCGATTCCTGTTCGACGTTTTCTTTGCCTTCGGTGCCGCCACCAGCCGCTTCGGCCGGTTTGCCTTCCGATTCCTCGACTTCGGTCTGCGGCGCTTCCTCGCCCGCGTGCTGACCCGCTTCGGCTTTGCCGCCGGCCTTGATCTCTTCCATTTCGCCTTCGAGGCCGAAGAGCCAGAGGTTGTCGCCGTGGGCGCTCGCCGCCAGCGAGTTGCCGCCGGCGTAGAAGGCGACGTACTCCTTGCCTTCCCATTCGAAGATCGCCGGGGTCGTGTTAGCGCCGGCGCCGGTCTGGAAATGCCAGAGTTCCTTGCCGCTGGAGGCGTCGTAGGCAGAGAGTTCGCCGCTCGAGTGGCCGACGAACACGAGGTTGCCCGCGGTCGTCGTCGTGCCCGAGTAACACGATTCACCTTCGAATTCGCGCTGCCAGTCGATCTCGCCGGTGTTGACGTTCTGCGCCGTCAGCGTCCCGTTGTAAGTGCCGAAGCCGGTAATCGTCAGCACGCTAGAGAGGTAAACCTGTCCGGCTCCCTCTTTTTCGAGCCCTTTCGTCAGGTAGCCCGAGTAGCCGGCGACGCCGCAGATATAGACGTCTTCGGTGTTGCGGTTGTAGCTCGACGGCGGCCAGTTGTCGCCGCCGGTCGGCCCCGGCGCCAGCACCGTCATGTCTTTGGCGAAGGGATCGAAGATTTCGCCCTGGGTGATCTGGACGCCTTTCAGCCCCTCGCTCTTCAGCGTGCTTTCGGCCAGTTCCTTGATTTCTTCGAACTGGCCTTCGCTGGTGCTGTGGGGAACGAAGGGATCGGTCAACGGGTAGGGCTGGGTGTCCCAGGTCGCCTGCTGCTTTTTGTCCTGCGGGACTTTTTTCTCGACGATCTGGTGGACAGGTTTGCCGGTTTCGCGGTCGAGCATGTAGAGCCAGCCGGTCTTGCCGGGCTCGCTCAGGCCCTTCACCTCTTCGCCGTCGATCTTTGCGTTCCAGAGGATGACCGGGCTCGGGGCGTCGTAGTCCCAGATGTCGTGGTGGACCTCTTGGAAGTGCCACTTGTATTTGCCGGTGGTGGCGTCGACAGCGACGATCGAGGCGGTGAAGAGGTTTTCACCGGGGCGGCCGCTGCCGTTCAGATCCGGGGAGGCGTTGCCGGTCGAGAAATAGAGCATGTTGAGTTCGGGATCGACCGCGGGCGTGTTCCAGACCGGCGCGCCGCCGTGCTTCCAAGCTTCGCCGCCTTCCCAGGTGTCATGCCCTTCTTCGCCCGGTCCCGGGATCGTCCAGAATTTCCAGTCGAGCTTGCCGGTCTTCGCGTCGAAGGCGGTGAGGCGGCCGCGGATCCCGAACTCGCCGCCGGAGACGCCGCTGTAGACGCGGCCGTTGTAGTAGAGCGGCGCCGAGGTGACGGTTTCGCCGTTCTGCCATTTGCCGACCTGGGCCTTCCATTTCACTTCGCCGGTCGTTTGATCAAGCGCCACCAGCAAGCCGTCAAGCTGGCCGGAGAAGACCATCCCTTCGCCGATCGCGACGCCGCGGTTGTCCCAGCCGCAACAGATCGTGTCGATCGCCGCGGGCAGGTGCGCTTCGTAGGTCCAGAGGATTTTGCCGGTGGCGACGTCGACCGCGAAGACGTCATCGGCGCCGGTCGGGATGTACATCACGCCCTGGTAGACGACCGGCGTCCCCTCGGCGGAGTATTTGGTCGCCTCGCCGGAACCCTTGAGGTGGGTCATCCAGACGCCTTTGAGGTCTTCGACGTTGTCGCTGTTGATTTCGTCGAGCGGCGAGTAGCGGTCGTTGGAGAGCGAGCCACCGTTGGTGAGCCAGTTTTCGCGCGGGTCGGCGGCGAGTTCTTCGGCGCTGAAGGCCGGGGCTTTGACGATGTTGCCGACCGCTTCCCCTCCGGGGGCGGCGGCGCGAGCGGCGACCGTTTCGGTGGTCGTCTTGGTCGGCCCGTTGGCGTGGCCGATGAGGTAGCCGACGACAAGGGCGACCACGACTCCCGTGAGCACGGCGCCGATGCCGAGCATCGCCAGAACTTTGTTCGAGGGACGGCCTTCTCTCACTTCGACACGCTGTCTACCCACAGCGGCGGCGCCTCAAAACCCGATCGTTCGCCTTCCGGGAGGGGCGCGGATAGCCTGCCCCCGGTGCGGGTCCTCGTCGCCACCAACTTCATGCCGGACGCCGGGGCGCCGCAGCGCGGGCGTTGGGTCCGCGACCAGGTCGACGAGGTGCGGCAGCGCGGCATCGACGTTGACCTCTTCGAGTTCGCGCCAGGCCGCAGCGAGTACCTCCCGGCGACGCGGCGCCTGCGGGGGCTGTTGCAGCGCGAGCGGTTCGATCTCGTCCACGCCCACTACGGCCTGGCGGGATGGGTGGCGCGGCTGGCCGGAGCGCGACCGCTGCTCGTCACCTTCCACGGCACCGACGTGCGCCACCACCTGGTCGGCCACCTCTCGCGCCGCCTCGCCTGGCGGGCCGACCTGGTCGCCGGGGTGTCGCGGGCGCTGTTCGAGGACGAGGGCGGGCGGCCGGGGCTTCCTCCCGTCCCGGGCTCGGCGGTGCTCCCCTGCGGGCCCGACCTGCGGCGGTTCGGGCCGCAGTCGCGGACCGAAGCACGCCACAAGCTCGGCCTTGATCCCAAAAAGCCTTTCCTCTTCTTCCCCGCTAATCCGGCTCGACCCGAGAAGCGGGCCGACCGCGCCATCGCACTCGCCGCGGCCTGTGGTGTCGAGCTGAAAACCGGCGGCTCGATCGAGCCCGAGCAGATGCCGCTGTGGATGAACGCCGCCAACGCCGTCCTCGTCACTTCCGACTACGAGGGCTTCGGGATGGCGGCGATCGAGGCGCTCGCCTGCGACGTCCCGGTCCTCTCGACGCCGGTCGGGATCGCCCCCTCCGCCCTCGACGGGATCTACGGCTGCCTCAGCGCGAAGTTCGACCTTGAAGCCTGGGAGGCGGTTGCCCGCCGTCACCTCGAGCTCCCCGACCCCCGTGTCGCCGGCGTCGCGCGGGCGGCGGCGCTGGCTGCCGGACCGATGGCCGAGCGGGTGATCGTGGCCTACCGGACGCTGATCGAGGACGCGGTACCGACACAGGCGCCGGAGCGGTAATAGATTGAGCCTGCATGAGCGCTGAAACCAGTCCAGCCGACGACAGTCTGGAGAGCCGGATCCGCGAGGCGGAGCGGCGGCTGGAGGAGGCGGCGACGCTGGCTGCCGAGGCCGAGCGCCGGGCCGAAGAGGAGATCAAGGCGCTGGAAGCCGACCTGGAGCGCGAGCGTGGCGAGAAGGAGCAGGCGCTCGCGGCGGCCGAGCAGCGGCTGGGCGAGATCGAGGCGCAGGTCGAGGCGGCGGAGAAGCGAGTTGAGGCGGCCGAGAGTCGCGCCGCGACGGTCGAGGCCACGGTCGCCGACGAGCTGGCCCGGGCGCGGGAGAGCGCTGCGCAGTGGTTACAGGAGCAGCTCGACAGCCTGCGGCGAGAGGCCGAGGGCCAATAGCGTCATCAACAGGGCCAGCTGGCGAGTTCGACGTCGCCGTGGTCGGCGGCGGCGCCGCCGGTCTTTGGAGCGCGCTGCGGGCGGCCGAGCTCGGCGCCAGGGTCTGCCTCGTCTCCCGCACCCCGCTGCGCGAGAGCGCCAGCTTCTGGGCCCAGGGCGGGCTCGCCGCGGCGCTCGAACCCGACGACTCGCCCGATCTCCACGCCGCCGACACCATTGCCGCCGGCCGCGGCCTCTGCCGCACCGCGGCGGTGCGGGCGCTGGTCGAGGAGGCGCCGGCGGTCGTCCGCGATCTGATCGCCCGCGGCGTTGTCTTCGACCTCGATCACGAGGGGCGACTGGCGCTCGGCCTGGAGGGCGGCCACACCCATCGCCGCATCGTCCACGCCGGCGGCAGCCAGACCGGCCGCGAGCTGACCTCGAAGCTGGCGGAGATGGTGGCGGGGCAGGAGCGAATCGAGGCGATGGAGCGGACCTCGGCGCTGGCGCTCTGGAGCGATGGGGAGCGGTGCCACGGCGTGGTCACGAACGAGGGCCTGGTCGCGGCGCCGGCGACGATCCTCGCGACCGGCGGCGCCGCGGCGCTTTGGCGGCGGACGACCAACCCGCGCGGAGCGATCGGCGCCGGTCCCGTCCTCGCCTCGCTCGCCGGTGCCGACCTCGCCGACCTCGAGTTCTGCCAGTTCCACCCCACCGCGCTGGCCTGCCCGGGCACCGACCACGACGGCGTCCTGATCACCGAGGCGATCCGCGGCGAGGGCGCGAAGCTGCTCGGCGCCGACGGCGAGCGCTTCACCGACGAGCTCGCCCCGCGCGACGCGGTAACCGCGGCGATCCTGGAGAAGATGCGCACCGACGGGACACCCTCGGTCGCTCTTGACCTGCGCGAGATCGACCCCGCCCGCTTCCCCAACGTCTTCGCCTCGCTCGCCAAAGCCGGGCTCGACCCGCGGACGAAGCCGGTGCCGGTAGCCCCAGCCGCTCACTACACGATGGGCGGGGTCGCGGTGGATATCGACGGCCGCTCCTCCCTGCCCGGCCTCTATGCCGTCGGCGAGTGCTCCTGCACGGGCCTGCACGGCGCCAACCGCCTGGCCTCGAACTCGCTCAGCGAGTGCTTCGTCTTCGGCGGCCGTGCCGCGGCGGCGGCCCTGGGCGAGGAAGCGGCAGCGTCGCGACCCGAGCCGCCCGAGTGGCGCTTCGACCCGCCGAGCGACGAAACCCGCGACGCGGTCTGGCGCTACGCGGGACCAATGCGCAACCCCGACGACCTCGCCCGCCTGATCTCCAACCACTACCCGCTAGCCCGCGCGCTCGGCGCCAGCGCCCTGCGACGGCGCGAGTCTCGAGGCGGGCACTTGCGCCGCGACTGTCCGGGCATCAACCCGCGCCTCGACGGCATCCACGTCGTCGTTCTTCCAGACGGCAGTGTCCGGGAGGAGAAGTGGTTTTAAGGCCGTCTGACGACGTGGAAGCAAATGCTCTTAGGGGTTGACGTCGGTGGGACCTTTACCGACGCCGTCCTGCTCGACGGCGGTGCCGTCCACACCGCCAAGGTGCCGACGACGCCGCACGAGGAGTCGCGGGGAGTGATGGAAGCGGTCAAAGCGGTCTTGGACCGAGCCGAAGCTACGGCGAGCGACGTCGACGTTTTCGCCCATGGGATGACCGTCGGCACCAACGCGCTGCTCGAGGAACGCGGGGCGCGGACGGCACTGGTCACCACCCGCGGCTTCGCCGACCTGCTCGAGATCGGGCGCCAGGACCGTCCCCACCTCTACCGCCTCTGCGCGCCGAAGCCGACGCCGCTGGTCGAGGACGAGCTGCGCTTTGAGGCGGCAGAGCGAATCGGACCGGAGGGTGTAGTCGAGCCGCTCGGCGAGGACGAGCCGGCGCGGCTGGCGGCGGCGATCGAAGCATCGGTCGCCGAGGCGGTTGCGGTCTGCCTGCTGTTCTCCTATCTAGACCCGAGTCACGAGCGCCGGATCGCCGCCGCGCTGCGCGAGCGCCTCCCCGGCGTCCACGTCTCTGCCTCACACGAGGTCCTGCCCCGCTTCCGCGAGTACGAGCGCTGCTCGACGACCGTCATCGACGCCTACCTGAGCCCGCTGCTTGGCCGCTACCTCGGCCGCCTCGGCGAGGCGGCGGACGAGGCCGGGCTGCCGCAGCCGCTGGTGATGCGCTCCTCCGGCGGTGTCGCTCCGGCCGAGGAGGCCGGCCGCGCCGGCGCTTGGAGCGTCCTCTCCGGCCCCGCCGGCGGCGCGGTCGGCGCCGGGCTGCTGGCCCGGTTGAGCGGCAACGGCAACGCGCTCGGCTTCGACATGGGTGGTACTTCCTGCGATGTCTGCGTGATCGAGGACGGCGAGGTCCGCCGCACCGACTCGCGCGAAATCGACGGACGGCCGGTCCAGCTGCCCATGGTCGATGTCCACACGGTCGGCGCCGGCGGTGGCTCGATCGGCTGGCGCGATTCCGGCGGCGCCCTGCGGGTCGGCCCCCGCTCCGCCGGCGCCGACCCCGGCCCTGCCTGTTACGGCCGCAGCGGCACCGAGCCCACGGTCACCGACGCCAACCTCGTGCTCGGCCGCCTCGCCGGCGATTCGGAGCTGGCGGGGGGCGTAGCGCTGGACGGCGAGGCGGCCGAGCGAGCGGTCGCTGAGCTCGGTCGGTCGCTCGACCTCGATCCGCTGGAGACCGCCGCCGGGATCCTCCGCGTCGCCAACCAGGAGATGGTGCGGGCGTTGCGGGTGATGACGGTCGAGCGCGGGGTCGACCCGCGCGGCTTCGCGCTGCTGCCCTTCGGCGGCGCCGGACCGATGCACGCGGCCGCGATCGCCGCCGAGCTCGGGATCGAGACGATCCTCTGCCCTCGCGCCGGCGGCGTCCTCTCCGCCCTCGGCCTCTGCGCCTCCGAGCGCCGCCGCGACACCGCGCGAACGGTGATGCTGAGCGGCAAGGAGCTGACCGCGGAGCGGATAGGCGCCGAGGTGGGCGCGATGGTCGAGGAGACCGCGGCAGGGATGGACGAGCACGCGGAGCCGCGTGTCGTCTACCAGCTCCGATATGCGGGGCAGGCCTTCGAGCTGCCGGTGCCGGGACCGGTCGATCCCGATCCAGCCAAGCTGATCGAGGACTTCGAGCGCGCCCACGAGGACCGCTACGGCCACCGCGATCCCGAAGGCGAGGTCGTTCTCGTCGACATCGAGCTGGCGCTGGTCGTGCCGGGACCGACGCCGCGGCCGCGAGCAGCGGCCGAGACCGTGCCCGAGTGCAGCACCCGCCGCGTCCACTTCAACAGCGAGTGGATCGAGACCCCCGTCCTCCGCGGCGAGCCCGCCGCCGGCACGGAGGCCGACGGCCCAATCGTCTTCGAGCTCCCCGAGGCCACCTTCGTTCTCCCGCCCGGCTGGCACACGAGCGTCGACGAGAACGGCACGCTAATCGCGCGGTTCGAAACGCACAACATAGGTGCAAAAGGAACCACGGGATGAGCGCGATGGACCCGATCGCGCTTCAGGTCCTCGTCGGCGGGCTGCGCGCCGCTTGCGACGAGATGGGCGCGACCCTGATCCGCTCGGCCTACTCAGCCAACATCAAGGAGCGGCACGATTGCTCGACCGCGCTCTTCGACACCGCCGGCGAGCTGGTGATGCAGGCCGAGCACATCCCCGTCCACCTCGGCTCGATGCCCGACGCGGTCGCCGCCATCCTCGGCGAGGAGCAGCGGCCGGGGCTCA
>DASZNP010000053.1:0-26275 GCA_035551255.1 Solirubrobacterales bacterium
TGGTCGAGTTTCTCGCGGATGGCGATGCAGCGCGCGAGGAGACTGTTGCCGCTTACGACGTTGAAGGCCTGCGGGGGCTGATCGTCGGCATCCACGAGGAGCTGCGCAGCCGCGGCATCGCCGAGCCGCAGCTGCCGGAGCCGCCCGTGGTGGATCCGGAGGCGGCGATCCGGCAGGCGATCGATGCCGCTCACGATTGCCTGCAGGAGCTGAAGGAGGGCGACCCGAAACGCGAGCTGCCCGAGCAGGCGCTCGCCCGCCTCACTACGCCCGGCCCGGCGCCGGGCCTCGACGAGCTGCGCGCCCTCGCCACCTCCAGCAAGGCGAAGGCCCTAACCGCCTACAAGGAGGCGATCGAGGCGGCGATCGCCCGCACCGCCGAGGCCGGCGAGGGCGGCGTCGTCTACCGCCATCTCGCCGAGCTGCTGCGCCTCTTCTCCGCCCGCTTCGCGGCGACGAAGGAACGGCGCGCCGGGATCGACTTCGAGGACCTGCAGATCCTCGCCGCGCGGCTGTTGGAGCGGGCCGAGATCGGCGAGCACTACCGCGGCCGCTTCCGCCAGATCCTCGTCGACGAGTTCCAGGACACGAACCGGCTACAGCTGCGACTGATCGAGGCACTCCGCGGGCCGAAGGCCGAGCTGGTCGTGGTTGGCGACGAGCTGCAGTCGATCTACGGCTTTCGCCACGCCGACCTCGACGTCTTCCGCCGCCGCCGCGAGGAGATCGACCGCCGCAGCGACGCCGAGCTGATGCGCCTCAGCGGCAACTTCCGCTCGCGGCCGGAGGTGGTCGGCGCGGTCAACCTCTTCGGCGAGGCGCTGCTCGGCGCTGCTTACAACCCGCTGCGGGTGGGAAGCGATCCGGAGGAGCGCTCGCTTCACACGCGAGAGGTCGCTGGTTCGAAAAAAGTCGTGCCCGCTGTCGAGCTGCTGCTAACCGCCCGCGACGGCTGGGACGAGGACGGAATCGAGCTCGAACCGGCGATCGACGGAGCGACGCCGCTCAACTGCCTTGCCGAGGCGCGCGCGGTTGCCGAGCGGCTGCGCTCCCTCGCTGACGAAGGGGTGCCACGCGGGGAGATGGTCGTCCTGCTGCGCGCCTTCTCCCACCTCGACGCCTACGAGGACGCGCTCGAACGCGCCGGCCTGCGGCCCTACGTGGTCGGCGGCCGCGGCTACTGGTCCCAGCAGCAGGTGGCAGACGTCTGCGCGCTCTTGGCCGTGATCGCCAACCCGCTCGACGACCACGCCCTCTTCGGCGCCCTCGCCTCCCCCGCCTGCGCCGTAGCCCCGGACACGCTGTGGCTACTGCGAGCCGCAGCAGGCAAGCGGAAACACGTCTGGCCCGCGGTGGTTGAGTCCGAGCGGGTGGATGACATCCCCGTGGCCGAGCGGGAGCTGCTGGCGGCCTTCGTCTCCCGGATCGCTTCGCTGCGCGAGCGCGGGCCGCGGCTCTCGCTGCCGGAACTGATCGAGGCTGCCGTGACCGAGACCGGCTACGACCTCGCCGTCCTCAGCCGGCCGGCCGGCGAGGCGCGTTTTGCCAACGTCCGCAAGATGGCGCGACTGGCCGCCGAGTTCGAGCAGCGCGAGGGGCGCGATCTGCGCGGCTTCCTCGACTTCCTCGCAGCCCGGGCCGAAAGCGACGCCGAGGCACAGGCGGCGACCGCCGCCGAGGGCCACGACGGCGTCCGGATCATGACCGTCCACAACGCCAAGGGGCTCGAGTTCGGCGTCGTCGCCATGCCCGACCTCTCGCGGCGCCTGCTCAACGGCAGCCGCTCGCCGCTACTGGTCCTCGGCCGCGAGGAGCAGCCGCGGATCGGCCTGCGCCTGGTCCGCCTCGGCAGCCCGAAGATCGACCTCTTCGAGTACAGCGCCCTCTGCGAAGAGGCAGCCGAGCGCGAAGCCGAAGAGGAGCTGCGGCTCTTCCACGTCGCCGCCACCCGCGCCCGCGAGCGGCTGATCGTCAGCGGCGTCGTCAACCCGAAAGAGGGCAAAGAGAGCAAGGGCAAGCCGGTGATCGAGCGCCTGGTCGAGACACTCGGCGTGCCGCGCGACGAGGACTCGATCGTGCCTGTGGCCGCGCCATCGCCGCGACCAGGGCTGGAGGCCGAGCTCGGGCCCTCGGAGATCGCGGTCAAGGTCAACCTTCCCTCGCCCGAGCGCGCCACCGAGTTGCGCACCCTGCGCCGCGAGGGCGCCGCCGCCCGGGATCTCGGCGAAGGCCCGCCGCCCCTGGTCGAGCGCAAACCGCCGACCGTCCCCAGCCGCCCCCTCTCCTACACCGCGATCAGCGCTTACAAGGAGTGCCCGTACCGCTTCTACATGGAGCGGGTGCTGGGGATGGCCCGGATCGACGAGGGAGCGCCGAGCGACGAGCTCGCACGGAGCCGGCCCGAAGAACGGACCGCGCGGGGGGCGGCGGTGCACGCGTTGCTGGAGTGGAGCCAGGCTCACGGGTGGGCGTTGCCGAGCGAGGAGCTGGTGGTGCGGCATGCGGTTGCTGCTGGACTGGGGACGGGGTCTCCCTCTCCGGACACCGCTCGCCAATGGCTCGCGGTTGAGTGTCCGGAGAGGGAGACCCCGTCCCCGCTTGACAGTCTGTTGGAGCCTGTGCGGGCTTGGATTTCCTCGCCGCTGCGGGAGCGGATTGCGGCTGAGGCAGCCAACGTCCGCGCAGAGGTACCGCTGCTGTTGGGAGTCGGGGGCACCGTGCTGCGCGGGTCGATTGACCTTCTGGTGGAGCGCGAGGAGGAGCCGCCGTTGGTGGTCGATTACAAGACTGACCGCCTCGATGGGGCTGATCCGGCTGAGCGAGCTGCGCACTACGAGGTGCAGCGCTCGATCTATGCGCTTGCCGTTGCCGAGGCGCTTGGGGCCGAAGAAGTGGAGGTCGCTTATGTCTTCCTGGAGCGACCAGATGAGCCGGTCGTCTCCTGCCTCGGCTCGGAGGAGATGGCCGCCGCACGCGCCTCGCTCGAGGAGACGATCGGGCGCATCAACCGCGGCGAGTTCCCGGTCGCCCCGCCCGAGGAACGCGACTGGTCCCTCTGCCGCGGCTGCCCGGCCCTACGGGGTCTCTGCTCCGGTCCCCGAAGCGTCGAGGCGGGCGGCGAGGTCGTCTAGCCGCAGCTCCTTCAGCCCCTCGCCGACCTCGTCGAGCTCGGCGGCGCAGTATTTGACTAGCTCGCGGCCCTCTCGGCAGAGCTCCAGGGTCTCGCGCAGGCCGGACTGGCCGGAGTCGAGCCGGTCGATGATCTCCTCCAGCCGCTCGACCGCGGCCTCGTAGCTCTCGGGGCTATCGCTCACGGCCGTCGTCTCCGTCGCTGGTTCCGTGGGTTCTCGCTCCAACGCGTCCATCCGCGAACCGCAGTCTGACCTCTCCGGCGGCGGCCGCGGCGGCGGCGCTCGTCAGCGGCTCCTCGCCGGGTCCCTCGACCAGGGCGTAGCCGCGCTCGAGCGTGCGCTCGGGTTCGTGCGCCCGCAGGGCCACCTCAGCCCGGCGCAGAGCGGCCCGTCGTTTCTCCATGTCGGCCCCGATCGCGCGCTTGCGCGCCCGCTCCAGCACGACCGTCCCCTTCCGCGTCTGCGAGGCGACGCGGTCGGCGAGGCCGCGCTCGGCGGCGGCGCGGATTTCGCGGATCTTCTGGTTGAGCGAGGTGCGCTCGCGCTGCAGCGCCCGCGCCGGCCCCCGCGCCAGTGCGCCCAGGTGACGCGACCGCGTCCCGATCGCCCCCTCCCCCGCCCGCCGCAGCGAGACCGCGCAGCGCTCGAGGCTCTCGCGAGCGGCGAGACAGTCAAGCGGGACCGCCGCCTCGGCAGCGTGGGTCGGGGTCGAGCAGGCGACCGCGGCGACGTCGTCGATCAGGGTCTTGTCGCGCTCGTGGCCGACCGCGCTGACCACCGGCACCCGCAGCATCGCCACGGTCCGGCAGAGGGTCTCGTCGCAGAAGGCCCAGAGGTCGGCGAGACTGCCGCCGCCGCGGGTGACGACGATCGCCTCAACCTCGGGGCGCGCCGCCAAGTCCTGCACCGCGCGGCCGATCGCCGGCGCCGCGTGGCGGTCCTGGACCGGCGCGAAGCCCCAGATCACCGAGCCGCCCCAGCCCCGCCGCTGAAGACCAGCCAGCAGGTCCCGCCGCGCTGCGCCGGTTTCCGCGGTGACCACCCCGATCGCCTTCGGCAGCTGGGGACGGTGCAGCTGCTTCTGCAGCTCGAACAGCCCCTCGGACCGCAGCTGTTTGCGCAGCGCCTCCAGCCGCGCGATCAGGTCCCCCTCGCCCGCGAGCCGCACATGCGTCGCACGGAAGGAGAAGCCGGGAGATGAGGTGCCGCTGCCCGGCCAGTAATCCAGGCCGCCCCCGATCACGACTTCGACCCCGTCGCGCAATCCTCCCTCCGGGATGTTCGCCTTGGCGAGGTCGTCCGCCCACATCGTGCAGGGGACCGCGCCCTCAGGGTCGCGCAGCTCGAAGTACGCCTGTTTAGCGCTGTGGCGAACCCCGGTCACCTCGCCGATCAGCTCCACCTTGGCGCGCTGCCGCAGCCAACCTCGCAGCTGCTTTGCGTAACGCCCGACGGCGAACGGCCCCGGCAGACCGGTACTGACCTCCCCAACGACAAGTTTCTCTTCCACGCGACTCAGGCTAGAGAACGACTCGGCTCGCTCAGGCGGCTTTCTTCCACCGGCGCGCCCAACTCTTCAGCTCTGAGAGCACGGGGTCGAGCTGCTGCCCGGCTTCGGTCAAGCAGTAGGTGACCCGCACTGGCGACCCGGCTTCGACCTGCCGCTCGACCAGGCCCTCTTCCTCCAGCTCGCGCAGGCGCTGGGAAAGCAATCGATCTGACAGTCCCGGCACCGCCTTGCCGATGTCCGCATAACGCATCGGACCCTCGGTCAGGGCAACAACGATTGCCCCCGTCCACCGCTTCCCAATTAGCTCAATCGCATGATGGAAGTGAGGACAAACGGCCCCCGCCGAACTCTCCTGAGCCTCCGTAGAACCAACCTGCTGCTCCATCAAGATCGAGCTTACAGAACGTAAGTAACGGACTTTTCGAGGAAGGGAAGCGGAGGCCGGGTGTCCCTCGCCAGACACTCAACCACGAGCCATAGCGAGTGGTGTCTGGAGAGGGACACCCGGCCTCCCGCTCACCCGGTGCAAGGTCCGGTATCCACCGCTTCCTCCGCATGCTCGAGCGCTCCCTTCACCTGCTCGGCCGGAATAGCAAACCCGCCGCGCGGCCCGCTGGTCGTCGCTGCGAAGACCGTCCCGACCACCTCCCCCTGCGGGTCGACCAGCGGCCCGCCGGAGTTGCCCCTCCGCACTGCCCCGCACAGAGCCGTGATCGTCCGTTCGACCGGGCCGTTGCCGTAGGAGTCATCGCTGATCGTCGCTCGCGTTTCGCCGATCCGCGCCGGCTCCAGCGTGTACGGCCCATTTTCGGGATAGCCGAGCACGGCCGCGTCCTCGCCCTCCCGCCGCTTCGCGTTGATCGGCAGGGTCGGTAGCGCCGCCCCGATCCGCAGCAGCGCCAGGTCCTGCTTCGGCTCGTAGTAGATCGGCGTCGCGTCGAGCTCGGCGCCGTCCTGGGTGGTGACGGTGGTGTCGTCGGCGCCGGCAACGACGTGCGCGTTAGTGACGACGATTTCCGGCTCGACCGCCCAGCCCGATCCCTCGATCCCCAGCCCGCAGGCGGTGCTCAGCACGCGCACCACCGAGTCGCCGGCGTGCAGGACCTCAGGGTCGGAGGCGATCTTCCCGTCGGGCGCGGCGACCGGCGCGGCCGGGCCGAGGACCGTCGGCGCCGGGTCAACGCGGTCGAGCGCATTCAGGAGCGGCCCGGTCGGCGGCAGCACGTCGTTGAGGCTGCGGAGGATCAGCGACTGCTGGATGTCGGCGCGCAGCCGCGTCGTCGAGGGCGCGTGCAGGAGCACCGCGCCGAAGATCCAGGCGAGGCCGAGCGCGACCGAGGCGATTAGCGCCGCCCCGCCGGCCCCGTCAGCCATGTGCATGAACGGCCGCCGGACAATCTTTTCCCGCAGCCCGAGGGCGAAGCTCTCGACCGTCACCGCCATCAGCGCCCCCGCCAGCAGCGCCCCGAGGGCACCGCAGAGTGGCGCGTAGGGTGAATCGGAGCCCTTGGTTAGCAGCAGCGGCCCGATCCGGCTGCCGATAAAGGCGCCCGCGGCGAAGCCGAGGAGGGTCAAAGCGCCGACGATCAGCCCCTGTCGGTACCCCCACAGGGCCAAAGCGAAGGTGAAGGCGAGGATCGCCCAGTCCAAGACGGTCACCCGTGAATAGAAGCATGCCGCCAGAGCCTGCTTTAGCTTTCGGGCGGTGAACCAGCCACCCACCGCGGCAGATCGCAGGCGCCGCCTCGTCACCCGTGCCCTGCCGCTGGCGGTGGTGGCGGTGGTGGCCTTCATCATCGGCCTCACCGCCGGCTCCCCCGGCTCGCCCGAGAAGGACGCCGCCGGCCGCTTCGCCGACGCCTGGGCGGCGAAGAACTTCAAGGCGATGTACGCGGAACTGAACGAAGGCTCGCGGGGGCGGGTGAACCTGAAGGAATTCGAAGCGGCCTACCGCGAAGCGCAGGAGACGGCCACGGTGCGCGGGATCGAAGCGGGTTCACCGGGCGACGCGCAGTCGGCCGACTCCGACAAGGTCGTCCCGGTCGGGATGACGATCCAGACCGTCGCCTTCGGCACCGTCGAAGAGGACCTCGACGTGCCCTACGCCGATGGCGGGATCGAATGGGACGAAAGCCTCGTCTTCCCCGGGCTGCGCCCCGGCGAGGAACTGGCCGCCGACATCGAACTCGCCGAACGGGCGCCGATCCTCGCCCGCGACGGGACGCCGCTGGCCGAAGGCCCGGCCGAAGAACGCGAACATCCGATCGGCAGCGCCGCGATCGACGTCACCGGCGAAGTCGGCGAAGCGGCCGAAGAAGAATGGCCGGACCTGGCCCGCCACGGCTTCAGCCCGGAAACGCCGGTCGGGATCAGCGGCCTCGAGCGCGCCTTCAACGCCCGCCTCGCCGGCAAGCCCGGCGGCAAGCTGCTCGCGGTCTCCGAAGACGGTTCCTCGGTCCGCACCCTCGCACAGGGCAAGCCGCAGAAAGGCGCGCCGGTGAAGACGACGATCGACCCCGAACTGCAGGAAGTCGCGGTCTCGGCGCTGGCCGGTCGGTCCGGCGGCGTCGCGGTGCTGGACGCGCAGCGCGGCGACGTCCGCGCCCTCGCCGGCCAGGCGTTCTCCGCCCCCCAACCCCCCGGCTCGACCTTCAAGATCATCACCACGACGGCGGCCCTGGAGGCGGGCAAGGTCAGCCTCGACGACGAATTCGAAATCACCAATGGCGTCAACGTCGGCGGTCGCTTCCTCAACAACGCCAACGGCGAGTACTGCGGCGGCACCTTCCGCCAGGCTTTCGCCGAGTCCTGCAACGCCGTCTTCGCCCCCCTCGGGCCGGCGGTCGGCAACGACAAGCTGGTCGAAACGGCGGAAAAGTACGGCTTTAACTCGCCGCCGACCCTCTACGCGCCGAAGATCATCAGCGAAGTCGAACCCGAAGAATCGACGATCCCGACCGAAATCGGCGAAGAAATCGACCTCGGCGTCTCGGCGATCGGTCAGGGCGAAGTGCTGGCGACGCCGCTGGAGATGGCGAACGTCGCCCAGACGGTCGGCAACAACGGGGTACGGATGCCGACCTCGATCG
Source organism: Solirubrobacterales bacterium (assembly GCA_035551255.1). Taxonomy (GTDB): domain Bacteria; phylum Actinomycetota; class Thermoleophilia; order Solirubrobacterales; family 70-9; genus VAYN01. The sequence goes on from DASZNP010000053.1 coordinate 7,731, forward strand.
TTGCCAACAAGAAGCTGCGGCCCGACGCCGAACCGGTGCGGGTGATGTCGCCGAAGATCTCGAACGAACTGACCGAACTGATGATCGGCGTCGTCAACGAAGGCACTGGCACCGCCGCCGACCTCTCCGGCTTTCAGGTCGCCGGCAAGACCGGCACCGCCGAGCTGGGGCCGAAGCCGGGCGAAGAGAATTCGGAAAACCCGGTCCAGATCAAGGACGCCTGGTTCTCCGCCTTCGCCCCGGCTGACAAAGCGAAGCTGGCGGTCGGGGTACTGCTGATCGAAGCGGAAGCGGCGGGCGGGGAAGTCGCCGCCCCGATCGCCGCCGAAGTGCTCTCGGCTGGTCTTGGGTAGGGGATTGGGGGTCCCCTCCGTCGCAGATTGGGGAGGCTCCTCCGGGGACCCCCAATCCCTACGCCTTAGAGGTCTAGGGTTACTTCGCCTTTTTCTTCGGCGCCTTCTATATGAAGAGTTAGGGGCCGGTTGGCGGAGGCTTCTTCGGGGAGGAGGAAAATCGCTACTGAGCCCTCGATCGGGCCTTGCTGGGCCGGCGAGTCGAGGACCGGGATCTGTTCTTCGGCCTCAACCGTGCCTTCGAAGGGCAGCGCGAAGAGGCTTTCGCTTTCAAGGACTTTGTATTCGTTGTCTTCGGCGTCGGTGATCGTCAGCGTCGAGGGCAGCTGCTGCGGTTCGTCGCTCTTGTTCTGGACTTCGAAGAAGACGCCGAAGTAGTTGTTGTCTTTCGGCGGTTCCGGCTGGCCTTCCAGGTAGGCGGCGTCCTCGGTGTCGTTCGGGTTGAGGTAGCGCGAGAAGGTGACGTTGTACTCCAGCTCGCCCAGCTGCAGGGGCTCACCCTCGTTCGTGTGCTTGGAGTTGCTCGAGTAGCCGCAGGCGGAGACGCCGACGGTCAGCGCCAGGAGCGCCAGCAGGGCGAAGAGCGTGAACAGCGTGCGGCGGTTGGGGTGCATCGCGCGGGGAGTCTATATAGAGCGAGTGGACGCCGGTCGGCTAACCGAGACGCCCTAAGGGATACCCGTGGCGTAGCGGTTGCCGCCCGCGACCGCAATGCGCTCGGTGACGGGCTGGTCGGACTCGATGTTGTCGCGGAGGCGGCGCAGCGCCCGGCGCCAGCCACGCTCCAGCCAGACCGAGCCGCCGCTGAGCAGCTCGAGCGCGCGGTCGACCGCCGCGGGTTCGGTCCAGTGCGAAACGCGGACCTTGGTCAGCGACCCCGGCGCCTCCTTCAGCTCCCAGACGATTTGGCTGCGGATGCGGTTGGTGCGACCGGACTCGCCTTCCTCGACGATCTGGAACGGCGGCTCGGTGGAGACGATCGTCGTGTCCATCCAGATCTTCCGCAGTGGGCCCTTGACGCAGAAGCGGGCGCCGGCGCCAATCCCGACCGGGTCGATCCGGGTCAGGCGCTGGTCGAGCAGGAAGTGGTCGGTGAAGGACGGGCGGGCCGAAAGATCGAGCAGGAGCGCGAAAACCTCCTCGCGCGGGGCGTCGATCTCGATCTCGACACTGACTGGTCCCATCGGGCGTGGATTCTAGATGTGGAGGGCGGGCGCCGAAGTTGCCGCAGCTTCGGGAACTCCCGAGAACCACTTTAGAAATCTCAAGTGACAGGGCTTAAAGGTCGCTCTAGTATCGGTTGCGACCAGTTTGGGAAGGAGATGTTCACTATTTTCGACAGTGCCGGCACCAGCCCAGCCGGCGAGGCGCTCACCGCCGGCTCCATGCCCGGAGAGGGAACGTACTTCTGCCTCGTCTGCGGTGCTCAGGTCGCCCTCCGCGAGACCGACCAGCTCCCCGAGTGCGCCGTCTGCGGGACCTCCCGCTTCCGCCGCGACTCGATCTTCGCCGGCCTTCAGGAGCACGGCTCCCCCACGATCGAATTTGCGATCGGCGGCCAGGGCGAGGCACAGGCCTGGCTCGCGGAGACGCGCGAGCAACTGACCGAGCCGGGCTACCACCTGGCACTGCGCGACGAGGGCGAGGTCAGGACGTTCCACCTCGAGGTCGGCTGGACCAAGATCGGCCGCTGCGAGCGGGCCTCGATTTGCCTGGACGACCCCAGCGTCTCCCGGCGCCACGCGATGATCGCCACCGACGAGGGCCGCCCGCCACGGATCCTGGACGACCGCAGCCTCAACGGCGTGCTCGTCAATGGCCGCAAAGTCGACTGGACCGAGCTAAGCGACGGCGACGAGCTGACGATCGGGCGCTTCCACCTCTACGTGCTCCACGTCTAACCGCGAAACCGTAAAAAGTCCTCCTCAAGAGGAGTTTTCGCGGTCTCGGCAAGAAAAGCGGCTTCCAGAGCGGATTTGCCGCCCCCGGCGCCCGTACGATTCGAGCCGGTGAGCGGACCGACGAATCCGGACGATCCTTCGCGCCCGAGTGGCGAGGAGTCGATCTCCGCTGCCGCCGAGCGCGCCCGGACCCAGCTCCACCAAGAGATCGAGCGAGTCCGCCGCGGGGTCGAGCAAATGCTCGACGAACAAAACGCGCCGCTCAACAGCGACATCCGCCGCGAGCTCGACACCCTCCAAGAGGACCTCCGCCGATATGTCAAAACGCGAGTCCGCAAATCCCAAAAGCGCACCGACCGCCAAATCCGGCGTCTAGACGACCGCACCACCACTCTCGAGCAACGCCTAGACAGCATGGACGCCGAGCGCCGCCTAACCGAATGGCGCATCCACACCGACACCGCCCAAATGCTCGACGGGCTGCTTCAGCAGGTCAGAGGGATCGCGGATCGACTGGAGGGAAGACCGGGCTGAGAAGCAGTGGGAGTTATGGCCCTCTATCGACCAAAACTCCCACCACTCGCTGAATCACTCGGTGCTGATACTTGGGTCCGCCTGGACCTTGAGCGGGACGATCATTAGGAAGTTGCTGGTGGCGTCGTCGGCTAGGGCTTGGACGCGGTCGGCCTCTTCGGTTTGATCGGTTGCTCTTAGTTCGTCGGCGTAGCCGTGGAGCAGGTCGTCGATGTCGATTAGGGCTTCGGCGTCGAGGTCCTTCAGTTCGACTTTGGCGCCCTTGCCTAGGCGGCGTTCGATCGCTGCTCGGTCGATGCCGAAGGCGTTGTGCCTTACGTAGACGCGGCCTCCGGTCATGCCGGCGCAGGCCCAGGGGCCGATGTCGCCGAGGACGATGGCCCGCCCGCTGGTCATGTACTCGAAGGCGAAGCCCTTGATGTTGGCGCGGTCGGCCAGGGCGCCGCGGCTGTCGTCGATGTCCTGCTCGGGCTCGCCCGCGACGACTACGTCCGCCCCGGAGAGGCGGATGCAGAACCTGGAGTCGGCGCTGCCCTGGACGTAGAGCTTGCCGCGCTGGGCTCCATAAGCAAAGGACTTGCCCACCGAGCCGTTGAGGCGTTTGCCCTTCGCGCCCTTGCCCTTGAGGATCGCGATCGAGCCGCCGAGCATGGTCTTGCCAACGCCGTCCTGGGCCCCACCCTCGATGCGGATGTTGACCCCGTAGGAGTTGAACGCACCGAGCCCCTGGCCGGCGACGGAGCCGCCGTTGAACTCGAGGCTCGCGAGCTTGTCGCCTTCCTCGCCGGCGGGGCCGCCCTCGAAGATCCGCCAGCGCGCCAGCGCGCCCGCCAGCTCGGTGCCGAGCACGCGGTCGTTGGCGTCGGTCGCCCGCGGGAACTGGCTGCGCACGGTGCCGCCGCCGCAGACTTCCGGCGCCAGCGCGGCGATCTGGCTCGAGGCCTCCTTCGCCTCCATCCGGATCGGTCGCGCCATCACCAGGCCGGCTTCGGCCCGCGCGTCGGCCTCTTCGGCCACCGGCATGTCCAGCGGTTCGAGGTCGAGGAACTCCTCCAGCGGCGTGATCAACGGCGCCAGGTCGATCTGGTCCTTGTAGCCGACCTGCTCCAGCAGGTCGTAGCGGCCGACCAGGTCCTGGGCCCGTTCGTAACCGAGCGAGGCAACCACCTGCTTGACCTCCTCCCCCATCGAGGAGAAGAACCGGGCGCAGCTCTCAGCCGAGCGCTCGACCTCCTGCGGGGTGAACTTCTTCAGCCCGTGCGCCTGCGCTTCCTCGGGCGTCTCGATCTGGGTCGCGATGCCGACGTGGCAGGTGTCGAGCTGGCAGCCACGGCAGATCGTGCAGCCGAGGCTGACCATCGCCAGGGTGCCGAAGCCGACGCGGTTGGCGCCGAGGCAGTGCAATTTGACGATGTCGTGGCCGGTCCGGTAACCGCCGTCGGCCCAGATCTCGACCCGGTTGCGCAGGCCGGCCTCCATCAGCGCCCGGTGCACCGCGCGGGTGCCGATGTCGCTCGGCAGCCCGACGTGGCGCAGCGCGTGCTGGCGCGCCGCCCCAGTCCCGCCCTCGAAGCCCGAGAGGGTGATGATGTCGGCGCCGGCCTTGGCGATCCCGAGACCGATCGTGCCGATATTCGGCACCACCGGCACCTTGACCGAGACCCGCACGTCCGGGTTGACGGTCTTCAGCTCGTCGATCAACTCGGCCAGGTCCTCGATCGAGTAGAGGTCGTGGTTGTTGGAGGGCGAGATCAGGTCGGTCCCGGGCGCGGCGTTACGCGCGGCGGCGACCTTCTCGGAGACCTTCTTACCCGGCAGGTGGCCGCCCTCTCCCGGCTTCGCGCCCTGGCCGATCTTGATCTCGGCGACGTAAGAGCTGTTCAGCATCTCCGCCGAGACGCCGAAGCGCCCCGAGGCGACCTGCTGCCCACGCCAGTTGCGGTACTGGCCGTACATGTCGCGGATCTCGCCACCCTCGCCATTGATGCAGAGGACGTTGATCGATTTCGCCGCGTCCGCGTAGGCGCGGAAGGCCGGCTCTGACTGCGAGCCGAAGCTCATCGAGGAGATCACGATCGGGTAGTCGTGGTGGCCGACCCCGGCGTCGACGACGCTCGGGTCGGCCAGCGGCTCCCGATCACCCTTCAGCGCCATGATGTGGCGCATCGAGATCGGGTTCTGCTTCTCCAGCTCCCGCACTTTCTCCGAATACTCCTCGTAGGTGCCGCTGCCGTTGGCGGTCGCGATCGCCGCCTTGTAGACCTTCGGGTAGAAGCGGAACGTCTTCGCCGGTTTGGCCGCCGCGTCGTCGCCGCTGAGCGCATGGGCGCGGGCGTTGGTGTCCTCGTCGAGGTCGGCGAAGCCGGTCCCCGCCTTGTCGGAGGCGGCGTAGTGCTCCGTCTGGAAGATCTCCGCCAGCTCCGGCTTGATCCCGATCGAACTGAACTGGCGCGCGTAGCCGCGCACCTCGTGGATGCCGATCGTCGAGATCACTTTCTCGATCCCTTTGCGCAGGGCCGCGCAGAGGTTGGAGACGTCGTTCTCGTAGTCCTCGACGCAGATCACCTCGACCATCACGTACGGGCAGACGCCGTTGGCGCCGAGCCCGAGGGCCAGCATCACGTCGTGGACGTTGCGGATCGCCGCCGAACGCAGGACGATGCCGCAGCGCCGCCGCAGGTTCGTTTCGCCGGTCTCGACTTTGAACTGCTTCAGCGCCTGGTCGATCGCCGAGACCGCCAGGTGCGGGTCGAGGTAGCGGCGGTCGGCTTCGTAGACGGTGCGGTCGGTCAGGACCAGCAGCTCGCAGCCGTTACGGACCTTCTTCACCGCCTCCTGCTTGATCCGCTCGATCGCGCCCTGGGTCGTCTCCGACTCCAGCAGCGAGATGTCAACGGCGGCGTTGCGGCCGCTGAACTCCTCCCAGAGGTCCTCCAGCAGGTAGGTGTTGTGCTCGCGGGCGATCTTCCGGTAGGCGGTGTCCGAGAGCGGGGCGAGGCCGTGATGGCCGCCAAGAATCACCGGGAAGCCGGTTTCGACGGTGCCGGTGTCCGCGCCGGCGTTGTCGGGCGAGGGGCGGCAGCCGAACAGCGCCCGGGTCGAGAAGTGCTCGAGCTCTCGTTCGCGGTCGAGCGCCGGGTTGGTGACGACGGCAACCGTCTCCTTGAAGTAGTCGGCGAGGTTCTGCCGCTCGGGCGAGAGCGCCGCCAGCGGGCCGTCGTAGCCCAACGAGCCGACTGGCTCAGCCCCGTTGGAGGCCATCTGCTGGACGAGTTTCACGTCGTCGCGCTGCCAGCCGAAGCCGGCGAGGACGCGGTCTGAGACCCGGACCGGCTCCTCGGGGCCGGCGTCGGTGTAGCCGGGGACGTCCTTGCCCTCCAGCGGGCCGCCGGTCTCCAGGGCGCAGTCGTAGCCGGCCGCGGCCTCGGCGCCGTTGCGCTCCAGCCAGCGGTCGCGAACGATCCGCAGCATCTCGGCGTGCGGGTGCAAGGAGGTCGAACGCTCGGCGCGGTCGATCAGCACCAGCGCCTTCTCACCGGGGGCGAGCGGCTTCGGCTCGGAGCACATCTTGCTGACCGGGACGACGCCCGGCTCGGAGCTGAAGACGTAGTCGTCTTCGGTCTCGACCTGCCAGAGCGGGCGCAGCCCCATCGCGTCGGCCGAGAAGACGCATTCGTCGGCGTGGCGGGCGATCAGCGCCACCGGGCCCTGCGCGAACGGGCCCATCGTCTGGTGCAGGTAGACGTAGAAGCTGTGCAGGTCCTCGGGCAGGCCGCGGACCTCGTTGATGATCGGCGGCACGACCATCTCCATCGCCTCCGCGAGGCTGAAGCCCTCGCGGCTGACCAGGGTGTCGATCGTACGGTTCAGGTCCTGCGAGTCCGACGAGTCGGGCTGGATCGGAACCGCCAGCATCTTCGCCTCCTGGCGCAGCTGTTGGATCGTGTTGATCTCGCCGTTGTGGCCGAGGATCGTGAACGGCTGCACTCTCTTAAAGGAGGGCCAGGTGTTGGTCGAGTAGCGGTTGTGGCCGAAGCAGCCGATCGTCTCGAAGCGCGGGTCGAGCAGGTCCGGGTAGTACTCGCCGAGCACGTTCGGCGCGCCCATCACCTTGTAGACGCAGGTGGTGGCCGAGAAGGAGGAGACGTGGACCTCGAGCTCTTTCTCGAGGTCGATCATCAGGTCGAAGAGGATGTCGTCGCGGGTCTCGACGTCGGGGGCGAGGCCGGCGACCTGCCAGAAGACCGGCTCCTCCTCGCGGGCAGTCGGCCCGAGGGCGGGAGAGTTGACGACGCCGACCCGCTCGGCGAGGACGCGGAAGCCGTTGGCGGCGAGCAGCTCGCGGGCGTCGTGCTTGACCTTCTCGACGTCCTGGGAGCGCTCGATGAAGACGTGGCCGACGGCGAAGGTGTCGTCGGTGGCAAGGGACGGGTCGTGGCCGCCGGAGCGGACCTCCTCGGCCCAGATCTTGCGCGGGATGTCGAGCAGGAGGCCGCAGCCGTCACCCTCGCCGTCGACGTTGCCGGCGCGGTGGAGCATCTTCTGCAGGGCGGGAATCGCCAGTTCGATCGGCTCGTGGCTCGGCGTCGCGTCCTTGCGGACCGAGGCGTAGATGGCACACGCGTCTTTGTCCTCCACGCTCGGCGGCGAGACGAGGGGACGGTAGGGGCGCTCTGGCGAATAGCGCTCGACCGGAGCGCTGGGATCAGACTGGGTCTTCAATTTTGACCTCCCGGGTTCCACGCCTTCTTCGAGCGGACGCGCGACGGGTTAACGAGTTGCCGAATTATAGGCGGGGGTCAAAACTCTCCCCCCATCTGCTCGATTTTCCCTGCGTTATGCGGGAAAAAGGGCGAAAGAAGGCGAGGAATTCGGCCCGGAAGGTCGAACTCGTCCCGCCCTGCGTGTCAGGCCCAGGAAATCGGCTCGTAGCCGCCCTCGGGCTGGACGCCGATCAGCAGCGCCAGGACCGGAGCGTCCGAGCGGTTGAGGATCTGCCGGTTCGCAGCGGGCTCGAGGGAGGCGAAGGTCCCAGCGGGCGCCGCGTGCTCCTCGCCATCGAGCATCATCACCGCCTCGCCCTCGAGGATCGCGTAGAGCTCGACCTGCCCGCTCTGCCCCTCGTCATGCGCCGGGATCTGCCCGCCCGGCGCGATCTCGACCAGGTTGTAGCCAAAGGCCTGCGTCCCCAGCGCCTTCCGCGCCAGCAGCCAGGTGCAATCCCCCGACCCCTCCATCCGCTCGAACTCGTCGCGGTGCTTGATCGTGAAGTTAGCCATGCATCGACCCTAACCCCTAGAGCTCAGCGACTCCAGTCGGGCAGGAAGGCGTTCTTCGCCAGGACCTTCACCTTGCCGTTCGCGTACGGGACCGTGACGACATTGTGCTGCGCGCCCGGGTCGAAGCCGCCGGTGTAGCCGAGTATTTCCTTGCCGTCAGCTGACAGAGCGGTGCCGACGAAGCCGGTCTCCCCGCTTTCGGCGACCGCCCGCTGCGCCCCGTTTTTCGGGTTGACGGCGACCGCGTAGCTGGTGTCCTGCCCCTCGAACTCGGCTAGGAGTCGATCGCCGCTCGCCGACCAGGCGGTCGGGAAGAGGCCCTGCAGCAACGGGCCGACCTTGGTGTGGGTGAGGCGCTTGACGCCTTTGCCGTTCGAGTTCATCAGGTAGAGCTCGTTCTTCGGCCCGTATTTGCGCTTCTTTGCGTCGAGGGCTTTGACGAAGACGATCTTCTGCGGTCCCCAGAGCGGGTAGGCGGAGTTGTGGTCCTTAGTCAGGCGCTGCGGAACCACAGCCTTGACGCTGACCGCGCCGGGCGGCAGCACTTCGGTCCGGTAGACGTCGCTGCGCGGGGGGAACTTTTCCGATCCCGCCACCCCGTAAACGAGTTCGCCGCCGTCGGGCGAGAAGCTGACGCCATTGAAGAAGCCGTGCGCGAGCGTCCGCTGCGCCCCGGTTTCGGTGCTGATCAGGACGAGGCGCTGCTTGCCCAGTTCCGGCCCCAGCACAGCAACCACCAGCATCCCATCGGGCGACCAGTCGAAGACGTCGGGGAGGCGCCAGCCCTTCGCTAGGACCGTCGGCGGCGCGCTGCCGTCAGCGGGCGCGAGGACCATTTCCGGCTTGCTCTTCAGCGACGATCCCTGTTTCAGCAAGGCGACGATCTTCCCGCCGGGGGAGACGTGCGGGTTTTCTCCGGGCAGAAGCTTCTTCGCCCCCGAGCCGTCGTCACCGGCCACGTAGACCGTCGGGTGGAGCGGGTTCTTGACGTAGGCCAGCGTCGCCTGCGCAGCAGCGGGAAGCGCCAGCAGCACGGCGAGGACGAGAGCGGACAGGACGAGCGAAAGCTTCTTCATGATCGGCATGGCGGCGACTCTAGCCCGGCCCGATGACGGCAGCGACGACCAGGCCGCCGCTGACGCCGATGAAGGAGACGGTCGCCAGCGCCCGGTACCAGAGGCGCTTGTCGACGTCGGGGTCGAAGGCGAGTGGGACGAAGAGAAAGGGGTTGACGAGGGTCCCGAAGACGAGAGCGATCGCCACCGCCGTCGGCAGGTCCGGCACCGCCAATCCGACCCCGATCAGGATCAAGCCCATCATCACGTAGTCCAGATGGACCTGGCGAATCCGCTGCGGCGCCGCGACGCCGATTCGCCGCAACCACTGCGGCCGCTCGTCGCGCACCACCATCGCCCAGCCGAGCAGGCCGCCGAGCGCCAGCTCAATCAGCCCGATGCGGACGACCCAGTCCATCTCAGAGCTCCGGAACGTCAGCGCCGAGGGGGCTGAACGGAAGCCGCTTCACCTCGGCCCAGCCGGCGCAGCGCTGCTCCAGCGCCGCGGCGACGTTGCCGGCGTCCTGCCAGGTGGTCCAGACGAGGACGGTCGGGCCGGCGCCGGAGATCGTCGCCCCCAGGGCGCCTAGCTCTCGCGCCGAATCGACGATCTCCATCGAGCGCGGGTAGAGCTCGCGGCGGCGCTCCTGGTGCAGGGAGTCGTGGAGGCCGCGGGCGAGCAGATCGAGGTCGGCGCTGCGCAGCCCCAGCACCAGCATCGCCGCGGCAGAGATGTTGGCGACGGCGTCGGCCAGCGGTACCTCGGCCGGGATCGCCTGCCGCGCCCGCTCAGTCGAGACCTCCTCGGGCGGGATCACGACGATCCCCTCCAGCCCCTCGGGCGGATCAAAGCGCGCCGCGGTCGCCCCGTCCGCGCCCATGCCGCAGACGACGAAACCGCCGTAGATCGCCGCGGCGACGTTGTCGGGGTGCCCCTCGATCTGCGTCGCGCGCGCCAGCATCTCCTCTTTCGAGAGCGCCAGCTCATAGAGGTGGTCAGCTGCATAGAGCCCCGCGACGATCGCCGCCGAGCTCGAACCAAGCCCCCGGGTCAGCGGAATCTCGCTGCGCAGCCGGAAGGCGATTCCGGCCGCCGGCCGCAACGTCTCGAACGCCCGCACGATCAGGTTGTCGCGCCCGGTCGAGACCCCGAGCCCGCCGTCGTCGAAAGAGAACTCGCCCGCCTCTTCCACCTCCAGCTCCAAGAAGAGCGCCATAGCCGCCGCCATCGCGTCGTACCCCGGGCCGAGGTTGGCCGAAGAGGCGGGAACGCGAACGAGCCGGTGACGCGCGGTCATCTTGCCTCTCCTCTTTCGATCCCGTTCTCCAGCCTCACGATCCACTCTGTCAGTAACGGATCGACAAGGTCCCATTCCTCACCGACCCGGTGCAGGTGGCCCCGCTTCGTCAGGGCATCTCGCGCATGCTGAACCCCCCCCTTTGAGAGGTTGAAGCGGTTGAGCGTACGATCCGAGAAGAGCGGGTCCCGACCTATAGCGAGAGCAGCTAGGACCGCCTTCTCTTTGGTCTCCAAGGCGTCCCAGGTGGCCTGAAGCGCCTCGCCATATTCAGAGAAGAGCGTGTCCAGGGTTGCCTGCCAACGCTCAGGGGTCGCGGCCTCACCACTCGGCGTCTTCTCCCAGAGGTAATGGGCAAGCAGCATCGCCCGTTGGGGGTGACCCTTGACGAGGTCGAGCAGGGCATGGATCACGGGCGCCACGTCGCGCTCACCAGCTTCAAATCGCTCCCCGATGTATTCGATCAAGTCGGCATCTTCCAAAGGCCCAAGCTTCATCACACGGGCCTGGTCGAAGAAGGGTCGCTCATAGGCGCCGAACAGCTGCTCCATGAGACCCGGGTGGGAGCCGGCAAAGATGTAGCTGGCCGATTCGCCATGGCGCTGGATCCGACTACGAAAGAGGCCGTCTATCTGTGGACCCACAGCGAGCAACGACTGAAACTCATCGAAGGCCACCAGCGTCCTCGTACCAGTGCGCTCGTAGAGCTCGAGAGGAAGATCCAGAAGGCCAATCAGAGCGCGTGAGCTTTCTTGATCTTGACTTGCAGAAGGGCGAGCCTCGACGCGCGCCGGACCAGCTGCCACGCTCACCCGCGGTCGCAAGACCTGGATCGCAGCATCTGCGGCCCGGCGAGGGGCCGACTTCAGCTCCCGGTACGCCTTTTCTAGGCGCACCGCCACATCCTCCTGGGACAGGACGCCGTAGAAATCAACCTCCACATAGTTGAATCCGGCCTTCTCGGCATCCCGCCCGACGCGCCGCAAGAGACTCGTCTTGCCGTAACGACGAGGAGCAGAAAGCCTGGTGGCATGGCCACCCTCAGCGAGCGCTACCAGTTGCTCCGCCTCATGCTCCCGATCGATTAGATGATCCGGGTCCAGGGGACGGCTGAAGACGAAGGGATTGAGTTCCTCCATAAGTATGGTCCTACCATACCATGTCGTACTGCATTACCGTACTAAGTCGTACGGTATCCCCGTACTCAGTCAAATACGGCGCGCTCGACGGCACTTAGGTCGTTCTCGCAGTTGATCACCGAGGGGGCTTTGGAGAGGGCGGTGTCGGGGTCCTTGAGGCCGTGGCCGGTGAGGACGCAGACGACGGTCTCGGGCTTCGGGGCGTCTTCGACGGTTGGGAGGCCGTGGGCGAGGAGGCCGGCGACCGAGGCGGCGCTGGCGGGCTCGCAGAAGACGCCTTCGTTGTCGGCGAGCCAGCGGTAGGCGTTGAGGATTTGCTCGTCGGAGACGGCGGCAACGCGGCCGCGGGATGCGGTGAAGGCGGCCATCGCCTCCTCCCAGCGCGCCGGGTTGCCGATCCGGATCGCCGAGGCCACGGTCTCGGGGTGCTCGACCGGTTCGCCGCGCACCAGCGGCGCCGCACCCTCCGCCTGGAAGCCGTAGAGGATTGGCCCTAGGACCTCGTCCTTATCAGAGACGCGCTCTAACGGAGCCTCGATTGCCTCCTGAAAACCACGCCAGTAAGCGGTCACGTTCCCCGCGTTCCCAACTGGGATTGCCAGAGCCCCCGGCATCTCCCCCAGGTCTTCAACCACCTCGAAGGCGGCCGTCTTCTGGCCTTCGATCCGGTGCGGGTTGACGCTGTTGACGAGCTCGATCGGGTGCTTTTGAGAGAGCTCGCGGACGATCCGCAGGGCGTCGTCGAAGTTCCCCTGCAGGGCGACTACCCGCGCCCCGTGCATCAGCGCCTGCGCGAGCTTGCCGATCGCGATCTTCCCCTCGGGGACGATCACCGCCCCTCGCATGCCGGCGCGGGCGGCGTAGGCGGCGCAGCTGGCCGCGGTGTTGCCGGTCGAGGCGCAGATGATCGCCTCCGCCCCGCGCCCCTTCGCCCGCGAGACCGCAACCGTCATCCCCCGGTCCTTGAACGAGCCGGTCGGGTTCAGCCCCTCGAATTTGAAGAAAGCACGCGCCCCGATCCGCTCTGAGAGCCGCGGCGCTTCGATCAGCGGCGTCGAGCCCTCGTTCAGGGTCACCACCGGGTCGCCCGGCTCCAGCGAAAGCCGGTCGCGGTAGCGGTCGATCAAGCCGGCCGCCATCAGTACTCCTCCTCAATCACGCGGATCGACCTGGGCGGCGCGCGCAGCTCGTCGAGGCTCTCCAGCGCCTCGACCGCCTCGGCGAACTTCGACTCCAGGCACTCGTGGATCACCATCACCAGCCGCGCCTCGTCACCGATGCCGCGCTGAACGACGCTCTTGACCGAGACGCCGTGGTCACCGAGCACCGTCGCCACCCGCGCCAGCACGCCGGGCTCGTCGGCGACCTCCAGGTAGAGGTAGAACGAAGAACTGACGTCGGCAACGATCGGCAGCTCGACCCGCGTCTCGTGCACCGGCGCCTCGCCGGCGAGGATCGAGACGACGTCGCCGAGCACTGCGGAGGCGGTCTGCAAGCCCCCAGCCCCCGGCCCCGACAGCGTCACCTCGCTGATCGCCGGCGCCTCGACCATCACTGCGTTGAACGCGCCCTCGATCGGCGCCAGCGGGTGGCCGCGGTAGAGGAAGCAAGGGAAGACGCGGACGCTGATGCCACCATCGCGCCGCTCGGCGACCCCCAGCAGCTTCAGCGAGAGGCCGAGCTCCTTCGCGTAAGCGAGGTCGTCGGGGAGGATCCGCTCGATCCCGTCGTAGGTGACCTCGCCGAGCGTCACCGGGGTGTGGAAAGCGAGCCGGGCGAGAATCGCCATCTTCGCCGCCGCGTCGGCGCCGCTGACGTCGTCGGTCGGGTCGGCCTCCGCATAGCCGAGCTCCTGCGCCTGGGCCAGCACCTCGTCGTAGCCGGCACCGGTCGCGGCCATCTCGGTGAGGATGAAGTTGGTCGTCCCGTTGACGATCCCGAAGACCTTGGAGATCTCGGTGACGCCGAAGCTCTCCTGGATCGTGCGGACGATCGGGATTACCGCCGCAACCGCCGCCTCGAAGCGCAGCTGCACCCCCGCCTCGCGGGCGACCGCGAAGAGCTCGTCGCCGTGCTGGGCCAGCAGCTGCTTGTTGGCAGTGACGACCGGCTTGCCCGCCCGCAGCGCCGCCAGCACGTAATCGCGGGTCGGCTCGGTCCCGCCCATCAGCTCGACGATCAGGTCCGAGCCCTCGAGGATCGCCCCGAAGTCGCCGTCGCTGCGGGTCAGCGTCCCGCAGATCTGCGGCCGGCGCCCGGTCGCCGCCTCGACCGCATCACTCCGCTCCGCCAGCAGGTCGGCGAACGCAGCACCGACGGTGCCGCGCCCGAGCAGCCCGATGCGAACCGGTTCGGAACCCTCGGCCGGCATACGGCTAGAGGTCCCTCGCGGTCAGGTCCTCGTAGGTCTCGCGGCGGACGACCGTGCGGGCCTCGCCGGCGCAGCAGAAGATGACCGGGGGACGAGGCACGCCGTTGTAGTTGCTGGCCATCGCGTAACCGTATGCGCCGGTGGCCGGAGTGACCAGGACGTCGCCGACGGCGGGCTCGGCCAGCATCGCGTCGCGGACAATCATGTCGCTGGACTCGCAGTGCATCCCGGCCACCGTCACCAGCGTCTCGGCGGGCGCAGCGGCGCGGTCGGCGATCAGCGCTTCGTACCGGGCGCCGTAGAGCATCGGCCGCAGGTTGTCGGACATGCCGCCGTCGACGGCGACGTAGGTACGCACGCCCGGGATCTCCTTGACGGTCCCGACGCGGTAGGCGGTGACGCCGGCGTTGGCGACCAGCGAGCGGCCCGGCTCGACCAGGATCCGCACCCCCTCGCCGAAGACCTCGGCGACACCCCGCACCTTGACGTCAACGTAGGCCTCGATTGAGGGCGGCTCGTCCTCGGCGGTGTAGGCGACGCCGAGGCCGCCGCCGACGTTGACGACCCGGCACCAGTCGCCAGCCAGCTCGCCGAGCGCCTTGATCGCCAGCGTGTAGGGCTCGAGCTCGAAGATCTGGGAGCCGATGTGGGCGTGCAGCCCGACCAGCTCGAGCTTGTCCGAGGCCAGGACGCGCTCGACCGCCTGCGCCGCCAGCCCATCCTCGAGGCCGAAGCCGAACTTGGAGTCAAGCTGGCCGGTGGTGATGTAGTCGTGGGTCGAGGGCTTGATCCCGGGCGTCACCCGGATCAGCACCCGCTGCGGTTCGTCGAGCAGCCGCTCGCAGCGCTCGATCTCGTCGAAGGAGTCGAGGATCAGGTGGCGGATGCCGGAGCGGGAGGCGAAGAGGATCTCCTCGTCGGACTTGTTGTTGCCATGCATGTGGATGCGGCCGGGGTCGAAGCCGGCCTTCAGCGCCATGTGCAGCTCGCCGCCGGAGGCGACGTCGACCGAGAGCCCCTCCTCGGCGAAGAGCGCATAGGCAGCAGTGCAGGGCAGGGACTTGCTGGCGAAGAGGACCTCGTACTCGGCGCCGCGGCTCTCGAAAGCCTCGCGGTATTCGCGGGCGCGCGAGCGGATGTCGTCCTCGGCATAGATGTAGGCGGGCGTGCCGTGCTCTTCGGCCAACTCGACGACGTCGCAACCGGCGACCTCCAGGTGCCCTTCCTCGTTGACCCGGCTGCCGCGCGGGAACACAGCCGATCCCGCGATCGGATCGCCACTCGCCACTGCGTGTCCCTGCTCAGGCATCGGACCGGCATTGTGGCCGATCAGCCCTGCAGCAGGCGGAGACGCGCTATTTGCCCAGACCTTCGACGGTCTTGGTCACGCCTTCGACCGTCTTGGCGGTTTCGTCGACGACTCCGCCGACGGTCGATTCGGGGCCGGCGACGCTTTCGACAACTTCTTCGGTCGTCCCGGTGACGCCGGTTTCTTCGAGGGTGCCGCCGGTCACGGTTTCGTCGACTCCGTGGACGGTTTCGTTGACCGTGCTGGTCACTTTTTCGGAGGTCGTGGTGGTCGTTTCGCCGCCGGTTTCGCCACCGCTGGTTTCGCCACCACCAGTACTGCTGCCGGCACCTCCACCGCCGGAGGTCGTGCCACTGCCGCCCGATCCGCCGCCGCCACTCGGGGCTGAACCGCCTCCTTCACCAGCGCCCCCGGCACCGCCGCCGGAGCCGCCTTCGCCGCTCCCTCCTTCACCACCGCCGGCCGCGCCGCCTTCGCCACCGCCGAGGTTCCCCGAGGCGCCACCGCCGGAGCCGGAGCCAGCTTTGCCGGCACCGCCGCCTTTGCCCGCGGTCGTCCCGGCTTGCGCACCGCCTTTGCCGAGACCGCCTCCACCGCCGGCGCCGCCGCCAGCCGGCGCCGCCGCCTCCTTCGCACCCGCGACGCCAGCGTCACCACCGCCGCCGAGCAGGCCGTGGATCGGGAAGTCACCGAAGACCTGGGTCGAGACGAGCACGACGAAGACCCCGATGGCAGCGGCAATCAAGCCCGCTCCGGACATCGCGCCTACGAGGTATTTGCGCGCCTGACGAATCATCAGGGAAAGTCTTCCTTATAAGTAGCCCATCGGGTCGGTCACGGAGCCGTTTATACGAACCTCGAAATGCAGATGTGGTCCGAGGCAGTATCCGGTGCAGCCCGTGTACCCGATGATGTCCCCCTGGCTAACCGATTGGCCAAGGGATACTGCGAAAGAGCTCTGGTGGGCGTAGCAGGTGGAGAGCCCGCCGCCGTGGTCGAGGCAGGTGTAGTTGCCGTAACCGCCGCTTTCGGCCTCTGACTGCTGCAGACTGACGGCGCCGCTGAGCGCGGCGCGGATTGGCGTGCCTTCCGGCACCGCGATGTCGATCCCCGGGTGGTACTCGTAGCTGCCGTTGATCGTCCGCGAGCCGAAGCCGGAGACGACCGGCCCGTCGACCGGCCAGATCATGCTGCCGCTGCCGCCTTTGATCGGCCCGGCGGGCAGCGGCGCCGCCCCCGTTTCGGCCAGCTGCGCGGCGATCTTGCCCTGGATCGCGCTGACGTCGCCGTCGAGCTCTTCCTCGTGGGAGCGGATCTTCCGCAGCGCCGCTTCGCGGTCGGCGCGGGTGGCGACGAGTTCCTGCTGGTGGCTCTGCAGCGCCAGGCGCGTCGTCGTCAGCGCTTCCTTTTCCGAGGCGATCGCGTCGCGGGCGCTTTCGATCCGGTCCTTGCTGTCGCGCAGGCGGCTGACCAGCTCCTTGACTTCGTCGCGGAGGTCGCGGACACGGCCGACCACGGCCTCGTCCATCCCATGGATGCGGTTGAGGTATTCGGTGCGGGCGGCGAGGTCGTCGAGGTTGTTGGAGCCGACAATGACGCTGATCAGGTCCGGGCTGCCGGTCTCGTACATCGCCACCAGGCGTTCGCGCAGCGCCGTCAGCGCCCGCTTCAGCTGCGCGCGCACGCGCGCCAGCCGCGCCTGGGCGGCGTCGAGCTGTTCCTGCGCTTCGTCGAGTTCGCCCTGCTTGGCGGCGAGCCGTTCGCGCACCGCCGACTCGCGGGTGCGGATGTCGGCGACCTCGGCCGTCAGCCGGTCGATCTTGTCGCCGAAGCCGGCGATCGTCGTCGTCAGAACGCCCTTGCGTTCTTCGACCTTCTCCAGCTGGGACTGCTTCGCTTCCAGTTCGGACTGGAGGTCGGCAGCAGGGGCCGCCGGAGCAGCAAGCAGCAGCGTTATGAAAGCGGCGGCGGCAACTGAGATAGCCGTCGCGCCAGAACGAATCGACAGCATTGAGACGAGGCTAGCCAAGCCCGATTTTCGGCTCCACTCCCTAAAAGTGCCTGCAATCAGCGTTGCGGAGCGTTCTCTACGTGGAGGAGGTCCTGGGACGCCTCCTCCTCCATCTGGAGGGTCGTGTGCTCGATGCCGTAGTTCTCGCGTAGGAGCAGCTCTAGACGGCGGCGGATCAGATCTCGGTCGGCGTGCTCAGCGACGACGACGTGGGCAGCTATGGCGCCGAAGCCTGCGGTGACCGTCCAGACGTGGAGGTCATGGACCGAGCGGACGCCTTCCTCCTTGCAGATGGCGCGGCCTACGCCTTCGACGTCCACTCCCGCGGGCGCCGACTCCATCAGGACGTCGAAGGGCTCCTTGATCAGGCGCCAGGAGGAGGCTAGGACGAGGGCGGCGATTAGGAGCCCGACGATCGGGTCGATCACTGGCGAGCCGCCGCCTAGGACCCAGGCGCCGGCGATGACTACGCCGAGCGAACCGAGGGCGTCGGCGGCGGAGTGGCGGAGGACTCCCTCGAGGTTGATGTCCTCGCGCTCGCCGCCGGCGAGGACGATGGTGGCGGCGACGTTGCCGGCGAGGCCGAGCACGCCCAGGGCCAGCACGCCCCAGCCGTCGATTGAGGGCGGGTCGGAGAAGCGGCCGATCGCGGCGATCGCGATCGCGATCGAGACCGCGACCAGGAGCAGGCCATTGACCAGTGCCGCCAGCACCTCCGAGCGCTGGTAGCCGAAGGTCCGCTGCCCCGCCGCCGGCATCGAGGCCAGCCGCGCGGCGATCAGGGCAAGTACGATCGAGCCGACGTCGGAGAGCAGGTGCCCGGCATCGGCCAGCACCGCCAACGAGCCGGTGAGGAAGCCCCCGATCGCCTCGGCGAGGAAGAGCCCGACGTTGATCGCCAGCGCCACCCCCATCCGCCGCCGCGAGTCCTCCCGCCGCGCATCCAGCGCGTACGAGTGGCTATGCCCACCGGGCCCGTGCATCCACCGAGAGTACCCCTGCCGACGGGACGAAAATACGCCTATATGGAGTGAAATCGTCCCGTCGGCGGCTACGCGGCTACGGGTTCCGCCTGCTTCTGGGCGTCGGCGGCGATTTCGGCGGCGTAGCCGAGGCGCTCGGCGTAGTCGCGGGCCTGCATCCGGGAGATGACCATGCGCTGGATCTCTGCCGTGCCCTCGAACAGCTGGTAGATCTTGGCGTCGCGGAACCACTTCTCCAGTGGGCAGTCCTTGGTCTGCGCGTAGGGGCCAACGAGGTCCATCAGGGTCGTCGTCGCCCACATCGTCACGTCG
>DASZNP010000054.1:0-10804 GCA_035551255.1 Solirubrobacterales bacterium
GACCTGCTGATGGTCGCCTCGGACCGTATCTCCACCTACGACGTGGTGATGCCGACCCCGATCCCCGACAAGGGAAAGGTGCTGAACCGGATGTCGGTCTTCTGGTTCGGGCTGACCGAGGACATCGTCCCCAACCACTTCCTCTCCGAGGACGTGCCCGAGGAAGTCGCCGAACGGGCGATGCGGGTGCGGCGGCTCGAGATGTACCCGGTCGAGTGCGTCGTCCGCGGCTATCTCTCCGGCTCGGGATGGAAGGAATACCGCGAGAGCGGCGCCGTCTGCGGGATCGAGCTGCCGGGCGGCCTGGTCGAGTCCGACCAGCTGCCGGAGCCGATCTTCACCCCGGCGACCAAGGCCGAGATCGGCGACCACGACGAGAACGTCGACTTCGACCGCGCCGCCGAGATCGTCGGCGACCGGGCGCTGATGGAAGAGCTGCGGCGGATCTCGATCGAGGTCTACAAGCGCGGCTCCCAGCACGCGGCCCAGCGCGGGATCATCCT
Organism: Solirubrobacterales bacterium; assembly: GCA_035551255.1. Classification (GTDB taxonomy): domain Bacteria; phylum Actinomycetota; class Thermoleophilia; order Solirubrobacterales; family 70-9; genus VAYN01. The sequence goes on from DASZNP010000054.1 coordinate 504, forward strand.
CGCCGACACGAAGTTCGAGTTCGGCCGCAGCGCCGGCGCCGAGATCGTCCTCGGCGACGAGGTGCTGACCCCGGACTCGTCGCGCTTCTGGCCGGCCGCGAGCTACCAGCCGGGCGCCACGCCCCCCTCCTTCGACAAGCAGTTTGTGCGCGACTGGGCGAGCGGCCAGGGTTGGGACAAAAAGCCGCCGGCGCCGGAGCTGCCGGCCGACGTGGTCGAGCAGACGCGGGCCAAATACATCGAGGCCTACGAGCGCATCACCGGCGAGAGCTTCTAAGCGCCGCTTCGCGGTCCCCACTTCAAACGGCACAACCGCAACGATCGTTAGATTGACGCTAATGAAGGCGCGCGTGCTGATCCGCCCCAAGGAGGGCATCCTCGACCCCCAGGGCAAGGCCGTCGAGCGGGCGCTGCCGGCGCTCGGCTTCGAGGGGATCGAGCACGTCCACGTCGGGCGGATGGTCGAGCTCGAGGCCGAGGACCCGGAGCGGCTCGGCGAGCTCTGCGAGAAGCTCCTCGCCAACCCCCTGATCGAGGACTACGAGATCCAGACCCTGTGATCTGGGGCGTCCTCCAGTTCCCCGGGTCCTGTGACGAGCGGGACGCGCTGCACGCCTGCGAGGTCCACGGCGACGGGGCGCGGCTCGTCTGGCACGAAAGCCGCGACCTCGACGGCGTCGACGGGATCGTCGTCCCCGGCGGCTTCTCCTATGGCGACTACCTGCGGGCGGGGGCGATCGCGCGCTTCAGCCCGGCGATGGAAGCGGTCGCCGAGGCGGCCGCGGGAGGCGCGCCGGTGCTGGGAATTTGCAACGGCTTCCAGGTCCTCTGCGAGGCCGGACTGCTGCCCGGGGCGCTGCTGCGGAACGTCGAGCTGCGTTTCCGCTGCCATCAGGTCGACCTGATCGACGAGCGCGACGGGGAGCGGCTCTCGATCCCGGCCAAGCACGGCGAAGGTCGCTACTACGCGCCGGAGGAGATGCTCGATGCGCTGGAGGCAAACGGGCAGATCGCCTACCGCTATGCGGAGGGCCACAACTCCAACGGCTCGGTCCGCGACATCGCCGGGGTGACGAACGAGCGCGGCAACGTCCTCGGCCTGATGCCCCACCCCGAGCACGCGGTCGATCCGCTGACGGGATCCACTGACGGGCTGCGCGTCTTCGACCGCCTGGCGCAGGTCGCTGCGTGACCGTGGGGGCGGCGAAACACCGCGAGCTCGGTCTCACGGACTCCGAGTACGAGCTGATCGTCGAGAAGCTCGGGCGCGAGCCGAACGACGTCGAGCTGGCGATGTTCAGCCTGCTCTGGAGTGAGCACTGCGCCTACAAGCACTCGCGCAAGCTCTTGCGGCAGCTACCGACCGAGGGCGAGCGGGTGGTGATGGGGCCGGGCGAGAACGCCGGCGCCGTCGATGTCGGCAAAGGCTACGCCGTCGCCTTCAAGGTCGAGAGCCACAACCACCCGAGCGCGGTCGAACCGTTCGAGGGCGCGGCGACCGGGGTCGGCGGCATCCTCCGCGACGTCTTCGCGATCGGGGCGCGGCCGATCGCGATCCTCGACAGCCTCCGCTTCGGCGAGCTCGACTCGCCCCGCTCGCGTCACCTGCTCGACGGCGCCGTGCGCGGGATCGGTCACTACGGCAACTCGATCGGGGTGGCGACGGTCGGCGGCGAGATCTATTTCGAGGAGTCCTACGAGCACAACTGCCTGGTCAACGCAATGTGCATTGGCTTCGCTAAGACCGCCGACATGGTGCGCGCCGCGGCCGCGGGCGTCGGCAACTCGATCGTTCTGATGGGCGCCTCGACCGGCCGCGACGGGATCGGCGGCGCCTCCGTCCTCGCCTCGGCCGAGCTCGGCGAGGGGGACGAAGCGAAGCGGCCGACGGTGCAGATCGGCGACCCGTTCGAGGAGTCGAAGCTGCTGGAGTGCTGCCTGGAGTTGCTGGAGAAGGGGCTGCTGGTCTCGCTGCAGGACCTCGGTGCCGCCGGCCTGACCTCCTCGGCCGGCGAGATGGCCAGCGCCGGCGGGGTCGGGATCGACATCGACGTCGCCGAGGTGCCACTGCGCGAGGCCGACATGGAGCCTTTCGAGATCATGGTCTCCGAGAGCCAGGAGCGGATGCTGGCCGTGGTCGAGCCGGCGCGGGTCGACGAGGTGCGGGCGATTTGCGAGAAGTGGCAGACCGGCTCGGCGGTGATCGGCGCCGTGACCGACGGCGGCACGATCCGGATCCTGCGCGAGGACGAGGTCGTCGGCGAGATGCCGGTCGAGGCGCTGGTCGACGGCTGCCCGCTGTACGACCTCGAGCCGGCCGAGCCGGAGGGCTGGATCTACGGCAACCGGCAGAGGCTGAGCGAAGGCGCTTCGCCGGAGGAGGAGCTGCTGGCGCTGCTGAGCGCACCGAGCATCGCCTCCAAGCGCTGGGCCTTCGAGCAGTACGACTCGATTGTCGGCTCGCGCACGGTGCGGCGACCCGAGCAGGCCGACGCCGCGGTCCTGCAACTGCCGGAGGCGGGCAACGCAATCGCAGTCTCGATTGACGGCAACGGGCGAAAGGTGGCCTGCGAGCCCTACGCGGGGACGATCGAGGCGGTGCTCGAGTGCGCACAGAACCTCGCCTGCGTCGGCGCGGAACCCTTGGGACTAACCAACTGCCTCAACTTCGGCAACCCGGAGAAGCCGATCGGTGCCTGGCAGCTAGACCGCGCCGTCACCGGCCTCGCGGACGCCTGCAACGCCCTCAGCGTGCCGGTCGTAGGCGGCAACGTCTCGCTTTACAACGAGGGGCCGGAAGGCCCGATCTACCCGACGCCGGTGGTAGCGATGGTCGGCGAGCTGCCCGACCCGGCGCAGGTGGCGGGGGGCGCTTTCGTCAACGAGGGCGACGCAATCGGCCTGATCGGACCCTTCGAGCCAAACCTGGCTGGCTCAGAGCTGGCAAAGCAACGCGGTGAGCTGAAGATGGGCCTCCCCCAGCCGGAGATCGAGAACGTAGCGGCAGCCTGCGAGATCGTCCGCAACGCCGTCCGCGCCGGCAAGCTCACCTCCGTCCACGACGTCAGCGACGGCGGCCTAGCCGTAGCGATCGCCGAGTGCGCCATAGCCGGCAACATCGGCTGCGAGACCAACGTAGAACATCTCCGCGAGCGCGGCGCCCAACCCACCGAAGCCCTCTTCGGCGAGGGCCCCGGCGGCTTCCTGGCAAGCGGCAACCGCGCCACCCTTGAAGAGCTAGGGGCCGTCCTCATCGGCACCGTAGGCGGCGACAACATCTCAATCGGAGCCGGCGACCGCAGCCTCTCGATCGCCCTCTCCGAAGCCGAGCGAGCGTGGCACTCGCTCGACGCGCAGATCGAAGCCGCCGCTTAACGAGTCCGCGCTAGACCGGCTATAAGGCGGTCTCTGGCGGACCCGCTGCTAACTTCGACGCGTGGGCAAGGTCTACGACGGCATCGATCAGCACCAGCGGGAGTGGATCTCTAAGCAACCGCTGTTCTTCGTTGCGTCGGCACCGCTTGATGAGGGTGGGCATGTGAATGTGTCGCCTAAGGGGCCGATCGGGACTTTGCGGGTGCTCGACGATCACACCGTCGCCTACCTCGACATGGTCGGCAGCGGCGCCGAGACGGTGGCCCATTTGCGGGAGAACGGGCGGATCGTGGTGATGCTCTGCGCCTTCGAGGGGCCGCCGCGGATTCTGCGGCTGCATGGAAAGGGTGAGGTGGTGCCCAATGACAACGAGCGGTTCGATAACTTGTACGAGCGGGCCGGGTTCGAGGCCCCGCACGACGTCGAGGCGGCGCGGCGGGCAATCATCCTCGTGGATGTCACTCGCGTCTCCGACTCCTGCGGCTACGGCGTTCCCCTAATGGCCTTCGAGGGCGAACGGCCGCACATGGAGGCCTGGGCGGAGAAGAAGATGCGGGTCGGTGGTGAGGCGGAGATCGAGGCCTACGTCGCCAAGAAGAACGCCGAGAGCATCGACGGCCTGCCGGCCTTCGAGGGCGAGCCCGCCTCGTCCTGATTCTGCAAATAGCGGCAGTCGAAGACCAAGCCGGTAGCCGCCAAGCGCTGCTACCCTGCGCAGGTAGGCAGAGAGTCCAGTCGCTGCCTGCGCGTCCGTCTCTCAATTCGACGAGGAAAACGCGCTTTGACTCCCAAGCAGGGGTTCAGCTTCGATCGCGAGGGGCCGCGAGATGAATGCGGCGTCTTCGGCGTATACGCGCCCGGGCACGACGTCTCCCGGCTGGCCTACTTCAGCCTCTACGCGCTGCAGCACCGCGGCCAGGAGTCGGCGGGGATCGCCACCTGCGAGGGCGGAATGATCACGACGATGCGGGAGGCCGGCCTCGTCTCCCAGGTCTTCGACGAGGAGAAACTGCGGCCGCTGCAAGGGGACATGGCGATTGGTCACGTCCGCTACTCGACCACCGGCGGCGGCTCCTGGGAGAACGCGCAGCCGATCTGGCGTGACGACGGCCGCGAGGTCGCCCTCGCCCACAACGGCAACCTGACCAACGCGGTCGAGCTCTGGGGCGAGCTGAAGGAGCGCGGGCTGCAGTTCCGCGGCACCTCCGACTCGGAGATCATGGCCGCCCTGCTCTCCTCCCACGAGGGGAGGATGATTGAGGACGCGGTGGCCGACGTGATGCCGCGGCTGCAGGGCGCCTACTCGACCGTGGTGATGACCAAGCGGGCGATCGTCGCCTTCCGCGACCCCCACGGGATCCGGCCGCTCAGCCTTGGCCGGCTCGAGGACCGCTTCGTCGTCGCCTCCGAGAGCTGCGCCTTCGACATCATCGGCGCCGAGCTGATGCGCGAGGTGCATCCCGGCGAGATGGTCAGCCTGACTGAGCGCGGACTGGAGACGCGGCAGGTGGTGAAAGCCGACCGGCGCGCCAGCTGCGTCTTCGAGCACATCTACTTCTCTCGCCCCGACAGCCGCCTCGAGGGCAAGGTCTTGCAGCAGGCGCGGGGGCGGATGGGTGAGATCCTCTGGCGCGAGGCCCCGGTCGAGGCCGACCTGGTGATTTCGGTGCCGGACTCGGGCAACCCGGCGGCAGCAGGGTTCGCGCGAGCCTCGGGGCTGCCACGCGACGACGGCCTAATCAAGAACCGCTACGTGGCACGTACCTTCATCCAGCCCGGCCAGGAGCTGCGCAAGCACGGGCTACGGATGAAGTTCAACCCGCTGCCGGAGATTGTCGCCGGTCAGCGTCTCGTCGTCGTCGACGACTCGATCGTCCGCGGCAACACGACGCGGCAGATCATCGGGATGCTGCGCGACGCCGGCGCCAGCGAGGTGCACCTGCGCATCTCCGCCCCGCCGATCCGCAACCCCTGCCACTACGGCGTCGATATGTCGACCCGCGAGGAGATGATCGCCCACAACCGCTCGGTCGAGGAGATTGCCGACGAGCTCGAAGCCGACTCGCTCGCCTACCTCTCGATCGCCGGCGTCTATGAGGCGATCGGCGGCGACCCCGGCGAACACTGCGATGCCTGCTTCACCGGCGACTACCCGCTCGGCGATCCCGACGAGGCCGACGGGAAATTCGCGCTAGAGACGATCGCTGCGGCGCACTGAGCATCAGTAGCCGGTCGCCAACTTCAAGCCAAGCCAGACGATTACCAGTGAGGCGAGCAGAATCCCCGCCTGCAGTGCGTGCCATTTCGCCCGGCGCAGGTGGAGCAGGGTGAGGCCGATGACCAAGGCAACCAAGCCGAGCTTCCACTGCAGGGTGGAGCTGTCCCAGAGTTCGTAGTGGGAGGCCATCCCCCAGCCGGTGATGACGAGGACGCCGAGGGCGATGAGCGATCCGTAGCCGAAGCGGCGGGCGACGCCGCGCATGCGGGTGCGCTCGGGGTCGGGGTCACCGCGGAGGATCGGGACGACGGCGATCCCGAAGACGAGCTGGCCGCCGACGAAGAAGGCCATCGCCAGCAGGTGCAGATAGAGGACGGCCTGCCAGAAGGTGCTCACGGCCGTGGAGCCTATTGCGAAAGGATGCGCGGGTGAGCTCGTTTCGGATCGTCGTCCTTGCCTCGGGTAGCGGCACCAACCTGCAGGCGATCCTCGACACGCTGCACGGCCGCGACGGGATCGAGGTCGTCGGGGTGGGGTCGGACAAGCCGGCGGCAGGGGCGCTGGCCCGCGGGGGGCAGGCCGGTGTCGAGACCGCGGTCTTCGCCGGCGGCGACTACCCGGACCGGGCTGCGCGCGACAAGGCGATGGGCGACTGGATCGAATCCCACCGTCCCGACCTGATCGTCCTCGCCGGCTACATGCAGCTGCTGAGTGCGTCCTTCGTCGGGCGCTTCCGCAACCGCATCGTCAACATCCACCCTGCCCTGCTGCCGTCGTTCCCCGGGCTCGACGCGATCGGGCAGGCGCTCGCCGCCGGGGTCGAGAAGACGGGCGTCAGCGTCCACTTCGTCGACGAGGGGGTCGACACCGGCCCGGTGATCGCCCAGCGCGAGGTTCGGGTGCCCGCCGGCGTGAGCCGGGAGGAGCTGGAGGCGGCGGTGCACGCGGTCGAGCACGAGCTTTATCCGGAGGCGATCCGCATGATCGCGGAGGGCAGAGTTAGGATCGACCCCAGCGACCCGCGGACGGTCGCGATCGCACCCCCTAATGACTGAGCCAGCCACCGACAGCACCCCCGAGACCCTCGACAACGGGCAGGTCCGGGTGCGCCGGGCGCTGATCTCGGTCTCCGACAAGACCGGCGTCGCCGACTTTGCCAAGGGACTGGCGGCGCTCGGGGTCGAGATCCTCTCCACCGGCGGCACCGCGACGGCGCTGCGCGAGTCCGGACTCGAGGTGACCGACGTCTCCGAGTTCACCGGCTCCGAAGAGATCCTCGGCGGCCGGGTGAAGACGCTGCACCCGCGGCTGCACGCGGCGCTTTTGGCGCGGCGGGGTGACCCGGAGCACATGGCGACGCTGGAGCGCGAGGGGATCGAACCGATCGACGTCGTCTGCGTCAACCTCTACCCCTTCGAGCAGACCGTCGCCGCCGCCGACGTCGCGCACGAGGTCGCGGTCGAGAACATCGACATCGGCGGGCCGACGATGATCCGCGCCGCGGCGAAGAACCACGAGAGCGTCGCCGTCGTCGTCAAACCCGAGTCCTATGACGCGGTCCTGGCCGAGCTCGAGGAGGGCGAGGGAGAGATCTCCGCCGCGACCCGCCACTGGCTGGCCAACGAGGCCTTCGCCCAGACCGCCCGCTACGACGCCGCGATCAGCCGCTGGTTCTCGGCCGAGTACGAGGACTTCCCGGAACACCTGGCGGTCGCTTACGAGAAGGTGCTCGACCTCTCCTACGGTGAGAACCCGCACCAGCGGGCGGCGCTCTACGCGGAGGCGGGGCTGCGGACCCACATCCTCGCCCGCACCTCGAAGCTGCACGGGCGGGCGCTCTCCTTCAACAACGTCCTCGACCTCGACTCGGCGCGGGCGCTCGTCGACGACTTCGAGCAGCCGGCCTGCGTGATCGTCAAGCACAACAACCCCTGCGGGGTGGCGATCGGCGCCGACGCGCTCGACGCCTACCTGAAGGCGCTGGCCTGCGACCCGGTCTCCGCCTACGGCGGCGTCATCGCCTTCAACCGCCCGGTCAGCCGCGAGCTAGCCGAGGAGCTGCACAAGAACTTCGTCGAGGTCCTGAGCGCCCCCGGCTACGAGGGCGGCGCACTCGACGTGCTGCAGCAGAAGGAGGCGATCCGGATCCTCTGCGAGGAGGAGCGCCGCCAGGCCGACCCGGGCGAACGCGACGTCAAGCGCGTCGAGGGCGGGCTGCTGATCCAGGACCGCGACGGCGACCCCGAGCCGCGGGAGATCATGGAAGCGGTGACCGGCAACGAGCCCACCGAGGAGCAGTGGCAGGACATGCTCTTCGCCTGGACCGTCAGCCGCCGCGTCCGCTCCAACGCAATCGTGATCGCCAAAGGCGGCGCCACCCTAGGCATCGGCGCCGGTCAGATGAGCCGAGTCGACTCCGTCCGCCTGGCAGTTGAGAAGTGCCGCGAGACCCGCGGCGCCGACGCCGACGCCCTTCTGGCCGACTCCGCCCTAGCCTCCGACGCCTTCTTCCCCTTCGCCGACGGCCCCGAGCTGGCGATCCAAGCCGGCACCACCTCGGTAATCCAGCCCGGCGGCTCCAAACGCGACGCCGAGGTGATCGAGGCCTGCGAGCAGGCCGGCGTTGCGATGGTCTTCACCAAGCACCGGCACTTCCGGCACTAGCGGTCGAGCTGAGCTGGGGCCAGCGGCCGCGACAGGCGCGGCCGCTGGCTTGCTCGGTTTTGTCAACCGGTCTCCACCGCGAGTGTTTTTTCCGCGGGTTCTGTGAGCGTGTATTCGCCGGTCCATTTGGCCGTTTCCGGACAGGCGACAGCGCTGCCGGAGAGTTTCACGACGACCGCGTTGGCGAAGAAGGTCGCGGGTTTGCCCTCGATGAGAGTTCCGAGGGTGGTGCCCGCGACGGCGCCGTAGTTGCAGCTCCCGAAGAAGCCGCCGTTGATGTTGACCCTCGTTTCCGACGTGCCTTTGACGGTGCCGTTAGGGCTGCCTTCGATGGCCTTAACTTCAAGCCGTCCGAGCACCTGCGTGGTCGTCGGGAACGTGCATCCGGTCCAGGTCAGCGATTCGATAGGGCCGACGACAGGTTCGTTTTTTTCGATTTTGCCTTTGACGGTCGAGCCCGTGCATGTATCGAGGGCTTCGCCGGCTGTCGTCACCAGGTTCGCCGAGGTGCCGGATTTCAGGCTGAAATTCAGCGCCGTCCCGGCTGCCCACTTGTTGGCTGCAGCGCAGGTCGATTCCTGGACCGTGCAGAAGACCGAGCCCGGACTCCTGGTCCCTACCTCCACCGAAAGTGTTTTTTCTTTCGGTTCTGTGAGCGTGTATTCGCCAGTCCATTTGGCCGTTTCCGGACAGGCGACAGCGCTGCCGGCGAGTTTGACGACGACCGCGTTGGCGACGAAGGTCGCCGGTTTGCCCTCTTTCAGTTCTCCGAGTTCGGTACCAGCGACGGCGCCGTAGTTGCAGCTGCCGAAGAAGCCGCCGTTGACGTTGACCCTGGTTTCAGAGGTCCCTTTGACTTTGCCAGTGTGAAGACCGGTGGCCGTGACTTCGAGCCTGCCTAGCACCTGCGTGGTCGTCGGGAACGTACAGCCGGTCCAGGTCAGCGATTCGATCGGGCCCGCGACGTTTAGGTTCTGGTCGACTTTGCCTTTGACGGTCGAGCCCGTGCATGTATCGAGGGCTTCGCCGGTTGTCGTCACCAGGCCTGCCGAGGTGCCCGCTTTGAGGCTGAAGTTGAGCGGGGTCCCAACCCCCCACACATTCGTAGTCAGGCAGGGTGATTCCTGGACGGTGCAGAAGACCGATTTGCCCGGCGACACCGGCGCGAGTTTCGGCTCCACCGCCAGTGTTTTTTCTTTCGGTTCTGTGAGCGTGTATTCGGCGATCCATTTCGCCGTTTCCGGGCACAGGGCACCGCTGCCGCTCAGCTTTTTGATCACCTCGTTGGCGACATAGGTGGCCGGTTTCCCCTCGACGAGAGTTCCGAGATCGGTCCCCGCAACGGCCCCGTAGATGCAATCGCCGAAGAACGAGTTGACTGTGACCCGGGTTTCGGTATCGCCTATGACTGTCCCGTTGGGCGTGCCGGCGATGTTGGTGATTTGGAGTTTCCCTGGCAACAGGGTCGTGGTTTCAAACGCACATCCGGTCCAGGTCATCGTTCCTAACGAGCCTGTGACCGCCGTCGTGCTGTTGCCGGCGTTTTCGATCGTCCCTTTCAGTGTCGAGCCGGTGCATGTGTCGATGATTTCGCCGGCTGTGGTGGTCAGTTTCCCGCTCGTGCCCGCCTTCAGGCTGAAGTCCAGGACGGTGCCGGCGGGCCACTGGTTGGCCGTCGGGCATTCCGCTTGCTGGACCGAGCAGAGAACCGAGGCCGAAGCCGTGCCGGCACCCGCGAACATCATCAGCGCGAATGCGGCAGCCACAACGGCAAGCGAAAGCCGCTTGAGGTTCCTCATGATTTCCCCTCTCCCATTTCCGCGCCTCCCGGCGCGCTTGTCCCGCCTACCTTAAGCAGAGAGTGGATAAATAATCAAGTTCTTTTTGGACATTTAGGCCAAGGCGCGCTGTCGTTCGCTCGCCCGCATCACGTGTTTGCAGACCTGCATCGGTTCGTCAGCGACGACCAGGAGCTCCTTGTCGCCGGGGGAGATCAGGCCGTGGTCCTCGAGGCCGCGGTCGATCCACTCCAGGAGGGGGTCCC